>CAZVDD010000010.1:0-57252 GCA_964626075.1 uncultured bacterium
GGCAATATGCTTTATGGTTCTTATCGTTACACCCATACCAACCTTGGTGTTGCCTGCACAACCGGAACGAATGGACAAAATTATTCTTATTGCACTGTCAACGGAGGGTATGGTAATACCGCCTCGGGTGGTTATACTACTGTAGGCGGTGGAGGAGCTAACCGGGCATTAGATTACTATGCTACGGTTGCAGGTGGAAGTTTCAATACCGCAACCAGTCATGCTGCCACGGTTGCTGGTGGCTATGTGAATACCGCCTCAGGTAACTATGCCACAGTTGGTGGAGGATACGGTGATACCGCTTTGGCAATTTATAGTGGTGTTTTTTCCGGTTATCGGAATAAAGCAGGAGATAACGCAACAGATACTGGAGCGGTTGTGTGCGGTGGCTATTATAACCTTGCTTCTGCGCAATACACCACGATCAGCGGCGGGTATGGGAATGCCGCCGCAAGTGCTTATGCAACAATTAGTGGAGGATATCGGAATACGGTTTCAAACCTTATGTTCGCTACGGTAGGAGGTGGAAGGCGCAATACAGCAAGCGGAGCAAGTAGTACGGTGGCTGGTGGCGATTCCAATACCGCATCCGGTATTCAGAGCACAGTTGGTGGAGGGTTAAATAATGTCGCATCTTTTCAGGGCGCAACGGTGAGCGGTGGTGCAGGGAATTCCGCATCGGGCTGGACAAGCACGGTTGGCGGCGGGTATAGAAACGCCGCCTCAGGTAACTATGCCACAGTTGGTGGAGGATACGGTGATACCGCTTTGGCAATTTGTAGTGGTGTTTTTTCCGGTTATTGGAATAAAGCAGGAGATAACGCAACAGATACCGGAGCGGTTGTGTGCGGTGGTAAAAACAACTCAGCAACTTCTAAAGGCGCATTTATTGGTGGCGGAATGGAAAATAGTGCCTTAGGCGTTGTTGCCACAGTTGCCGGCGGATGGAAGAACCACGCAGGTGCAATGGCCACGGTCGCCGGAGGGTATGGAGATACTGCCTGGGGTAATTATGCGACGGTTGGTGGCGGGACTTCAAACACCGCCTCGGGTAATTATGCGACGGTTGGTGGCGGGTGGCAAAACACTGCAGCGGGCGAGCTGGCCACAGTTGGTGGCGGTGGTGGAAACACCGCAGCGAGCGGCTGGTCCACGGTCGGCGGCGGGGCTGTAAACACCGCCTCAAATGAGTATGCCACGGTTGCCGGAGGGTATGGAGACACCGCAGCGGCATACTACAGTTTTGCGGTTGGCAATCACTCGATTGTGCCCTCAGGTTATAGTAACTCTGCAGCCTTCAACGGTCAGACCGCAACCGCATCAAACCAGTTGCGCTGCGGAACACTCTCAAAGGCCAGTGGCACTTTCACCATTGACCATCCGCTTGACCCGTATAACAAAATCCTAAACCACTACTTTATCGAAGGTCCGGAGATGCTCAACATCTACCGGGGCAGTGTTATCCTTGATGTTAACGGCAGAGCCGAAGTAAAGTTGCCAGACTACTTTGAGGCGCTCAACAGAAACCCGCACATTCAGTTGACCGGTGTGGGCAGTTCTGATGTGTATGTGGCGGAGAAAATCTCCGGTAACCGATTTGTGATTGGCGGTAAGCCGGGAATGGAGGTTTACTGGCTGGTAACTGGCGAGCGGCAGGATGTGTCAGCAGAGGCGACCCGAAGGATGATGCCGGTTGAGCAGCCCAAGACCGGTGCACTTGCCGGCAGAATGCTGGATGATGAGTTCCTGTCCGGCTGTATGGAGCAACTGGAGCGTGAAGGTAAGGCAGCGGGTATCAACTTCCGCACCGCTGAGGGCCGAAGAAGGTATGAAAAGATGAAGAACCCACCCCAACCGGAAAAACCGAAAGAGAGGTAGAATATGGCTCGCATCAGCGCCCTAATTTTAGCGTTTTGGCTCTCTTTTACGCTGGTTTCTGCCCAGCCCTATCGTTGTGACTGGAGCGTGAACGGGATTGGGGGCGGTGAGATGAGCGGGGGCGACTTTCGCTCATCGGTCACAGCGGGTCAAACTGCGATTGGCCGACTTACCGGTACCAACCTGCTTGCGCTGATTGGGTTCTGGCAGGCGGATGTGGCGGTGGGCATTGCTGAGGAGCAGGAGCCTAATCTGCCTTGGGGCTTAAAGACCGGTTTAGAGCGCACAATACCCAATCCCTCTCGTATGCCTTTGCGAATATCCTACTCGTTGTCAGAAAAGAGCCTGGTGCGGATGGAGTTGTTTGACCTTTCAGGCAGGCTGGTGTCAACTCTGGTGAACTCCTTTCAGAACACGGGCAGATACAGTCTGGTCTTTAACGGCAGTGATGCAAGGGGCAGAAGGGTACCAACCGGCGTGTACTTTTTGCGGTTCACCGCGGGTCAGTATCAAGAGAAGAGAAAACTAATCGTTCATTAACCGAGCCAGCCCAACCTATCAGGCAGGGCGGATGTCCGCCCTGCCTGTTTTTTGGTCTAAATGTCATAGGCTAATGCCGAAAAATGGGCAAGATTGTTTATTTTATTAAGGAAAATCAAGAAGAGGGCGACAAAATTTCACTCCTCCCCAGCCCGGGTACAGTTCCCGGGATGGCCTCCAGCCCCCTTCTGCTTATCACCCTTTTTATCTATAATCTATATACCATGAGAACCATTACGGATACCGTTCTATTGTCTATCTTAATGATAATACAAATGGTTAAGCCCGAAGGTCAATCTCCTACCCCTACCTGCTAAACGGTAAGGGTAAAACCATTACCTGTTTTTGATACGGTTTGCTGCTGGGTCTTATGGTGTGCCTTATTGGTTGCTTTTAACTTAGGGGCCCAGAGTGGAGTAATGGGGCGCTCGGATTTGTACTGCGAGGTTATGAACCGGGGGTTCGCTTCACTATTTATTATTTTTATGGTGATGTTTGCAAAACTGGACAGGTAAAATTTGGGTAATTATAATTTTTACTTAAACTATGGCGGACTCGTCTGGATTTGAACCCAAGATTGTGGCTTTCCTATGTAACTGGTGTTCTTATGCAGGTGCCGACCTTGCAGGTATTTCTCGGATGCAATATCCGCCCAATGTCAGGGTTTTGCGGGTTCCCTGTTCAGGCAGGGTTGACCCGTTTTTTATTTTACAGGCGTTACAACAGGGTGCGGATGGGGTTCTAATTTCCGGGTGTCATCCGGGCGACTGCCATTACCTGACCGGGAATTATGTTGCCCGTCGGCGGTTTGCGGTGTTACATGACCTGCTTCAGTTTTGCGGATTGGAACCGGGCAGGGTGACATTTGCCTGGGTTTCAGCGTCCGAGGGCGAGCGTTTTGCCCAGCTGGTGCGCGAGGTGACTGACAGGGTTCGAAAATTGGGCCCGAATAGGAAGCTTAAAAAGGAGTAATGAGTGGTGGATAAAGTGGCGCGGCTGCGACAGCGGGCAAAAGAGTTGCTGGAGAAGCAGGAGGTGGTAGGGGTTTTAGGTTACAGAGCGAGTTCGCGACCGGGAATTTCTCAGGTGGCGTTTATTACGAAAACAGAGGAAGTGGACCAGCTGATATTTGACTCAACCTGCAGTCAGAATTTGGCAAATTACCTGTTGAAGGTTAAGGGTAAGGGAAAGGTGGCGGTGGTGGCACGGGGTTGCGACTCCCGGTCAATAGTGATTCTCTTGCAGGAGAAGCAGATTGAGAGGGGACAGGTTTACATCCTGGGTGTTGGCTGTGAAGGTGTTGTCGTCCAGGGGGAAAAGTCGGCCTCCTGCCGGAGTTGCCAATACCCGAATCCGGTTATTTACGATGAGATGTTGGGAGAGGAGATTCATTTTGAACCGGAAAAGGTGGAGGATGAGTTTGACCGGTTGACGCCTGATGAACGGTGGCAGATTTTGAGCGCAGAGGTGGCGCGGTGTATACGGTGTTATGCCTGCCGCCAGGTGTGTCCGAACTGTTACTGTCCGGTCTGTTTTGTTGATGCATCGATGCCGGCACTGGTCGGTAAAGCACACGATGTTTCGGACAATATGGTGTTTCACATTATGCGGGCGTTGCATATGGCGGGTCGGTGTGTGGAGTGCGGGGCGTGTCATCGTGCCTGTCCGATGGGAATTGACCTGATGCGGTTCAATCGCCAGGTGGCAAAGATTGTTCGGGAGCGGTTCGGGTTGGTTGCCGGTGCGAAACCGGATGAGATGCCAGCGCTCACGGTTTTCAAGCCCGAAGACCCCCAGGAGTTTATCCGATGAAGGTGTTTTTGAAAAACGAAGATTTAAAGGAATTACTGGAGCGGTTTGTTAAAGAGGGCAAACTGTTTGCACCGGTGAAGAGAGGCGGTTATTCGGGTTGGGACAGGGTGAGTTCGGTGGATGAGATTGTATTGAGCAGAGAGCAAGCCCTTTTGCAAGGTGAAGAGGTCAATACTCGAGAGCCGGCAAAGGTTTTTGTGTTCCCCCGGAGCGAAACGCTGTTTGAGTTTGAGGGCGAGGAAGCGGTTGAGACGGGCGAGATACCTGAGGTGGTGGTTTTCGGGTTGAGACCGTGTGATGGCAGGGCGATGGCGTTTCTCGAGCGGTTTTTTGTTGGCAACGGTCCTGAGGACCCGCGGGTGCAGCAGAGGCGGGAAAAGGTAATTTTGATTGGGGTTGCCTGCAACAGTCCCGCGGACAGTTGTTTCTGCACCGCAGTTGGGGGCGGTCCGCACGAGAACCAAGGGCTGGATGTTCTGTTGCGTGAGGTTGCCGGCGGTTTTTTAGGTGAGGCGGTGACCGGTAAGGGCGAGGAACTTTTAACCGGATTTCCTGAGGCGACCGTCCAACAGGATGCGGAGGCGGAGAAGTTAAAAGCGAATGCAGAAGCAACATTGGCGCTGAAGATTGACCTTAACCGTTTGAAGGCAGTACTGGACAATGGGTTTGCTTCTCCGGTCTGGGAACGTTTAACCCTGGAGTGCGTGAACTGTGGTGCCTGTACATTTCTCTGCCCCACCTGCCACTGTTTTGATGTTTTCGACGAGACGGTACGGGGAAGGAAACGGCGCATTCGGATTTGGGATTCGTGTCAGTTCACCCTGTATTCCCAGCACGCTTCCGGACACAATCCCCGGTTGAATCCTGCTGCTCGGTACCGAAATCGGGTTATGGATAAGTTTAAGTATACGGTGGATATGCTGGGTGAAGTGTCGTGCGTGGGATGCGGGCGGTGTGTGCGGGTTTGTCCGGCCGGGATTGATATCCGTGGGGCGGTGGCGGAGATTTTAAAGGAGGCGGCACAGGATGGGCGGTAATCCGTATCAGCCTTTACCGGTGCGGATTGAGCGGGTAACGGTGGAGAATGAGGCCCGGGATTTGAAGAGTTTTGATTTGCGGTTTGTCAATCAAGGGGAAAGGGAAAGATGGCGGTTTTTACCCGGGCAGTTTGCCTTTCTTTCTATTGCCGGTGTTGGTGAGGCACCGTTCGGGATTGCGAGTGCGCCCGATGAGGAGTTGTTGAAGTTTACCGTGAAGCGGGTGGGCGCATTTACCACCGCCCTCCATGAAATGGAGGAGGGTGCTATTATCGGGTTGCGCGGACCTTTTGGTTCTGCCTATCCCTGGGCGTTGATGCAGGGTCGGGATGTTTTAATCGTTTCGGGTGGTTTTTCGTTTACCACGCTGCGCGCGGTGATTGTTCACATTCTTAAAAAGGAAAATCGGCCTAATTACGGCAGATTGGTTGTAGTTTATGGCGCCCGCACCCCGGGCGAGTTGCTTTATAAAGAGGAGTTGAAGGCGTGGAAGACAAACCCAGAACTGGAGCTTGTTTTGTGTGCGGACCGGGTGTGCGGTGGTGAGTTGTTTGGTTTCCCGGGACCAGTTCAGGGGGAAGGTAAAGATGCGGTGCAGGAGGGTCTGGTGCCCGAGATTTTGCGAGGGGTAGAGATTGAAGCCAATAAGGCAGTGGCGCTGGTGTGCGGACCGCCAATTATGCTGCGTTTTACCCATCCGGTTTTGAAGGAGATGGGTTTTAAGCCCGAGCAGGTTTTTCTGTCGCTTGAGAATCGGATGAAGTGCGGTATCGGCAAGTGTGGGCACTGTAACATTGGACCGAAGTATGTATGTAAGGATGGACCGGTCTTTTGTTATGAGGAGTTGCTGCGGCTACCGGAGGATTACTAAGATGGGCACAGAAGGGTGGCGATTGCTTCGTGTTTGGTCCACAATGAAAAGGGGAATCGACCTGCAATGATGAGGCAGAAATGGGTTGCAATAATAAACGGGGTGAGGTATGAATAGAACACCAGAGGAGATGGTGCGCGAGATTGAAATTTTGTCCGGGCAGCGGATTGCCGACTGTTATCAGTGCGGATGCTGTAGTGCCGGCTGTCCGATTGGGACTGCGATGGAGCCACCGCCCAGTAAGGCGATTCGGCTTTTGCAGTTGGGACGGGTTGAGGAGTTGCTGGAGAGCGAGGGCATCTGGCTCTGTGCGTCCTGTCTTGTTTGTGGAACACGGTGTCCAAGAGGGGTAGATTATGCACGAATCGCTGAGGCGTGCCGGTTGCTGGTTTTACGGACAAAGCGGAGCGTGGTTGACCCGGATGTTGTTGTGCCCGCCGACCTTGAGGATGTACCCCAGCAGGCGTTTATCGCCAGTTTCCGAAAGTTTTCGGTATGAGACTCTTGTATTATCCCGGTTGTACTCTGTACTCTAAGGCGCAGAACCTTGACCGTTGCGGCAGAAAGACCGCAGAACGGCTCGGGGTAACACTTGACGAGTTGCCCTCCTGGAACTGTTGCGGGGCGATTTTTAATACCGGCAGTGATGACTTGGCAGGACAGGTGGGGCCGGTGCGGGTGCTGGCGAAGGCAAGTCAGTTGGGAGATAAGTTGGTTACGCTCTGTGCCGCCTGTTACAATGTTTTGAAACGGGCGCGGGCACGGCTCGATGCACCTGGGAACGAACTGGAACGGCAGCGGATTGTCGAGTTTCTGGACGAGAAGATGGAACGGGATGTGAAGGTGGTGCATTACCTTGAGGTTTTGAAACAGGATATCGGCTGGGAGGCGATTCGGAGCCGGGTGGTGATGCCGCTGCATAATTTGAAGGTTGCCTCTTATTACGGCTGTTTGATGGTGCGACCCAGGGAGGTGTTAGATTTCGATGACCCGGATAATCCGATGGTGATGGACGAACTGGTTGCCACTTTAGGTGGGGAGCCGGTGCGGTTTGAGTTTAAGACCGAGTGCTGTGGCGGTTATCTCGTAGTGAATCGGCGTGAGGTTGCAGAGGGCTGTTCAATGCGGGTGGTCGACAACGCCCGGAATTGGGGTGCCGAGTTGATTGTGACAACCTGTCCCCTGTGTCAGTACAATCTTGAGATAGCGCAGAAGCGGGGAAGGGCGGAAGCGCAAATTGTGCCGGTTTTGTACTTCACTCAGCTTTTGGGCCTGGCGCTGGGTTTGCCCCAAAAGGATTTGGGTTTTGAGGACAACAAACTGGACCCGGTGGGTTTCTTAAAGGAGAAAGGGTTGTTGTGAAGTTATGAAGCGGGTTGGAGTTTTTATCTGTCACTGCGGGATTAACATTGCCGGTGTGGTGAAGGTGCCGGAGTTGAAAGAACGGGTCAAGAATATCGACGGGGTGGTAAGTTGTGTGGACTATGTGTACTGTTGCTCGGACCCGGGCCAGAAACTGATACGGGACACAATTAAGGCGGAGAAACTGGAAGGGGTGGTGGTTGCCTGCTGTTCGCCGAGTTTGCACGAAGCGACATTTCGTAAGGCGTGTGAGGAGGCTGGGTTAAACCGGTATCTGTGCGAAATTGCCAACATTCGCGAGCAATGCTCTTGGGTCACCGCAGACCGTGATGCGGCAACAAGTAAAGCCGAGGGAATTATCGCGACAATTGTTGAGAAGGTGCGGCACAATCAGCCGCTGGAGCGGGTCCGGGTGCCGATGGTGAAGCGCTGTTTAGTTGTTGGTGCGGGCATCGCCGGAATCCAGGCGGCGCTGGATGTGGCGAATGCGGGTTACGAAGTTGTCTTGGTTGAGAAAGAGCCTTCAATTGGCGGTCATATGGCACAGTTGTCAGAAACTTTTCCAACGCTGGACTGTTCGCAGTGTATTCTCACCCCGCGAACGGTAGAGGCAGGCCGGCACCCAAAGATTAAATTGTTGACCTATTCTGAGGTGGTTGATATTTCTGGATTTGTTGGTAACTTTCGAGTGAAAATTCGACAGAAGCCGCGCTATGTGGACATTGAAAAGTGTACCGGTTGCGGGATTTGTCTTGAGAAATGTCCGGTGCGGGTTGATGCCGTTTTTGACCGCAATCTGACGCGGCGCCGGGCGATTTACCGGCTATTTCCTCAGGCGGTGCCGAATAAGGTGGTGATTGATGCGGACAGTTGCCGGCAGTTGCAGGGGAAGAAGTGCGGGGTGTGTGCGAAGGTGTGTCCGGCGGATGCGATTCGTTACGATGACCAGGAGCGGTTTATTGACGAGGAGGTGGGCGCAATTGTTCTTGCGACGGGGTATGAGTTGTTTGACCTAAGCCGGCTGGGTTATTACGGTGGTGGTGCGGTGCCGGATGTGATTGATGGTCTGGCTTTTGAGCGGATTCTTTCTGCGTCCGGCCCGTTCGGGGGTGAGGTAAGGAGGCCATCGGATGGTAAAGTGCCCAAGAGGGTGGTTTTTGTGCAGTGTGCCGGTTCCCGCGACTCAACCCAGGGCGTGCCTTACTGTTCAAAGATTTGCTGTATGTACACCGCGAAGCATGCCCTTTTATACAAACACCGGGTGCATGACGGTGAGGCGATTGTTTGTTATATCGATGTTCGGACCCCGGGAAAAGGTTTTGAAGAGTTTTACCGACGGGCAACCGACGAAGGCGTCAAGTACCTGCGCGGCAAGGTTTCAAAAATTTTCCGGCAAGGTGATAAGGTGATTGTCTGGGCAGCAGACACGCTCGCCGGCAAGAAGATTGAGATTGAGGCGGATTTGGTTGTGTTGGCAACCGCCGTGGTTCCCAATCCGGCGGGTGTGGCGCTGGCACGCAAGTTGAAAGTGGCACTGGATTCCAATGGGTTTCAGACCGAGGCGCATCCCAAATTGAAGCCGGTTGAGACCCTTACCGCAGGATTTTTCCTTGCGGGTTGCGGTCAGGGACCAAAAGACATTCCGGAGACGGTGGCGCAGGCATCCGCAGCGGCGGCAAAGGTTTTGTCGATGTTTGGAACAACCGAGCTTTTCCACGAACCGGTGGTGGCGGAGGTTGATGAGGAGGTTTGCGTCGGGTGCGGTAACTGTCAGCGTACCTGTGCCTATGAAGCGGTTAAGGTTGACCCGCAACGCGGGAAGGCGGTTGTTCAGACGGCGATGTGCGAAGGTTGTGGTGCTTGCGCGGTTTCCTGTCCTTCCGGAGCGATTAATTTAAAGAACTGGACGAAAGAGGCGCTGGGAAGGATGGTGGATGTATGGAGATAGGACAGAAAGCCAGAAACACCGAAGAGCAGAAGGGTATTGAGCGGGTCGGTGCAGCACTGGTGGTTGGTGCCGGAATTGCCGGGATTCAGTCGGCGCTGGAGTTAGCAGAGTCCGGGTTTAAGGTTTACCTTATTGACCGGGCGCCGGCAATCGGTGGTGTGATGGCTATGCTCGACAAGACCTTCCCGACAAACGACTGCTCGATGTGTATCCTTGCCCCGAAGCTGGTAGGCACAGGAAGGCATCCGAATATTGAGATTTTAACCGGTTGTGAGATAACCGGTTTGGAGGGTGAGCCGGGTTCATTTACGGTGCGGCTGAAGCAGCAGCCCCGGTTTGTCAATCTTGAAAAGTGCACCGGTTGTATGGAGTGCGTTAAGGTTTGTCCGGTGCGGGTGCCGGACCAATACAATCAAGGGTTATCGGCACGGGGTGCGGTTTACAAACTTTTTGCCCAGGCGATTCCCAACGCAGTGGCGATTGAGAAAAATACCAACCGGGCGCCCTGCCGGCTTGCCTGCCCGGCAGGAGTGAACGCTCAGGGCTATGTGGCGTTGACCAGGGCGCGAAAATTCCGCGACGCTTATCTTCTGGTGCGGGAACGGCTGCCGTTTGTTGGTATTTGCGGCCGGGTGTGTCATCATCCCTGCGAAGAGGCGTGCAACCGCAAGGAAGTTGATGAAGCGGTTGCCATTAGGGCAATAAAACGGTTTTTGTATGACTGGGTTGAGAAGAGTGAATTGGTACCGTATCAGAGAACCGGGGAGCCAAAGTCAAATGGAGCGGAAGGGCAGAAGGTGGCGGTTGTTGGTGCGGGACCGGCAGGGTTGACCTGCGCCTTAGACCTTGTTTTGAAGGGCTATCAGGTAACGGTTTTTGAAAAGAGCGATAAGCCTGGTGGAATGATGCGCTGGGGGATTCCCGCATACCGGTTACCAAGAGAGGTGCTGGACAAAGAGATTCAACTGATTCTTGATGCGGGCGTGGAGTTAAAGTTAAACAGTCCGGTCAATTCGACTGCCGAGCTGGAGCGGTTGCTTAACGGTGGATATCAAGCGGTGTTTGTGGCGCTCGGTTGTCATAAGAGCCGGACGCTGACAATACCAGGAATGGACTTAAAACCCGTTTTGCCGGCGGTTGAGTTTCTGAGCGCGGTAAACAGGATGGCAGAAGAGGAGAAGAGCGGAGCCAGTGCGGTGCCGGTCGGGCGGCGCGTTGTGGTTATTGGCGGCGGTAATGTAGCGGTGGACTGTGCGATGTGTGCGAAGCGGCTGGGTGCGGAAGAGGTGGTGATAGTGTGTCTGGAAAAGCGGGAGGAGATGCCAGCACATCCCTGGGAGATTGAAGAGGCGCTGGCAGACGGCATCAGGTTGATGCCGGGCTGGGGACCAAAGGCGATTCGCGGGGAGAATGGTGTTGTGAGTGGCTTGGAGATTGTGGAATGCGTGCGGGTGTTTGACGATGAGCACCGGTTTAATCCCGAATTTAACCAGGACAACACCGGGTTTGTGCCGGCTGATACGGTGATTGTGGCGATAGGCCAGGCGGTGGCAGCAGAGGGGTTTGATAAAATTGAACGGGGTCCGGGTGGTATTTGGAAGGTTGACCCGGTTTCGCTTGCGGTTCAGGGATTGCGGGGTGTTTTTGCCGGTGGCGATATGGTTTCGGGTCCGGCATCGGTGATTGAAGCGGTTCAGGCAGGGCACGAAGCGGCAATTTCTATCGATCGGTTTCTTAAGGGCGAGAGTTTAACTGAGGGCCGGGCCGAACCGAAGTTAGAGCCGGCGAAACTGGAGGAGTCGGCAGCGGCACGCTGGGGGCTAATCGAGAAAGCACCGCGCAAGAACGAGCCGAAGTCAGATGGCGCAAAGAAGCAGAAGGGCAATGGCCGCAATCCGTGGTACGAGATTAATCTTGGTTTTGACGAGGAGACCGCGGTGCAGGAGGCGGAAAGGTGTCTTGATTGTGGGGTGTGTTGCGAGTGTTTGCAGTGCGTGGCGGCATGCGAAGCCAAGGCGCTGGAACATCAAGATAGGGAAAGGGAAATTGAGTTGAAGGTGGGGGCGGTAGTTCTTGCCGGGGGGTTCAAGGAGCACAAGCCGGTTAAAGAGTGGGAGTACGGCTATCGACGGTACCCAAATGTAGTCACCAGTCTGGAGTTTGAGCGGATTCTTTCCGCAACGGGTCCCTATGAAGGTCAGGTGTTGCGGCCCGGCGACAAGAGCCATCCGCATAAAATCGCCTGGATACAGTGCGTTGGTTCCCGCAATGAGGAGCATTACTACTGTTCTTCGGTGTGCTGTATGTTTGCGACGAAAGAGGCGGTGATTGCGAAGGAGCATTGCGGCGGTAATCTGGACTGCCACATCTATTATATGGACATGCGCTGTTTCGGAAAGGGGTTTGAACGGTACTATGAACGGGCGGAAAAGGAGTACGGAGTTGTTTATCGGCGGTCAAGGGTCGCACGGATTGAACAAGCGCCTAACGGGCAGGATTTGGTTATCTCGTTCGAAGATGAAAATGGCGTTCTTCAGAAAGAGGTTTACAATATGGTGGTTCTGTCAAGTGGGCTTGTTGCCGACCCGGTGACAGTTGAGATGTATCACCGTCTTGGGGTGAAAACCGATGAGCAGGGGTTTGTTAAAACTGACCCAGACTATCCTGTGGTGACATCGCGTCCTGGGGTTTATGCCTGCGGTGTTTGTGTTGAGCCCAAGGACATTCCGGAAACGGTTACCGAGGCAACCGGCTGTGCGGGCGCAGTTGAGGCACTACTTGCTCCTGCCCGGGGAAGTCTGGTGACCAGAAAAGAGTATCCGCCGGAGCGGGATGTTTCCCTTGAAGAACCCAGGGTTGGTGTGTTTGTGTGTAACTGCGGGATTAACATCGGTGGGGTTGTGAAGGTGCCGGAGGTTGTGGAGTATGCCCGGAGTTTACCCGGGGTGGTTTACGCCGAGGAGAATTTGTTCACCTGTTCCCAGGACACCCAGGAGCGGATTCGCAAGGCGATTGTCGATAACAAATTGAACCGGGTGGTGGTGGCGTCGTGCACACCGCGTACGCACGAACCGCTCTTCCAGGAGACATTACGCGAGGCGGGTTTGAACCCCAATCTGTTTACAATGGCAAACATCCGTGACCAGTGTTCCTGGGTCCATATGCAAATTCCCGAAAAGGCGACTGAGAAGTCCAAAGAACTGGTGCGGATGGCGGTGGCAAATGCGCGACGATTGAAACCGTTGCGGGTAGGGAAGCAGGCAATTGTCCAGAAGGCGCTGGTTATTGGCGGCGGACTCGCCGGGATGACTTCAGCACTGGCGATTGCCGAACAAGGGTTTGAGGTCTATCTTGTGGAGAAGGAAAATTTCCTGGGTGGAACCGTCCGGCGGTTGAGGTTTGATGAACAGGGTCGGGAAACCTCAGAACTAATTTCGCGTATCGAACGCCGCTTACGCGAGAATCCGAAGATTGAGGTGTTGACCGGAGCAGAGATTGAAGGTGTTTCCGGTTATCTGGGGAACTACCGGACCAGAATAAAGACCGAATCCGGTGAGCGGGAACTGGTGCACGGCGTTTTTGTGGTAGCGTGCGGTGCCTTAGAGTACAAGCCTCGGGAGTACTTCTACGGCAGGAGCGAACAGGCGCTGACGCAACTTGAACTGGAGGGCGCAATCGAGAACGGCAAGGTTGGCAAAGAACAAGGGCAGGTGATTGCGATGATTCAGTGTGTCGGTTCAAGAGACAAGGAGCATCCCTGGTGTTCGCGAGTTTGTTGTACCGAGGCAATTAAAAACGCGCTGCAACTGAAGCGGATGAACCCGAGCAACCAGGTTTACATCTTTTATCGGGACATCAGAACCTACGGGTTCCGGGAAAGTCATTACCGGGAGGCACGGGAGGCAGGGGTAATGTTTATCCGGTTTGACCCGAACGATGAGCACCGGGCGCTCTTGGTTGAACCGAAGGATGGCAAATTTCACATTTCGGCATTTGACCCGGTGTTGCAGGCACGGGTGGGAGTGATGGCCGATTTGCTGGTGCTTTCCACCGGTGTAGTACCGGCGCCCGATAACCAGAAACTGGCACAATTGCTGAAAGTGCCTTTGAATGAGGACGGCTTTTTCCTTGAGGCGCATATGAAGTTGCGGCCGGTGGACTTTAACACTGCGGGTATTTTTATGGCGGGTATGTGCCACTCGCCGCGGTTTATGAGTGAAACTATCGCGCAGGCGCTGGCAGCCGCGGCCCGAGCCTGTGCGGTGATAAGCCAGAGTGAAATAACAACCCAGGCGGTAGTGGCAAGAGTTCGCGAGCGCTGGTGTGTTGGCTGTGGCGTCTGCGAGCGAATCTGTCAGTATGAGGCGGTGCGGGTGAACCCCGTGACGAAGAAGAGCGAGGTAACACCGGTCTTATGTCAGGGGTGCGGTGCCTGTGCCGCGGCTTGTCCGTCAAATGCAATAGAGTTGCAGGGGTTTGAGTCCCGACAGTTACTGTCAATGGTAGAGGAGGCGTTGTGAATCAATTTGAACCAAAAATTGTCGGTTTTCTGTGTAACTGGTGTACCTATGCTGGTGCGGACCTTGCCGGGACATCGCGGATTCAATATCCACCTAATATGAGACCGATTCGGGTGATGTGCTCAGCCGCGGTTGATTCGGTTTACATTGTCCGGGCACTGATGGAAGGTGCTGATGGCGTGTTTATTGGTGGCTGCCATCCCGGTGACTGTCATTATGTGTCGGGTAATTACAAGACCCGACGCCGGATGGTTTTGTTCAACTCGATTATGCGCTCATTGGGTCTGGACCAGGAACGGGTGCTGTTACGCTGGATTTCAGCGGCGGAGGGGAAAAGGTTTGCAGAGACGATAACCGAGTTTACCGAGAAGTTACGCCAGAAGGGGCCAAGCCCGTTTAAGACGCTCTGGGAGGTGTGAATGGAGAATGAGCCGAAGGGTAGAAGTGTAGAAGAGCAAAAGGGTAGATTGCCAGTTGCGAGTGGGAGTCCGGTGGCGACGATAAAGGATGTTTGTGCCCAATGGCTGGAACAGGGTATTTTGAGCGGCATTATGATGCCCGCCTATTCTATCAAAGGTGTTGCGGCACCGGTTCTTTTTACCGACCCGCAAATGCTGCGGCAGAGCGGGGTACCATTTCTGCCGGCAATGGGATTGAACACCGCTTCAGTGGTGGACGAAATGAGGTTCAGTCCGGCGCCCGGGGAGAAGGTCGGGATTTTTTTGCGACCCTGTGAGGCGCGGGCGGTTGTTGAACTGGTGAAGTTGCAACAGGTGGTTCTTGATGGGCTGGTTTTAATCGGTGTTGACTGTCCGGGAACTTATCGGGCAGCCGATTTTTCTGAACTGCTGAATCGTGATGTGGTTGATTTTGTCAATCATTTTTTGCAGGACCAGGCGCGGTATCTGAACGAGGAGCGATTCCGGACCGCCTGCGCAATGTGCGAATATCCAACACCTCTGGTCTGTGACCTCCACATCGGGTTTTTAGGGATGAATCCAAGTGAGGCGTTGTGGGTCGAAAGTAGAAGCGAGAAGGGGGCAGAACTTTATAAAACGATAAATGTTGAACCGGTGCCGGTGCCGGAGTCAAGACAACGGTTTCTGGAAGATTTCCGAACCCAGAGACAAAGCCGGGCGGAAGAGCGGATTAAAGAACTGGACAAGAAGGCGCTGGGCCCAGAAAATTTAGTCAAGTACTTTGCCGCCTGTTTGAACTGTCACAACTGTATGAAGGTGTGTCCGGTGTGCTACTGCCGGGAGTGCTTTTTTGAGTCCGAGGCGCTGGAACGAGAACTGGATGAGGTGGTGCGAATCACAAGGCACAAGGGAGGGATGCGGCTGCCGCAGGGGACACTGCTTTTCCACATCACGAGGATGAATCATATGATGACTTCCTGTGTTCAGTGCGGGATTTGCGAAGACTCCTGCCCGGTGAAGATTGGTTTGAGTGTTCTGTTCAAGAAGGTTTCGCGCAACGCCCAGAAGGAGTTTGACTACCTGTCGGGTCGGTCGCTTGATGAGCCTTTGCCGCTCGTGACCTTCCGCGAGGATGAGTTCCGGACGATTGGAGAGTGAAGATGCCCGAGATAATTCTTACGGAACTTGACAGTCAATTTCGGGACCGAATTGCGGCGAAACTGGGCGATAAAAGTTTTATGCACTGCTTTGCCTGCGGTTCCTGTACCGCCTCCTGTCCGGTGCGGCGGCTGGATGAGAAGTACAACCCCCGGCGGTTGATTCGGATGGCGATTTTAGGGATGAAGGAGGAGGTTTACCGATCGGAGTTTATCTGGATTTGCTCTTATCATTCAACCTGTCTCAATCGCTGTCCCCAGAAGGTGAATATCGGTGCGGTGTGTGACGCGGTGGTGCGGATGGCAGAGGAAGAGAGAAAAAGAGGTACCGAACTGAAAGCGGGCGAGAGATGGGCGGAAACGAATGCCCGAGCAATCACGAAGGAAGGACAGGAGTTTCGTAATGCGGTGCGGGCGCTCGTCCCGGAAGTTGCCGTCTGTTTTATCTGCGGCAGTTGCACCGCAGTATGTCCGGAAGCGCTCATCGATGATAAAAAAGACCCGCGGCGGTTTATCCGAAAGGTAAATCTCGGGTTGCGGGATGAAGCGTTTCGTGATGAGTTTAAAGACATCTGCGCCACCCATTACCGGTGTGAAAGCCGGTGTCCGCAAGGGGTAAAAATCAACCGGGTGATGCAGGCGCTACGGGAACTGGCGGAAGAGGATGGTTATACCTATCCGGAATCGTTGAAGGAACTGGAGCGGTGAGGATGGAAATAGAGCAGAAGGTAAATAGCGCAGAAGAGCAGAAGGGGCCAGCGCCGGTTAATGCGGCGTTAGTAATCGGTGGGGGAATTGGCGGGGTACAGGCGGCGCTCGATTTAGCCGATGCCGGGTGCCGGGTTTATTTAGTAGAGCGGGCGCCGGCAATTGGCGGTTATATGGCGATGCTGGACAAGACCTTCCCCACCAATGACTGCTCGATGTGCATCCTTTCCCCCAAACTGGTCAACTGCGCCCGGCATCCGAACATTGAACTTATGACCCTCACGGAGTTGAAACAAATTCAGGGAGAGCCGGGGAATTTTCAGGTGCAACTGGTGCGCTATGCCCGTTCGGTTGACCTCAGCAAATGTACCGGTTGCGGTCTCTGTTTAGAGAAGTGTCCGGTGAAACTGCCCAATGAGTTTGAAGGCGGCTTGTCCCAGCGCCGGGCGATTTACCGGCTTTATGCCCAGGCGGTACCAAACGCCCCGGTGATTGACCGTATGCACTGTTTAAAGTTTACCAAGGACCGATGCGGTACCTGTGCCCGGGTGTGCACGGCCGGCGCGATTGATTACAACCAGAAGGATGAAGAGATTACGGTTGAGGTGGGGGCGATTGTGGTGGCGCCGGGAAGTGAGATTGTTGCGCCACGGATCAGGCCTGAGTACGGGTATGGACGGTTCCGGAATGTGGTAACCAGCCTGGAGTTTGAGCGGATTCTGTCGGCATCAGGGCCATTTGGCGGTCACATCAAGCGACCGGGTGACGGTAAGGAGCCGAACCGGATTGCCTGGATTCAGTGCTTTGGTTCCCGGGACGAGACGGTCGGGAAGGGTTACTGTTCCTCGGTTTGCTGTATGTACGCGACCAAGGAGGCGGTGATTGCCAAAGAGCACGCCCGGCAGATTGAGCCCACCGTTTTCTATATGGATATGAGGGCGTTTGGCAAGGATTTTGACCGCTACATTGAACGGGCACAAGCCCAGTACGGGGTTCGATTTGTGCGGGCAAGGATTGCCGAGTTGCGTGAGGAACCGGCGACAAAAGACATTGTGGTGCGCTATGCCGACGATAGTAGTCAGCGTTCAGAGCGGTTTGATATGGTGGTGCTTTCGTGCGGATTTGTGCCCCCGGATCAGGTGCGGGTATTGAACGAACGGCTGCAGGTGCCGATGAATGAGTTTTCTTATCCCGATGTAACCCTTTGGGACCCGGTCACCGTTCGGGAAGGGATATTTATCGCGGGCAGTGGCCAGGCACCGAAGGACATCCCTGAGACGGTGGTTTCCGCTTCGGCAGCAGCGGCACGGGCATTGAAATTGATTAAGGGGATAGGCGGCGGTAAAGGTAAAGATGGCGTGGCTGGTGAACAGGCGGTGCCGGTGGAAATTGTGACACCGCGGATTGGTGTATTTGTGTGTCACTGTGGCATTAATATCGGCGGTATTGTCCGGGTGCCAGAGGTTGTGGAGTTTGCCCGGAGTTTGCCCTGTGTGGTGTACGCCGAAGAGAACCTTTACTCCTGTTCGGCGGACACCTTGGAGAAGATTAAACTGCGTATCAAAGAGCACCGTCTGAATCGGGTGGTGGTGGCATCCTGCTCACCCCGCACCCACGAACCACTGTTTCAGGCGACCGTTGCCGAAGCCGGTTTGAACCCCCATCTCTTTGCAATGGCGAACATTCGGGACCAGTGTTCCTGGGTGCATATGGAAGAGCCGGATAAGGCAACCTTGAAGGCAAAGGATTTGGTGAAAATGGCGGTGGCGCGGGTGCGGCGCCAGGAGCCCTTAGAGCCGGTTAAGTTGCCGGTGACCAAAGCCGGTTTAGTTTTAGGCGGTGGGATTGCGGGGATGAGCGCGGCACGGGCGCTTGCCGATGCCGGGTTTGATGTTTATTTGGTGGAAAGGGAAAAAGAATTGGGCGGTAATGCCCGAACCATCAGCCGGACAATTGAAGGTGAGGATGTTCAGAGAAGGCTCGAGCAGATGGTGGCGCTGGTGAACTCCCATCCTCGAATCAAGGTTTACACCGGCGCAACCGTGAAGAAAATTGACGGGTTTGTCGGTTCGTACGAAACGACCCTGGAGCACGAGGGTGATTTGGTTAAGGTGAAGCATGGTGTGGTGATTTTGGCAACAGGCGCAAGGTACCGGGAGCCAGTAGAGTATCTCTACGGTAAGTCAGATCAGGTGAAGACCCAGCAGGAACTGGAGAGAATGATTGAAATGGGCGCGGGTGCTAAATGGTCAGGTGCCAATAGCGTGGTGATGATTCAGTGCGTTGGTTCCCGGGAAGACGAACGTCCTTACTGTTCGCGTATCTGCTGTACCCAGGCGATTAAAAATGCCATTGCCTTGAAGGAACTGAATCCCGAGACCGATGTGATTATCCTCTATCGGGACATCAGAACCTATGGTTTGAAAGAGAAGTACTACCGCAAGGCGCGCGAACTGGGCGTGAACTTTATTCGGTTTGAAAAGGAGCGCCCGCCGGTGGTCGAGACCAAAGATGGCAGGCTGACGGTTCAGGTGTTTGAGCCAATACTGGGTATTGGGATTGAGATTGCGCCCGACCTTTTAGTGCTCTCTTCGGGTGTGGTGCCCCAGCCCGATGCCAGCGAACTGGCAAAGATGCTGAAGGTGCCATTACACCAGGACGGGTTTTTCCTTGAAGCGCATGCGAAACTCAGGCCCGTGGACTTTGCCACCGATGGGGTCTTTTTGTGTGGTTTATGTCACTATCCCAAGTTTATCGACGAGGCGATTGCTTCAGCCCAGGCGGCAGCGGGACGGGCGGCAACGGTTCTTGCCCGGGAGTTTATTGAGGGCGAGTCCTATCAGGCGGTTGTCAATCCGGCACGGTGCTCAGCGTGCCATATGTGCGAAACGCTCTGCGCCTATCGGGCGATTGAGGTAAAACTGGTCAACGAGCGTACCGGTAAATTTGCCGCGGTGGTCAATCCGGCGCTGTGCAAGGGCTGTGGTGCCTGTGCGGCAAACTGCCGGAGCGAGGCGATTGACATCAAAGGGTTTAAATCCGAAAACATCGTGCGGGAAATCTCCGCACTGTTTCAGTGAATTTAGATAGCGCCGAGGCGGAGATGAGCAGAAGTTTGCCGCCCACGCTATCGGGCGATGGGGCACGGTTATGAGATACCGTCTCCTTGAACACACCGCGGATCTGATGGTGGCGGTCTATGGCAAAGACCTGCCCGAACTCTTTTGCAATGCAGCGTTTATGCTGTTTGATATAATGGTAGATATAAAACAGGTCGAGCCTAAATTAAACGAACCGGTGGAGTTGAAATCGATTGACCTGGAAGAACTTTTTCTTGACTGGCTCCGCGAGTTGCTCTATCGGTTTTCCATTCGGGGTTTTGTGCCCAACAGGGTGGCGATTGAACATCTCAACCCGGCGTCGTTTGAACTCAAGGCACAACTGACCGGCGAGGTTTATCAGCCGGACAAGCACGGTTTAAAGATAGAGATTAAGACCCCGACCTACCATAAGTACCGGCTGGAGCAGAATGCCACCGGTTGGATTGCAACGGTGGTACTGGATGTTTAGGGGCTACCCTTAAGGGGCGAGATGTCCCGCAGCCTTTTGACCACCCGCTCAAACACCGCAACGGTGTAGTCGATATCTTCCTCAGTTGTTTCCTTGCCCAACGAGAATCGGACAACCGAATTGCGGAAAAGGGGTGGGATGTTGATTGCCTTGACCGTGGGCGATGGTTCGGGTTCGCCAGAAGAGCAGGCAGAGCCCGAGGCAACCGCAATTCCTTCGAGGTCTAAATTCATCAAGAGGGCTTCACCTTCAACATAGGCGACGCTGAAGTGACTGGTGTTGACCAGCCGGTTTTCCGGATGGCCATTGAGCCGGACATCCGGCACCCGGGAAAGAATTTCTTCTTCCAGGCGCCGGCGCAATAAGAGCATCTTTTCCGCGTGGCTTTGCCACTCGTTCTGCAAGATGGCACACGCCGTACCCATTGCCACGATGCCGATAATGTTTTCGGTACCGGCGCGCCGACCTTTTTCATGATGGCCACCGTGGATTAAGGGGTGAATCTTAACGCCTTCCCGGATGAAGAGGACGCCGACACCTTTGGGCGCGTGAATCTTGTGGCCCGAGATGGTCAGCAGGTCAACACCCAGTTCCTGGACATCGATTTTCATCTTACCGGCGGCAGCGACCGCATCGGTATGAAACAACACCCCGGCGTTTTTACAGACGGCGGCAATCTCCTTGATGGGCTCAATTGTGCCAATCTCATTGTTAGCGAGCATAACGCTGACCAGGGCGGTTTGCTTCGTTAGCGCTTTCTGCACCGCTGCCGGGTCGACAACACCGTAGGAGTCAACCGGCAGATAGGTTACCTGCCAGCCCTGCTCGGACAGATACTGGACGCTGCCCAAAATTGAGGCGTGTTCAATCGGGCTGGTAACAATGTGCCGCCCGCGCTCAAGCATCTGGGCAACTGCCACCCCTTTGACTGCCCAGTTGTTTGCTTCGGTGCCGCCGCTGGTGAAGAAGATTTCTTCGGGTCGGGCGTTTAAGAAATCGGCAACCTGTTCCCGTGCCCGGGCGATTCCTTCTGCGGCCTCACGGCCAAAGGAGTGCAAATTGGAAGGATTGCCAAAAAATTCATTCAGATAGGGTGCGATTGCCGCGCGGACCCGCGGGTCAATCGGTGTTGTTGAGTTGTTGTCCAGATAAACGCGCCGTTTCATGCTCCTTTACCTCCTTCTGCGCTTCGGCGTAGCTGCGCTTCTGACGCCGGCTTTTTATACCGCCAGCGATTTCGGCCAAAAAAATCATAATTACTCCGATAACAACGAACGCATCCGCCAGATTGAATGTAAACCAGCGGAGATGCAAAGGACGTAGTTCAAAATCAATAAAGTCGATGACAAAGCCGAGCCGGAACCGGTCAATAAGGTTGCCCAGCGCGCCGCCCAGAATCAGACCATAGGCAGCGCCCAGCCAGTTACTTTTTGTTTGGAGGGCAAAAATCAAAACGAGAATGACGCCAATACCGGGGAGGAGGAAGTAGAGAAACCGGGGACCAAATGGAATCCCAAAAACGCCCCGGGTGTTGGTCGTGTAGGAAATTTTCAGGATGTCGCCCAGAAGACGAATCGGGGCGCCACCTTCAACCCCGCCGGTAATGCCGTAAACCACGATTTTTGTCAACTGGTCAGCGAAAAGCGCGGCGATGGCGGTCCAGACAAACGACCGGCGCAAAGCGGCAGCCATCAGACGATGTGCTCGGCGCCCGCAAGCAGCCGGTCGAGCGCTTCGGCGTTATACACCCGGATATGGTAGTGCTGGGCAAACTGCTGGGCATCTTCGGACAGGCGCGGGACAGCGATGAGGATGATGTCCTGGGCATTGACATCGTATGCCTTGGCGTATAGCTTGATGACCTCTTCTGAGTCAACCGCCCGTTCGGCTGAGGCAAATCCAACGACGATTCGGTGTTCGAGCGGTCCGGTTTGCTTGGTGGCGAGGATGTCGATGATGTGCTCGGCACCGGACCTGCCCACCAGGCGCGCTGCCTCCTGAACATCGTAGCCTTCCCGTTTCAGAATCTCGAGCACCTTGGCGCGGGGGATGCGCTCAAGCCGGAGTTTTGAGATTTGTGCCGGGTCGAGTACGAACCGGTAGAGAATTAGTTCCCGCACGCCGTCTTTCGGGAAGGTGCGGTCACAGGTCGGGCAGTGCCACTTTTCCACCGGGGTTCGGGTTATCTCCCGGCAGTCTTCACACTGATAGCGGGTGCCGAGGTCGTCATAGTCGCTGCCGATGAGGAAAAGTTCGGCACGGCACTTGGGACAGACCCGCTCGTTGAGACGCTGGAAGTCCTTTTCCGGTCCGGTCCAGTTGCAGGTACGGTGTCTTAAAAGGCGCACGCGATTTAGATTGGGCGAACCACACTTGGGGCAGAAGACCGTCCACTTGAGGTTATTTGAGTTGCAGACCGGGCAGATGAGAAGCCGTTCGGCAAAATGGCGCTCAAGATATCCCACACGGTGCAGGTCTTCAAGTAGCCGCTGGGCGTATTCGGCATCAACGCCCAGGTGGCTTTCGACCACCGGATAACCTACCCAGCCTCCAGGACGCGGGGCAAACACCGGTTCCAGAGCCGGGATTTTATTCTCCGCAACGAGTTCTAAAAGGCTCAACACCTTCGGGTCGTTAATCATCTTTAGCCTCCTTGATAATAATTATACCAGAAAAAGTTCCTCAAGTCAAAGCGTCGCTTTGAGATTGTTGGGGCGGGAAACAACCGAAGTTGTGGAGAGGAAAAAGGGTTTGACTTGGGGGCACCATAAGTTAAACTGATTTGGAGTATGGACAGGGTGTCTTTATCAGCCAATGCGCTTGAGGTGCTGAAGCGGCGCTATCTGCGCCGGGATGAGCAGGGTAACATTGTTGAGACCCCGGAAGAGATGTTCTTAAGGGTGGCAAAGACGATCGCTGAGGTCGATGCCCAATACGGAGCGTCTGCGACTGCGGTTGACCGACTGACAGAGGAGTTTTACCAGTTGATGAGTAATCTGCTGTTTCTGCCCAATTCACCTACTTTGATGAACGCGGGGACCGAACTGGGCCAGTTGAGCGCCTGTTTTGTTCTGCCGGTGGGAGATTCAATGGAGGAGATTTTTGATGCGGTGAAGTTTGCGGCGTTGATTCACAAGTCGGGCGGTGGTACCGGTTTTAGTTTCTCGCGGCTAAGGCCCAAAGGGGATGTCGTGGGCTCAACCAAAGGGGTCAGTTCCGGTCCAACCTCTTTTATGAGCGTGTTTGATGCGGCAACCGAAGCGGTAAAACAGGGTGGCAGACGCCGGGGTGCCAATATGGGGCTTTTGCGGGTTGACCATCCGGACATTCAGGAGTTTATCACCTGCAAGGACGACCCGAACCGTTTTCCGAACTTTAACATCTCGGTGGGTGTCACCGAGGAGTTTATGCGGGCGGTTGCAGAGGAGAGAGAGTATGCGCTAATCAATCCCCGTTCCCGGGCAGTGGTACAGCGGTTGCGGGCCCAGGAGGTCTTTAATCTCCTAATCCATCAGGCGTGGAAGAATGGCGAACCGGGGATAGTTTTTCTCGATCGGGTGAATGCGGCGAATCCGGTGCCCGCTGAAGGCGAAATTGAGGCGACCAACCCCTGCGGTGAACAGCCGCTCTTGCCCTATGAGTCGTGCAATCTCGGTTCAATCAATTTGGCGCGCATGGTTAAAGACGATGCGGTGAACTGGCAACTTCTCGGTCAGGTGGTACACAAGGCGGTGCACTTCCTTGACAATGTGATTGACGCCAACCGCTATCCGCTCCCGGTGATTGCCGAAAAGACGCGGCGCAATCGGAAGATCGGGCTGGGAGTGATGGGCTGGGCGGATATGCTGGCGCAACTGGGGATTCCCTACAACGCTTTGGAGGCGCTCCAGTTAGCGGAAGCGGTGATGAAGTTTATTTTCGAACAGGGCAAACAGGCGTCCCATCATTTGGCAAAGTCAAGGGGTGTATTTCCGAACTTTGAGAAAAGTGTTTATTATCCGGCTGAAGAGTTGCGCAATGCGACGATTACCACGATTGCACCGACCGGTAGTTTGAGCATCATCGCCGGTTGCAGTAGCGGGATTGAGCCCTACTTTGCCCTTGCTTTTGAGCGCAACATTCTGGACGGCACGCGGTTGCAAGAGGTCAATCCTTATTTGGCGGCAGAACTAAAAAAGCGCGGCATCTGGAACCAGGCGGTGGAACAGGCTTTGCTTGCCGAAGGGAAGGTTACCAACATTCCCGATGTGCCGGACGATTTGAAATTGCGGTTTTTGACCGCACTGGAGTTGACGCCGGAAGAGCATATCCGGATGCAGGCGGCGTTCCAGCGCTATGTGCACAATGCGGTGAGTAAGACGGTGAATCTGGCAAACAGGGCGTGCGAAGAGGATGTGCGCCGGGTATTTCTTTTAGCCTATGAACTCGGTTGTAAAGGGGTGACGGTCTATCGGGACGGGTCAAGGGTAGCCCAAGTTTTATCGGTGAAGGGTGTTGCGGCGGCGGTTAAACCGCGGGGGCGTGCCCATTTGTTAACCGGGGTGACGCGGAAGATGGTAACCGGCTGTGGCAATCTGTATGTGACGATTAACCGGGATGAGAGCGGTCGGCTGTTTGAGGTGTTTACGAACATCGGTAAGGCCGGGGTGTGCGCGCAGGCGCAGGCGGAGGCGATTGGTCGGTTGGTGTCGCTCATATTGCGCAGCGGGATTGACCCCCGGCAGATTGTCAAGCAGTTGAAGGGGATATCGTGCCAGTCACCCGCCTGGTCAAAGAACGAGAAGATTACCAGTTGTGCTGATGCCATCGCCAAGGCGCTGGAGCAGGAGCTGGGAGAGGTTGTGGAGGTGGCGCAGGGTAATGAAGGTGCCTGTCCGGACTGTGGGGGCAGGGTGGAGTTTCAGGAGGGGTGTCTGGTTTGCGTCTCGTGCGGATTCAGTAAGTGTCCGTGAACGCGGCCCGGGCGGGGTGGGTTGTTGCCTTTCCCAGTTAAGCGCGGACGAGTTTAGCCGTTTTTTTATTTAGAGCCCAAAGATGCGAGAAATTAACGGTCATTTTGGGTCTGGTATCTATAAGTGACTATTTTTTAGTTCTTTAGGAGATTTTATGCCCCGGGTGCCGGGCTTGCCATAGAGCCGTTCCGGGGATGGTAATGGGGAGGTAATTGGTGATAGGGTACAGCGCTCAAATGGGTGTTGTTAAAGGGAGGGTTTGGTCCAGACGGGCAGGTGATATCAGGAGCGGGGCTGGTTAGTGGATGAAGAGGAAAGCGAGGAGCGGGGCGATGATGAGAGCGGGAAGGAGGTTGAGGATTTTTATCTGTTTGATTTCAAGGAGGTTGATGCCCAAGCCGATAAGGATGAGTCCGCCAACCGCGGTGAGTTCATCGGTCAGGATTGGGTTCAGGGTTTGTCCGAGAAGACGGACGATGATTGTTAAGCCCGCCTGGTAAAAGAAGAGAGGCAGGACCGAGAAGAGGACGCCAATGCCCAGCGCCGCACTGAGCGCGACCGCAGCGACTCCGTCAAGGAGCGACTTGGTCAGATACAAGGTTGGCGGTCGGCCCAAGCCCTCTTCAACCGCACCGAGGATGGTCATTGAGCCCATACAGAAGAGGAGGAAGGCGGAGATGAGCCCTTCGGTGAAGCGGTCGGCTTTTACGGCAAAGCGGGTTTTCAGTTTTTCAACCGCCTGGTTGAAGACCTGCTCAATTTTGAGCAGTTCGCCGACGATGGCGCCGGGCAGGATGGAAAAGACGAGAATCAGGATGTGGTGGGTTTTGAGTGCCATTGAGAAGCCGAGGAACAGGGTGAAGATGCCAATGGCGTTGAATGCGGTTTGGGTGAGGCGTTGAGGCAGCCGGGTGTGGAGGAAGATACCGATGATGCTGCCGACAATCACGGTCGCGACATTGACGATGGTGCCAAGCATTGCTTAATATTAGCCGGCGTCTGGAGGCAAGGCAATTGTGGAACACGGGGGTTAAAACTTGACTTTATTGCGGACCGGGTTAAATTAAGTCGGTTGCGCCCGTAGCTCAGATGGATAGAGCGGCAGACTCCGGATCTGCAGGCCACGCGTTCGAATCGCGTCGGGCGCTGTTTTTTTGAAGGAGGTAAGATGGAATTTTATGAGGTGGTGAATCGGCGTTTAAGCGTTCGGGCGTACAAGAGCGACCCGGTGCCGGATGAGGTTTTGAACCGCATCCTTGAGGCCGGAAGAAGGGCGCCGTCAGCAAAGAACTATCAGCCCTGGAAGTTTATCGTGGTGAAGGACGCAGCGGTGCGTCAGGCGCTGGTGCCGGCGTGCCGTAATCAGGCGTTCATCGCTCAGGCACCAATGGTCATCTGCGGTTGTGCCATTGAGGAGTTGGCGTGGAAAGGGATGGGTGGTTACTGGTCAGCAGCGCTGGTTGATGTCACCATCGCGCTGGAGCATATCATCCTTGCCGCAACGGCGGAAGGTTTAGGCACCTGCTGGATTGGCGCATTTAAGGAAGAGGAGGTGCGTAAGGTGCTGGGAATTCCCGATGGGGTGAAGCCGGTGGCGCTGACACCATTAGGTTATCCGGCACAGGAGCCCAAGCCCCGGGAGCGAAAGCCGCTTGCCGAGATTGTCTGTTTTGACCGTTACCAGTAGTTAATCAACTCGTTGTTTTCTTTACCCGACTTCAAGTTCCATAACGATGGCGTCTTCGCCGTTTTCGTAGTAGCCCCGGCGGATATAGGTTGGGACGAAGCCAAATCGGCGGTAGAATTGCTGGGCGCCGGTGTTGGAGATACGGACCTCAAGGTAAACCGAATCGGCACCTTGGCGCCGGGCGAATTGGAGTGCGGCTTCCATCAGGCGGGTGCCGATTTTTTGACGCCGGGCATCAGGGGCAACCGCGATGTTGGCGATGTGGACCTCTTCGTGGCCCCAGGCGATGAGGTAGCCGACAACGCCGCGGCTGGCTTCGGCGACGATACAGAGCGCATCCGGTCGAAATATGTCTGAGGCGAAGAAGGAACGGCGCCAGGGGTTGGGAAAGGTCTGGGTTTCAATCGCCATTACCTGGTCAAGGTCCGCTTCGGTCATCTGCCGGATCAGGATGCTCTCTTTTTTGTCTTGACGGTCCATCGGTGGGCTGTTCAGTGCGTAATAACCGTCTTTACGGTAACGGTTTGATTTTCGGTAGCGCTCCTGATTGCGGTGTAAAGGAAGTAAACGCCCAGGCGCAGTTGATGGCGCCGTTCATTTTGTCCATTCCAGTTGATTTGGTGGACGGCGGCCGGAAGGATACCGACGAAATTAAGACCGGGACTAGTGCCGGCAGCGCCGCGCTGGTAGGAGTTGGCGATTATTGTGCTGCCTGATTTAAACACTTTGATATGTTAGCCGAGGAAGTTGCTAAGTCAAATTGGATTTTCTTGACTCAAAAGAGCGGTGCGGTAATTTTAATAGAAGGGACAGCGACAGACCGGAAGCGTAAGTCGCAAGCCGGTTGTTTCTGGTGCGCAACCAGAGACACAGGGAACGCCGTGTAAATCGGCGACGGTCGCGCCCACTGTGAGCGGCGTGTTTTGTCCATCAACGCCACTGGCAATGCCGGGAAGGCGATGGACGGTGCCGCAAGTCAGGAGACCTGGTCGCTGTCAAGGTCGGTAAACTCTTTGCACGGAAAGGAGTGCCGCAATGGTTCTGCTGTTATTAGTTTCTTTTCTTACCCCGTCCGGGGTGTTTTGGGGACAGGTATGCGACGCAACAACCAGGGCACCGGTACCGTTTGCCGAAGTTGAGATTTCTCCCCCGGGGTTAAAGGTGGTTGCCGATTCACTGGGGATTTTTCGGATTGGCATCGGTGATCAGGAGAATAAATTTACCGTGTTGATATCGAGGGTGGGGTACGAAACAAGGGTCTGGAAGGATGTTGCCCGTGATAAAGCGGCGGTGTTTTACCTTTTACCCAGGGCGATTCCGATTGCCGGCGTGACGAGTACTTCATCCCGGGTTGGTGTTCAGGGGGCGGTTGCTCAGCCGGTGTCGGCGATTGTAAATGAGCCAACAAGTGGTAAGGGGTTTAACGATGTGGGCGGATTAATCGGCGCTGCCGCCGGAGTGCAGGTGAACGATTACGGTAATCTGACGACGGTGATGTTACGCGGGGCAAGTGGTGAACAGACAGTGGTGATGCTCGACGGGATAAAGTTGAACTCAAGTCTTAACAACCTGGCGGATGTCAGTTTGATTTCTCCGGTGGTTGCGGCGGAGGTTGAGGTGATGCGGGGCGGGGCTTCGGCGCTGTACGGAGCGAATCCAATTGGCGGGGTGGTGAACATCAAAACTCCGGAGCCGAAAACGCACCGGGTAAGGGCGGGCCTGGGATTGGGTTCGCTCGGTCGGCGTAATGGTAATGTTTTATTTTCTCTGCCCGGAGTGGTTGATTTTCTCTTTGCGGGCGGTTTTTTGCAGGCAGATAATCGGTGGCGATACCGGGATAATCTTGATTCCGTGCGCACCCGTTTAAACTGTGACATCAGGCGGGGTGATTTGCTGGTTAAGACCCAAACACGGTTCTGGAACCGCCACTATTTTTCGCTTTCCGGATTGCTGGGTACGGCAGAGCGAGGTTCGCCGGGCCCGATTTCATTTCCCTCAGACAGCGCCCGGCTTAGGGATTCAAGGTTGATGACAGTTGTCGGGTATGACCTGCAGGAAACGGACAATGCCCGGCTCAGTTGCCGTTTTTCTCATCAGCGTAACTGGCAGAACTATTTTAACCCGTCAGGTTATTTCACCGCCAATGATACCCATCAGATTCACCAAACCGGGGTTAATGTCAATCAGTGGTTGGCACCGGTCAAATGGTTAACGGGTAACTTTGGTGTTGAGTATGTTTTTGAGCAGGGCAAGAGCACGAGGGTGGGAACACCAAATCGGACAACAACCGCTTTCTACCTTGAAGCCGGACTCTCTGGTGGCGGACTGGAACTGAAGCCAGCGTTGCGCTACGACCTTTTAATGAGTAAAGGACAGTTAACAGGGGGCGAGGGTATGAGCCGGAGTTATGGTACGGTGAGTCCGAAGGTTTCGTTAATCGTAACCCGATTTCATCCGATAAGTTTGTACCTCGGGGCAAACCGCTCTTTCCGTGCGCCAACTTTTAATGAGTTGTGGTGGCCCGATGATGGCTGGACCGCAGGGAATGCAGGTTTGGCGCCCGAGTTTGGTACCGGGATTGACGGTGGTTTAGGGTTTGAGATAACAAGTAAAGGACAGGTGCGCTTCGGGGTGTATGAAACGCAATTTACCAATTTGATTCAATGGATGCCCGACACCGGCTTCAAATATCAGCCGGTCAATATCGCGTCCGCATCGGTCAAAGGTGTTGAGACGGATGCCGGTTTTAACTTTCGGTGGTTTGGCGGCAATCTGGGAGCAACATATCAGGTCTGTACAAGCGAAGGAAAGGAGTTGCCCTATCGCCCCAGGCTTTCAGTAAATGGTGGGGTATGGGTGGCATATCTGGTAAATGGTGAGGTGTCTGTAGCCAAGTTGAGCTTAAGTGGTAGGTCGAAGTCCAAACGTTACACCGACGGAAACAACAGCGACTCGCTTGCCGGTTTTGCTGTTTTTGACGCCGAGGTTGTTGTTGACCCGGTTCGTGCGATTTACGCAAACAACAGGTGGCAATGTTTGTTGGCAGTGGGTTGCAGAAATGTTTTTAATCAGCAGTACCAGGAGTTGAAAGATTATCCATTACCGGGTAGGAGTGTCTACTTAGAATTAGATATTGGTATATAAGTAGTGTTATTCTGTTGTTGATGGTTTAAATTCTTTACCTTATTTATAAGAGATAGGTAATAATCTTTAGTATCGTTAAATAGTTCTTGGTATTTTTTTGCGACCGGCTCTGCTCGGGGTGGAATGACCTTTAACGGGTTGACCGGTTTGCCACCCTGGCGAATTTCAAAATGGAGATGGGGACCGGTTGCAAGGCCGGTTGCGCCGACATAACCTACGGTCGCGCCTTGGCGGACAAATCTGCCTTCTTTTATCCCTGGACCGTACTTGGATAGATGGCCGTAGCGGGAGACCAAGCCGCCCGAATGTTTGATTTCCACCAGGTTGCCATAACCATCGCACCAGCGCGCCATAGTAACAGTGCCGTCCGCGATGGCGCTGACCGGTGTGCCCCGCGGCGCAACATAGTCAACACCTTGATGAGGCCGATAAATCCGCAAAATGGGATGGAACCGCATTCCGAAGTGGGATGAGACTTTGGCAAAGGAGAGCGGAGAACGGAGTACGGTCTTACGCAAAGATTGGCCCTTTTCGTTGTAGTAGTCCCACCGGCCTGATGGGTCTTGGAAGTAGAAGCCGTAAACATTTTCGGTTTTGCTTTTGTAGTGTACGGCGTAGATTCGGCCATAGGTGTAGGTTTTACCCTCAACATTCAACTGGTCAACAAGGAGTTCGAAGGTGTCGCCGTTGTTGCATTCGGTAAAGAAGTCGATATCGTAGCGCAGGATTTCGGCAAAGTCGACGACAAGTTGCGGTGTACCGCCCATTTTCAGTAAAGAGTTCCAGAGGGAGTTTTCAATGGTGCCGATGATGACATACTTAACGGTGTCCACCGGTTTGATTTTCTTCTGGGCAATAAAACCGTGCACTGAATCGAAAGATACTTCGTAAGTTGTAATTAAGTTCGGGTGGTAGTCGATGCGCGCGAGGTTCAAGCCGTGGTAGTAGAGGGAAACAGAGTCACCGGGTTTCATTTTGCGAAAGTCGAAGTCGGCGCGCTGCAGTGCGGCGTAGATGGCGTTGATGGTTGTCTCGGGCAGGCAGAAACGGCGCAGGAGATGGGCAAGGACTTCGTTTTTGGCCAGGATGGCACCGGCGTAGTAGGTTGAGTCTGGACTGGGTATTTCCGGACCGCAGAACTTGGGTTTTGAAGGTTTATGCCGGAACAGGAGGAGGGCAAGCAGGGTGGCGATGAGGACGGGTATGATAAGCAGCCAGTAAGGAAGGTTTTTTGTGTTTTGAGCCGGGGGTGGTTTTGGCACGGGCGGAATCATAAGAACATCCTTCCTATCTGGTAAATGGCGGTAGCGGTGAGCCAGGATATGAGGAGGGTGTAGAGTGCGGTAAAGATGGCGAGTTGCCAGCCGAGTTCGCGACGAATCGCGGCAAAGGTTGCAATGCAGGGAAAGTAGAGTAGGGAAAGAACCATGAAGGCGTAGGCGGAAAGGGGGGTGAAGTGGGCTTGTAGGACACCGGTTAACCCTTGCGGGCTGCTGGCGTGGACTGTTGCAAGGGTGCTGACAACGATTTCTTTTGCCACGATGCCGGCAAGGAGCGCCACGGCGGACCACCAGTAGCCGAAGCCGGCCGGTTTCAAGAGCGGGGCGATAAGGTTGCCAATCTTGCCGAGGAAACTCTGGGCAGAAGCGTTGGGAACTCCCCAGGGCAGTCTGCCAAGGAGCCAGACGACTATCACGGCGGGCGCAATAATGTACCCAGCGCGCCGGATGAACAGCGCGGTGCGTATCCAGGCAGGACGGAAAACGGTGCGCCAGGTGGGCGTGTGGTAGGGAGGTAGTTCTATAATTAAGGGCGCTTCTTCGTGCCGGAAGAGGATGTGCCGAAGGAGCCGGGCGGTGGCAACGGCGATGAGTACGCCTAATAGGTAAAGGGAAAACACAACGAGGAATCGGAGTCGGTTGAAGAAAACACCGGCGAACAGGATGTAGATTGGCAGTCGGGCAGAACAGGAGATGAAGGGAATGGTCAAAATGGTGAGGATGCGGTCTTTGCGCGCTTCGAGCGTCCGGGCGGAAAGAACCGCCGGCACATTGCAGCCAAAACCCAAAAGAAGGGGAATGAACGATTTGCCATGCAATCCCATTGCGTGCATGAATTTGTCCACAAGAAATGCCGCCCGAGCCATATAACCGGAGTCTTCAAGCAGCGCAAGGATAATATAAAGGATGATTATGTTCGGAATAAATTTCAGAACCGTGCCAATGCTGATGATGAGTCCGTCGGCAATCAGGGAGGTAAACCATTCGGGTACGGTGAGGTTGGTCAGGAGGGTTGCTACACCCTGGGCAAGCAGGTTAAATAGTTTGTCAAGGAGCTGGCTTAAAGGTGTTCCGAGAGCAAAGACCACAAAGAAGGTTAACGCCATCATCAAAAAGAAGAGGGGGATGCCCACGAAGCGGTTGAGCACGATGGAGTCGATGACTTCTGACAGGTCCAGCGAGCGTTGGATTTTTGGTGTTTGCCGAACGCACTCTTTCAATATCCCCCGGATGAAGCCGTAGCGCCGTTCAATTATGGCGCTCTGGGCGTCGTGCCGATGGCGCTGGCTCAAGGCGGCACGGGCGGCAGCGGCGACGGTGGTCGCTTGTTCAAAGGTAGTGCGCTCCTGAGGCGCGGGAGGTGTTGCCACGGCGCCGGTTTCCAAAAGTTTCAGCGCCTGCCAGCGGCGCTCGGTCTCCGGCAAATTTGCGGGTAGGGTACTCATTATCCGAGCGATATCACGCTCGATTTCTTCGCCGTAATCAATGCGCAAAGGTTTCGCGGGTTTTTCTTCCCGACCAAGGTTATGAATCACCGCCCGCAACTGGTCGATTCCTTCGAGCCGGGCGGCGACAAGCGGTACAATCTGGACACCAAGCAGTTGAGCAAGGCGATCGATGTCAATCTCAACTCCTTTTGCCCGGGCAATGTCCATCATATTTAAGGCGACAACCACCCGGGTGCCAATTTCCAGAAGCTGGATGACAAGATAGAGGTTGCGTTCAAGGTTTGCGGCATCAACTACCGCAACCACGCCGTCCGGTTTTTCGTTGATGAGAAAGTTGCGGGCGATACGTTCGTCAATTGTCCAGGCGTCAAGGGCATAGGTGCCCGGCAGGTCAACAACAATGACTTCGTGGCCCTGATAGATTGAGCGACCTTCGTGTTTTTCCACCGTGACCCCGGGCCAGTTGCCGACCGCAACCGCGCCGCCGGTGAGGGCGTTGAATATGGTACTTTTGCCGGAGTTCGGGTTGCCGGCGATGGCGACTTTAATCGGTCTTTTGGACTTCATCGGTTTCGGCAATTACTGTTATGCGCCGCGCCATTCCCCGTCCCATCTGGAGCATCTGCCCCTGAATTTCAACCGTAACGGGACCGGTTTGCCCATTGTCTTTTCGGACAACAACCACATCAGGCATAATCCCGATGTGGGCAAGTTTCTGGGCTAAGCCGCGGCCGCCGGAAATCCCAACAATTTTGAATCTGCCCGGGGGTGCTTCGCTTAATGGGTAAACTTTTATCGGTTCGACAATCACCAGCTCCGCCTCTTTCTGACGGAGCGAGATGCAGTAACCCAAAAGTTCATAGGCACGGGGGTCGCCCATCGGTGCACAACGGGAAACCCGGACCCGTGTGCCCGGAATAAAGCCCATTGTTTCCAGCCGGCCGCGGAGCGCCGGCTTTCCTTCAACCGCCTGGATAACACCCCATTCGCCCACGGCAAGTTCACTCAGTTTTTTCATTTGACTCCAAACCGTCGGACAAATCCTAAAAGCCGCCGGGCAGTTTCGGGCGAGAGGGCGTGTTCTAAACGACAAGCGTCCTGCGCTGCAATCCGGGCGCTGACCCCAAGGACCTGATGTAAAAACTGTTCGAGAAGGTGATGGCGGTGGTAGATTGTCGTGGCATAGTTCTGACCGCGGGTCGTGAGTTCAACACCCCCATAGTGTTCGTGCCGCACCAGCCCTTTGGTTTTTAAATGGTTCAGGGCATTGACGACGGAGGGCCGGCTTACCCCTAAGAAATGAGCGATATGTTTTACCCGAACCGGCCGCTTTTGGACACTGAGCAACAGAATGGCTTCGAGATAGTCTTCGAGACTTTCCCCTAAAGCGGAGCGGAAACAAGTAAAGTTATTTTTAACTAACATTGTTAGCCGGGACTAATTTTAACTATCAAGAAGCATGCGGTCAAGCGATGACAATCAGAAGAGTTTTTCGGTCGGCGGTAAAATTTTTAACTACCAGGACATTGTCGGCATATTATCGGGTCTAAGCCTTTGCCTTCGTAGGCGCGGTGGAAATGGTTCTGGAATTCGGCAATAAGTTTTTTCGCCCTTTCTTCGTAGGCCGATTTGTTGTCCCAGGTATTTCTGGGGTTGAGGATTGCGGGGTCGGAGATATTGGGGCAGGAGTTAGGGATTGCGAGCCGGAAAAATGTTTCGGTTTCATAGTTGACATTGTCCAGGTCGCCGGCGATTGCTGCCTGTACGATTTCGCGGGTAAGGGCGATGTCGATTCTTCTACCCACTCCGTAAGGACCGCCCGTCCAGCCGGTGTTGATGAGAAAGACGCGGGTGTCGTGCCGTTTGAGTTTTTCACCTAATAGGTGGGTGTAGTCTTCGGGTTTTCGAGGCATAAAAGGCTGACCGAAGAAACGGGAGAAGGTGCTTTTGGGTTCGACAATACCGGTTTCGGTGCCGGCAAGTTTTGATGTGTAGCCCATTAAGAACCAGAACATCGCCTGTTCCCGGGTAAGTCTGGCAACCGGGGGCAAAACGCCGTTGGCGTCAGCGGTGAGGAATATTATGGTTTTGGGGTGATTGCCAATTGCTGGCGTTTTGATGTTCTTGAGAAAGGCGAGAGGATAGGAGCCACGTGAGTTTTCGGTGAGACGAGAATCCGAGAGGTCGAAGTTACCGTCCGGGTAAACAAGAACATTTTCAATAATCGCACCATGTTCAAGGTAAGGGGCTTCATGGAAACAGGCGTGGTAAATGTCGGGCTCTTTTTCAGGATTGAGGTTGATGAGTTTAGCATAGCAGCCGTTTTCAAAGTTGGCGACGCCATTGTCCGACCAGCCGTGTTCGTCGTCACCTAACAGTTTACGCCGGGGGTCGGCTGAAAGGCTGGTTTTGCCGGTACCGGAGAGTCCTAAAAACAGGGCGACATCGCCGCGGGGTCCTTCATTTGCCGCACAGTGTAAGGGGAGGATGCCGTGGTCGGGTAAGAGGTAGTTCATTACGGTAAACAGCAGTTTTTTGATAGTGCCGCAGTAGGCGGAGCCGAAGATAATCCCGATACGGTTGTCGTAATCGATCGCGATTGCCATTGTGCTGGTCTTGCCGGTTTTGGGAAGCCGGCGGAGCCGGCCGGAGTACTTTTCCCCATCGAGCCGGTCGTAAGGCAAGGCGAGAAGAATAAACGGGGTATGAGCAAAGCGAGAACAGTTGATATCAGCCGGAATCGGCAAGAACATATTGTCGCAAAATAGCGCCTGAAGGGCACGGTCGGTGATAATGCGCAAAGGTAAGGCGTATTGAACATCAGCACCAATCACCCGGTCAAGATGATAAAGTTGTGGTTTTGTGGTAAGTCGCTCCAAGGCATCCTGGAAAAGCATATCAAACGTTTCGGGGGTTATCGGCAAATTGTTTGGTGAGGACCAGTCGATTTTTCCCTCGGACTCCGGTCGCAGGACCGTTACTGTGTCCTGCGGGGAACGTCCGGTAGAGTCGGCAGGAGTCCAGGTGGCAAGACACCCGGGTTTTGCCACAATTGCTTCCCGGCGCTCAACCGCTGCGGCGATGAGCTGGCGGCGTGGAGGGTTATGCTGGATGCCCGTATGGTTGTTCAGGATTTCTTTGATGCGACGGTGAAACTGGTTCATACTGAGCCTGAGCGGGGCAGTTTTGAGCCTTTACTGATTGCCGATTGAGCGGCAACAAGTCGGGCAACCGGGACACGAAAAGGTGAACAGGATACATAGTCAAGCCCGATTTTGTGACAGAATTGAATCGTTGCCGGGTCACCACCATGTTCACCGCAGATGCCGACTTTGAGTCTGGGGTTTGCTTTTCTCCCATTCTGAACCGCAATTTTAAGGAGGGTGCCAACTCCTTTCTGGTCCAGCGTGTCAAATGGATTTTCCTTCATAATGTTAAGGCGTTGATATTCGTTAAAAAACTTGCCGTAGTCGTCGCGGGAAAAGGCAAAGGTCAATTGGGTCAGGTCGTTGGTGCCGAAGGAGAAAAAGTCGGCAACGCGGGCAATTTCTTGGGCGAGGAGGGCGGCGCGCGGGACTTCAATCATCGTACCGACTGAGAATTCAACCGGCACGCCCGTTTCCGCAAACACCTGAGCGGCGGTTTCTTCAATTAAACGACGCTGGCGAGCAAGTTCTTCGGCGTCGCTAACGAGGGGAATCATAATTTCCGGGTGAACCCGACAGCCTTCGCCTTTTACCTGGCTGGCGGCTTCAAATATTGCCCGGGCTTGCATCGCGGTGATTTCTGGATGAATGATTCCCAGACGGCAGCCGCGAAATCCGAGCATCGGGTTTTGTTCTTCAAGAAGGCGTATCTTTTCCTGAATCTGCTCGACTGCAATACCAAGACGGTCTGCCAGCTGGGCGATACGCGCCGGGTCCTTGGGCAGGAATTCGTGGAGCGGTGGGTCAAGAGTGCGAATCGTTACCGGAAACCCATCCATCACCCGAAAGATACGGACAAAGTCCTCGCGCTGCATTGGCAGGAGTCGGTCGAGCGCCTGTTTTCTGCCCAAAGCATCGGCGGCAAGAATCATCTCCTGCATCACCCCGACGCGGTCCGGGGCAAAGAACATATGCTCGGTACGGCACAAGCCGATACCCTGAGCACCAAACTGTCTTGCCCGGGCGGCATCTTCGGGCGTGTCGGCATTTGCCCGGACGCGCAGCCGACTCATTTTGTCTGCCCAGGAGAGTAGGGTGTTGAACTCTTCCGAGAGTTGGGGTTGTTGCATTGGAACGGTGCCGATGATGACCGCACCGGTTGAACCGTCAATGGTGATGATATCACCCTCTTTCAATTCGTGGCTGTCGATGCGGACGGTTCCTTTCTCATAGTCAATCTGGAGGGCACCGCAGCCAACTACGGCCGGTTTACCCATACCCCGGGCAACAACTGCAGCGTGCGATGTGGTGCCACCGGCTGATGTCAGGATACCTTCTGCCTTTGCCATTCCTGCGACATCGTCGGCCGATGTCTGGTGCCGGACGAGAATTACCTCTTTGCCCTGTTCGGCAAGTTCACGCGCCCGGGAGGCGCTTAATACGATTTCGCCGGCTGCGGCACCGGGTGAAGCAGCGATACCTTTTGCCACCGCTTGATATTTAACACCCGGAACGATGGTTTTGTGAAGGAGAACGCCCACCGTTTCCGGTTCGATACGGAGGATGGCGTCCTGACGGCTGATGAGGCGTTCTTTTGCCATATCAACGGCAATTTTAACCGCCGCGGTTGGAGTTCGTTTGCCGCTCCGGCACTGGAGAATCCATAGTTTGCCCTTTTCCAGAGTCCATTCGACATCCATCATATCCCGGTAATGGCGTTCCAGCCGGTTAAGAAGTTTTGTTAGTTGTTGATAGATTCTCGGTTGGGTTTGGGCAAGGGATGAAACGGGTAAGGGTGTGCGGATACCGGCGACGATGTCTTCACCCTGGGCGTTGGTCAGGTACTCACCGTAAACCTTCTTCTCCCCTGTTGCCGGGTCTCGGGTGAAGGCAACGCCCGTGGCGGAATCTTCGCTGGCGTTGCCAAAGACCATTGCCTGGATGTTGACTGCGGTTCCCCAGTCGTCCGGTATTGAGTAAAGTTTGCGATACTCTTGGGCTCGAGGGTTGTTCCAGGATTCAAGCACGGCGATAATCGCGCGCCAGAGTTGTTCATACGGGTCCTGGGGGAAGTCAGCGCCGGTTGATTGCCTGATGACCAGTTTGAAAGCGGTAATAACCCGACTCAGGGTTTCTTCGTCCATTGGCATTGGCGCCGTACCCTGTTCCCGGTGAATAATCGCTTCAAAATTTTCCCGACCGGTTTTTAGCACGACATCGCCAAACATCTCGAGTAATCGCCGATAGGCATCAAGGGCAAAGCGACGATTTTTTGTAAGCCGAGCGAGTCCTTCTACTGTAATATCATTGAGTCCTAAGTTAAGAACGGTGTCCATCATTCCGGGCATTGAAGCGCGCGCCCCAGAACGCACTGATAACAGAAGGGGTTTTTCCGGGTCACCGAACTTTTTGCCGGTCGCCTTTTCAAGGAACGCAATCCCGTTTGACACCTGGGTTTTTAATCCCGGGGGCAACCGGTGGTGTTTCATATAGTAGACACAGACCGTAGTTGCGATGGTGAAGCCGGGTGGTACCGGCATTCCCAATCGGGTCATTTCAGCAAGGTTTGCACCTTTACCACCTAAAATATCCTTCATCTTTGCCGAGCCGTCGGTTCGACCCTGACAAAATCGATAAACAAGTTTTTTCATGGTTTGTCCTTTCATAATAGTTTAGTGCCCGCGCCAGAAAATGAGGTTTAAGATTAGTGTGAGAATAAAGGAAATGAGAAGTGCTGAGGCGATCGGGATGTACACGATAAGGTTGGGACGCTGAATAACGATGTCTCCAGGTAAGCGAGAGACGCCAATTCGGCTCAATATCAGAATTACGCCGCCGATTATGAAAAAAATGATACCAATTAGGAGGAAGAGTTTTCCCAGCGATTGAAGGTTAGCCATTTTCCGGTGGTTCAGTAGTATGGTCAGGTTCGGAATTCCCTTTGGCAGCAAGAAAGCCTTCAATGAGGTCTTTTGCTGTTGGCGAATCTTCTTGTCGTACCAAGACCTCGCCCCATGCCGGGCGCATCACCTGAGCGACGCCGTCATAGGCAGGAATCTGAAAAGAGTGAATCATTGCCGGAATGCCATTAGCTTCGAGGAGGTCTTTAATGGTGTTCGCCATCAACTCATTTTCCGCACGATAAACCGCGATTAAAGACATAAAAATAATTATAGCAATCTTTTGGTTATATTCAATTAATTAGACTACGAGTTTGGCACATCAGTTGCTGAGAGTAACTTAGTTATCTGCCGTGAGTTAGGTCGAAACCCAAAAAAGAGGGGCGGAAGACCGCCCCTCTTCTAAATAACCGGAATGTTATTTGTTTTCGATTTCGCCGATAACCACAAACTCAACGCGGCGGTTAAGGGCGCGACCTTCGGGCGTGTCGTTTGAAGCCTTGGGCATAGATTCACCATAACCGCGGGCGATGAGCCGGGCGGCATCAACACCCATCTGTTGCACAAGGTAGTTTACCACCGCCCAGGCACGTTGTTCCGAAAGTTTCTGATTGTATTCATCGGAGCCGATGTTGTCGGTGTGTCCTTGGATCTCAACTTTGATTGTCGGGTTATCTTTAAGAATCTGGTATGCCGCCTGTAGCGCTTCCTGGGATTCGGGGAACTTTATAGTCGCTTTGTTAAAGTCGAAGTAAATACCTTTTAGAGTTACAGTTGTTCCCACTTTAACCAGTGCGAAGTCGTGTTTTGCCGGTTTGCCCTCTTCAACGACGAGTGCCGCAGACTGGTCGATATAGCCTTCAGAATGGACAACAACCGCATAAGGTCCGGCCGGTAGTTCGTGCGAGTAAACGCCGGTCTGTGGGTCATTGTCAATCTCGGTGAAAATTGTTCCGTTAGTGGCGTTTTTGAAAGTGAGCTTTGCCGGCAAGGGTTTGCCTGTGCCCCGGTCGGTTATTACGCCGGTGACAATTGATTTTACGGCGAGCGGGGTAAGCATGAAAGGCTGGTTGGTTATTCGATTTTCTTCAATTTTTACCGTTACGGTCGCGGGGAAGTAACCGTCGGCTTTAGCGGTGATGGTGTAAGTGCCAACCGGGATGTTGTCTTTGCGGAAGGCGCCGGTTGCGGGATCAACCTCGATTGTCCCCATATCGGCTTCGGCAAAGGTAAGGAGAGCAGATAATGGTTTACCGGTGCGAGCGTCGGTAACAGTGCCGGCGATGATACCGTAGGTGACAAGAGGATGAAGTTCAAACTGGATTGGACCGGTTGGTTTGGTTTCGATGTTGACAAACGTTTCAAGTGTCCGATACCCCTCAGCCGTTACCCTGACTTTAAGAACACCCGCCGGCATTTTTTTCAGGGAAACAAGGCCTGAGGCGTCGGTAATAACGGGTTTTAATTTTGGATTGTCCGGGAATTCGAGCGTGGCAATAACCGGATTCTGACTTGATGCGTCAATAACACGGCCCGTGAGGGCACCATAAACAACTGGTGCTTTACGGAAGAAGGGGGTGGCGATGTTCATACCGAAAATCACCTCATTGGGTATACCTTCGGTCAAACTAAATGTGTAACCCAGTGATAGGGCAAAGCCGCGCGGTGAACCAAAAGTGACTCCGGGTGTCAGGCGAACAATGCCGTTGTCGGAGTCAAATATACCGGTGGAGTTTTCAGGCTGGCGGGAGGTGAGTTCGGCAAAGAGCGCTAATCCTTCGGCTGCCAGTTCAATGCCGGTGCCGTAGTTTGTCCAGGAGCCGGATTTGCCGTAGTTGAAAATCAGATTCGGGGCGACAGACACAAGGTCCTGGAACCGTAGTGTTGCCAGTCCTGCCCAGTACAAGGTGTCGTAAGGCATTGCTGATGTGTTGGTCCAGTAATAAGGCGGTTCTGGTTGGTCGCGGAACTTGAGGGTGTACGATGCGGTGCCACCAAGTTTTAAGACCGGCAGATAAGGAATTGACAGTTTTGCTCCGGCTTTGAGGTCGTGCAGTCCCATCCCATACATCTTCTCGCCGATCTTCGCATACTGGAAAATGCCACCCCAGGTGGCGAAGATTTCCGCCCCGATAAAGCGGGTTGAGATTGGGGTATAGTGTAAGGTTGGAGCAATCAGGTCAGCAATATAGCCATTTTGATACTGCTCATTGTCAAAATAAGATGGTCGCCGGCCTATGATTTGAAGGGCGATGTTTAAACCCGCCTCTTCAGTTTGGGCATCCTGAACTCGGAATAACCCTTTGCCGCCACCGAATCCAGTGTAGCCAAAGAGTGCAGTTGTTAAACAGGCTATCGTCAAGATAATACGGGGAAATCTCATTTTTTACCTCCTTTTTATTTCAAGCGGCACAGGTTTGCTTCCCGTGCCGCAAGAATCTTTTAGAACAAAAGTTTATTGCCCGATACGAGTCGGGTCGTCGTAGAAGTCAGAGACCGAAACCTGCATTTTATTGGTGGCTTCAACCGGTTGACCCGATGCATCATCATAACCCGAAAACTTAACCGTTGCTTCGAGTACAAGGTAGTCGTAGCCCATTAGATACTCTTCTTTGTACCAGGAAGAGAAAAGTTCAAACTCGCCGGTGGCAGTTTTTTTGCCTGTCGGGTCTGACTGGACAACCAACTTGCATGGGACGACAATCTGAGGTAACGGTTCACTCAATTCATCGCCACCAATGCGTTTGAAGGTGATGGTCGCCTTTTCAATATGAGCCTGATAAGGGGTCCAGGTTGGTAGCCCGAGGCCGATTTCTACATATTGAAATTTAACGGATGCAACATCGGTGGGAATTACTTCAATTTCTTCTGGTTCACCGGTTTCCGGGTCACGTTCAATACCTCGGTCAATAAGGTCTGAGTAATAGGGCGATTGAATGGATACAACCCGTAGGGCGTTCTCCCGTTGACAGGAGACCATGGTAAACATTGCGACACAGACGAGTAAAAGGACGAAAAGGTTTCGACGCAAAGCAATCCTCCTTTTTAATTTGTAAAATTGTATAATTTCTTAACCTGATGTCAAGCATTATCTTAAATGTTCTTTTTACCGGCGAACGATGAATTTGTCGCGGTGAGTGGCGGCGCGGGGTTGTAACTGGTTGCCGCTGAGCAGGTCCCCGGTTTGGGCGTCGATTTTGTAAAGGTAGATACCGTTGGCAAGCGGGGTGCCAGCGCGGTCACAGCCATCCCATTCAATCTGATTGTAGCCAAAACTGCACTCCTGCGGACCAATGGTGCGTACCAGCCGGCCTGAAATGGTGAAGATTTTTATCGTTACCCGGGCAGGGCGCGTAAGAAGGAATGTGAATAGGGCACGGTCTGTTACCGGGTTTGGGTAGACGAGGCAGGCGTCGATGCGGAGCTGTTCACGAAGGTCGGTTTTGAGGTAGTAAGTGCCGATACGGCGATTGAGGAAGTTGTCGGCAACCAGCACGACAAGAGAGTCTGATGTTCTTTCAAGGGTCAGGGGGTAAGAAAATCTGCCGGTGGTGGCGGAGTTGTCGTCGTAGGTGAAGTGGTCGTTTAACTGGATTTGCTTGCTCGGGTCACTCAGATAAAATTTCAAGCCGTAAGCGGGGTCGGGTAAAAGCAGAACGCCCGATGGGTCGGTAACGGTGCCGTGCAGGGTAAACCGTTTCGGAACATAGGTAGTGTCTCTTAATCTGAGCAAGACATTGTCGGCGCGGAGGGTGATTTCCGGGGGAATGGTGTCGGTTGTTGGCGCCGGGTTCGGGCTGAGGTATAGAGGCGCGGAGAGCAAGGTTCTGGCGTCAGACCCGTTCCAGAGGATTGCCGAGAGTAAACAGGTTGCGCGGTTGCGGACATATCTGCCATTGCCAACAACAACCGTGTCCGGATAGTCTGTTTTGGGAACGATGAAGGTGCCCGAGAAGGTGCTGTTCCCGAATCGGCCTGTGCCCAGAAAGATTTCCTGTCCTGGAAGGGTGTAGGTGATGTTTGCGGCATCGGAGAAGTAGTACCTTTCCCGGGCGGCTTCGGTTGCGCGGATTTCAAAGTAGCCCGGGGTTAAATCCGGTGTGATTTGCCACTGAATTCGGGCGCCGGGGTAAAAAGTGTCCGGAGTTAAGGTCGGGCGGGTGCCAATCTGGGGAAGCCGCAGTTTTGTTGCCGGGTCGGCAAACAGGATGTAGAGGTTGCTCTGGAACCAGGCTTCATAGAACGCCGGACCAATTGGTTCTTCAGGATGGGCAAGAAGATGGGTAAAAAGTTTGTGGGCGAAGTTTTCATTGGAGCCGGAGTAGGTTGCCTTTGAGGCGCCGATGGTGGCGATGCATCCCGCCGCGCTTCGCACCAGTTCTTCGGCAATCGCCTCATATTTGGTGTCGTCAAAGCGGCCGACACCGCAGGAGCCAAAAAAGGCAAGCGGATTCCGGCTACCGTTGCGGACGAGCGGGATGTCTTCAACATTGAACGCCCGTTCGTGACACAACTGAAAACCGGCGCCATGCCCGAAGAAACACCAGAAAAGGGCACCGAGGTTTAACTGACGCAAAAGTTCGGCTTCGGCTTTGGGTTTTGACTTAATTGCTTCAAGGGGGTATTCGGTTAAATATACTTTGACAAGGTCAAGCTGATTTCCGGCAAGGGGGGCGATGCGTTCGCAGCCTTCAATGTGGATTGCGCTCTCTTTTTTGGATGGGTCACCAAGGTACTCATCGTCACCGAGCAATAGGAACCGTTTTGCCCAGAGCCCGAGTTCCTGGTTTTCGTAGTTTTTTACTTTATCAAGAAACTGACGCAGCTCTTGCGGGGTGCGGCAAGTAACCCGGGCGAGAATCATATCCGGGCTTGAACCGCCGCCATCAAAGTCAGCAAACCAGGCGTCAAGGGCTTTGACATAAGGGTTGTAGACTTCGTAGTCAAGGTCGAAACCGATTTCGTAAGCGGGCACACCGGGAAATTTTCCGATGCCGAAGTTATCTTTATAGTCGTAGGTGGCATCACCGGCAAGGAGCCCGTAGGCGGGCTGTTTTGCGGCAAAAAATGTTTTAATTGCGCCCGGTTCTTCCATTCCGAAGGTATAGTCGTCGTAGATTTGGCTCAAGGGAACCGCTTGGGCGCGCGCCGCACTGATACCCGGTATGTTGTTGTCACGATAGCGGGCAAAGAGCCGGGCGATGGGAAGGAATTCGTCCGGGCAAATGATGTAGTAGTCGGCTTTTTCCTGCGGTGTGCGCAGGTTGCCGGGCAGGCGTTTTTTAATTGACACCGGCGTGCGGAATCCGGCGGGCGTGGTGCCGAAGAAGTTGCCAAAGTTGCTCCAGGAGAATTGCGCCTGGTTTCCCTGTAAAGCGAACTGGATGCGCTGGGGTTGGAACGGGTTTGTAACATCTAAGAGGTTAAACTCTGCACCGGCACCGTTGATTGCAAATGCGCCGCCCTCCCGGGTATAAAATTGCAGCAGAGGTTGATTTCTGTTAACCGTCAAGTTCTGGGTATAATCTATCTCAATGTAGTCAAGATAAACATCAGCCGAGCCAAGGAGCGTAACCGTGAGCGTGTCTTTTTTATTGCCCGGTGCCGCAGCAATCAGGGGCAGGTTTTCAAATGTGAACAGATTGGGCGGGCAGTTCTGGTTGGTGGCAGCGATTGCAACCGTGTCCAGAACGGTGTTGTTTAAATGGATAACCGCGCGATAGGTTTCTGATGTTTTATCGGTCCAGGCGTAAAAGAGGACGGTCAGTTTATTTATGGTGTCGCGGTTGGGCAGGTTGAGTTCACGGTAGAAAGTTGCGCTCGGTGCACCGGCGTTGGAGTAGCGCTCCCATACCCAGAGAAGTCCGGAGCGCGCCGGGCAAAGTTTATCTTCTTCCAGACGAATCAGGTTCGGGGCACGGTTCGGCGGGGTTGTTGGGATTGCCACCGGGACCTGAGCCATCCTTTTTCCTTGCCCAAGACCCCAGGTGAGCCAGAAAACCCGATACCGGGTGTAGTAGTTGGTATGCCATTCACTCATTGAGTCGTTCCAGTACGATGGTGCCCGGGCATAAAAGAGAATGTAGTCCCGGGAGTCAAACCTGCCATCCTCGGCGCCCAAGACATCGATGGCGACCTCAACCATCGTATCCGGATAAGGTCCGTTAAGGGTGTAGGGGCCGATGGTGAAGAGTCGGAAGGTGCGCGGGTCGATTGTTGCCGGGTCAAAGCCGGCGTTCTTTAAATCGTCCGGGGTAATTTTGTAGATGCCGGTGGTTTCGGTTTTCACCTGGCACCAGACCGGAAATCGATTAAAGAAGTTGCACGAGTCTTTCTCCGGGCCGAATGTTTTCCAGTGGATTGCGGTTTTGCCATTCAGCAGCATGCGGCTTAAAACCGAATCGAGAGGGTCGGGCTTGACATTTTGCCGGGCGGGTTGGCGGAAGATGAGTTGACATTTAAGTTGCTGGTGAATCAACACCGTTTTGCGGACCGGATTGTACTGCACCGGGTTCAGTTGGATGCGGGCGACCCTGATGTTGCGGACCGTTTCAATGCTTAACAGTTCGGCCGGTGCGCTGGGCCAGAATTCATCTTTTTCAAACATCGCGCCCGGAGTAACCGGTATTTCACTCAATGCCGGCATCGGGAGAATTTCAACTCCAGTACGGCGGTTGGGCCGGGACACCGAGTATTGGAGGCGGACTTCTCCTTCCTGAGGTACACCGATCAACACGATTTTGCCGGGCAGGTCAGGCGCACCAGGCGGGGCGATGCGGTCGGCATCGGGTAAATTGATGCTGGTTGTTTTGGTGGTGATGTCAAGGGAGTCAATAAGGAACTCAAACTCGACAAGGGTTGGCGTTTCAGAGATTAATCGGATTGAACTGGCACCGAAGGTTAAAAGCGGGAACAGGGATAAAAAAATGGTAAGGGTGGGTGCCGATTTTTTCATAATCAAAAAATTTTAATAGTTAAATGTTAGTGGTCAAGGGAGAATCAGTCCGAAAATCGCGCCGGCGAGAATCAGCCAGATTGGCTCAATCCGAAAACGCACCAAAAGAATTAAAGTGATTACGGCAAGGAGGGCGGGCAAGAGACCGGTCAAGGTGTTTTGGGCGATTAATACGGTTGAAACCAGAAGCATACCGCAGACCGCGGGCATAACCCCACTGAGAAACGCCTGTGTCCATTGGTTTTCCTTTATCCGGTTGTAGGCGTGAATCAAGCCGAGAAGCATCAGGGCCGAGGGCAGAAATGTTCCGGCGGTCGCGATAATGGCGCCGGTAAAGCCGAGCACCTTGAACCCGATGAATGTTGCCATAATCGCCACCGGTCCCGGCGTCATCTGGCCCAGCGCCACCGCATCGACAAACTCCGGCATTGTGAGCCAGCCCCGCAACTGGACCACCTCGTGTTGCAGGAAGGGAATAGCGGCGAACCCACCACCAAAGATGACAGTTCCCATTTTGAAGAAAATCAGTGCCAGTTCTCCTGCCTTCTGAATCGAAGTTCCCAGAGCGGAGGCGGTGCAGATAAAAAGCAAAAACGGGTTCAAGCCGATAACGGGCAGTTTCTTCTTTAGGTTGATATTGGAAAGTACTATTCCCAGCACCCCGCAACCCAAAACGACAAGCAGGACATCGCCCTTGAAGAAGAGTGCGCTGGCGGCGATGATACCTATCACCATCCCCTTTAAATTTTTGATGTACGACCGGCCGATAGACCAGGTTGCCCAGGCGAGGATGCCAGCAACCACCGGCTGAATACCGGCAAAGATTCTTGAAATCAAAGGTAGCGTGCCGTAGCGGAAATAGAGAAAGCCCAGACAGCACATCAGGATAAAACCGGGCAGGAGCAGGGCGACGGCAGCGCAGACCATACCCTTTAAGCCGGCAAGCCGATAGCCGATGTATTCGGCGTAATTAGAGACAAACGGACCGGGTAACATCTGGCCGAGTGTGACCGCGGTTGCCAGTTCCTCATCGCCAATCCACTTTTTCTTTTGGACCACCTCCTGACGGATGATAGCGAGCATGCCTGGTCCGCCGCCAAAACCGATTAAGCCGACCTTAAAGAAGGTCAGGGCGATATGTTTTAATGATACCGGTTTGGTGTTATCGGTGTCGTGTGAACTGCTCACCCGCCAATTTTAGAGCAGAGCCAGGAAAACTCAAGAAAAGGTGCTTTTTACCTCCCGGGTTTGTATCCAAGTCCGATACCAAGCGAGGCGGCAGGCAGATGTTTTGGCATATTCCACATATCACCCGATGTGAAATTGACACCGACGTGAAGCCGGAGGTTGCGCCTGATGGGAAACGTGCCGGTTAAACCAAGTGCAATGCCGCGCAATCCGATACCGGCGGTACCGGTAAGAAACCGGTTGAAGTCATAAAGATACCAGAAGTCAAAAATTCCGGGGAAACTCAGGGTGGTTTGAAGGGCGCTCTTTCTCCCGGTGCGGCACTTGGCACCGACCTGAATGTCGTAAATCAGGGGTGAATATTTGGGGTCTTCGGGACCGGTTAGCCATATACCGTTACCAACACTGCCCTGCAAAACAATACCAACATATTCCGAGAACCCGTAGTACAGGCGCAGCGTACCGGCGAGGTCGGCATAGTAATCCCTATACCCGAAATCTATTGGAAGGGGGCTAACTTCGGAGTAGCCGGAGGTGGCATATCCGGTGTTGATGCTTATACCGCCGCTCAGCGCCGGACCGGGCACGACTTCTGCCCGGTCAAAAAACGGCATCGAACAGCCGGTAAAAATCAACCAGCCCAGCACAATCAAACGGCATCTTTTTAAAAACATACTACCTCCTCACCATTCTCCCGGTCAATTGAGTTCTTGTTGCCGCTTATTTGACAGTTGCCGAAATCAGTTCACCGTGATCGATGAAGGTGTACCCACTGTAACTTTGTTCAGAATGGTACTGGACATTGCCCACTTTGTCGGCATACCATTGGAACATAATTATGGTGTTACCACCGGAAACGGCGCGGGTCTCAATCTTCCAGGCGTTCCGGTAGGTGCCGGCAGCCACCGTTATGTCTTCCTGTTTTAGCGCCTCAGCGGTCAGTTCTTGATTTATGCGCCACTGTTTTCCAGCGGCAAGCGGAAGCGCCAGAACGGTATCGGGTTCTGAGTCGTCTTTACGGTCGTAACTCAAAACAAATTTGTCTGTCTTTCTTACATAACAGGTTTCATCAACGGTGTAGGTAGTTTCTCGCGGATAACGGATGTGAACGGTGCCGACTTTTATTAGTTGAACAACATCTTCACCCGAGGTCAGTTTGTCGTTCTTGGTTGCCCGGGTGTTGATGGTTAAGGTCTGCACCGTGTCTGGTGTGCCGGCGGTGCTGGTGTTCATTATCGTCCAGGCATAATAGTTCCAGGTGCTGCCGATGGAGAGCGGGTAGTAGTCCGGTTTACTGCCGAAGATGTCGCAGGAGACGTATAGGGCGAGGATGCCGCACAGGGTCAGGGCAATTAGTGCTTTACGCATATGCCTCCTTTTTGATAATAGGGTATAACACCTGTTGGGTGCTGTCAATTTAGGCGTATTTTGTTGCCCGCGAGAAGATTTCGGGTATATTTTCCGATAATGAAGGTTTTAGTTACGGGTGGTGCTGGCTATATCGGCAGCGTTACCAGTTTACTTTTAGCCGAATCCGGCTGCGATGTTGTGGTGTTTGACAATCTGAAAAATGGCCATCGGTCGGCGGTTTTGCCGCCGGTGCGACTGGTTCACGGTGACCTTGCTGATGCCGATTTGATTGACCGGGTAGTCAAGGAAGAAAAACCGGACTGTGTGATGCACTTCGCGGCGTTGATTGCGGTCGGTGAGTCGGTTGAGAAGCCTGATCTGTACTTTTACAACAATGTTGGGTGCGGGCTCAATCTGTTGAATGCGGTGGGCAAAAACCGGGTAGCGCGCTTTGTCTTTTCCTCCACGGCCGCGGTTTACGGAACACCGCAGGCGGTGCCGGTAACTGAAACCGCGCCCTTGCAACCCGAAAACCCCTATGGCGAGACCAAAAGGTTTTTTGAAGAGCTGCTAAAGGTTTATGCCCGCATCTTCCGGTTTTCTTATTGCATCCTGCGTTACTTCAATGTTGCCGGTGCCTATAAAGGGCTGGGTGAAGACCATCGGCCCGAAACCCATTTGATTCCGCGCATTTTGCGCTCGGTGCTGCATCCGGGAGAGAATTTTGAGGTTTATGGCGACGACTATCCAACGAAGGACGGCACCTGTGTGCGGGATTACATCCACATTTATGACCTGGCACGGGCGCACCTCTTAGCCTTAAGGGCGCGAAACGAGGCTAACCTTTTGTATAATCTCGGGTCGGAGACCGGTTACACGGTAAAAGAGGTTTTTGCCACCTGTGAGAAGGTGGTGGGCGCAAAGATAAACTACCGGGTTGCGGCACGCCGGCACGGCGATGTTCCAATTTTGGTTGCGTCTTCGGCAAAGATAAAGAGAGAACTGGGCTGGCAACCGGAGAAAACGCTCGAAGATATGGTGCGCGATGCCTGGGAGTGGCACAAGGCACACCCCCGGGGTTATTTAGATTGACAAGATGGGTTGAGGTTGTTTTAATAATTTAATATGAAGAAGGTCGGTATTGCCGGTGCCACCGGACTGGTTGGCGAAACGCTGCTCAGTCTTCTGGAGTCAGGACCTTATAATATTGAGGAGTTGAGGCTTTTCGCCTCGGAGAAGAGCGTGGGGAAAAAGGTGCCGTTTCGGGATAAGGTGATTGAGGTTGGTCCCATTTCGGTTGACGGCTTCAAAGGGCTGGACATCGCCTTTTTCTGTGTGGAGAATGAACTGGCGCGGCAGTTTGTGCCCGAGGTGGCGAAGTTCTGTCCCGTGATTGACAAGTCAAGTGAGTTTCGGCTGCAAGAGGATGTGCCGCTCGTTGTGCCCGAGGTCAATCCTGAAACGCTGAAAGGGCACAAAAACATCATCGGCAACCCCAACTGCACAACAATTCCGCTCGTGGTTGCGGTTAACCCGCTGCATCAGGAGTTTGGATTAAAGGAAATCTTTCTGGCAACCTATCAGTCGGTATCGGGTGCGGGTCGGGCAGCGCTCGAGCAACTTTATTACGAGAGTGAGTTCTTCTGTGTCAAGAGGCAACCCGATACAGAAGAGAGCCCGTTTCCGGTTCAGATTGTGGACAATCTGATTCCCTGGATTGGGGGTGTTGATGAGTCCGGGACGAGTGGTGAGGAGCAAAAGACGATTCTTGAGACCCGGAAAATCCTCGGGCTACCGGACTTAAAAATCAACTCAACCTGTGTCCGGGTGCCGATTACGGTTGGACACAGCCTTGCGGTTACCTGCCGGTTTGAGAAAAAGGTAAACTGGGAAAGGGCGCAGGAGTTACTAAAAAAGGCGCCCGGTGTGGTGTTGAGACAGATTAACGAGCCGCTCACACCGCTTTTCTGCCGGGGAAAGAACGATGTGTTTGTCGGTCGGGTGCGGCCCGGGGCAACCGAAAACGACCTCAACCTCTGGATTGTTGCCGACAACCTTTACAAGGGCGCAGCGACCAACGCGTTGCAGATTGCCGAACTTCTGTTTAAGTCTTAAAAGGGGGTGGATGAAAGGTTTTATTTTCTCTCCGCTGGTTATTTGGCTTTTGCCCGGGGCGATTTTTGCCCAGGCGGAATTTAGCCAATTTATACCCGAGCACGGGCGGCAGAATCTGTTCCCGCCCGGCACGACTTTTGCCGAGTCGCTCCACGCTTACGATGTCCGACATTACCGGCTGGACTTTGACCTGCCGATGAGTGATGCCAGTTACCGTTGTTTCGAAAGGGTGACAATAAAGAGCAATGTTGCACTTCTTGACACATTCAGTATGGACTTTGCCGGGCTGATTTGCGATTCGGTGAAAAGGGGTCTAGTACCGCTAATTTTTTCTACCGCGCCGGATCGGCTTTCAATTCAACTTGATAGCCCGCTGGCGCAGGGTGAGTCCACGGCAATTGACATCTTTTTCCATCGGGAGGCGAGCGCGCCGCAGCGGGGTTTCTTCTTTGCCCGACCACCCACGGTGCTTTATGCCCATGCGATGACCTGTGGCTGTCCGCGTGACAACCACTACTGGTTTGCCGGTTGGGATTGGCCCAGCGATAAGGCGGAGCGGGGTTGTGAAATCAATATCACGGTGCCGGACACATTTCAGGCTTGCGCCAATGGCAGGCTCGATTCGATAACCAGTGCCCCGGGCGGAAAAAAGACCTACTGGTGGCGTCATCCCTACCCGATCGCCACCTATCTGATGACCTTTTCCGCTTCAAGATTCGCCTACTGGGATACCGTGGTTGTCTGCCCGAATGGTGACACCGTTCCCTTGATGTACTTTATGTGGCCCCGGGATTCGGCGGCAACCCGAACCGGTTTTCGGCTGGTACCGGATATGATGGTTTATTTCAGCGACACCAATCGGTTTGGCCCTTACCCGTTTGAGCGGTTTGGCATGGTGCCCGGGTATTACGGGTTTCCTTGGGGTGGAATGGAGCATCAGACCCAGGTGATGATTCACACCAGTTATCTTGGTGGAGGCGGTGAGGCGACCATCTGTCATGAACTTTCTCATATGTGGTGGGGCGATATGGTTACCCATATCGGTTACGCTGATGTGTGGCTTAATGAAGGGTTTGCCTCCTGGGCAGAGTGTTTATATATGGGGCATTTGAACGGCAGAAACTACTTTCAGAACTACATCGCTGGTAAGGCGCGGCAGTACTTCTCCCAGCACCGCAGCCGGGACTTTCCGATTTACAATCCGCCCTGGGATGATATCTACAACTACGGAATTGTTTACTGCAAGGGTTCGTGGATATTGCGGATGCTACAGTTTCTTACCGGCGACACCGCCTGGCAAAGGCCCGGGGTGTTCTTTCGGGCGCTGCGGGTTTATGGCGACTCATTTAAATACGGCACGGTGGCAACCGCCGATTTTCAGCAGGTTGTTGAACAGGTTACCGGCGTTGATTTAGACACCTTTTTCAACGAACGGGTTTATGACCGGGGCTATCCGAAATTTTATTTAAACTGGACAAAGAGTGTGCGGGCCGACTCTTATCAGGTGGTCATTAACCTTTATCAGCGTAACGACACCAACTCGGCACCGCTGTTCCACCTTCCACTGCCAATCAGGTTTAACTGCGCAAGCGAAAGTGTGCTGGCCACGCTGGATGTTCAGGACACCCTGGTAGTTGACACATTTATCCTGGCACAGGAGCCGTTGAGTATCACCCCGGACAACTGGATTTTGGACAGTTGCTATGTGACACCGGTAGGTTTAGAGGAGGCGGCACAGGTTGCCGGCCGAATTCATAAGGTCCAGCCCAATCCGGCAAGAAACCGGGTACGGTTTATGCTGAACAGGGCAGGCACGACACCGATTGAGATTTACGACCACACCGGCCGCCTTGTGGTGAAAGTTCAATCTGGCAGGGAAGTGGTGGAGTGGAACGGTATTGACCGGCAGGGCAATCAAGTACCAGCCGGGGTTTACTTTGCCCGCCTGGGAAGAAAAGAAGCGCCACCGGTGCGGTTTGTGCTTTTAAGATAAGGTGATATAAAATGAAAGGGGCGGCAGAACGCCGCCCCTTTTTTTGCCTCGGTCTAAGGCTCCCGGGGTCAGATGGCGAGAGGCGGGCGGTTGCCCTTCTCGTGTTTTACCGGTCAAAAGGAGGGTGTTGGAATCAGGGTTGAGGTTCAAAAACGGTGCAGTTTGCAATATCCAATACCATCCCCGGGGTAGTAGCAGGGATGGGCAGGGAAAATGGGCACTTGTCGCCTAACTTTCTAAAAAGTATAGAGTTAGGAGAAAGAGCCCGCTCAGGGGTGTTATACTTTAAAGTATACATATGAGAAGGCGGGAAAGTTTGGGTTGGTGAACAGGACAGGTAATGCTTGACCGTAAATTTTATATTGGGAAGATTATATGATGAAAGGAGTTGCAAGATGAAAAGGTTAACTGTAATTGTGGGCGCACTGTTCTTTATCGTTTGCGGTGGTCAGAAGCCGGCAAGGACCGAAACGTTGGCAACTTTTCAGGACACAGTGAGTCGGGAAACAACCGAAACGGTCAAGCCGGAATCAACGCCGCCGCCGGTTGCCCTAAAACCCGCACCGGCAACACCGGCAGAAAATGTTCCGCCCGAAAAGGAGGCGGAAAAGAGCGAAAAGCCGGCGGAACTGCCGAAACTGTGGGACTTTTTTGCTACCTGGTGTCCGCCCTGCAAAAAGCAGGCACCGATAGTTGAAGAGATTGCCCGCGAGTTTGAAGGCGTGGTTGAGGTCCGTTCCATCGATACCGACAAAGAGCAGGAATTGGCGCGCAAGTTCGGGATTCAGGCGATTCCAACTCTCGTATTTCTTGACCCGGCGGGCAAAGAACTTTCCCGCAATGTCGGCTTGATGAGCAAGGACTCAATCATCGCCCGGTTCAAGACGCACGGGTTTATCAAGTAAAAGGCGCGCGGAAAAAGCGGTTATTCCCGACCCTGCGGGTCTTCAACTCCCCAGACAAACCGTCCGGTTTTGTCAATATAGCCGTCTCGATTGTTAACCGTTATCGAATACAGTGCAACGGGCTCGGACCCGGTTTTGGTTTCTTCTCTTTCCCTTTGACCGCAGTAAATTAAAATTGATGTTAGTGTTATGGGAAGGGGTGTCACCGCTTTAACTATTGACAGAAACCCATTTAAAGATTATAATTTAAACTGAATGACAAGGGTAATGACTGCTAAACTTACCCCTTACCAAAAGGTTAAAAAGTTGCGTTGATAAGGAGGAATATGGCACGTCGATTGTTTTTCTTAACTGGCTTGTTCGGTGTGTTTTGTTTTTCTCTGGGCGCGTCGTTTTCGACCCCATCATTTCCCTCCAGTTCAAGCCCAATCGATGCCGTTCGTTCGGAATCCGCCCGGAATTTTTACTTGAACAACAACCGCTATGTTACCAGAATTTATCCCCAACCCCTTGACCAACATCGTAGTAGTGAAAAACTGCCGATTATGGCAGAATCAACCCGGCGTGCCTATCCACAAAATGATAGTTTCTGGACCGGAAATGTAAGGACAAGGAACAACAATTATGAAAAATATACGGGCGATATTATCGCTACCAGTCAACCGCAAAGCGCTTCTCAGTGGTGGTACCAAGGTTGGTTTAACTTTGACTTATCTTCGATACCGGACGACGCAATAATCGATACCGTGAGTCTTAACTACTACTGTTATGAAGCAACTAATGGTCCGAGTACATTTGTCCGTTTGCTTCCTGGTAACCCGGTGCCGCAGACCCCCCAGACGCTTTGGAACTGGATAACGAGCGGCACCGCAGTAACCTATGCCCAGACGCATGGCACCGGTTAAATAACTCGTGTCCTGAACGCGACGGGACGAGCGGCGGTAGAGTCGTGTTTAACTCAGGGCTGGATTGCCTTAGGATTACATGAATGGACAAACCGCACCGGGGCAGTTTTAAAAGTTTATGGTGTTGGTAGCGGCCAGTACACCCCTTACCTTGAAATCGCTTACAACTTGCCAGCGCGCACCGACATTTCGGCTGAGGAGGTTTTGGAACCGGTGGGTAATATCCCCTTGAATACGATAATCGTACCAACCGGAAGGTGGCGCAATCGTCAACCCCACGCCGACGATTACTATGCCTGGGTTTATCTTTATTAACCCGGCAGGACAACAGACGACATTGCCGGGAAAATTTGTCCAAGGGCACCCTGGTTTGACCGATACAGTTCTGTTCTTTACCCCGTTTGCCTTAGCTGACACCGGGCGCTGGACGGTAAAATGTTCCACATATGCCGAAGGTGACATTGACCCGAATAACGATGTTATTCTGCGGTTCTTCCGGGTAATCCCGGGCGGTTCGAGTAATAACATTGATGTGGCAATGACCGAAATATTTGCACCGATGGGTGTGTACGACACCAACACAACGATTGTGCCGCGAGCCCGCTGGAAGAATAATTCGGCAAACCCGGCAACATTCTATGCTTATGTTGGCTTAACCAATCCCTCCGGTATAAGAACCTACACCAATTCGTATATTGTTTCCAATCTGGCGGCAGGGGCTGATACCACAATTGATTTTGTTTCCTACAATGTCGGTATGGATACCGGACGCTGGACAGTGTGTTGTTCAACCGTGGCAATCGGTGATACCTATCCGGATAACGACTGGCGGCTTGGCCAATTTGCTGTTTATCAAGGTGGGGGAAGAACCCAGGCCGGCTGGTATGAAGTAACCCCGATGCCGTTGACACCTTCGGGAAAATCGGTAAAGGATGGCGGCTGGTTGACCTTTGACCAGGGGAGCGGTTTAATTTTTGCTGCCAAGGGTAATAAGACCGGTGATTTCTACTGTTACGACCCCCAGGCTGATACCTGGCACGAACTGAACTTGTGGCCCGGAGGGAGTGAAGGCAAAGGCCCGGCAAAGGGAGCGGTTGGTGTTGCGGACGGGTATGGTCATGTTTTTGCAATAAAAGGGAATAACACAAATGGGTTCTGGTGTTATTATCTTGAAGGTGATTCCTGGCGCCAACTTACCGATGTTCCGTTGGGACCATCAAACAAAAAGGTCAAGGGGGGCAGTGATGTTGTGTATGTTGAGCAGGGCGGGGCTCCCTTTGTTTATTTGTTGAAGGGCTACAAAAATGAGTTTTATCGTTTTAATTTGAGCACCGACTCCTGGGAAATTTTGCCCGAAGCGCCCCAGGTGATTCATCCCAAATGGGACAAGGGTTCCTGGTTGGTGTACGACGGCAATCAGTACATCTACGCCCACAAGGCAAAATACCACGAATTCTGGCGGTTTGACCTTTACACCCTTACCTGGGATACCACGCGACTTCAGGGGATGCCTTTTTTGAGCCGGACTGGAAAGAACAAAAAGGCAAAGGACGGTAGTAACGCTACCTATCGGGATGGCGCCATCTATGCCTTAAAAGGTGGTAACACCGGTGAGTTCTACTGCTATTACGTTACCGGTGACTCCTGGAGTGAATTGGTGCCAATGCCTGAGGTGGGCTCAACGGGAAGAAAGAAAAGGGTGAAGGGGGGCGGTGATATTACCGTTTATTCTCCAACGAAAATTTTTGCCCTGAAAGGTAACAAAACCCGAGAACTGTGGTATTATTACACGCCAACATTAGACGCGCCGGCACCTTCTCAGGGGGTAACCAGTTTTTCTGTAACACCGGGATTTAATTTCTGCCTCTTTCCTAACCCCTGTGGCGGTAACGAAATCAACATCGTTTATGCAGCCCCCCAGAGTGGTTTAACGACGATTGCGCTTTATGACATAACCGGTGCACTCCGTCTGAGAAAACAGTTCAACTTCACAAATATCACCCGGCAGACCCTGAACCTGGCGTCGATACCTAACGGCATCTACTGGGTAAAACTACAACAAGCCCAACGGGTAACGGTGCAGAAGTTGGTTGTTAATCGGCAGTAACGCGGTATCGGACAATTTACCTTCAAGCGGCTTTATGGTGCCTTCGTGTTGACGGCAGAGCAATGAAATAAAGAAGTTAGTAGATGTTGATGGGTAAACTAAGAAATGAACCTGGTTATGTTGAGACCTGGGGAACGATTAAGGGTCTAATGGAGGTGTGGGAAAGGGGGGCAGACATTGAGGTGCGGGGTTTTTGCACCGACATTGTGGAACTTTACAGCTGGCTTTTACCCTCAATCGCCGCTGCCCACCCCCAACAGGAGATTTACCTCGGTACGATTCGGGTTTGTGAGAGTGAACCGGAGCGGGAGTTGCTTAAACAGGAAATCCGGTTGTATCTGGAGGAGCATTCCGAGAAAATGGCGCGGGTGACACCAAGCCGACACGCCGGATAGTAATGACCGAAAGCAAAGCGGGGCGAACTTTCGCCCCGCTTTTTGTTCTGATGCAATTGTTACTTTCGTTCGTCCATTGTCCAGCGAAGAGGAGGGTTGTTTTCGATGGTGTTGAGGTCGATGATTGTACCGTTGACCGCATTCAGTTTGAACACATGCCACCACAGCCGGCCGTTCGCTGGTTCGGTCGGGACATTGTAGGTACGGATGAGGTTGCCGTATTGGTAAATCCGGACCATGGCCCCAGAGCCTGTGATTGTGCTGTCTGAAGACCACTGGTGGACCGCATAGATGTATTCGCCGGTAAAAGCCCGGGTGATGGTGATGTGTTCCGGACCATAACTGGTTACATCGTCAACATCAAGCGAGCAGTAGGGGGCGATATGACCATAGCCATGGCGCCCGAAGTAAATATGCCAGGAGTCGCCTTCAATTTCCGGTGTCCAGATGTGGGAGTCAAGGTCGCGAGGATATTGACCCCAGGTCAAGGCGATGGTGTAAGGATAGGCGGTGTCGGTTACAACAAAGCCCAGCGGTTCGGACCAGTTTGACACCCCGCCCAGTTTATCCTGTGCCTGGACTGAGATATAGTAAACGCCACCCTGTGCCCAGGAGTAAGCAGCCGAGTCCAGTGCGCCACTGGGGACCGGCGCACCCCAATCTGAAGTGTCGCCATTGCCCCAGGAAAATCGGAACTGAACCGCATCACCATCCGGGTCCGTGGTTGTAGCCAAGAAGTGGTAGGTTCTTCCTTTGATACCACTTATTGGACCGGTTGGAATTGCCGGGGTCAGAGGGTTCTGATTGGTGCGCACCGTAACGAGCAGGGTGTCAGACCAGTTGGTCATCTGCATTCGGCTGTCTCGTGCCCGCACCGCAATCGCATAGATGCCCGCGGTGTCAAAGGTGTGATTGACCAGTAGATAGGTGTCGCTGGGCATTGGTCCGCGCCAGTCGTCA
>CAZVDD010000011.1:0-147409 GCA_964626075.1 uncultured bacterium
TCCGCCGGGATTGACTAAGCCGGATGTGAGTGCGCCCGGGGTGGATGTGAAGTCGTGCCGGGTGGGTGGTGGTTACACCTTGATGAGTGGGACCTCGATGGCGACGCCTCATGTGGCGGGCACGGTGTGCTTGATGTTGTCAAAGAATCCGAATTTGACGCCGGCGGTGGTGGATTCGATTCTTGAGGTGACGGCGGTTGACCTTGGTCCAGCGGGCAAGGACAACGACTTTGGGGCCGGCCGAATTGACGCCTTTGCTGCGGTGCAAGCGGTTACGCGGGGTCCGGTTTTGAAACTGCGGCGGGTAATTGTCGGAGATTCGAGCGGTAACAACGATGGTTATATCGACCCGGGTGAAACGGCATCTTTGGTCGGATGGCTTTTCAATGAAGGAAATGCAAACTGTGCCAATACGGTGGCGTGGTTGCGTTCTTTTGATTATCGGTTGAGGGTTGTTGATTCAATTGGAACCTGGGGAATGGTGGTTCGGCAGGAGAGTATCGCCAATTTTACCGACCGGTTTGTGGTTCAGGCTGATACCGCACTTGTTCGAGGAGTGGTTGTGCCCTGCAGTCTCTATGTGACCGGGGATAGCACCGACTATGCGACCACCCTGGGGTTTGAGCTTCACATCGGAATGCCGGGAAAACTGGTTGTTGACCACGACACCAATAACTGTCGGTTGAGCGTTACCTGCCAGGGGGCGATTGGTTATCTGGCACCAAACAGTGAAGGAAACGGATTCTCTTTCCCGAAAAACAGCCCGAGTGTGTTACGTTTTGCATCGTTTGCATTCGGGACGGATACCAATTATGTCGTTGACCGGTACTATTCTCAGCCAGTTATCGCACCGCCTGACACCGACTTTTATCTGGTGGACAGTGTTCGAAGCATCTATCCGCCTTTGAAGGGCGACGAGCATTTTCGCGCCTGGTATTCGGACCGCAACCATCCCCGACAGCGTTATCTTGTTACGACCCAGAATTCGTATGCCGACGGCAGAAGCGGGTACCGGAATTTTGTGATAATGGTGTTCGATGTTCAGAATAACGGCGCCTCGCGAGTTGACAACTTTCATCCTGGAGTTTTTGCCGACTTTACGATTGATACGACCGGTGATGTTTGTCGGACCGATACCATTAGGCATTTCATTTATCTTCTGCCTGGAGCCGATTCCGGACCGGTGGTTGGTATCAGGGTGCTGGAGCCAGATTCAGGTGTTCATTTGAGTGCCATTGACCCGCAGGGTTACTACTTACCAGACTCCGCTTTTCGGGATGCGCAGAAATGGCGTTTTTTAAGCGGGGCGATTCAATTGCTTAATCCAGTACTTCAGGACAACTGGGCGGTGGTTGCGGCGGCAGGTCCTATGTCGATTAACCCGTTTGGCATACGAAGGTTTGCTGTGGCTTTTGTCGGTGGCGCGAGTGAAGATGAGGCGCTGGTCAATGCGGATAGTGCCCGTTCCTGGTACCACCGTTATATCGGGTTGGAAGAAGGGTCTGAGGGCAATAAAAAACTCTCAGAATTGTTGGTCAACCTGAGGGTTGAAGTTATACCCAATCCAAGCCATGCTCGAGCGCTGGTGCGCTATCAGGTTCCTTTATACGGACGGGTACGAATTGAAGCGGTCGATGTTGCAGGTCGAGTTGTTGACCGGTTGATGGATAAATTTACGTCTGCTGGTGCCGGGGAAATTGTCTGGCAACCTGAAGGTTTGGGCTCAGGGGTTTACTTTATTCGCATGGAGACTAAGAAGCGTACGGTATGCCAGCGATTTCTACTATTGCAGTGAACAAAGAGCAAAAATTGCTAAGTTGATACTACGAACTGGTTAAAGAGAGCAAGGCGGTGGTTAAATCGACTGGTGGAGAAAGGTTCAGATGGTTCGCTGAATGCGTGTAACCGGTGGAAGGTTAAAAGGGCAAAGGTTGTTTTATCCCCGGTCCGGGATTCGGCCAACAAAGGAGATAACCCGGCAGGCGATTTTTAATATTCTGGGGAATGAGGTTGCAGGAGCGCGGGTTTGCGATTTGTTTGCCGGTGGCGGTGCACTTGGTATAGAGGCGGTTTCCCGTGGGGCAAGGACAGCAGTTTTCGTTGAAAAGAGCGCGGTAGTTCTGCCGTATCTCCATAAGAATGTTGCCCAAATAGGCGATGTCAGGGTAATTAGGGGGGATGTTTTGCGGATAGTGCCCAAACTTAAAGGTGCGGCTTTCGATATCGTTTTTGCCGACCCGCCTTATCAGAAAGGTTTGGGGCAAAAGACAATAGAAGTGGTTTTTAAGTGCGAAATTTTAAGGCCCGGAGGGGTCCTGATTTTAGAGCACAACGGGGAAGAAACGTTGGTTGTTCCTGAAAAGGCGGCAGTGGTTCGACAGGAGCGTTACGGGGAAAGTGTAGTAACGATTTTCAGGAGGTGTTGATGAGAAACAGTAGAGTAGTGATGAAAGACCGTGGGGAAAAAGAGAAGGTTGCAGTTTACCCGGGGAGTTTTGACCCAATAACACTTGGTCATCTTGATGTGATAGAGCGGGCATCCCGCCTTTTTGACCGGGTTATTATTGGGGTGGCAAAGCGCGAGGAGAAAAAACCGCTTTTCACCTGGGAGGAACGGGTTGCACTTGTAAGAAAGGTGACTTCGGGGATGAAGCGGGTGCAGGTCGAAGGGTTTGAGGGACTCTTAGTAGATTTTGTCCGGCGTGTTGGGGCTCGGGCAGTGGTGCGCGGATTGCGAGCGGTAATGGATTTTGATTACGAGTTTCAGATGGCATTGACCAATCGGAAGTTGGCGCCGGAGATGGAGACGATTTTTTTTGTCCCCTCAGAAAAGTATTTTTATTTAAGTTCGTCCCTGGTGCGGGAACTGGCACGAGCCGGGGGTGAGGTTTCTTGTTTTGCGCCCGCCCCGGTGGTTGTGGCACTGAAGAAGAAGTTAAGCAGAAATCGTTGACTGATGCGGTTCGTTGACGAAGCGGTAATCTATGTACGAGCTGGAGATGGCGGGAATGGGTGTGTTTCATTCCGGCGGGAGAAGTTTGTACCGCGAGGTGGTCCAGATGGCGGCGATGGTGGTGATGGGGGTTCGGTAGTTCTTGTTGGCGACGGGCACCTGCAAACACTTGCTGATTTTGTTTACCGGCGCCGTTATCAGGCTAAACGTGGCCAGCACGGGATGGGTAAGAATCGTCACGGTAAAAGTGGCAAGGATATAATATTGCCCGTACCGCTGGGTACTGATGTGTACGATGCTATTAGCAATGAGAAGTTGGGTGAGGTGGTTAAGCCCGGTGAGCGATTGGTAGTAGCAAAAGGGGGAAAAGGAGGGCGGGGCAATAGCCATTTTGCCACGCCGGTCGATAGAGCACCACGCAAAGCAGAGCCTGGTATGCCAGGTGAGGAGCGGACGTTGAGATTAATTCTGCGCCTTCTGGCAGACATCGGCTTGGTCGGTTTGCCGAATGCTGGTAAGTCTACACTGTTGAGGGCATTGACGGCGGCGAAGCCTAAAATTGCCGATTATCCTTTTACAACAATTTCGCCGAATTTAGGAGTTCTTGATAGTGGTCGGTTGCGATTTACAGTTGCCGATATGCCCGGTATCATTGCGGGCGCTCATCAGGGTAAAGGTCTTGGGTTGAGGTTCTTGCGCCATATTGAACGGACGAAGATGATTCTGTATGTGGTTGATGGATCAAGGGGGCAATTAGATGAGGACTTTTATCTTCTTCAGGAGGAGTTGAAGTCGTACAATTCAGAATTACTAAAAAAGCCGGCGGTTCTGGCGATAAATAAGATCGACCTGATTGGTGAAAATCGTCCCCGGATTGATGTTATTCTGCCTGTGGTCTGGATTTCGGCTCGAACCGGTGCAGGGCTCGCTGACTTGCAAGAAGTTATTGGGCGAATTTTTCCTCAAGATAGTGCACAGTGAAAAGTACGGATTTTTTCTTTGACCTGTACGCAATACCCGGGATGACCGAGTTTCGACTGAAGAATCTCCTGGCACGGTTAGGCAGTCCCGAGATGATTTTAGGTGCGGAGTTTGATGAGTTAGTGAAGGTGGAAGGTGTCAATGAAAAACTAGCACAACTGATTGTGTCTTATCAGCGTTCGTCTGAACTCCAGCGACGAATCGATGAGGCACAACGGTTAGGGGTTAAGGTTATCAGTTATCTTGATGATGATTATCCGGAAAACCTTAAAGGGGTGGCGCATATGCCACCGGTGCTGTTTATCCGAGGAGAAATCAGTAAAGATGACCGGCGGTCAGTGGCGGTGGTGGGAACGAGAGCGCCTTCCTTTTATGGTGCTCAGGTTGCAAGACGACTGGGTCAGGAGTTTGCCCGCCACGGTGTTACTGTGGTCAGCGGCCTGGCACGGGGTGTCGATACGCTGGCACACCGAGGAGTGCTCGAAGCCGGGGGCAGGACGATTGCGGTGCTCGGGTGTGGAATTGATGTGTATTATCCACCCGAAAATCGTCCGTTGTTTGAGGCGATTGTAAAACAGGGCGCGGTGGTAAGTGAGTATCCATTGGGAATGGAACCGCTGGCGATGAATTTCCCCAAACGTAATCGAGTGATCTCGGCGCTTTCGAAGGCGGTAGTAGCAGTGGAAGCCGGAGAAAAATCGGGGGTTTTGAATACCTGCGCCTGGGCAAGAGAACAGGGGCGGGAGGTTTTTGCGGTTCCGGGTAGGATTGGCGATGAGCGGAGTTTAGGTACGAACCGATTGATTCGAAATGGGGCAAAGATTGTCACTGATGCCAGCGATGTGCTGGAATGGTTGGGAATAAAAGTACAAGAGGAAGTGCGGGCTACGATTCCAGTTGCGGATGATGAAAAGCCGGTGTTAAAGGCGATTGACTCGGAGCCGAAGCACATAGATGAAATTGGCGAATTGGTAGGGATGCCGATGGCGGAACTGTTAAATCTTTTGTTTCAATTAGAGGTCAAGGGGTTAATAAAACAGTTACCCGGTAAGTTTTATGTCCGGGGGGATTAGGAACGAATAATTTCAAGACTGATATCGGCGGCGGGTGCCGAGTGGGTAAGGCAACCAATTGAAATGAAATCGACTCCGGTGCGGGCAATTCGTTGAACATTTTTTAGACTGACACCACCTGATGCCTCGAGGATTGCGCGTCCAGCGGTAATCTTTACGGCGCGGCGCAGTTGCGGTACTGTCATATTGTCGAGCATAATGCGGCGAGCGCCCGCAGCAAGAGCAACGCGTAGTTCATCAAGGGTTTTGACTTCAATTTCCACGGGAAGGCGGCTCGTTTTGACCCGCGCTAACGATTCGGCAATGGAACCGATGATGGCGAGGTGGTTATCTTTGATTAATATCATATCGTATAAACCCCGACGGTGATTTTTACCACCCCCGCAGCGCACCGCATACTTCTCCAGTTCCCGCCAGAGTGGTGTCGTTTTACGGGTGTCAAGGATTACTGCTTTGGTACCCTTGACCCGAGAGACAAATTTGTCAGTCAAGGTGGCGATACCGCAGAGCCGGCAGAGGAAATTTAGGGCGGTGCGCTCCGCCGCAAGGATGCCGCGAGCGTGTCCGGTGACTATTGCTAAGACCGCGCCGGCGCGAAATCGACTCCGGTCCTGATAGAGCGCTTCAAATCGTATACGGGGGTCAACTGTTTTGAATACCTGGGCGCAAATTTTTATCCCAGCAAGAATACCGGTGGAGTGGGCAACTACATGCGCGGTGACTTTTGTTTTCTCCGGAATGGTTAAACTGGAGGTGGCGTCGCCTTTGCCGATGTCTTCAGCAAGCGCGGCTTGGATGAGTTGTCTTGTGGTCATAATATTGCCGGTTAATGTTGTTTGTCTTTTTGTGCGTCCGAAGGCAATTCTGATGGCGAAGTGGGCGGTTCTTCAACTGGTGTACGGGACTGGAGTAACTCCTCGATTTTCGCGATAAGAGTTGCCGGGTCAAACGGTTTAGTTACATAGGCATCAGCACCCATATCCATACCGCGCCGCATATCGTCGGGCGAGGAACGAGCGGTAAACATTATTATCGGGACAGCGGCAAGGTCGCTTGATGCTTTCAAGGTGCGGCAGACAGTGTAGCCGTCAAGACGGGGTATCATCAAATCGAGGATAATCAGGTCGGGTTTTACCCGGCGAGCCTGAAATATCGCCTGATAACCATCACCCGCAACGGCCACCTCATAGCCATTTTGCTCCAGCCTTGCCTTGACCAGTTCCCGGAGATTGACCTCATCTTCGACGAGGAGAATTTTCTTTGGATTCGATTCCATTTAACCTTCCTCTTTAATAGGTAAAATAACGCTAAAACTTGTTCCTTCACCAAGGGTAGAACGTGCCCAGACTTTACCGTGGTGAAGTTCGACGATTGAGCGAACGATTGCCAACCCCAAACCGATACCCGGACCGTACGGGTCAACCCGCTCAAATTTGCCAAATATCCGGTCAAGGAACTCAGCAGGAATACCTGGCCCCTGGTCGGTAATGGTAACTTCAATATAACCGGTGTTGGCAAGGATACCCGCTTCAGAAAGCACCGGTGCCTCGGGGTCAACGAAGTCGATTTCAATCCAAATCGTACCACCTTCGGGTGAATATTTTATGGCATTGTCAAGGAGATTGTTGAATACCCGTATTAACCGGTCGCGATCACCGAGCACAAGTGGCAGTTTTGCTGGGGCACGGCGTTCAATCTTTAGATTTTTTTTGGTAGTTAAGAGGCTGAGACTCTCGAGTGCAATGTTAAGAACCTCGTGCAAATCAACCGCTTCGAGGTTGAGGATAACCTTACCGGTTTCCATCCGTGCGACTTCAATCAGATTGTCAATCATTCGGTTGAGCCGGTCCATCTCTTCGCGAGCGATTGAGAGGTAACGAAGTTGTTTCTCCTCCAACCGACAAGCCGCGGTGTCAGCGAGCAAGGACATTGCTTCTTTTATCGCGGCGAGGGGTGTGCGGAGGTCATGGGAAACCATTGCGACAAACTCGGTGCGGATGCGTTCTGCTTGCTTTAATTCTGAGATGTCCCGGAGGTAGCAGACAAGAGCTCGGCGCGTACCCTCTTCAACCGGTACAATCCGTAACTGACATTCAATCTCCCGTCCCGTTCGATTCTGCAGTTTTACTTCGTGGTGAACCGGACCTAATAGGCGGTGGGGGTTGGTGAAAATTGGGGCAATGGTTGACCGGTAATCCGGGCTTAACAGATGCTCGAGGTTCATTCTGCCTAACTGGGGGGCGCTGTAGCCAGTTAACTCTTCCAGCCGTCGATTGGCGTATATGAGTTGTCCTTCTTCAATTACACAGATGCCGTCAACCGAATTTTCCATTACCCAGCGGGCCATACTTTCGGTTATGCCCGTAACGCCAGAGAGAGGGGCGGATTCAATTACAGTACCGATGTACCAGTCCGAACCGTCAACCGTTTTGCGGATGAGGGTGACGGAGACCTGAATCTGGCGGCTGTCTCTGCCGATAACTCTTGTCTGGGTGATGATGCGTCTTTCAGTGTGTGGGGTAGTAGCGGTATCGAAGTCGGGGCGAATTTTACCGATGCGCGCCGCTTCGGACGGCGGGAAGAATTCGCGCCAGATTCTGCCGATGACCCTTTCGGGAATTTCATAGCCCAAAATCCGGGCAAATCTGCGATTGGCAAATACGATTCGCCCCTCATTGTCTGCGACCCAGACTCCTTCCTGAAGGTTGTTCAGAAAGTCCGGGTCTTTGAGGAAATCTTCATAGGGTTTTATTTTCTTCATAACACACCACTTGGGCAGAAGACCACAATGAAGTCAGTGCGGATTTCCGCAATTAATTAGGTCCATATCGCCCGTTTAGAAGTGTAATAGGCATTATCAATTTGTCAAATTTATGCGGGCAGTTACTGTTTGACTTCTATGCGAATCAAGTTGTAATTAAAGTTGTGGCTTATAAGAAAGCGGCATTGTTAACATTTCTATTTGCAGTTAATCTGGGGTCTGGGATTTGGTTGCCGGTGGAGTCAATCACCAATCGTGCGAATGCTACGGATTTAACCTGTCGCAGTAATGCGCGGGGTGTTGTGATTGGTCAGGACGGGAACATCCATATAACTTGGCGGGGAAATGTTGGTGGCGTTTATCAGGTTTGGTACTCTTATTGGGACAGTTCAAATGGAGAATGGTCAAATGATACGGTTATTTCCAATGAATCGAACAGTGCTGGAGACCCGGCAATAGGTTGCGATTCACTTGGTGATATCTATGTTGTCTGGATAACTGCTGGTGTTCTCAAACTGAAGCGCCGTAATTTTTCTACGGGGGAATGGCAGGTAGAAGACACATTTAGAACCGGTAGCGATAGGGATAGTGCGGTGTCAATGGCGATTGATAAAGATGGTGTGGTCCACCTGACCTGGGTAAGTTTAGGTTCTGGGGGGCAGCGATTTGTGTACTATGTTCTTTACGACAGCGGATGGGCAGAGTGCGATACAATTACCCGTTTGGGAATTACTTCACCAATTACCTATCCATCGATTGCCTGTACGCCGGAGGGGAACTTAATGGTGGTCTGGCATCAGCAGATAGGAAACGTTGACGCGATTCTGGGAAAATTGAAGGTAAATGGTGTCTGGGGAGAAGTAGAAACGGTGTACAGTAGAGTAAGATCGGTCTTACCTTGTGTGGCCTGGAACCGCTATGATGGTACTTTTAATGTTGTCTGGATTGCCGATGATAGTTCTATTTTGTGGCGTGCCAGAACAGTAGAAGGCTGGGGCGATACGGTGAGATTCAGGGTTTGGTCAGGTAAAAAATCCTCGCCCAGTGTTGCTGCGGATAATAGTGGCAATCTTCATTTTGTCTGGGTGAATGAAGATTCTACTTCTCAGCGCCACAAACAGGTCTGTTATCAGAAACGGATGAACACAGGCATCTGGGGGGAATTCAGGACATTGACAGAAGGGGGGAATTTAAGGGACCGGGCTTCAATAACGGCAAGGATGGGAACGGTTCAGGTGGTGTGGAGTGAACAGGTGGGTACTTTTAATTGGGCAGTTCGGGCGCGGCGTAATACCCAGGCACGCGATGTTGGAGTGATAAGGATTGAGTTGCCTCAAGGTGTAATTGATTCGGGTTCGGCTTTTGTTCCTGTTGCCTTGATTGGTAACTTTGGGGACTTTAACGAACCGCCGATTCCAGTATGGTTTGCAGTGGGCGATTCGGCGCGAACTTGTTTTTCGGATAGTATTGCAGAGGGTGATTCGGTAGAGGTGGTGTTTGATTCAATTTCGGTGCATCACCGGGACTGGGTGGTTGTGGTCTGTTCAGTTTATGTTGAGGGAGACATAGATAGAAGAAATGACTCAGTGCGTGACAGTATATTTTCCCGGGTACAGGATGTCGTGGCAGAAGAGATATTAACACCCAGCGGTAGAGTGTCTGAGGGCGTAATTCGACCAAGAGTCAAGGTGTTCAATCGGGGTAACGATAGTGCAAGGTTCGGTCTGGTTTGCTCGATTTTAACTCGAACAGGCTCCCTCGTTTACAAAGACAGCATTACGATTACCCTTGGTTCTAATGTTAGCCGAGATACCGGTTTTAGAGGATGGAATGCAGAGGTTGGTGATTATGTAGTCAGGGTCCGGGCGGTTTTACCTAATGATATGCATCCAGAGAACGATACGATCAGTTCAGGGTTCACCGTAATAAGACACGATGTCGGTGTATCCCGGGTTCTCTTCCCGGTTAATGTTGTGGATTCCGGGTTTTGTGGTTCACCACGGGCGGTTATAAAAAACTATGGAAGCGAAACAGAAAGTTTTCAGGTGTTGTTGCGAATCGGCACCAGCTATTGTGACTCTTTAATGATACGAGGGCTGACACCAGGTGACAGTATGGAGGCAACATTTTACCAATGGGAAGCAAGAGAAAGGGGTTGGAGTTTGGTTTGCTGTACAACGCAACTGGCCTCCGACCGTCGTAATGACAACGATGCGGTTAAGGATACGTTTTTTGTTCAGGTAAGGGATGTGGGCGTGGTTGAGATTACGAGTCCCGGTGAAGTTGTTAATCCCGGGGAGATTCAGCCCGAGGCGCTGGTCCATAATTTTGGAAACGAGGTGGCAGGTCTTTGGGTACGGTGCGAGATTTACGACAGCGCGGGAATGACAGTTTATCTTGATTCAATTGAGGTAATGATAGCGCCCGAGTGTCCTTCGTTAGTTTCGTTTGGGCACTGGCGGGCAAGAGGCGGGCGGTATTCAATCTGGGTTAGTGCAAGGCTGAATGGAGATATGAGAAAGGAAAACGACTCGATTAGTAAACAGTTTCGCGTTATAAGAAGGGACGGAGGGCTAATCAAGATAGAAATGCCTAAGGACACAGTGCCAGAAGGAGTAGTTGAGCCGGTTGCGGTGGTGGGGAATTATGGTGAAGAATCGGCGGATATGTGGGTATATTTTGCGGTTAGTCGAATAAGAGCCAATACAGATTTTGAGTATATTGATTCATCAAGAGCAACGGTTGAGCCTGGTGCTCAGAGAGAGGTCTGTTTTCGGCAGTGGCAGGCAACACCGGGACTGTATTTAACTTTTGCCCGTTGCAATTTACAAGGCGACGAAAACCCAAGCAACGATTCCTTAAATAAGGTAGTTGCCGTTGAATCGATTCTTTACCGTCAATGGAAGGAAGAACTCTCGGTGCCTGCTGGAGTGAAAAATCTGCCGGTGCGGGCAGGGGGTTGTTTAGTAGCAACAACCGATAAGGTTTTTGCGTTGAAAGGGAGGACAGATGAGTGGTACTTTTATGATGTGAATGAGCGAAACTGGGTGGAACGACAACCGGTGCCGGGTGGAATAAAAGGAAGAAAGCCGAAGGGTGGAGCGGCAGTCTGCTGGGACGGCAGGAGTAAAATTTACCTTTTGAAAGGAGGGAACACCAGAGAGTTCTGGTGTTATGATTTAACTTTAGACTCCTGGCAACAACTACCCGGCCTACCAGACGGGACAAGAAATGTTAGATATGGTTCTGGCTTGGCGTTTGTTCCTAAACGGGACAGCGGCAGGGTGTACTGTCTGAAAGGTAGCGGTACAGATGACTTTTTATTTTACCTGGTGGAAAGGGGTGAGTGGCATGCGCGGCGACCGGTGCCGCGTGGGATGTTAGATAAACCGGTGAAGAGGGGAAGCGCACTGGTGGCGGCGAGCCAAAGGCTTTTCTGTTTAAAGGGCTCGACCAATGAGTTTTATGAATATTTAATTAGCCGGGACAGCTGGCGGGAGTGCACCTCCTTGCCTTTTACTGGTAGGAACGGGTTGCGGCGTGCAAAGGATGGGGCGGCGCTTGCCAGTGACGGCGGTAATTACATATATGCCTTCAAAGGAGGATGGACGTCTGAGTTCTGGCGCTACGATATCCACGCTGATTCGTGGGAGCAGATGGAAGATATACCGAAGGGGACAAAATTGCGACGGGTTGGTGCTGGTGCCGGTCTGGCATTCACCAGGGGTAAAGTTTATGCGCTCAAAGGCAGCAATTCCAGGGAGTTCTGGAGTTTCGATCCGTCAGCAGTCAAAGGATGTGCCAAATCAGAAATCATAGGGACAAAGAGAGGCAAACACAAACAAGAATTTTCCATCCGCGAGCCGGAAGGTTTGCTAACTATCACTTCGTCCAAGCAACCTATTGGGTGGAGTGAAGGAGACGTGTACATTGTTGATGTTTCAGGAAGAATTCGGGTTAGTGGGAATTTAGGGCCCGGCGTCTATTTCATACTTTCTAAGGAGCGTCCTATGCATTCTTTGTGGATTCAAAAACTAATCCTTACAGGAAGATTAAAGAGACGCTTTTAGTTTTTTCTGAATTATACCGGTTGCAACATTTATTTCTGTTAAGGTGAATTTGGTTTTAAATATTTTCAAGATGTTAAACGACGGATATGACCGACCCTTCAGGCGTTGTGAAGTGGCAGTGCCGCCAGTGATGAGCCAGGTTTTTTCGAGGAGCCACACCCAGGGCCGATGTTTGTGACCGGATAGTATTATGCGAATATCAAGGTCGATGCATAATTTCAAAACATCACCGGCATCGGTGGGTATATGGCGCTCCCTTCCGGTACCGGGTATGGGAACGAGGTGATGATGCATCGCCATGATTTTAATTTGTGTCGGGTTACTAAATTTCTGAGTGATTATCGGATAATTGGCACGGCCGATGTGTCCGTCATCAATGTCAGGTTGGCTTGAGTCCACGCCAAATATTGCTATGTTACTTTTTTTGTAGAAAGGATAGCGAGTGCCAAAGATTTCTTCAAAAATCACATATCCTTCGTTGCGGGCATCGTGATTTCCTGGAACTATAATTCTATTTTTGCTATGAAATCGTTTCAAATATGTGACTACCTGTTCATATTCATGAATATGACCTTCTGTAGTGAGGTCACCGGTGATAACTATGAGGCCGGGCTTTAACCGGTTCAGCAAATCGACCAATCTATTACCCCACTCTGGGACAAAATAAGAACCACCGAGATGCAGGTCAGAAATGTGAGCAATGGTAAAGGGTAGTTTCATATTTTCATTGGCAGGACCACGGAGAATTCTGAACCCTTGCCTGGTGTGCTTTCAACGCGAATTTTACCCTGATGTAGTTCGACGATATGTTTAACAATTGCCAGTCCCAAACCGGTTCCCCCACTTTGTCTGGAACGGGAGCGGTCAACAACATAGAATCGCTCAAAAATTCTCGGGATGTGTTCGGCGGCAATGCCAATGCCCGTATCCTGAATCGAAATCACTACTTGGTCATCTACCACCTTAACACGCAGAGACACGGTGCCTTTTTCGGTGTATTTGATTGCGTTATCCAGCAGGTTGATAAGTGCCTGCTCTAACCGCAGTCCGTCACCTTTTATCACCGGTGGTGGTTCGGGTATCTCTTGTATTAGTTTCAAACCCTTCCTTTTTGCCGCGTTCTCAAAGATGGCGAGAACATTATTCGCGATGGTTTTCAGATTGACATCCTCCCAATAGAGCTTGACATTCGGATGTTCCAGCGCCGAGAGGTTGAGTAAATCCTGAACAAGGTTGATTAAGCGTTCGGTATGACGGCGGACAATTTGCAGATAAACCGCATTGTTTTCATCGGCAGTTTCCTCCATCGTTTCAATATAGCCCTTAATTGCGGTTAAGGGTGTTTTTAGTTCGTGTGAGACACTGGCAACAAAATCTCTTTTAATTTTTTCCGTGGTGACGATTTCGGTAATATCGGTAAAAGTCAGAACGCGCTGGCCGGTATCGGATAAATGGACGGCGCTACAGAGAAATGTCTTTGAATTGAACTCAATTTCACCGAAGGCGGTGGTTTGTCCTGAAGTTAATTGTTGGAGCAGGTTTGAGAGCTGCGGAGTGCGAATAACTTCCCAGTAAAATTTGCCCGTGGCCCGTTCTCCATTCAAAAACTGTTGGAATTTATTATTCACGGCAACGATTTTATTTTGACGGTCCAGAATTAACAACCCTTCTTGTGATGTGTCGAACATGGCATCCCACCACGCTTTTTTCTGTCGTAATTGGACGATTTCTTCATCAATGCGATTGGTAGTCTGGTTTAACACATTAAACAGGCGGGTGACTATTCCCAAACGGACCGGCGGAGACGGCACGGAAGTCTGACCGGAGCCGAGGCGGACGCATATCTCTTCAATTGCAACAGCCAGGGTCTGCAGCCGGGAAAACAGAATCCAGGCACTTAATATCGATACGACTATCAGGACGATGCTCGCGATTACCAGAACCGTTACTGTTGGTAGTTTAAGCAGGAAAAGGATTAACAAAACAGCAGCCGGAAGGCCGGCAACGATGAGATATCTACCGAGGATGTGCAAGAAAAGCTGCTTCTCTGGTTTAAGATTCACAATGTGGCTTTAAAGTTCGAGTTTATACCCGACCCCGCGGATATTGCGTATCAGTTCGCCCGCTTTGCCCATTTTTTTTCGCAGGTGCTGAATATGGACATCAATAGTGCGGTCTAATATCGGTTTGTCATATCCCCACAGTTCATCAATAATCTGTTCCCTGGTAAAAACCCAGCCGGGTTTCGCTGCCAATACCATTAAAATCCGGAACTCGGTAGCGGTGAGGTCAATTTTCCTACCCGCCGCGGTTACTTCATGCTTTTTAGGATAAATAATCAATTCCGTACCAACGGTAATTTTTTCGTCGGCGGTTATTTGTTCCTGCCGCCGCAGTACCGCGCGAACACGGGCAACAACCTCTTTGGGCGAAAACGGTTTCGTAATGTAGTCATCAGCACCTAACTCTAAACCGGTAACACGGTCCGATTCTTCGCCGCGCGCGGTAAGCATAATTATCGGTATCGAGGCGAACCGTGGTTCCTGCTTGAGAAAACGGCAGATATCAATACCATCGACATCCGGGAGCATAAGGTCAAGGATTATCAGATGCGGCATCGTCTTTTCGAGGAATTGATAAAGCTCGGCGCCGCTTGTCATCTTTTTGACGCTAAAACCCGATTTTGTCAGGTGGAGGGATAGTAGTTCAAGAATATCCGGTTCGTCGTCCACGATTGCAATAAGTCGAGTTCGGGAAAGGGGCGTTTGTTCCTGTTTTTTATCAGGTGGGGAATTCACATTTGCCATGTTTGATTACCGCTCCGGTCACTGCATAAACCACATCTTCGGAGATATTGGTTGCGAGGTCGGCAATGCGTTCCAAATTCAAAGATATGAGCATGAGTTTTAATGACCGGTCAATGGTTGTAGCATCACTGGTCATATAAGTGATAAGTTCGCGGTTAATCTGGTCTTTCAACGAATCAACAATTGAGTCGCGGGCACAGACCTGGCGCGCCAGTGCGGCATCTTTTTTTGTAAAGGCATCGAGACTGTCGCTCAGCATTTGAATTGTATGTTGCGCCATGCGGGGGAGGTCAATGAGCGGTTTTACCGCTGGACGCGGGATAAGGAACAACGCAGCCTCGGCGATGTTAACCGCGTGGTCGCCGATGCGCTCCAGGTCATTATTTATTTTAATAATCATCGTAATGGTACGGAGATTAGACGCCTCAGGTTGATGCAGGGCAATGAGGTTAATGGCGGTATCTTCAATTTCGATCTCCTCTTGGTTGATTTTCGGTTCAATCTCATTGATAACCTTTTCAGCCAGTTGGTGGTCTTTTGTCACCAGTGCCTGAACACTGCTGTCGACCATATTTTCTACTGCGGCCGCCATTGCCAGCAGTTTTTCTTTTAGGGCAGCGATTTTTTCTTCGAGTAGTGTCATTGTTCATTTCCTCTCTGTCACTATAATGATAACTAAATTTTTCCTTTGGACAAGTACCGACATTAGCCAAATTTACCGGTTAGAAAATCTTCAGTGCGCTTATCCTGCGGCTTAGTAAAAATTCGTTCTGTCGGCCCGAACTCCACAAGTTCACCTAGCATTAAAAAGGCACAGTGGTCTGATACACGAGCCGCTTGTTGCAAGTTGTGGGTGACGATGACGATGGTGTAATATTTCTTCAACTGGACAATTAGTTCTTCCAGTTTCGCTGTAGAGAAGGGGTCAAGAGCTGAAGCCGGTTCATCAAGAAGTATTATTTCAGGACCGACAGCAAGACAACGAGCGATGCAGAGGCGCTGTTGTTGTCCGCCGGAGAGGGAAAAGGCGTTGTCTCCCAGCCGATGTTTAACTTCGTCCCAGAGGTTTGCCAACTGGAGTGCTTCTTTAACCCGGCGTGGCACCTCCGCACCCGACGCCAGGTTGTGGATTTTGATCCCGAAAGCGACATTTTCGAAAATTGATTTGGGGAAGGGATTCGGTTTCTGAAAAACCATACCCACCCGTTTGCGCAGTTCAATAACATCGACCTTTTCTCGGAAAATATCTTCGCCATCAATCAGAATACTCCCGGTAATTCTCGTATCGGTTATGAGGTCGTTCATCCGGTTGATGCTGCGTAGCAAGGTGGATTTACCACAACCCGAGGGGCCCATAATGGCAGTTACTGTTCGGGGTAAAATAGTAAACGAGATATTTTTAAGAATGTGATTTGTCCCAAACCAGAGGTTTAGATTGCTGATCTCAATATGTCCTTTTTCCATATTTTAAACCTGCCATTTGTTAGTTGCAGCAAAACGCATTCTCGTAAAAAAGGCGATGATGTCAAACCCGAGTACGAAAATCAGTAATACAACTGCGGTCGCGAACGCAATCGGGCGAACTTTTGTAAGTTGGTCGTGCTGGGTTGCCAGAACAAAGATGTGATAGGGCAACGCCATAAACTTTTCCAGAGGCGAACGCGGAATTTGACGAGTAAAATAGGTTACGCCGGTGAAAAGGATGGGCGCTGTTTCACCCACGGTGCGGGCGATAGCGAGAAGTACGCCGGTGAGAATGCCGGGGAATGCGTAAGGTAAAACATTGCGCCGGATTGACTCCCATTTAGTTGCACCCAGGGCGAGTGCTCCTTCTCGAAAAGAGTTGGGAATTGCCGTAATAGACTCCTCGACCGTTGTAATAATCCAGGGTAGACTCATCAAGCCGAGAGTTAATCCTGAAGCGAGTACCGAAAGGCCGATCTGGAACGCTCGAATAAATAAAGCGACGCCGAAAAGTCCGTAGACAATACTCGGAATACCAGCAAGGGCGCGGATTGAGCTGCGCATAACCTGAGTAATAGAGTTATTGGGTGCGTACTCGGCAAGATAGATACCGGAAAAGAGGCCGACTGGTACAGAAAAAAGGAGCGATATGAGAGTAACATATAATGTGCCGATGATACAGGGGAAAATTCCGCCGGCGGTCATTCCTTTCTCGGGTGGCTGGGTGAGGAATTTCCAGGATATCACATTGATACCGTTCTTGAATAAGTAGAACACCATAAAACCGATGAAAAGGATAAAAATTATTAAAGGGATGGCGAGGATAGCAAAGCCGATGTTACTGGGGAAATGCTTTTTGTTTAGCCGACGGTAATTTTCAGGCGGTGGCAAAGTTCTGTTCATAAAGTGAAACTCCTTTTTTCCCGTCTGATTAGCGATTCGGCGATTAAGTTGGTCGCTAAGGCGATAACAAAGAGAACAAAACCAAGTGCAAAAAGGCTAAAGAAGTGGATGGAATTGGCTGCGGTTTCGCCCAGTTCAATGGCGAGGGTTGTAGTAATGGTGCGAACCGGGTCAAAAAGCGAGCGGGGAATGATGGGTGCATTCCCCGCCACCATTAAAACTGCCATCGTTTCACCAATTGCCCGACCAAAGCCCAGCATCACCGCTGCCAGAATACCGGAGCGTGCTGCCGGTAGGATTACCTTGATTGCGGTAGTCCAGGGTGATGCTCCGAGGGCATACGCTGCTTCCCGATAGGAGTGAGGGACCACGCGCAGGGCATCTTCGGATACTGATATAATAGTGGGGAGAGACATCACTGCAAGGATGATACTGGCGGTGAAAAGGTTCAAGCCGGATGAAAGGTTAAAAGTCCGAGCAATAAGGGGCGCCAGAACCACCAGTCCAAATAAGCCGATGACTACCGAGGGAAATCCGGCAAAGAGTTCCACTACCATTTTAACACCGATGCGCACCCAACCGGTAAGTCTTTCCGCGATAAATATGGCACCGGCAATTCCCAGCGGAACTGAAATGGTGAGGGCAATTAGTGTTGTTAACAGACTGCCCAAGAATAACGGGATTAAACCGTAGTGTGGTTTGCCGTAGGCGTCAGGGTTCCAAACAGTTCCAAATAGAAACCCGAGTATTGTAAGCGGCCGGGATTCTGGGTCGCCGGGGTCAGTTCCCGGTGCTGGAATGAAAGCCCGTACGCCGTAGGAGAACAGAAAGAGAAGGATACCAAACAAGACCCCGGCGGCCAAAACAGCGTTAACAAAGAAGGTTATCCCTGCGAATCTGTCGATCTTCTTGCGCAGCCGCACAGGAACCTTCCTTTACTTTTACTTTTTATCGTTGCTCACTGCAGTATTTTATTGTTCTTTTCGATGTACGGTTGGGTGACGGCGACAAACCCTTCTTCCTCAACGATTTTCTGACCTTCCGGGCTCAGTTCAAACCGAATAAAATCGAGCACCTGACCTTTGGGTTTACCGTTGGTGTACTGATATAGAGGTCGGGTAAGAGGATAAGCACCGCTTTTCACATCGGCTTCGTTCAACGGAGAAATGTACTGGTCCTGGGAACTTTTTGCGACCGCTAAGGGTCTTATGCCCTCAACATTTCGAATGTATCCTAGCCCCACATAACCAATGCCCCCTTCGTCGTTTTTTACCGCATCAACAATCTGGGCGTTGCCGTTCATCTGCCGCATATAAGATGCGTACTCTCCTTTTACCACTTCTTCCCGGAAGAAGACGAATGTACCGGAGTTGGGTTGTCGGCCATAGAGGACGATTTTCTTGTTGGGACCGCCGACTTCGTTCCAGTTTTTAATTTCGCCGCGGTATATTGCACCGATTTGCTGGACGGTAAGGTTCTTTACCGGATTCTTACTGTTGACGATAACCGCTAAGCCATCAAGGGCGATGACGATTTCCACCGGATTCACGCCCTGGGCGCGAGCCGCCGAAATTTCCTTTGATTTGATGGCGCGCGATGCGTTGGCGATATCGACCTCACGGTTGGTGATTGCGGTGATGCCGACACCGGAACCACCACCCGCAACCGAAACAGTGACATCACCACGGACCGCTCCAAATCCCTCAGCAAGTCGCTGTACGAGGTTCAGCATTGTATCTGAACCCTTGACGATAATTTCACCCGCGATGAGCGATGTGCTCAGGGCAAAGGTTGTTATTAACGCAAGAAGTTTTTTCATTTTATTGCCTCCTTTGACTTACTTATTTATAGTTCTGGTTTATTGATTATCGTGCTCCACTCAAACCGCACCTGGGCGAGCAGAACATCGGTTGGTTTTAACTCGGTATTTTTGGGTTGAGTTCTGGTCCAGGCAAACTGAAACTCAAGACCGGGTTTGCCTTTTTCCCGCCGCATGAAATGGTAATTAAACCCAGCACCGTAGCGGATGAAACTTTTATCTTTATTGAGTTGCATTTCATTGTCGTGTTCCTCTTTACGGTCCCACAGTGAGAAGCGGCCGAAAATTTCTAAGGTTCGTTTTGCAAGAGTAACCGTCGGCACAAGGTCTAACCCGCTGAACGAGTATTTCTTTGTCTTTTCGTTTAAGGTGGAGTCAACAACTGCGCCGGCACTGTCAAAGTTGATTTTGTAGTAACTGAAAAAGCGGGTGTAGTTGTAATTGATGTATTCGCCGAGCAGAGATACTGGGCCGTAAGCTAGTTTGAACATCGGGGCAAGGGCAAAACGATTTTTATTTGCCGTGTCAGCATTCATAAAAAAAGTGCTACCGGATTGAGTCGTTCTGCCTTTTTTATCGTTTTTGTAATGACTCTGGTCAGCGGCATTTGTGAACATTGAGACGCCCAAAGCGATGCCGGGGAATGGTGTGAGTCGAACATTGCCGAGTAGTTCGGGGGATAAGTTGACATACTTACCAGCGTACTTATAGCCTTCGCCGTTATAGACACCCAGTTGCAGTTCTCCCAGACCAGATGGGAGATAGCCGTTGATGGTCAATCCGTAGTCGGCTGATGCGCAAATCCCCTGGTCATCGGCGAGAGATTTTTCCGGATGGGTGTAATCCCAGGAGTAGATAAGTCCAAAGTAGTGTTTCTGCAAACCGGCGGTGAAATTGAAATCGCGCACTACGGGCATTGCGATGTCGGCGTAAGCCTCTTTTAGCCGGACAGTAGCTCCTTCGGGGTATTTGTCTGATGAGAAGATGTCGACGGTCATTTTGGTAAAGAAGGGCGGGGCCCACTGGTAAGAAAACCGGAGATAACCCCGTTCCAGAGAGAAGCGACTGACGCTCGGGTCGGTAATTTTGAATTCTGATGATTGGTTGGTGTAGCGGAACCAGCCGTTGTGTTCAAGCTCGGTTTGCCCTGGGTCAAGGGCGAACAGCGCGGCGGTGAAAATTGCCACCGCAAGCAGGACGATAGATTTACGTGACAAGGTTGCCTCCTTTATAAGGTTTTTAGACATCGCTAAAAATGGTACGGGCAGAAAGTTAAATGGATATAACCCTTTGGTTAATTTTTGGTTAACTCGTTCGGTGGTATAATGGTAAAAGCGAATTCCGGCTAACTAACTAAAAATCAATTTATTAGCCGAATTTTCCCGAGATGTAGTTTTCTGTGTCAGGGTGTTTTGGTTTGGTAAAAATCTGGCTGGTTGTGCCGAACTCTATCAGGCGTCCCAGAAGCATAAATCCGGTGAAGTCCGAAACCCGTGCCGCTTGTTGCATATTGTGGGTGACGATGATAATGGTGTATTTCTCCCGGAGCTGGCGGAGTAGTTCTTCAATGTGCAGAGTGGCAATTGGGTCGAGAGCCGAGCAGGGTTCGTCAAGAAGCAGGACTTCGGGCTCAACTGCCAGTAAACGGGCGATGCAGAGGCGCTGGCGTTGTTCGTCGGTAAGGGTTAAGGCATTTTTGTGGAGGTGGTCTTTGAGTTCGTCCCAGAGGCGAACAGCCCGCAAACTGCGTTCAACGATTTCGGCAAGTCGAGAGTGACGCCTTTCACCGTGGATTCGTGGACCATAGGCAACATTGTCAAACACCGAGAACGGGAAGGCGTTAGGTCGTTGAAAAACCATGCCGACGCGCTGGCGCAGCTCCAGGACATTGAGTCGGTAAATATCGACGCCGTCAAGGAGAATTTCTCCCCGGATGCGAGCACCTTCAATCAGTTCGTTCATCCGGTTGAAACTACGTAAGAGGGTAGATTTACCACAACCAGAAGGCCCGATAATTGCGGTGATGGCACACGGAGGGAAGTTGATGTTAACATCCTGAACCGCCCGAAAAGCGCCATAAAACACATTGAGGTTTTTAGTCTGAATTTTTGCGTTGGCGGTGGTTAACATCGTTTTGCTCCTCAACCGATGCGTCCGGAGATGTAGTCATCGGTGCGTTTGTCTGCCGGGCGGGTGAAGATGATTTCCGCTGAGTTTACTTCAATCAGTTGACCGGCGAGAAAAAAAGCAACCCGGTCCGAGACCCGTGCCGCCTGTTTGACATTGTTTGTTACGAGAATGAAAGTGTAGCGGTTTTTTAACTGGCGCATAGCATCTTCAATCTGCGCCGTGGAGATAGGGTCGAGGCCCGAACAAGGTTCATCCATCATTACAACCTCGGGGTCAAGGGCGAGGGTGCGAGCGATGCAGAGCCTTTGCTGCTGACCGCCAGAGAGTCGCAGTGCCGAAGTGTCGAGGCGGTCTTTTACCTCATCCCAGAGGAAGGCAGCACGCAGCGTGTGTTCGACAATCTCGGTTAGTTTTCTTTTGTTGCGAATGCCCTTGAGCCGGGGGCCGTAGGCGATGTTGTCAAAGATGGTGCCCGGTAGTGGAATCGGAGTGGCAAATATGAGTCCAACCCGCCGACGTAATGTTTCGATATCCCAATTAAGTACATCTTTACCATCAAGGAGTAGTTTACCGGTTCGGCTAAACCCGGGCTGGGTTTCAATCAACCGGTTAATAGTTCGTAAAAGGGTCGTCTTGCCGGAGTGAGCCGGACCGATAATGGAGAAAATTTCATGTTCCAAGATGGTGAGGTTGATGTTGGCAAGAATTGATTTGCCATCAGCGGTAACAGAGAGGTTTTGAATGGTAATTTTCTCGTTCATCTATCGGAAGCGGCGGGTAAGACGGAACAGAAGGATATAGGCGAAGGCGTTGATTACGAGGATGGAGATGATTAAGAGCAGGGCAGTGCCGTAGGCTCGGGGCATTGAGATACCCTCCCGGGCAAGGATATAGAAGTGAACTGCCATGGTACGTGCCGGGTCGAAAATTGAACGGGGCATGCGAAGGGATGAGCCGGCGGTGAATATTACCGCGGCCGTTTCAGCAACGCTCCTGCCCAAGCCGAGGATAATTCCGGTCAGGATGCCGGGCAGGGCATTGGGCAGTACGACATTGAGAATCGTCTGGGATTTTGTGCCTCCCAGCGAGTAACTGACTTCCCGATAAGCATATGGTACGGTCCGAATCGCTTCTTCACTGGTGCGAATGATGGTCGGAAGAATCATCACGGCGAGGGTAAGGCTACCGGCAAGAATTGACCAACCCATCTTCAGATAAATGACAAATAGGATGAACCCAAATAAGCCGAAGATAATTGAAGGAACACCAGCAAGGGCATCGGCGCCAAAACGAATAATCCGGGTCAGGGCTGATTCTCTGGTGTATTCGGTCAGATAGACGGCGGTGCCAACCCCGAGCGGCGTAGCGATGACAATGGCAAGGAGTGCAAGATAGATAGTGGCGACAATTGTGGGCAGGATACCACCTTCTTTGCCCATCCGTTCCGGCATCCCGAAGAGAAACTCCGGCGTCAGGGTTGGCACACCTTTGGCGGTTATGTAACCGATGATGAAGAAAAGGATTGTCAGGGTGAAGAGGGTAAGTAAGGCGAGGAGAAACCAGACGAGACGCTGAATTGTTAAGGGTCGGCGCTTCATACCTTTTTTCGCAGGGCAAGTAGGGCAAAGGTGTTAAGAAGGGCGACGATGATGAAGAGGACGACGCCCGTGGCAAAGAGCGCCTCCTGATGGGTACCGGAGGCGTAGCCCATCTCGAGCGCGATGTTGGAGGTGAGAGTTCGGACCGGCTCAAGGGGCGATTTTGGTATGATAAGGGCGTTACCCGCAACCATAATGACCGCCATCGTTTCACCGATTGCCCGGCCCATAGCGAGGATTAAACTGGCGATTATGCCACTTTTCGCAGCCGGCAAGGTTAGCCGATAGAGCGTCTGCCAGCGGGTGGCGCCAACCGCGAGCGAACCTTCCTTATAACTGAGTGGGACCGCGTTCAAAGCGTCAAGGGATATGGCGATGACAGTGGGTAGAATCATAATGCCGAGGATGATGCCCGCGGCAAGAACGGAAAATCCCGGGCCACCGAGCGTTCTCCTAATTAGGGGTACCAAAACCAAAACGCCGATGAAGCCATAGACAACTGAAGGGATGCCAGCAAGGAGTTCGATCAGCGGTTTAAGGATACGGACGCTCCAGCGCGGGGCAAATTCGGCAAGGAACATCGCACAGGCAAGGCCCAGTGTGCCTCCCAGGATTAAGGCGAGCACGGTTACTTGCAGGGAGCCGACAATCATCGGCAATATCCCAAAGTGACCTCTGGTTGGCGCCCAGTTTGAAGAGAAAAGGAAGTTTGCCGGGCCAATTCGGAAGATGAGCGGCAGCCCTTCATAAAAGATAAAAAGGGCAATCAGGAACAAAGCGGTGACCGCGGAAAGGGCGCAGAGCAGTAAAATCTTTTCAAAAAGCTTTTCCCTCATGGCACCGCCTTAATCAATCCTTCATCCGCCAGCGTTTTCTGGCCCTCCGGACTCAATACAAAATCAAGAAAAGAACGGGCAAGGGCATCGGGCTCACCATTGGTGAGAAAAAGGAACCGCCGGGCAAGAGGGTAGGTATGAGCGACGATGGTTGATTCAGAAGGGGTGATGCCGTTAACGGCTAAAGCGCTAACCCGCTCATCCACAAGCCCGAATGAGATGTAACCAATGGCGGATGGGTCCGAGGCAACAATTTCCCGCACCGCCCCATTAGAGTCCTGAACAAGCGCATCCGCTGCGAAGTGTGCCCCGTGCATTACGATTTCTTCGAAACACCCCCTTGTGCCCGAACCTTCTTCGCGCGTGATGACCGTGATTTTCTGGTCGGGACCACCCAGTGCGCGCCAGTTGCGAATTTTACCCGAGAAGACATCCTGTAACTGTTCAAGTGTGATGTTTCTCACCGGGTTATGTTTATGAACAATCAGGACGATACCATCAAGGGCGATTGTCCACTGCTGAAGGTTTTGTTCCTCGGGCGTTAATGGTCGGGAGGACATACCGATGTCGCAGATACAATTCTGGACGGCGCGGATGCCGGCACTGGAACCGCCGCCCTGGACATTGATTTCGACCCCCGGGTGTTGCTGCATATATAGTTCAGCAAGGAGTTCGGCAAAAGGTTGAACCGAAGTTGAGCCAGCGATTGTCAGGCTGGTTTCGGCGCTGCGCCGGCAACCGGCAAAGGAAATAAAGATAACAGGAAACAGGGCGAAAAGTATGGTGATAAAGTTCCGCACCGGGTATTAAAAGTTAACGATTATTCGCTCTCGGTCAAGTTTGTATGTAAGAGAAGACAAAGCACAGTTTTTTGTTGACTGAGGGGCGATGTTCTGTATGCTTGAGCGATGAAACCCGGGCAACTTTTTATCTGGTTTTCTGTAATTACCGCAGCGGTTTTTGCCGGTCCTGAAACGGTGTTAGGTGGTAACGCTGCAATTAGGGGCTGGGTAAAGTTACGGGAGCGGTATCTCGGGCTGAAGTCGCTCAGCGGCAGTTTTACTGAGAGATTGGTGTCGGAGATGACAGGGGAAACAACCTTTTTTGCCGGCAGTTTTTACTTTCAGATGCCCAATCGATTTCGGCTGGAGGTCACCAAGCCGATGCGTCAGGTGATTGTGGGTAATGAATCGATTGTCTGGTTTTACCTTCCGGAGGAAAAACGGGCGGTGATGCAGAGGCGACAGGAACCCTTTCCTTTGCTGGCGTTTATTGCCCCGCTCCTCGATACAACCGGCACCATTACCGAACAGAGGTTGCCCGATGGCACAATGCTGCTCTTAATTCAAGATGAAGCCGGGGCGGTTTTCCGGGATATGAAACTGGAACTGGACAAAAGCGGCTCCAGGGTTGATGCCTTTTCGTTCGTTGACGACTGGGGCAATAGATGCCGATTTGTCTTGCAGAATCAAAGATGGAATCCGGTGCTCGGGCAGAAACTTTTCCGTTTTGTGCCGCCACCGGGCACCACAGTTGAGTACCAGTAATGCCACGGCTCGAGAATCGGGACACCTGTTTTGCCTGTGGCAGGCAGAACCCTGATGGGTTGCAGTTGCCGATCAAGGTGGATGAAACGGGCGTCCGTTTTGAGAATTATGTCATTCCCCAGCGTTATGAGGGCTGGCACGGCATTGTTCACGGTGGAATTGTTGCCACACTTTTGGACGAGTTGATGGCCTGGTCGGTTAAACCTCGGGGGTACAACACCGTTACCGCGGAAATGACCGTGCGTTTTCGCAAACCGGTTCCGGTTGGCAAAGAGATTTCCGGCTCAGGCTGGATAACCGGTGAGGAGGGAAGAATTGTATATGCCCGGAGCCGGCTTACGGACCGGGAAGGTGTCGTGCTGGCAGAGGCAACTGGCAAACTCTGGAAGGTGTAAACGGTGCGGGCAGCGGTGGTGGCACTGGGCTGTCCGAAAAACCGGGTTGACTCCGAATATATCCTTGGTGCGCTTGTTGATGCGGGCTACGAACTAACAACAAATCCGCAGCAGGCAGACCTTATTGTTCTAACCACCTGTGCATTTCTCTCTTCGGCGGTACAGGAAAGTGAGGAGGCGATAAGGCGGCTGATGATTTTGAAGGAAAAAAATCACCAGGTTAAAATTTTTGTTGCCGGCTGTCTGGTAGAAAGGTATGGAAAAGGCTTAAGTAAAAGGTTTCCCGGCGTTGACCGGTGGTTAAATCTCAAAGAGATGAGCCAGATTTTTGCCGACAAAACAGCCCGGTTGGTTTCAACGCCAAGCCATTACGCCTATTTGAAGATTGCCGATGGGTGTGACAATCGGTGCAGTTACTGTTTAATTCCGAAAATTCGGGGTAGTTTTCATTCCCGACCGATTGAACAGGTTGTTGCCGAGGCTGAGGCGCTTGCCAGTGCCGGGGTTAAGGAGTTGATTCTTATCGCCCAGGACACCACCCTGTACGGTAAGGATATTTACGGTGCACCAGTACTGGCGCGTTTACTTACCAGACTGGAGCAGGTCAAAAAGGTACGCTGGATTCGGCTGATGTACACCCATCCGGCACATCTTCAGGAGGATGTGATTGAGCAGCTCGGCTCAAATTCTAAACTCTGCCGTTACATAGACCTGCCAGTTCAGCACATATCAGACCAGATGTTGCGCCTGATGAATCGGGGTTACACCAGAAAGGATGTGGAACAACTGCTCAACCGGTTAAGGAAGGTTCCTGAAATGCGGGTGCGAACCACCGTCATCACCGGTTTTCCCGGTGAAACGGAAGCGGAGTTTGAGGAACTTTTGCGTTTTATCAAGGAGGCGCAGTTTGACCGACTGTCTGGCTATGCCTTTTCCCCTGAACCCGGAACCAAGGCGTTTGCAATGTCAGCGCAGATTGATAAACAAACCGCACAGTTGCGGTTGCATCGGATTTTGAAACTACAGGCGCAACTGTCGCGTGCCCGACTGAAATCGATGGTGGGACAGAATGTGGTGGTGCTGGTAGATTTCCCCAATGAAGGCAGAACCGAATGGGACGCACCGGAAATTGATGGGGTGGTGCGTTTGCAGTACAAAAGGGCTTGCCCGGGAAAATTTATCAAGGTCAAAATTGTTGGTAGTTCCACCTACGATTTGATTGCCGATGAGGTTTGACCGTCTTCGGGCACTTGGTAAAAATCGTTAATTCAATTCCGTTTCCGGCTCGAATAGTTTGCCAAAGAAAAACCGCATAAGTAATGGACAGTTTATAGAATAAAGTTGATACCGCGGATGGCAGGTTGATTGGTGAGCTGGCACGGAATCAATTTGCCCTGGGTTTGTATCGGCTTGTTTTACCAGATAAAAGGGCGGCAGGGGTATAAATGGTGTGCGCGATGCTCGGGAAACAACGGTGGATTGGAAAGGTAGTTAGGTATTAAATGAGGGCGCGATCAATGAATTGAAAAATATTTTTGCTAATTTAAAGTTAACAGTTCGCCCTGAAAAATGGATTTTGATGGTTGACTTTTTTGGGATGTTGGTTATAATGCAAAAAAGGAGGTGTTTGTGAAGGCGTTTTGGGTTTGTCTGTTAGGGGTGCTTGTCATCCCGGTGTTTGCCGAGTATGAATTCGGTTGCATCTGTTCAACCAATGCGGCTCATGCCACTGGACCAAGCAACAGCCATAAACTCGCCTACCGCTCCGAGTTAATCAATCCTGACCGCGATACCGTAACCCTGATTTTTCAATCTGCGGAAAGTATTTACATAGCAACTTCGGGCAACGGGAGTTCACCCTGGTCAAGACCCCAGGCGCTGTATCCAGGACAAAATCCCGGGATAACCTGGGGAAGGAGTGGACACCGGCATCTGGTCTGGGAGATGGTGGATACAGCATCAGGAGTGCGGAATATCTTTTACCGTAACCTTGAGTACCGGATGATGCCGATCAATGTCAGTCAGGGTACAGTTGCTTGTTCTCATCCCGATGTTTACGGCGATTCTTTCCGTATGGCACATATTGTATGGCAAGAGGGTGGAGAAATCTGGTATCGTCGGGCAACTGAGAGTGGCGTTATTGGCGAACGATTCTGTGTATCCGGATATGCGGGCGTGGCTTGTGACTGGCCCGCGATTGAGGAGTTTAACGATGGCATTTCTGTCGTCTGGCAAATGTTTGACTCACAGACAGGTGTTTACCGGATAATGCAGCGCCGGCAGGTTGGTGGGATGTGGCAGCCCGAGCAGGTTTTAATGGAGAGCACTGACCCGCTGCGCCATCCTTCGGTTGATTTCAGTACGGGCGGCGAATCATTTTCGGCGGGCTGGGAGGTGAGCGTCGGCACAAACTTCGAAGTCCATTTTCACGGAGGTAACGGTGGTGGTTATCCGACTCCGGGCAGTTCAACCGCGCCGGTGCTGACAACAATGGGTACGGTATGGTCTTATCTTTTCTGGGAGGAGGATTCCCTCGGTACAAAGGATATTTTCACCCATTTTTACTACTTTATGACCGGCTGGAGCAGAAGTTCAATACGCAATATCTTTTCTATTGCCGAGCCGGTTTTTTCACCCAACTGTTTAGGTGCGCTGCTGGTCTGGACTCAGGGCGATGCCCCGCCTTACAAGGTGATGTGGGGGTTTTTCGATTATCCGATTGCGGCTGAAGAGCAAACGACGACTAACGCCAAACCGGCCCCGCCAATTCCAACAGTTGTCCGGAATGTAATTTTCCTTCAGGCGGCGGTGAACTCCGGGTGGGTGCAGGGAGGTTTGTTTGACCGTACCGGTAGAAAGGTTATGGACCTTAAAGCCGGTGCGAACGATGTTGCCCATCTGACTCCCGGGGTGTATTTTGTTCATCAAGCACAAAGGCAGGAATTGCGTAAGGTAATTATCACAAATTAAATTGCGAAGCGATTAGTTTAACAGCCGGAACTACAGTTTTGTTTCCAATTGAGGGGTGTTCAGCGCTGAGCGGACAAGTTCGGCGATTTTTGGGCCTCCATTGATTGGGTATTTGTTCCAGCCGGCATGCGCCATCTGAAGGAGTTTGCCCTGAGTCCGTAAGGTTAAAATATAAGAGCCGAACTTTGCCGGGTCTTCAAGGGGCAGACAGACGCCCTGGTTTTCGGCAAACTGGAAGTTCAACGGAGCAAATGGCCCGATGTGAGGCAAAAGGGCAAACATCGGTAGTCCCAAGCCCACTGCCCAGTTGGTTCGTTCGTCTGTTGCGGCAACGAAAAGGTCAATTTGGGGTAGAAGTTGGGCGGTTGCGGTTGCCTCTTCTGAATATGAGGGGAAAACATACACCGGGCAGTTGATTTTTTTCTTAAATAGCCGGGCGGTTTTGTAATCAACGCCGCAGAAGATAAAGGGGCGCAATCGGGCGTTGAGAACGGAGCGGGCGGCAGTTAGGATTGCTTTGATGTGGGGTCGGGGTGAGGCGCCGGAGAGGAAAAAGCCGATGTTAAGAGGTTCGTGGGAGGCGATACGCTGGAGTCGCGATTGAAAACCGGTTTCGGCAACTTTAAGTAGTTCGGGTTCAATAACCAGTCCGGTTACAGACACAGCATCGGGGTTAACGCCAAAGGCGATGAGTCTCTCGGCGGTGTTTTGTATCGGAACAAAGATGAAGCGAGCATTGGGGATGGCACAAACAGGCGGTGCCGCGATTTCGCCGTGGAGGTAGGCAACCGGACAGTACGGGGCGAGCAAATGGCTAACAAGCGGATGGTCAGTGAAGACCATACCACGGGTGTTTTTTAACCGGTTTAATTCCGGAGATTGAAGAGACCAAAGGATTAGTCGGCTCGGTTTTTTCCCTGCCCGCAAGCGGTTGTAAAGAACGGTATAGATGCCGCCGCAACCTCCCAACAGGTAGAGCCGCCGGGCGATTTGCCATCCCATGCCCGTTGCTTTAACTATGGGAACATCAGGCAGATAGGTGAGGACCGAACGGAGATACTCGGGATGGCCGCGGCCGATACCGGCGGTTACGGCAACAAGTTCAGTCATACTAACAGGATATTGAAAAGTGAGATGATGGTCAAAGTGTTATATGGACAGGTAGACTTTTTTCAGTAATAATACCCTTCTTATGTGGTTCGGTGATTTTGACCTGGCCGAAGAAGAGACAAAACCTCGAGGCCGAGCATTAGATTATCTGCGCCGGCTTTGGCCCTTTTTCTCTCCTTATCGGGGGCGGATCGTCGCCGCCGGGATTTTACTACTGGTTGCCAGCGGACTGGGTCTGATCGGGCCGATTCTCTTCCGGCGCGCGATTGATGTCAATTTAACTCAGGGTGATTTAAAGGGTCTGGCGCTGACCTCGTTTGGCTATCTTTTAACGCAGGTGGCGATAATCTTTGCCACTTATTTTCAGATGGTGTGGCTTGCCTATGTCGGAGAAAGGGGCGCCGCTAATTTAAAGGAAACGCTTTTTGCGCACATCCTTAAATTACCGATGCGGTTTTTTGACCGGATGCCGAGCGGTAAGTTGATTTCCCGAGTGGAGAGCGATACCGAGGCGTTGAAGATGGTTTTTACCCGGACTTCAGTGCTGATGGTGCAGAGTCTTTTGATGGTTGTGGGGATGAGTGTGGTGATGGCGGTAATTGACTGGCGTTTGTTTCTTTTCGTTGCAGCGTTGCTGCCCCCTTTCGTCGTTGCGTTCTGGTTGTTTCAAAAGAAGGTGCGGCCCATCTATATCGGTGTGCGCCGGACCGTGGCGGACATCAACAATTTAATCCTTGAGACATTAAAGGGGTTGCCGGTAGTTCAAGTTTTTTGTCAGGAGCGGCGTTTCGCCCAGAAGATGGACGACTTGAACCGGCTGAAGTTCCGCCAAGAGTTGCGAGCGCAATGGCTCTGGTATCTGGTGTGGTTTCTGGTTGATTTCGGGGAAGTGGCGGGGATTGTTTTGGTGTTGAGCGTCGGCGGGGTCTGGGCGCTCAAAGGTGGATTGACGATTGGTACCCTGGTGCTTTTTGTTTCGTACATCAGCCGGCTTTTCGCTCCGGTGCGGTCGATATCAGACCAAATCAATATGTTGCAGCGGGCACTGGCTTCAGCCGAACGGACGATTGAGATTCTTGACCAGGAAATGGAACCAAAAGGAAAGGTGAAAGATGTTCGGCATTTAAAGGAGGGGTTGGTTTTTCAGGGGGTGAGTTTTGCCTACGATGAGGAGTTTGTCCTCAAAGGGGTCAATCTGAAGATTTGCAAAGGGGAAAAGGTGGCACTGGTTGGGGAGACGGGTGGGGGAAAAACCTCAATTGTAAATCTGCTTTTGAAGTTTTATGCGCCCCAAATGGGCAAAATAATCTTTGACGGAGTTGATTTGAGTGAGATTGACCAACAAGCGCTGCGCCGGTTGATAGGGTTTGTGCCGCAGGAGGTGGTGGTGTTTCCGGGTACGGTTATGGACAATCTGCGGATGTTCGATGACACGATTCCCGCCGAGGAGGTGAAAAGAGCAGCAGCACGGGTGCGGATCGATGAGGTCATCAAGCGGTTCCCGAATGGTTACGATACGGTGCTTGCCGAAGGCGGGGTAAACTTTTCTCTGGGCGAAAGACAACTTTTAGCCTTTGCCCGGGCGCTGGTGCGGAATCCGGAACTTTTGATTCTGGATGAGGCGACATCGTCGGTTGACCCGCAAACTGAGGCGTTGATTCAGGAAGGTTTACGGGAGCTGCTCGCAGGCCGGACCGCGATTATCGTTGCACATCGGTTGGCAACTGTGCAGATGGCGGACCGAATTGTTGTTGTCCACCGGGGACAAATCGCTGAGGAGGGCAGCCATGAGGAACTACTGGCGCGGGGCGGGGTTTATTCGCGGCTTTATCGGTTGCAGTTTGTGCCGGAGGAAGGTTAAATGACAGTACTGCGACCCAGGAGCGGATTAAAGGTGGTGTTCGACTTCTGGCGTCGGCACAAACTGCTTATTCTGGCGCTAATTTTTACCACCATTGTGGGCGCCGGGGTTGGCGTGGCATTTCCCTATATTTTACGACTGATTATCGATGGAATTAAACAGGGGATTACGAGAGCAAAGCTGCTTCGTTACTGTGGGTTTTTAGTCGCGTTCGGCGTTTTGCGCGCAGCGCTGGATGGCTTCTTACCGTTTTTACGGGGCAGAACCAATGAGTTATTTGCCTGGGAGTTCCGGAGCCGGGTGTTCCGGGAGATAATTGCTCGGGGCTATCGTTTCACGTGCCGGTTTCCTTCGGGCGATGTGATGGAACGACTGGACCACGATATGCAGGAACTTTCCTGGTTTGCCTGCTCCGGGATATTTCGATTTCTCGCCGCATTTCTTTTAGCCCTGTTCACGGTCGTAATGATGATAAAGATGAACTTACTGTTGACGGTGTTAACGGTATTGCCGGCGAGTCTTGCGGTCGTTGGCTGGATGAATATGGGACCAAAGATTTACGCCTGGTTTATGAAGTGGCGCGAAAAGATTGCGGAGATTAACAATCAGTTACAGGTAGCGTTTTCCGGTATTCGGTTGGTCAAGGCGTTTGTGATGGAGAGACAGCTGGCGGGCCGATTCCGTCAGGCGCTGGCGGACAGGGTCAACGTTGCGGTCCAGGAAGCAAGAGCCGAGGCAAAGGTACAGGCATCTTATATGGCAATTGCCGAGATTGCATTACTGATGGTGCTTTGGGCAGGCGGCTTTTTTGTAATTCGTCAAAGGATAACGATAGGTGAGTTTGTTGCTTTCAACGCCTACCTTTTGATGCTTTTGGGTCCGATGTTTGATATTGGCAATCTGTTTGTGTCGGGACGGAGGGCGGCGGGCGCCGGTGAGCGCATTGTCGGCCTGATTGAAACCGCACCCGAGGTGGATGTGCGGTCCGGAGTTAAAACCCCGGTTCCGGGCGAGTTGAAACTGGAACGGGTCAGTTTCCGTTATGATAACAAGTTGGTACTCAAAGATGTGACGATGGTATTTCCCTTCGGTAAGAAACTGGGAATAGCCGGTACCGTTGGTTCGGGCAAAACCACGATACTGTATTTGTTGATGCGGCTGATTGACCCTACGAGTGGCACCGTCCTTTTGAATGGTAGTGATATCAAAGAATACAATTTTGAGGAGTATCGAAGGCTTTTTGGTTATGCACCTCAGGAACCGACACTTTTTTCTGACACATTAAAGAACAACATCCTGTTCGGGCGTGAGGTTAGTGATGAGGAGTTGCGGCAGGTGGTGGCACAGGCGCAGTTGACCGATGTTGTGGCGGATTTGCCCCATGGTATTGACGAAGTGCTGGGCGAAAGGGGCAGCGGCCTTTCGGGGGGACAGAAGGCGCGGGTTGCCATTGCCCGGGCGTTGGTCAATATGCCACCGATTCTGGTACTGGACGATGTCACGGCGGCGCTGGATGCTGACACCGAGCAGGAGTTGCTCCAGCAGTTGTTCGCCACGGTTAAAGACCGAACCTTGATTGTTGTGTCGCATCGGCTGGCGGTGCTCGCGGCGTGCGATTACATCTATATGCTTGACCAGGGAGAGGTGAAAGAGGCGGGCAGTCACAACGAGCTACTCGTGCGCCAAGGGCTTTACTGGCGGCTATATCAGCGCCAGTTGATTACCGAGGAGTTGGAAAAACTTTAAGGTTAAATCCGGGTGTGCCGGAAAAACTCTTTTTTCAACCTTTCCATCAGTTCCGGTCGTCGGTCGTAAAGGCGCCGCAGTTTACGCGGTTTGTGTTTGGCAAGGGCGTACGCGGTTAAGAGCGGCAAGGCGACGGTGCTATCGAGATAGCAGACGATGGCATCCGGTAACCGGTCCGGGTCAACTTTTCCCCAGGAGACCGCTTCGTGGGGGGTCGCGCCCGAAAGCCCGCCGGTGTCAGGCCGGGCATCGGTGAACTGGATAAAGTAGTCCTGCCCGACATCGCGTAACATCAGAATCTCCTGAATCTGGGGCTCAGTCTGAAGCACAAAGTTTTTCGGCGAGCCACCCCCAATTAAGAGGACACCAGATTCGCCGCCCGAACGTTTGGCGTAAAGGACATAGGAGGTGGTTTCATTGACATCGATTGAGGGGTTGATGCGCAACTTTAAACCTTTCAGTTCCAGTCCGGCGATGTTCATCCCGATAGTAGAGTCACCGGGTGAACTGGTGTGGATGGGAACACCGCAGCGGTAAGCGGCAGCGAGGACGCTGACATCTTTGTTGCCGGTCTTTTCTTCCCATTCGGCGGCGTATCTTCCGAGCAGGTAGTAGAACTCAGCGGTGCCCATTTCCTTTTGAAATTCGGGCTGGACAAGAATTTTTCGGAGAATTTCATCAGTGGCACAGAGGCAGTCGGTGTAACCCAAGAAGATGTCGTAAATGCGCACGACATCGTTATTGCGCAGGTCGGTATCGTCTACCGCTGGGGAGCCACAATAAAGCGGAAAGTTGAAGGCAAAGTGAAGGTCGTGATACATATTGGCACCGGTGGCAACAATCCAGTCAACAAATCCCGCTTTAATCAACGGCACGATGCAGGATGGTCCTAAACCAGCTGGAGTCAGGGCACCAGCAAGAGACATGCCGACCACCGTTTTGGGGCGCAGCAGCTTTTTGGTAAACAGTTCGCAAGCCTGCCGCAAACGGGCGGAGTTGTAGGCGAGGAAAGTCTCGCTAATGAGGTCGGTCAGTTTTTCTTTACCGGTGATAGCCGGGGGCAGGATGCGTTTACCCGAGAGGTAAATTTTTTTGCGGGGGCAACGCCGGTTGCGCAGCCAATCGGGCAATTCGCTCAGGTCTTCACGAAACCGATAATTTTTCTTCATCGCACCTCCTTAAGGGACAATTACGGTTTTTGCCGGCGGTATGCCGTTAAAACTGGTAGCGTGCGTTATTGAGTAGGCACCGATATTGCGGGCGTAGACCAAATCGCCCAACTCCAGTTCCGGCAGTTCTTCAGCGGGCGAGATGATATCAAGGGAGTCACAAGTTGGTCCGGCAAGGGTCGTCAACTGGGTTGGGCCCCTTTTGAAGGCTTCAAACTGGTATTTGCAATGGTCAAAAATCGTTCCGGAGAGTGCCCCGTAGACGCCATCGTCAAGATAGTACCAGTGTTTGTTGTTACGAATCGACTTGCCAATAACCGACATCACAAGGATGGCAGCCGGTCCGATAAGCGCCCGTCCGGGTTCGGCGATGATACGGATTTCCGGCGCAAACAGCCGCGCCAGTTCGAGATTGAGCGCCGGGGCCATCTCCGCAAACCAGTCTTCATCGGAGTCAAAATGGCGGATGGGGAAGCCACCACCGATGTCGATGATGGTTAAGTTGAGTCCTTTTTGCGCCGCTTCGGCGAGGATAATCTTGGCGAGTTCCAGCGCTTCAAGGTAGTTGTTGCCATAGGTGCACTGGGAACCGACATGGAAGGCGATGCCCACCGGTTCCAGTCCCAGTTTGCGCGCCTTGAGCAGGAAAGGAACGGCATCGCTCGGTTCGGCACCGAACTTAAGGGACAGTTCAACCACCGAGCCGACATTCGGGACTTTGATACGGACTAAAACCCGGGCACCGGGCGCATAGCGGGCAATTTTGGTTAGTTCGTATTCGGAGTCGAAGGTCATCAGATTCACCCTGTGGCGCCGGGCGAACTGAATTGCGCCCGTCCGTTTAATGGTGTTGGCGAAAATTAGCCTTTCGGGCTCAACCCCGGCACCGAGGACAAGTTCCATCTCCGGTTCGGATGCGACATCAAAGCCACAGCCGTGCCGGGCAAGTAGTTTTATCACTTCGGGGTTGGGATTTGCCTTTACGGCATAAAACGGTTCAACCCGGGGTAGGAGTTTGCGGAAACGGCTGAGCTGGGCGAGCAGCAGGGTGCGACTGATGATGAAGAGCGGTGTGCCGTGCTTTCTTGCCAACCCGGGCAGGACGGTACGGAGTTTCTTGAGATAGGTTTGAGTATGGTTATGGAACTTTTTCACGCCTCAATTATTGCCGATGTAATTCTTTAGTCAAGAACGGGTAGTTTCGCCTGTTAAAACCGCGGCACCGGGTAACAAACTTTTTTTGACGGCAATCAACGCCTCGTTTGCCTGATGGAGGAGAAAGGTTGTGACCGTGGTTTTTAATGGAATTTCGGCGGCGAGGTTGATAATGTCAACGACATCTTGACGGGTGCTATTGGCAACAGAGCGGACGGTGCGTTCCTGATAGATGAGGGAATAGTCAAAAGAGGGGATTGGGCTCATATGGATACCGGCAAGGGCGAGGGTGCCACCAGGGTTGAGATGGCTTAAAGCAAGGGGAATCAGTTCTCCGGCAGGGGCAAAGATAACGCCGGCGTCAAGTTTAAAGGGCGGTGTTTCCTGAGCGGTACCGACCCAGTCAGCACCCAGTTGCCAGGCATGTTCTTGATGAACCCGGGCACGGGTGAAAATTGCGGTTTGACAACCCCAGTATTTGAGGATTTGCAGACAGATGTGCGCTGAAGCACCAAATCCGTAAAGGCCAAAGGCAAGATGGTTAAGAGAATTTTGTTTTGGGCTGAAGTCCGCAAAGGTGTTAAACGGCAGGGCAAGGCGCAAAGCCCGGTACCCAATGACGCCGGCACAGAGAAAAGGCGCGGCACTAATCGGGTCAAGTTTTTGGGGTATCGGATAGCAGTAACCGGACTGGATTAGTGTGTATTCGGCATAGCCACCATCGGTGTGAAAGCCGGTGAAGCGGATGTTGGCGCAAAGGTTTTCCCGACCTTGCTGGCAGTAGGGGCATTTACCGCAGGTTGCAGCGAGCCAGGGGATGCCAACGATTGTGCCGCGGGGCGGAAAATTAACACCGGGACCGTGCTTATCAAGGATACCAACGATTTCGTGCCCCGGGGTTAAAGGTAATCGGGGTAGTTTCAAGTCACCCTCGATTTCATGGATGTCGGTGTGACAGACACCGCAGGCCAGAACTCGGACCCGGATTTGACCGGCGTCTGGTTCGGGGATGGGGATGTCAAGCAACTGCAAGGGGTTGGTCTCAACTGGTGCCTGATGCAAAAGCCGCATTGCCCGCATAGAGATTATTAAACTGGAAAATCAAATATTGGCAAGGTTTGCGATAATTGACGGAAAAAGAGAGTTAAGATAGATTTATTGTATGGAGAAAAAAAGCGTAATGCTGTTGGCAATCAGTTCTGACCCGGTGGTGTTTGCCCATACTTTGTTGAATGCACTGGATATGAAGGAACGGGGCTGGGAGGTGAAGGTGGTGATTGAAGGTGATGCGACCAAGCAGGTTTCGCTCTTGCGCAATGAGACCAAACCTTTTGCTAATATCTGGCAGCAGGCAAAGAAGGCGCAGTTGATTGGTGGTGTGTGCCGGGCGTGCGCCCAGAAGAACACAGTGGTGCCGGCGGTGGTGGAGCAGGGGCTCAAACTGCTGGATGAGATGAGTGGCCATCCCAGTGTTGCCCGTTACCTTGAAGCCGGCTATTTTGTGCTCGTCTTCTGAAATGGTGAAAAGCCCGTTTGATGAGCAGGCCGACAAGTACGATGCCTGGTACGATACCAAAGGGAAACTGGCATTTGAGATTGAACTGGCGGCGCTGAAACCGCTTTTAGCAGATTTGCCCAAGCCCTGGCTTGAGGTGGGCGTGGGCAGTGGCAGATTTGCCGAACAGCTGGGGATTGAGACGGGTGTTGACCCTTCAGAAAAATTGCTGGAATTTGCCCGCCGCCGCGGGATAAAGGTGTTTTGGGCATTCGGTGAAAGCCTGCCGTTTGAAGACGGTTCGTTCGGTACGGTGTTTCTTTTGACGACCTGGGAGTTTCTGGGTGAACCGTTGCCGGTTTTAAAGGAGATTTATCGGGTGCTGAAGCCTGAAGGTAGGTTGGTCAACGGTTATCTTGACCGAAATGGAAAGTGGGGAAGAAGTTATCTTGAGAAGGCGCATCAGGGTCATCAGTTGTTCCGACACGCCCGGTTCGATGAGTACGATACGGTTGCCGGGCTAACCCGCCAGGCGGGTTTTGAGGTCCTGCGCACCGTTTCTACTTTGTTTCAGGGTCCAGGAGAAACGGTCACCATTGAAGAACCGCAGGAGGGTTATGTGCCGGGAGCAAGTTTTGTCGTGATTGTTGCCCGGAAATCGACCGCTTGATTCGTTCTGGTTTGTCACACGGTAAGTTACAATATAATCAAAAGTTAATGGATAATTAGGGAAGAGGTTCACACCCCAAGCGTTACCAATATTACAGTTGAAGAGCAGGGGTTGGTAGAAATAGTCCCCGGAACGGCCCAGGGGACGGTATCTTTTTTCTAACTATTATATTTTCTGTTAGTTATAAATCCGTTAATTTCGCCCGAGAATGGGGTCTTATAATTAGAAGTCGTAATATTTATTTTGTCTGCTTCGGCTAATGTTCGCAGCTACCTTTTTAGAGCCTTATCCGGGGCGTTTTTCTCTCTATCTATTTCCGGGTCAGGTCCAGTTCTGCTGCGAATTCGGACTCTTGGAATTCGAACTCACCCCGGACGCCTTTGTTTTTCAGTTCCTGGTCGTACGCCTTTAAGTCTTTGCGCATCACCTTGGCGCTGATGGTTTTAGGGAATTCACGCATAAATTCAATGGTGCGTGGTCGTTTGTAAGGTGCCATCCGTTCGCGGATGAAACGGAAGATTTCAAGTGCCAGGGCGCGGCTGGGGTTGAAGCCCGGTTTTAAAACGATAAACGCCTTGGGGACGATACGCTGGCGTTCGTCGGTAGTGGGCACGACAGCAACTTCGAGGACCGCCTGGTGCTCCATTAGTTCGCTCTCCACTTCGAATGGACTGATGCGATAGTCGAGGCTCTTGAACACATCGTCGGTTCGGCCAATGAACCTGAAATAGCCGTCTTCGTCAACGGTAGCGGTGTCACCGGTCAGGTAGTAGCCGCCTTTAAACACCTGGGCGTTTTTTGCCGGGTCGTTCAGGGCGTGAAGGAGTCCTAATGGTTTAACCGGATAAATCTCAACCGCCAGTTGGCCGTCTTGATTAAATTTTACCGGGTCGAGCAGTTCGTTCACCGGGACGATGTTGTAGCCCGGTGCCACTTTACCGAGGGAGCCTTCTCGAATCGGCTCGCCGATAAAGTTGCCAATCATCAGGGTGCTTTCGGTCTGGCCATAGCCCTCGCGTAAATCTAAACCGATTTTTTCCTTTACCTGACGCAGGATTTCCGGGTTGAGCGGTTCACCAGCGCTGACCAGTTGTTTAAAAGCGAACCGGTAGGCACTCAGGTCTTCCACTAAAAAAAGTTTCCAGACGCTCAAGGGGGCACAAAGGGTCGTCACCCGGTACTTCTCCATCATTGATAGCACAGCGCGGGCGATAAACCGTTTGTAGCGGTAAACAAAGATTGTGGCTTCAGCATTCCAGGGTGCAAAGAAACTGCTCCAGGCGTACTTTGCCCAACCCGGGGCGCTGATGTTGTAATGGATATCACCCTTTTTGCAGCCGAGCCAGTAGGTTGTTGTGAGATGACCCACCGGATAGTTGTGGGTGTGGATTACCAGTTTGGGTTTTGCGGTGGTGCCGGAGGTGAAGAACGAACAGAGTTCATCGGTGGAGTAGGTGACAAAAGGGGGCTGGAATTCGGTGGGGAGTTTAGCAACGGTGGCGAAGTCAATCCAGGAAGCAGGCGGACTGTCAGGTGCGGTATCGACCACGATTTTAGCGGTGAGGGAATCGGCGCGGGCAAACTTATCAAGGTATGCGCGGTGGACAAAGACAAACTTTATGTCCGCCGCGGTGATGCGGTCGGCAACATCGTCGGGTGAGAGGAGCGTTGAAACCGGGATGATGACCCCGCCCGCTTTTATTATTCCCAGTAAAATCTGGTGCAGTTCGACCGAGTGGTCCATCATCACAAGCACCCGTTCGCCTTTTTTAAGTCCGAGGTCGATGAGAAGATTGGCAACCTGATTGCTTTTTTGGCGCAGCTCCTCGAAGGTAACCTGTTTTTCCGAACCGGCTTCGTCGGCGTAAATTAACGCCCGATTGTTGTTACCGCGGGCGATGTAGTCAAAGTAGTCCAGCGCCCAGTTGAATTTTACCAGCCGGGGCCAGTAAAACTTCTCGCGACAGGTGGTGTAATCTGGACCACTCAAGATAAAGTCGCGCAATTTTAAAAACTCGGTTAGTTCTTTTTTCATTGTTACTCCTTTGTGCGAAATTGAACTAATATGATAAAAGTTTAGAAACTCTGGTCAAATTTTTCTAACCGGTGTTTAGTGGTTGATTTTACGCACCGCCGCTTCGTGTTCCTGGGGGGTTGTTGAGAAGATGTGGGTACCATCACCCCGCGAGACAAAGAAGAGGTAGTTGTGTTGGGCGGGAAAGAGTACGGCTTTGAGTGCCAGTTTACCAGGATTGCAGATGGGACCGGGTGGCAAGCCGGGGCGGAGATAGGTGTTGTAAGGGGAGGGGGTTTTCAGGTCGTTGAAACTCAAGCGCTCTTTTGGTTGGGGCAGGACGAATTCAACGGTGGCGCAGGATTGAAGCGGCAGGTTGCGCCGGAGGCGGTTGAGAAAGACGCCGGCAATTATCGGGAACTCTTCCGGCACCTTTGCTTCCTTTTCAACGATAGAGGCGAGGATGATAACCTGGGGTTCTGATAGGGCGGTTTTGGACTCTTTTTTTAAATCCGTCAGGACAAGGCGACACTGACGCACAAGTCGGCGGACAATGGCGTGAGGGTCAGAGCCGGTCTGGAATTCGTAAGTTTCGGGGAAGAGATAACCCTCCGCCGTTTTGAAGGGGATGTCAAGGGAACGGAGCAGGACGGTGTCGCGGCAGGCAGCGAGAAAACTGTCACCTGGGCAAATACCATTCTTATCGAGCAGTTGCGCAATCTGGCCGGTTGTGTACCCTTCGGGAATGGTTACCATCAAAAGTGCCGGGACATCGCGGATTAGTGTTTTTAATACCAGATGAGGGTCGGTGTTGGGGGCAAAGCGATACCGCCCGGGCTGAATCCGGGTTTCATAGTTGTTCAGCCAGGCAAGGAAACGAAAGACGAGAACCGAGTTGATAACCTGCCGCTGGCGCAAACTTTCGGCAATCGCCGTGAGCGACATTCCGGGCTTGATGGTGATTTCTCTTTTCGGTCCGGCAAAGGCAGGAGGAAGTTGTTCATTACAGTTTGGGCTCAAAAGGAGGAGAAGTAAGCAATAGATTGGGAGAGGAAACTTGAATTTAGCATCCATAGTTTAGCTTTCGTGCCGGTTATTAAGCCGGGCAAGGTAGTTTTCCAAGATGACAGTTGCCGCAATACGGTCAATAGGATGGGTTGCGGTGCGGCGGCGGTTATTGGTGGGGCGAAAACGACGGCCGGTTACTTCGGTGTAGATTTCCTGGGCGCGGGTGGTGGAGAACCGTTCGTCAAAAAGTTCGACCGGCAAGGCAAGGTTGGCACGCAGTTTGTGAGCAAACTGGCGAATTTTTTCTGAGCGGGTGCTGGGTTTGCCGGAAAGGCTCAAGGGCAAACCGATGACAATTTTGCCGACATTGTAATTGTTGCTGAGGCGCCTGATGGCGGTGATGAGTTCTTTATCGGTTTTGTGGGAAAGGGTGGTAAGGCTCTGGGCAATGGTACGGGTTTCGTCGGAAATCGCCACGCCGGTGCGTCGTTCACCGAGGTCAAGGCAGAGGATACGGCACATCGGAGAAAATTTTATAATGGTTATGAGGCGATGTCCAGTAGCGGACTGAGTTGACTTTGAAGGGGGGCTGGATATAGTTTTGCCGATGAGTGGTCAAGAATTGCAACCCCCAACCGCGACGGGTTATGAAGTTCGGATGCAGAAACTTTCCCAGTTGCGGCAAGCGGGCATTTTGCCCTATGCCTACCATTTTGAGCGTACCCACTTTGCCGCTGAGGTAATCAGAAACTTCGCAACGCTTCAGGGTAAGGTGGTGAGTGTTGCGGGCCGACTTGTGACACGACGCCGGCATGGTAAGACGCAGTTTGCTCATATCCAGGATACGAGTGGCAAATTACAGGTTTATTTGCGGCAGGATACTCTGGGGCAAGAGGTTTATGAACTGCTGGAACTGCTGGACATCGGAGATGTGCTCGGGATGCGGGGCGAGGTTTTTAAGACCAAGACGGGTGAAGTGACGGTTCATGTTCAGGAGTGGCAACTGCTTGCGAAGTCGCTTCAACCCCTGCCGGAGAAGTTTCATGGATTACGGGATGTGGAGACGCGCTATCGGCAACGGTATCTCGACCTTCTGGTTAATGAGGATTCAAAACGGGTGTTTGAAATGCGGTCCAAAATCATCCGTCTTATCCGTCAGTTTCTTGAGCAACGGGGTTTTATCGAGGTTGAGACACCGGTTTTACAGCCGATTTACGGGGGCGCTGCGGCACGACCGTTTCAAACTTATTACAATGTGCTGGAACAGGAGATGTTTCTGAGGATATCGGATGAGTTGTATCTCAAACGGTTGATTGTGGGCGGACTGGAGCGGGTGTACGAAATTGGCAAGGATTTTCGCAATGAGGGGCTGGACCGGTTTCACAATCCCGAATTTACCCAGATGGAACTTTATCAGGCTTACGCCGACTATCACGATATGATGACACTGGTTGAAGAACTTTTTAAGTTCCTGGCGCAGGAGCTGTACGGTAAAACCGAGATTGAATTCAGTGGCCATAGGATTGACTTCGGTAAACCGTGGCGCCGACTGCGATTTGTTGAGGCGCTGCAGGAGAAAATCGAAGTTAATCCCCTGGAGTTGAGTGATACACTGCTGACCAAGGTGGCGGCGCGTTTTGGTATAGAGGTTAAACCGGGGACAACGCGGGCAAAGTTGCTGGACAAGTTGTTCAGTGAGCTGATTCAGGAAAGTATCGTGGAACCAACTTTTGTGATGGACCATCCCAAGGAAACTACGCCTCTGGCAAAGCCCCATCGAGAAGATGGCAGGCTGGTTGAGCGATTCGAACCGGTGGTGTGTGGCCTTGAGGTCGGCAACGCCTTCAGCGAACTGAACGACCCGCTGGAACAAAGGCAGCGATTTGAGGAGGCGGTGCAAAGGAATGAAGAGTTCGCCACCCTCGATGAAGATTACTGCCGTGCCCTGGAGTACGGTATGCCACCCACCGGTGGTTTGGGTATCGGCATTGACCGGCTGGTGATGCTTTTTACCAATCAGGATTCAATCCGCGATGTGATTCTTTTCCCGCAGTTAAAGAAGGGTAAGTAGTTGATGGGTCAGGATGCTCCGCGTTGGGAAAGTTCCCTCAGCCGGAGGCTGGCGTTTGAGTTTTTCATCGCCCGCCGTTATCTCCGGGGGCGGGGCAAAAGGTCGTTTTCGGGAAATGCAACAATTGCGATTGGTGGGGTTTTTGTGGGTGTGGCGGCGATTATCATCGTTCTTTCGGTGCAAAACGGTTTTCATAAAGAGTTGCGAGACAGGATTCTTGGTTCATCGCCCCATATTGTTGTTTCCCAGTACGGGTACAAGCCGATTGACTACACGGGCGTCGGCGATTCGATAGTAGAGAAAATCAGGGGTGTGCCCGGTGTAATTGCGGTGGCACCGTTTCTTTATTCGAAGATTTTGATGAAAGCGGGCGGGCTGGTGGAAGGCGGTGTGGTGCGCGGTATTGAACCGGAACTGGAAGGAAATTTGACTGAAGTTGCCCGGAGCATTATTGAGGGTTCATTCTCTTTTGACTCTTCCGGGGTAGTTATCGGCGTCGAACTGGCACGGTCTTTAGGGGTGTTTGTCGGCGACCGAATTGTTCTCGCCTCGCCTTTTTCCGGGACGGGCACACCTTTAGGGTATCTGCCCCGGACAAAGTCTTTTCGGGTCAACGGTGTTTTTGATGCCGGGATGTATGAGTACAACGCCAGTTTGGTGTTCGCGGGGTTGCGCGACCTGCAGGAGTTTCTCGGCATGACCGGCAAGGTAAACGGTTATGAGGTCCGGGTGATTGATGTCGACAATGCGGGTCGGGTTGCGCGCCGGATTGCAATGAAACTGGATATGCCGTTTCGAGCGATTGACTGGATAACGCAGAACAAAAACCTTTTTACCGCCCTGCGACTGGAAAAGACAGTGACATTTATTGTCCTGGTGCTTATTGTGCTGGTGGCGGCGTTCAACATAATCGGGATGCTGACGATGATGGTTATCAGAAAAACCCGGGAAATCGGGATTCTAAAGACAATCGGGACGAAGTCACCAAGTATTACCCGGATATTTATGATGGTGGGCGCTTCAATTGGTGTGATTGGCACCGGCGCCGGCGCGGTGTTTGGGTTTATTGTCTCTTGGCTTTTGAACCGTTACCGTTTTGTAAACTTACCGGGTGATGTGTATTTTATTAAAAATCTGCCGGTGCAGATGCAGTGGCAGGATTTTGTTGTCGTCTGTTTGTCGGCGCTAATTATTACCTTCGCTGCCACCATTTATCCGGCGTATCGGGCAGCGAAACTGCAACCGGTGGAGGCGATTCGGTATGAATGAGCCGGTGTTGGTTGCCGATGGGCTCTGGCGCAGTTTTAAGACCGGCCCCGAAAAACTGGATGTACTGAAAGGGGTTCAATTTGAAGTTCGCCGTGGTGAACTGGTAGCAATTGTTGGGCCATCGGGCTCCGGGAAATCGACGCTTTTACACATCCTCGGCGGTTTGGACCGGCCCGATAAAGGCCGGGTTATGCTTGATTCTATTGATATTTTTAAGTATCCTGAATCAAGGTTGCCGGAGTTGCGTAATCAGAAGGTTGGTTTTGTGTTTCAATTCCATCATCTTCTGGCAGAGTTTACCGTGCTGGAAAATGTTGCCGTGCCCTTGCTCATTGCCGGTGTTGAGCGACAAACGGCGTTGACAAAGGCGAAACAGGTGCTGGAAGAGGTCGGTTTTACGACGAGGTTGCAACATCGTCCGGGGGAACTTTCCGGAGGTGAACGGGCACTGGTAGCGGTGGCGCGGGCGCTGGCAAATACGCCGGTGGTGGTGTTTGCCGATGAACCGACCGGCAATCTGGACACGAGGTCAGCAAACGCTTTAATGGATTTGCTGGTGAAATTGAGCCAGGAAAAAGGCAGAACGATTTTAGTCGTCACCCATAACGAAGCACTGGCTGGCCGGGCGCAAAGGAAGTTAAGGTTGTGTGATGGGAGGCTGGAAGATGAAACTGTGTGATATCTGCGGGAAAAAAGAGGCGACGCTGGTGGTGCGACAGCTGGATAAAGAGGGGAAGGCAACCGATTTGAATGTGTGCGCCGAATGTGCCAAGAAGCGAGGGTTTACCGGAGTTGAGGAATGCGAGCCCGACAGTGGTGCGGTCATTGCCGAATTGAAGTCCAGGATGGAGGAGAGCGATAGAAAAGTTATCTGCCCGCGCTGCGGGATGAGTTTTGCCGAATTTAAGAGGGCGGGAAGGCTCGGATGTGCCGATTGTTATCAGGCGTTTATTGAAAAGTTAAAACCGATAATCCGGCGTTTGCACGGCGCGGTTCAGCATATTGGCAAGACGGCAAACCAGGGGCGAAAGCGCGCCCAGGAGCGCCTTGAGATTCAGCGGCTGCGGGCGGAACTGGAGAAGGCGATAAAACAAGAGGATTATGAAAAGGCGGCAGCGCTGCGCGACCGTCTGAAACGGAGAGAGGATGAAACTGACTCCTGAGAAGGTCGGTACCTGGTTGTCCAGTAGCGGGCCTGATTCTGATGTGGTCATTTCTAGCCGGGTGCGATTTGCGCGTAATCTAATTGATGTCCCATTTGTCGTCAGGATGAAACAGTTTGAGCAGGAGCTGGTTCTGGAGACGGTGCGCTGGGCACTTGCCGACATCGGGTTTCTAAAACAGGGGCGATTTTTTGAAGAAGGGATGCTGGCCGAACCAGATGGGCTCTATTTTGTTGAACGGCATCTGGCGTCACTTGATTTGATAACCAGTAAAAACCGAAAAGGGCTTTTTGTTTCTGAGGATGAGACGGTGAGTCTAATGGTCAACGAGGAAGACCATATCCGGTTCCAGGTTCTCTCATCAGGTTTTGACTTCGCTACGGCGTTTGGAAAAGCAGCCGAGCTTGATGAAAAACTTGAGGGGCAACTGGCTTATGCCTTTTCACCCGAGTTCGGATTCCTTACCAGTTGTCCGACTAATGTCGGTACCGCACTTCGTGTTTCGGTATTTCTTCACTTGCCTGGGCTGGTGCTGACCAAAGAAATTGAGCGGGTTTTGCGTGGCGCCTATGCCCTTGGTTTGCTGGTGCGCGGCGTATACGGCGAAGGGACCGAGCCCCGGGCAAACTTGTTTCAGATTTCCAATCGGCGGACCCTTGGACAGTCAGAGGCAGAGATTGTCGAGGTGGTCAGTAGCGTCTGCCGGCAGATAGTTGATTATGAACACAAGGCACGACAGTTTCTGATGCACAATCTGCGGGTGGAGGTTGAAGACAAAGTATTTCGTTCCCTGGGGCTTTTGCGCGGCGCTCGTATTATCTCTACTGAAGAGGCGACCGATTTGCTGGCGATGGTGCGGTTCGGAGTGGCGCTGGGGATTATCAATGAACTGAGACTTGCCGAGGTAACTCAATTGTTAATCCTGATTCGGCCGGCGAATCTTCAGGCTGTTTTAGGTGAAAAGTTGCACGGCGACGAACAGGACGAGCGTCGGGCAACATTTATCCGCGAGAAGTTGGTGCGGTGAATTATGGGATTAACTGAGCAGGAAAAAAAGGAACGGTTGCGCCAGTTGCCTGCGGTGGAAAAGGTCCTCGGCGATGAGCGGTTGTCAGCGGTTATTACCGGGTTGCATCCGCGACTGGCAAAATGGATAATCCGGCGTTATCTGGAGGAGGTGCGGGCAGAAATTCTCAACGGAAAAGAGGCGCAGTTTGACATTGAAGAGTTACAACTCAGGTTGGCGGAGAACCATAAACCCAGTCTGGTCCGGGCAATAAATGGGTTGGGCGTGGTGTTACACACCGGGCTGGGCCGGGCACCTCTTCCCAAGGTGGCACAGCAGGCGTTGATTGATGTCAGTGAAAATTTTTGCACCCTGGAGATCAACCGAAGAGATGGAAGGCGAGGGAGTCGATATCGTCATATTGAACCGCTGCTTTGTGAACTGACCGGAGCCGAGGCGGCAATGGTGGTGAACAACAACTGCGCGGCGACTTTGCTTATTCTCTCCACGATTGCCCAAAACAAAGAGGTTGTTGTGTCTCGGGGGCAGTTGATTGAAATTGGCGGTTCGTTTCGAATTCCCGATGTGATGCGCCAGAGCGGGTGCCGAATGGTAGAGGTGGGGACAACCAATCGCACCCATCTGCGGGATTATGAAAATGCCATTACCCCGGAAACAGCAGCGATTTTACGGGTGCACACCTCTAATTACCGCATCGTTGGTTTTACCAAGGAGGTCGGGTTGGAGGAACTGGTAGCGCTGGGGCGGAAGCATCAAATCCCGGTAATAGACGATTTGGGTTCGGGCGCTTTGGTTGACCTTTCTAAATACGGTTTGCCCAAAGAACCGGTGGTTGGGGAGTCAATTGCGCTCGGCGCTGATGTTGTTTGTTTCTCAGGTGATAAACTTATTGGTGCCGGTCAAGCGGGCATCATTGTTGGTAAAAAGGTGTTGATTGAGCGGATGAAGAAAAATCCGCTTACCCGGGCACTGCGCTGTGACAAACTGACCTATGCGGTGCTGGAAAGAACTTTAGAACTTTTTCTTGATGAAGAACGGGTAATCCGGGAGCATGCTCTGTTTCAGGTCATTTTAAAGCCGCTTGCGCAGATGGAGGAGGAGGCGCGGGCGCTTTTAATGGTAATAAAGGATAAGTTAAAAGATAAAGCGGAGTTTGCCATTCGACCGACAAAGGCGGAAGTCGGAGGTGGCTCGCTGGCGACAGAAACGCTTGATTCAATCGCCCTGACAGTTAAACCAAGAGGGATATCGGTGGCTGAACTGGCAAAGAGGCTGCGGTTTTACTCAATACCGGTTTTTGCCCGGGTGGCAAACGAGGAACTGTACCTTGACTTCCGCACCATCCGGAGCGACGAGGTCTCAATTGTTGGTGATGCCCTTATCTGGGCGCTGACGAAGGAAGGTGGCTGAGGTGTTTCCAGTACTTTTAAGATTGGGTAACTTTCAACTTTATTCTTACGGTGTGATGCTCTTTATTTCTTTTATCCTGGGCATCGCAATTGTCGAAAGTCGGGCAAAGCGGTTTGGTGTTGACCCAAAGAAAATAACTGATTTGGCTTTGTGGGTGCTTCTGGCAGTGGTTTTGGGGGCGCGACTTTTCTATGTGGTGTTTCACTGGGAGGAGTTCCGTTACAATCTGATTGATACGATTAAGTTTTGGGGCAATCCCCCCGGACTTTCTGGCTTGATGTTTTACGGTGGATTTCTCGGCGGATTTGTTGCCGGGTTGCTGTATGTCTGGTGCAATCACCTGCCGGTAGTGAAACTGCTTGATGCGGTAGCACCCGCGGTAGTGTTGGGTGAAGGGTTTACACGGATTGGATGTTTCCTGAATGGTTGTTGTTTTGGCAAGCCTACCGATTCGTTCCTCGGCGTAATTTTCCCTCCTAACTCAGCAGCTGGCGCCCAGTTTCCGGGGCAACCGATTTATCCCACCCAACTGTTTTCTTCTTTAGCCGGGTTTGTTCTTTTTGGAATTGCCCTGTTCCTGGAACGACGAAAACTCAAGCCCGGTGTTTTGTTTTCGATTATATTGATTCTGTATTCGCTTTTCCGGTTTGGAATTGATTTTGTTCGTTTTTACGAGAACGAGGCAAATTTCTGGGGTAATCAAATTGTCGCATTAGGTTTGACGCTAATCGGGCTGGTTCTTCTCGTTATCTTCCTGCGCCGCAAATGAGTTTTCTTGGGGCGACTTTCGCCCGCGTGCAGCGGTTGTTTAAACCGTTTGTCGATTTTCTCTTCCCGCCAGTTTGTTTTGGCTGCGATGAGGAGATTGAAGACGGGCTAATCTGTGACTCCTGCCGGCTGTTGCTTTTCACCAGTGAACTGGATGTTTGTGGTCGATGCGGTAGACCCTGTTTACCCGGGGCGGGCAGATGTGGTTGTTGTGACCCGCCGCTGGCATTGAGTCGGATTCGAGCGGTAGGTGTTTATGGGAAGCCGTTTGTAGGCTTAATTCAGGCATTGAAGTATCAGGAGAAAAAGGCACTGGTACCAATTTTAGGCGGGGCTTTAGCGCTTCTGGTGGAGCAGGATAGCGGTTTAAAAAGGGCGGATCGAATTTGTCCAGTACCGTTACACCCGGCGCGGCGGCGGGAACGGGGCTACAATCAGGCGTCTCTTTTAGCGGAAGAGGTGGCGCGGATAACCGGTATTCCGTTTGCCGACCTTTTGGTCCGCAAGAAGAATACTCCAAGTCAAACAAAACAGAATAGCAACGAAAGTCGATTTAGCAATGTCCGGGGCGCCTTTGGTGTGAAAAAGGGGGAACGGTTTGATGGAATGAGGGTGATACTAATTGACGATGTGATGACGACGGGGGCGACGCTTTCCGCAGCCGCCGAGGAGTTGCGCAAAGCAGGTGCCGCAGAGGTTATGGGATTGGTTGTTGCGGCAGCGGTTGGTTTAGAATCGAAAGCAAACTGTCGCGATAAGAGCGAAAAGCGGGCAGGTAGGCGAGTTTAAGCGCGCCAGCACGAGGTGGGTTTAGACGCAACGGGTTGACCGGCGCGCCAAATTTACGTACTTCGTAGTGCAGGTGCGGGCCGGTAGAAAGGCCGGTTGAGCCAACATAGCCGATAATTTGTCCCTGGGTTACCGGTGCACCGTTTTTTATCCCTTTGCCAAAACTACTTAGATGGCCGTAACGAGTTTCGTAACCATCACGGTGACCGATGCGCACCAAACGCCCGTAACCACCGTACCAGCCCGCGGAAATAACACGACCATCGGCAACACACGAAACCGGTGTGCCGGTTGGTGCTGCATAATCGATGCCGTAATGAGCACAGCGAATGTGGCGTATGGGGTGGAACCGGTTGCCAAAGAAGGAGGAAATACGGGAGAAACGCAAGGGCGATTTTAAGAAGAGTTTACGCATTGATAACCCATCCCGGTTGTAGTAGTCGGTATTTCCTTCCGGGTCGGTGAAAAGGAAGGCGTTGAATTCACCGATTACTCCTTTGTAGCGGGCAGCGATAATTTTACCATAACCTACTAACACCGAGTCGATATATTTACGCATCACCAGTATAACAAAAGAATCACCGGGTTGGGTTTCTGAGAAGAAGTCGATTTCCCAATCAAAAATTTCGGTGTAAGCGGCAACCAGGGCGGGTTTTTCTCCCAAATTGAGTAACGACTGATACAGGGAGCCGGTGATTGCTCCTTTGATAACGGTGGGGACCGTGTTGATGGGAAGGGATGTTAATGTAACGGTGCATGGGCTGGAATCGAGGTTGATCTGGTAGATGGAGTCGTAGTTGCGCCAGTAGCGAATTTGAACAATCGAGTCACTGCGATAGACAAGGATAAGACTGTCACCAGGTCGGATGCGGCGGAAATTGAAACCGAACCTGGCTAACGCGCCAATAACCTGCTCTGAAATTTGGGTGGGGACACCGGCACGGTTGAAAACAAATGGCAAAATTTCTCCGGGCTGAACCGCGAAACTTTTAGTTGTAAGTGGTAGCGTCTGAAATTGAGCAGGTGAAGTTACTGTCCGAGGATGACGGGGCCGGATAAGGATGAATATCAAGGTGGTTAAAATTATCACGCCCACAACAACGACCAGGCGAAGCGAGTTACTTCTGCGCAATCGAGGGGATGCGGGTTCAAGTAGTGGACGGGGTTTTAACATAGTTAATATAATTATAATACTCTATATTACTCAGAGGGCAATAAATTTAGGCTTGACCCTGGAGAGGTGCTGGCTTATCATTTTGCGATGAGACCGTTTTTACTCGGGATGTTAAGTTTAATGTTTTTTTGTTGCAATTCGCGCCCGGTTTATCAGGTTGATGAGACCGAAATTGGTTTTGGTAGTTATATCCGGATTTGTGCCCGAGGCAAGACAAAAGAAGGGACTTATAATGCGGTGCGTAAGGCTTTTGGGGAGATGCATCGGCTGGACACGTTGTGGTCGAGATTTCTGGATAAGAGCGAAGTGGCACAGTTGAACCGGTTAAGGAAGATGCGGGTTTCGGAGGAGACTCGTAATCTGATTGATAAAGGAAAAGCGATAGGCGAAGAGACGGCAGGTGCATTTGACATCACCGTGGAGCCGTTGATGCGATTATGGGGGTTTTATGACCGGGATTACCGTGTGCCCGAAAGCGCCGAGGTTAAAGCAATGTTAAAGCGGGTTGATTATCGTCAGGTAGTGGTATCCGGCGACAGTATAATTCTTGGTGAAAACGTCAATGTTGACTTTGGTGGCATTGCGGTTGGTTGTGCGGTTGACCGGGCGGTAGCAATTTTGGAGTCGGCGGGTTTGAGCGAAGGACTGGTTGATGCAGGCGGTGACATTCGGGTGTTTGGGAATAAGGTGTGGCGGATTGGGGTGCAGAATCCGCGGGGGGGAGGGATTGTAAGGGTGCTGAAGTTGAAAAATCAAGCGGTTTCAACCTCGGGCGATTATGAGAATTTTTTTGAAGTTGGCGACCAGCGCTACTGCCACATAATTGACCCGAAAACTGGTTATCCGGTTTCACGCTGGGTTGCAGTAACGGTCCTAGCACCGAATGCTTGGGAAGCGGATGCCTTTTCCACGGCGCTGTTTAGTTTGGGCGACGCCGGTAGAGAGTTTGTAGGTAAAAAGCAGGCTAACATTCAAGACAGGGGCGAGGCCGCAAAATGGGGAGCACTTTTTTTTGAGGTACAGAGTGAATCCGTGGTTACAAAAAAGGCTGGGAGGGTAGATGAATAAAGAGGCGCGTTACTACACGGTTGAAGGTGAAAGGGTGCGTTGTCTTTTGTGTCCGAATCGGTGTCTTGTTGCATCAGGGAAGTTGGGACGGTGTCTTGGTAGAAAGAATATCAATGGTAAATTCTTTGCCATCAATTACGGTGAATTGGTATCGATGGCGGTTGACCCGATTGAAAAAAAGCCCCTTTACCACTTTTATCCCGGAGCAGAGATTTTTTCCGTCGCAACCTATGGTTGCAATCTGCAGTGTCCGTTCTGCCAGAACTGGGAAATATCCCAGGAGGTAGCGCCCAGTCGATATGTTAATCCTGAAGAGTTGTTAAGAATGGTTGTGGAGTCAGGTTGCCGGTTCATCGCCTGGACCTATTCGGAACCGGTCATCTGGTTTGAGTATTTGCTGGATGCCGGGGAGTTGATGCATAAGGCGGGAATTAAGAATGTGTTGGTTACAAACGGGATGATTAATCCCGAACCCCTGGATGAACTTTTAGCGATAGTTGACGCGATGAATATTGATTTGAAATCTATCCGAAAGGAATTTTATCGGGATTATATCCATGGCGACCTTGAGACCGTTTTAAATACAATCAGAACTGCTCGAACGAGGTGTTTTGTGGAATTGACCACCCTTTTGATTTCGGGCAAGAACGATTCAGATGAGGAAATTTTTGAACTGACCGAATTTGTTGCCAGTCTGGGAAGGGAAACGGTTTTGCATTTTTCCCGTTTTTTTCCAAGATACCGGGCGGAGGAACCACCCACACCGGTAGAGACACTTATTCGAGCCGCCGAAATTGCCCGAAATAAACTGGACTATGTGTATTTAGGGAATATCGCATTGGATGAACGGTTCCGGGACACATTTTGTCCCGCGTGTGGTACGAAACTGGTTGACCGCAGTCAATACCGGGGCAGAGTTGTGGGAATAAAAGATGACAAATGTCAGCGCTGTGGAAGGAAGGTGGACATAGTTTTGTGAAAATAGTTAAGGTGGGAGATTTAATTCTGATTGCATTTTTCCTTGTCTTGGGGGCGGGGAGTGGTGTTTTATTCTGGAACAGGGCGGAGACTGCTAATGTTTGTGTGATTAAGTCAATCGAAGGAGTACAAAGGATTGTCTTGCCAGCGGATACTGTTGTCACCCTTATAGGTCCGGTAGGGAAAACGGTCGTTGAGGTTAAAGGTAAACGGGTTCGGGTGCGGGAGTCAGACTGTCTAAATAAAATCTGTGTTCGCACCGGCTGGATTAGCATTTCCGGACAGATGAGCGTGTGTGCACCGAATCGGGTAATAGTTCAAGTCACGCAGGGCGATGGGGTTGATGGTATTACAAGATAGAATAAGGCGGATAGCGATTTATGGGGCACTCGCGGTAGGACTGTACACCGTGGAGAACTTGCTACCAACGCCGCTGCCGTGGTTGCGTATTGGGGTGGCAAATGTTGCGGTGGTGTTGGCGCTAACAGATCTGGGATTAACCGCGGCGGCTTTAGTTTTTCTGGCAAAGTTAATTCTGGGTTCAATCATCACCGGCCGGTTTCTGACCCCCTTCTTCTTTTTCGGTGCGGTTGGGGGTGTTATTGCACTCGGGGCAATGTTACTTGTCTGGGTTTTGGGTCGGAAGGTGGTAAGTGTTGTAGGGATAAGTGTCGCGGGTGGTGTTTTTCATAATATCGGTCAACTTCTGGTTGCCCGCTTTGCACTGATACAGAGTCCGGCGCTCTGGCGGCTTTTACCGGTGTTTATCATCATAGGGGTTGGAACCGGTACCGGTATCGGCATTGTTGCCCGCTTGATTCAGTTAAGGATAAAGGAATATGCTTGATTAACGATAATGGGATGTTATAGTTTTCAATCGGGAGTGAATCAGAAGGAGTTAAATTATGAAGAGTAGAGGAGTGCGTTCGGGTGGCAGGTCAATTGGGCTGTTAATTCTGGCAATTGTCGTGGCGGGAATTGCCGGCAGTATACTTTCTTATTTTCTATCCGGACTGTTTCCGCCGGGTCCGGTCCGTGATTTCTTTTTCAAATCAATGCAGATTGGAGTGCCGACATTCACATTAAATCTTGGGTTTGCAACTTTAACTTTTGGACTTTCATTTGCGGTAACTACGTTTGCGGTGCTCTTGTTGATTCTGGCGGTCTATCTCTGGTATCGGTTTTAGTCATTAAACATTAAATTTGGCTGATAAAAAAATCGGGGGCGGTTTTACCGCCCCCGATTCAGTGTTAACCAGTTTTTCAACGCTGGACGATAAGTTTCCGAGAGTATACCTTATTGCCGGTTTCCAATTTCAGGAAATAGACACCAGGTGGGGCATAGGTTCCTTTGTCAGTTATCAGATTCCAGGTGAATTTGTGCCTACCGGCGGGCAGGGTGCTGTTGAGAATGTTTTTGGTTTGGGCGCCGGTCGCATCGTAGATGGTAAGCCGGATGTGCTGGGATGTTGGTAGGTTGCACAGGATAGTGAGACTGTTTTTGCCGATTGGGTTGGGGAAAAGAGCCAATTCAGGTGCCGATGGCAATGGCACATTTTCTGCCATTACTCCCTGACGCTCAGGAGTGGTGAAGAACAGTGGCAGATTGCCTAAGGAGTCAGTTTCAGGGCGGTACTCCCAGAATTCATACACATAGGAGCCTTTGAGGCAGAAGATGGCACTGTTAGTGGCGGCAAGGGCGGCACCACGTTTGACTTTGGTGCGTTTGCCGGTTAGCGCAATTGGAATGTCAGAGCGCCGGACCCAGGAGTCGCGTACTCCGACTGGATAAGACCAGAACTCCTGGGTGTTACCACCTTTGAGTACGTAGAGGTTGGAGTTTAGATAAGTTATCGCACCCCCTGCTTTAACCCTGCGGTTTCGATTACCAATTAGACTGACTTGGTCAAGGGGTGTAAGATACCAGGAGTCGAACGCGGGATAGTATTTCCAGACTTCGGTGGTATTGTTACCTTTGAGGAGGTAGATGATGCTATCTCCGTCATACACCATATCGGTGCCGTAACGGCAGGAACGACGACGGATTGGGATAAAAGGTACATCCGGACAGCGCGCCCAGGTGTCCGCACCGATATCATAGCGGACAAAGGTAAGTGAGTTGTTGCCGGTTGCGCAGTAAACCGCACCTTCAGGACCATGGGTCGGGACATAGGCGAGAGCGGCGCCGATTTTGGGCCAACGGAAGGTAAATCCGCGCACGCTGACCGACCGCCTGATTTGCCAGGTTCGGCTGGCGATGTCAAACGAGTAGAAATCAGGCACACCGCCCCCTTTGATTGCCCATATGGTGCCTTGCGTACCGGTGAACTGGTCATAAGTAAGGTCGCAGCCTTCTTTCGCCTTTTTGCCCGACGGGTCCAGTGGCATACTTGGTAGTGATTCCCAGGTGCCGGTAGCGATGTCATAAGAGTAGAATTCGTTTGTGTTCCCGCCTTTGAGCGCATAAAGTTTATTTGTTGCCGGGGCATAGACGAGGGAGGCGTTTTTCACTTTGCGGCGGGCAGGACCAATCGGAATGTCTTCACGCTGCACCCAGGAAGAAGAGACAAAGACTTTGCTGAAAATGTCGTTAGCCGGGTTGATATCTCCAGCCATTGCGGTTGAACATACCGCCGAGAATGTGCCTCGACCATACCAGGTGCTTGGCATCGTTACGGTTGTCTCGGCACCGGGTGCCAGTCCAGTTACAAGGACAGAGTCGAAATAATCGCCCGGCATTATTCTCAGATAAGCCCAGATAGAATCACCCACGGTGCCGTAGTTCTGGATTTTGACCTGAGGGAAAAGCGTCTCTGGGAATGTGTAAGTAGCGGGCGTCACTATATCAAGTGCCGCGGCGTCCCGGAACTCATGGTACAATTTTATCGCCCGACCTGATGTTAATCGGTTCTGGGGGTCGTTGGTTGCTGCGGAGAGAGGGGACAGGGAGTAAAGGTAGTTGACACCGCCATTACCTTCTTTGTTTTCCATGCCAATTGATGTGTTTTTGCCGTAGTCGTAGTTCAAGTCACCGGTGGTTACATCCTGATACTGAAAGACCACGGTGCCGTTTTCATTGAGGATGGCTTCAAAGGTAACGAGGTCAGTGGTGTCGGTGTACTTCAGGTTGACATTCTGCCAGATGACGACGAACTGTCTATTAGGTGACTGGCCGATTGTTTTGTAGTAAACCTTTCCGGCAGAACGGAGTTCATGGTCAGCCCACCAGGGTGCAATCAGGGCGTTTGGTAGGTTGGAGTTCGGGATGCGTTGCGGGTTGGGCGCAAATTCGTGAGGGTCGTAACCGAGCGCAAGCCAGCCGTTGGTGCATACATAACAGTTATTGTAGGTTGTATCGGAGTAGGGGAAGTCAAAACCGATGGGTACGAAAATGCGGTATTCGTCCTCCCGCTGGATGGCGATGTTCGCACCGCTGGTGTCAATCCAGGAGTAAACCGGACCGCCGGTAGTATCGGAGTCAATCCAGGCGTAACCTGTGGCGACCCTGCCCGTATAAGCCCCCTTGACAAGGTCAAACCCGAACCGTTTCTCGTCGTTCTGCGGTACCTCATCACCAACCGGCGCACCGCTCCAGTCAAAATAGACGATGACCGAACAGGGCTGGGAGGCAATTGTTGGGACCCAGCCGTTGAAGTCGACCGCAATTTTGTCACCCGGCCCAAGCGCGGCAATGGTGGCAGAGCCCGTGAAGAGCGGATTGTGGGTTATATCGATAACCGAACAGCGTACCGGGATGTTGTATAAACTTTCCATGCCAAAGTTTTCAATATGGGCACGAATCGGGCAGGGCGCATCAAAAGGACGCTGGATAAATTCATAGAGCGGTTGTTCAATAAATGTCACCCGGGCGTCGTGATTTGAAGGGGTAAGCGGGTTATGATTGACAATGACCCGGAGCATCAGGTCACCAGGTGGGGTTTCTGGGAGCATTGTTCCGTCCCGGTAGTAAGTCCAATAGTTGTTGGGGTTATTGAGGTTGCCATCGTTGGCGAGTTGCGGGCATTCAGGCGGTTCTCCAACCTGGAGGTAGAAAACATAGAAGTCGCCGACAACCGGTATCTGTTCGCCGGTGTCAGCAACGAAGACCGAGTTCCAGCCCGCGCCAGGTGCTGCGTAAAGAACCGGGGTCTTAAATAGGAATGGTCCGGGGATTCCGGTGCCAAGGTCAGGAGCGATGGCAAGTTGGTATCGCGAATGTGCCGGGTTAACTGGCGAGTTAAGATAAACCTTGAGCGACTCTATAAAAACCGGGTTGGAGATAGAAAATTTGGCGCCCCAGCCGTAATGGCCTACGGGCCAGGTGCGATAACCCGCAGGAGTGCCGTTGTCATTGGCAATCTCTTCAAGGTTTGAGACCACAAAGTTGCGGGTCAGGGTGTCGTTAGCGCGGTTGTAGTCGGAGTCCGCCGCGCACCAGAACTTAATTGAGTAGTGACCGACGGTCAACGGGAAGGAGGTAGAGTCAAAAAACGACACCTTCTCGCCGGTGAGAGCAAGGAGGGTATCAATTGTGTCCTGCCACAGGTAGAGAGAGTTGCCAAGGCTGTCAAAAAGTTCGCAATAGACCGGAATAGCGTACTGGTCCTGTAAACCGATGTTGCGAAAGCGGGCTTGAGGATAAAGGTTACCCGGAAGTTCAAAGTAGTCGGGTTCTAAAATACGCTGGCACCGGATGTCGTAAGTAAGGATTGAGTCACCGGTAACGACGACATCGTCAAACATCCACCAGTTGATGTTGAACAAATCGCCCTGAAAAACCCAGGCGATGACAACACTATCGCGCCTTGTTGCCGAAGGCAGTTCAAAAGATTCGAGAACACCGGGCCCGACATTTTGTTCGTAATAGTCCCTAAGAACATAAGGAAATGTTTGACCACCATCAATTGAGTAACGGATCTGAGCGGTATAGGAGTTAGAAATTCGGTGGGAGAAGTAGGTGCTGCAGGTGAGTACAATATTACGATAGGTGGCGCAGTTGATGACCGGAGAGATGAGCATATCCGGGGTTTGGTTCTGGTTCATTTGCCAGAAGATTGCCGGATATGGTGAAGGATGGTCGGTCCAGGGTGCGGCGTTTGCCGGTTCCCGGTGCCAATCGGCATAATTCTGGGGGTTTAAACTGTCGTAAATAACCTTCCAGCCCGGGGGCGGGTTTTGGGGTGTCCAGGGAGCATCAAAGTTTTCGACAAGAAGGGTGTCGGCAAACCCCAGTGTCAAGAGCACAATTAAACCGACAACCAGATTTCTCATCATTGCCTCCTTTTAATTGCCTGCGTTTGGTCTCATTAATTAAAAATGTAACCCGGGGTTGAGTATTTAGATTAGTCTCAGCCCCAGCCGCTATCAGCAGCCAGTTTGATTATAGAAGGATAATAGTTTCCTGTCAAGTTAAATTCGAGTTAAGCGAGGTTGTTGACAGCGGTTTTATGGTAAAGATAATGAGTTGTGGCTGGAAAGTTGCAAAGTTTTAGAGTCTGTAGTCTCGTGGTTCGGTTGGGGCAATTCCTTTAGTTTTAACTGAAAGAAAGCTTTTATGCCAGGTGCTTTTGAAAAGTTTAAAAAGAGGTTTGCGGTGCTTCAACAACGCAAAATAGAGATTGAGCGGTTGCTTGTGGACCAGGAGGTAATGAAGGATGTGCCGCGGCTGCAGACGTTGACGAAGGAGCACCGGCAGTTGAGTGCAATTCTGGCGCGCTGGACTGAGTATGAAAGATTGAGGCAGGAACAGCGGGATGTTGAAGAGCTTGTTCGGACTACTCAGGATGGCGAGATGAGAGAGCTCGCTGAGGCAGAGTTGAAAAGGCTACAGGAGGCGGAGGAAAAACTGGTAACAGAGCTGGAAGAGGCGTTGCGACCGAAACCACCCGAATGGGAAAGGGGTTGTATCGTGGAGATTCGGGCGGCAGCAGGGGGCGAAGAGGCAGCGCTTTTTGCCGCGGATTTGTTCCGGATGTACTCAAGATATGCGGAACGACACAATTTGAAGGTGGAGGTGCTTTCTTCCCGACCGAGCGACCTGAAGGGGCTTAAGGAGATTGTGTTCTCGGTGGAGGGTGATTCACCTTATCGGTTCTTTCGGTTTGAGAGCGGTGTCCACCGGGTGCAAAGGGTGCCGGAAACTGAGGCGTCAGGAAGGATTCACACTTCAACGGTTACGGTAGCGGTGCTCTTAGAGCAGGAGGAGTTTGAGTTGAAAGTGAATCCGGATGAAATCAAGATGGAGACGTTTCGGGCTGGCGGGCACGGCGGACAGAATGTGAATAAGGTAAGTTCGGCGGTGCGGCTTACCCATATTCCGACCGGCATTACCGTCGTGTGTCAGGATGAGAGGTCGCAGGCACGGAACCGAATGAAGGCGATGAAGGTACTGTTGGCGCGGCTGGGCGATATGCGTCGTCAAGAGGAGATGGCGCGCACGACCGAAACCCGACGGAAGCAAATCGGTAGCGGTGAACGGAGTGAGAAAATTCGCACTTATAATTTTCCCCAGAATCGGGTTACCGACCATCGCATCGGTTTTTCCCTGCACAATCTCGAAGCGGTGCTGGATGGCGAACTTGACCCGCTGTTTCAGGAACTGGAGAAGGCGGAGGCGGCGCTGTGAGAGCTGATGGATGTTTGGAAATTGAATTGGAGCAGGATAAGGAGAAGACAACAACGGTTGCGGAGTTAAAGAGTGCGGCACGAATGATTCGCCGGGAAGAGGCGGAGTTTCTTTTAATGGGGATGCTGGGATTAAAAAGACACCAGCTTTATTATGATAGCCGACAGATGGACACGAAGCAGGTCCAGGAGTTCTGGCACATGGTCAGAGCGGTAAAGAGGGGAACACCGGTTCAGTATCTCGTTAAGAAGGCGTATTTTCTGGACTTGGAACTGTATGTTGACGAGCGGGTGTTCATTCCCAGACCGGAAACTGAAGAACTGGTTCTTCGGGCAGCAGCGCGGGTAAAGAACCCGGAGGTGATTGTTGATTATGGCACGGGTTCCGGGTGCATCGCCATTGCGCTGGCGCGGATGTTTCCCAATGCCGAAGTCTGGGCGGTTGATGTCTCACCGCAGGCATTGGCGGTGGCAGAGATGAATGTGCGGCGCTATCGGTTAAGTGAGCGGGTGAGACTGGTTCAGACGGTGTCGCCGATCGATAGCAAACTTAATTTTATGCGGGGTCAGGTGGACCTGTTGATTTCCAACCCGCCTTACATTCCGAGTGGGCGATTACATCGTTTATCGGTGCGGGTGCGGGATTATGAACCCCGCATCAGCCTTGACGGTGGTGCGAAAGGGGTGGAAGTGGTGAAGATGTTGATAACCAAAGGTCTCGGACAACTGGCACCGGGCGGGGTTCTGGCGCTGGAAATTGACCATACCCAGGGTGCGTTTGTGCGCCGGTTGTTACCGGGCGCGAAAGTTGAGCGCGACCTGTTCCGTAAGGTGCGTTATGTGTTTTATCGTAAAGAACGGGCGGGCGGAAAAGAGATGAGGGAGGTGAAGAATGAAGTCCGGTAAGAAGATTAAAATCGGGCTGGTGGTAAACTGGAGTAAACCTTTAGCACAACGGTTTGTGCCTGAACTAATACACTGGCTGAAAGAGAATGGTTTTGATGTTTCTCTTGCCGACAAACCGGCGATGGGAATTCGGCACTTTCGCAAGGGGATTAAAGATGTTGACCTCATGGTGGCGTTAGGAGGCGACGGAACGCTTCTGCGAGCGGTTCAGATAGTCGGGGAAAGGGAGACACCGATAATGGGGGTGAACTTAGGGGGACTTGGTTTTCTGACCGAATTTTCAACCGGTGAGGCGCGACAGGGAATCCGTGATTTTGCCCGGGGTAAGTTTGGCGAGGAAAGAAGGATGGTGCTTGCCTGCCAGATGATTGACGGTGCGGGACAGAAAAAGATGGGGTACGCCTTGAACGATTGTGCGGTGAATATGGGTCCTTCGGGCAGGGTCGTGGAGGTGGTTTTAAACTGGCAGGGTCAGTTCTTGAATAAGTTTGTGGGTGATGGGGTTGTTGTCGCTACGCCGACCGGTTCAACCGCTTATTCGCTTGCCGCGGGTGGCCCGGTTGTTTATCCGACGATGACGGCGCTTGTCATTACCCCGCTCTGTCCGCACGCACTGACCGCAAGACCGATTGTTTTACCGGGAGACGGGACAGTTGAATTAGAACTTACCGGTAAATCAGAGGAGGCGGTTGTGACTCTTGACGGACAGCACCGCTGGGTTTTTCACCGGGGTGACCGTTTGACTGTGACCCGGGCAAAGCACGCGGTGCGGCTGGTAGTGCCGAAAAAGAAAAGTTATTTTGCAATCCTGCGCAAAAAGTTGAAATGGTCCGGGAGTCAAAGGTGAAAGACAAAATTGAAAAGGGCGAGCCCAGAAATGGAAACCGTTTGCTGACCATTCCTAACCTGCTGTCAATTTCTCGTTTGGTGCTTTTGCCCCTGGTCCTTTTTTTTCTTTTTCGGCGTGCCGCGGTTGCCGCGGTGATTGTGATGCTTATCTCCTGGTCAACTGATGCACTGGACGGTTTTCTTGCCCGGCGATTGGGACAGGTTTCTAATACCGGACGGGTGCTTGACCATCTGGTTGACAAAATCTGGATTGGTTCGGTTTTGATTACTTTGGTTTTCATCAGCGACCTGCCGCTGTTTGTTGCCGGGGCGGTCATCGTACGTGATTTGCTGATTCTCGCTGGCAGTGCGGTGGTGATGAAGTTTCGTGGTTCTTTTGTCTCTTCTGATGTGGTGGGAAAGATTACGGGCTGTGCGTTTGCCCTGCTGATTCTTTTTTACACATTAAGCAGTGATGCCGGAAACGGTTTCTTGAGCGGAATTGTACCCCGTCTGGACCATCTGAAGGTTTTTGCCGATTACACGGTCCTGGTTTTGATAGTGGTTTCTTTTATCAACTACCTCGTTGTTTTTTTGCGGATAATGGTCAAATTCCGGCTGCCGGGTGAACAGGATTAACAGAACGAAAGCGTTGTTATAGAAAAGCCCTTGGTCCGCCTGAGACAACAGTCGTAAGGATTGTTAAACCGGTAATAACACCAGCAATCGGTATAAGCGCTTCAGCCGGACCCAAATTGGCACTGGCTGCCCAGCCGAGCGTAATTACCAGTAACCCGGCAAGCAGGAGGTTTGAGGGACGCGTGCGCTTTAATTTCATCTTCCTTCCCACCGATTAAATATGCACTAGTTATGCCGCAGGGTTTTTATACGTTAATTAATCAATTTTCAATGTGTTAGGTAATAAAACCGCTGGGAAACAGTTTGTCGAGGGTGAGCAGGTGCAACAGGAACGCAGTATTAACTCGTTAATTTACAACTTGTTAACTACTGCGACCTTCAGGTTGTTACTTTTCCACCACCTTCTTGTAAGCCTGATAGAACTGTTTTAGTACCCGGTCGGCTTCGGTTTTTGTCATCGGTGCCATATGGCCGATGCGCACCACCTTACCACGCAATTCTGCCTGGCCATTAGCGAGAAGGATGCGATTCTGGGTCTTGCAGATGTCAACGATTTTCGTGCCGTCCACGCCATCAGGTAAGCGGATGACAGTGAGGGCGTTTGCCGGGTTCTTGGGGAAAATGGTGAACCCCATCATTACGACCTTTTCCCGGACATAACGGGCAAGGGTTGCCTTTTCCTGCCAGATTTTCTTGACACCGCGCCGATGGCATTTCTTGAGGGCGAGGTCAAGGGCATAGTAGATTGAGATTGCTGGGGTCCAGGGTGTTTGCCCCTTTTCGGCAAACTGGCGGTATTTGCGCAGGTCAAAGTAGTAACGGGTGTTTTTGCACTTCTCAACCTGCTCCCAGGCACGGGGGCTGAGGGCGATGAAAGACAGTCCGGGCGGCACCGCTAATCCCTTCTGCGAACCGGCAATGACAACATCGAGATGCCAGGCGTCCATTTGCAGTTCATCAACACCCATACCGGCAACGGCATCAACGATTAGAATTCGGTTAAGGCGGTAGCAGATTTCGCCGAACGCTTTGATGTCGTTGAGGGCACCGGTGGATGTTTCGGTGAGCGTGGTAAAAACGCAGCGGGCAGCATCGTTTGATTTCAGTTTACGCTCCAGTTCTTCGGGAGGGATTGATTCACCGTAGGGGCGATTGAGTTCGTCAACATAACCACCGAACCTGATAGCCAGTTCCCGCCAGCGCTCACCAAACTTACCACAAACGGCAACGATAACCCGGTCCTGAGGGTTGACAAGATTGGCGACAGCCGCTTCCATCGCACCGGTCCCCGAAGCGGTGAGGACATAGACCGGCTGGCTGGTAAAAAAAAGTTTTGCCAGTCCCTTCATCACTGAATCCTGAAGAGAGGCAAAACTTGCCTCGCGGTGGTAAACGAGGTCGTTGTTCATGGCTTTGAGGTAGTCAGCTGGAACCGCGACCGGTCCCGGTGTGTAGAGTTTGTATTTTGGTTTAATCATAGAATAGTCTCCTTTGTTTTCTTTACCGCACAAAATTCGCCGCACATTGTGCAGGCGCCTTCGGTGCGCGAAGGCTGAATGGCAAAAACCGCCTTTGCCCGTTCCGGGTCAAGACTGTGGGCAATCATTTTGCCCCACTGGAGGCGGGCACGAAAGCGGGAAAGTTTGTTGTCCCAGTCAATCGCGCCCGGGTGATGCCGGGCGATATCAGCCGCATGGGCGGCAATGCGTGATGCGATAACCCCTTCCCGGACATCCTCGACATCGGGCAGTCCGAGGTGCTCTGATGGGGTGACATAACAGAGAAAATCAGCACCGTAATAGGCGGCAAGGGCGCCACCGATCGCCGCCGTAATGTGGTCGTAGCCGCAGGCGATGTCGGTTACCAGAGGACCCAGGACATAAAATGGCGCGCCGTCGCATACCGTCTTTTCAAGTAAAATGTTCGCCTCAATCTGGTCAATCGGAATGTGACCCGGTCCTTCAACCATTGCCTGAACACCAGCCACCCGGGCACGCTGCACCAGTTCACCAATGGTTAAAAGTTCAGAAATCTGAGCCTCATCGGTGGCATCGGCAATGGCACCGGGCCGCAGGCCGTCGCCTAAAGACAGGGTGGCATGGTACTCTTTTGCCATTGCGAGCAGTTCGTCGTAGTGCTCATAAAGGGGGTTTTCCCGATTGTTGAACTTCATCCATTCCATCATCATCACGCCACCCCGGCTGACAACACCACCCAAACGGCGGCGTACGGTGCTGAAACTTTTTCGGGTGACACCACAGTGTACGGTGATGAAGTCAACGCCATCGGCGAGGTGTTTTTCAATGCCCTGGAAAATGTCTTTAACGGTAACTTCGGGGAAAGAGCGCCGGTGCTGACGCGCGGTTATTGCCACCTGGTAGATGGGCACAGTGCCCACCGGAATTGGGGCGTTGCGAATAATCTCCCGGCGAATTTCGTCCACATCACCGCCCACCGAAAGGTCCATTATCGTATCGGCACCGGCAGCAATTGCAACGCGCAGTTTCTCCAGTTCTGTTTCCAGGTCAACCCGGTCCGGCGATGTGCCGATGTTGGCGTTGACCTTGACCCGGGTTTTCTCGCCAATGGCGAGCGGCTTGATTTTTCGCTTCCGATTCTGCAGAAGAACAACCCGGCCTGATTCGACCAAGCGGCGTAGTTCATTGGGCTTCAGCCCTTCTTCTCGGGCGAGCGCCGCCAATGTTGATTTATTCATTGTTGTTCACCTCCTCGAGCGCAACCGTTTCCTCGGTGCCTTCTTGATAACGGACTGTGAGACGATGGGTTAGGGGGTCAACTCCAGTAACCGTTCCCACGCCCCGGGCGGTTTTTATCCGGTCGCCGATACGCGGACAAAGGAGTAGCCAGCGGTAAGTTTCTTCTTCATAGGCAAGGCAGCAGAGCAGTTTGCCACAGAGCCCGGAGATTTTGGTCGGTTCGACAAACAGGTTCTGCTGGCGTGCCATCCGCAGGGTAATCGGTTTCAACTCTTTGAGAAATTGCTGGCAGCACAGTATGCGACCGCAGGGTCCAATGCCACCGAGAAGGCGCGCATGGTCGCGGACGCCAATCTGTTTAATTGCCACTCGTACATTGAGCGCCGAGGCGAGCGCTTTGTGGAACATCCGGAAGTTCAGTTTCTGATCGGATACGAAGTAAAAACAGACCTTTTTCTTATCCAGCCGCCAGTGGGCGCCAACCACTTGCATCTCCAGCCGATACTCATCACGCAACCGGCGGAAAATTTCCAGTGTTTGTTGGGTTTTGCGGTCCAGTTCCTGGCGGGTGCGGAGGTCTTCTTCCGTGGCCCGGCGCAAAACGACCGCTTCGGCGGGGCGAACACCGTTGGTGTCAATCATTACCAGTTTACCTAAATCCTCGCCCTCTTCATCGCCCACGACAACGAAATCACCCAAAGAGAAGTCAAGACCGGCGGGCAGAACACACCAGTCACTCTTGAAGGTGTTAAATTCGACAAGGGCGCAGCGGTCTTTTTCGGCCATTGGCATACCCGTTAGCGAAACTGGTCAATTTCTTCCGGGGTCAACAGGTTTTCCAGCCCGGTGGCGGGTTCGTCAGGACTGTTGGTCCAGGCGAGGCGGTAATTACCGTCACCCCGGGTGTCGATGAAGACGAAGGTGTAGCCTAACTGGTAATAGAACCAGTATTCGCGGGGTTTTATCTCCATCTCCATCGTTTTGCGTTCCACCGCATCCGGTTCGCCGTAGCGGACATACACCCGACCCCGGTCGGTGTTTATGCCGGAAGTCCGGCCGCTGCGGTAGCGTCCCTCGGCGGTTTCCATGCGGCGCACAAACTCAGCGAGATTGTGTTTTGACCAGAACCAGGCGAGGTACGACATTTTACCGGTGTCGGAAAGCGAATTGTAGTAAGCCAGTTCTTTGGGCGTGGCGATGAACTCCAGTTTCCGGTAGTACTTTTCCTCCTGGGGCGAGGGTTGAAAGGTATAGGGACGGAGTATTGGTGCCGGACTACCGATGGTAAACTGCTGATGGGCGTTGACCGTTTGGTCGTTGCTCAGGTCGGTGACATTCACGACAAAGAGATACGAGCCCTCGGCAAGGTTTTCAATGCCCAGTTCCAGCGTGACGGTGGCTTTTGCGCCCGACTTTTTCCGGACAACCGGCCGGGAACGGACAACGGTGTCTTTTGTTGCGAGGTCAAGCAGGAGGTAGGAGAACTGGTAATTACCGGAGTCGGGCAAAAGCCCGTACACTTCCCAATAGGCGAACAGGTTTTGGGCGCGGGGGTCAAACCGGCGTCCAGGATTGGGCACAACGACAAGTCTACCGGTGGCGGTGTCCCGCAGGAGGGCAAGCGCCAGCTGGATAGAACTCAGGGCGAGGTGGGAGGTGAAATCCGGGATATTGACCGTGTCGATAATTGTGCCCTGGTTCAAAGAGTCGGCGATTGTTACCCGGACCTGATAACTGCCCGGCGGAGCAACGATGCTGAACTGGTCAACAAACGTCCGCTGGTGCTGTACCGCCTCCTGAAAACTTTTGACGCGGGCGCGTTTGTTTATCGTGCCGGATTCGCTAAACTGGACATCAATCCCATTCATCTCCGTAGCGACCGTAAACAGGGCAAAAATGCCCTCGGTACCGGGTTGAAATGTTAGCTGGTCGTAGGGCACGCCGTAGTAAAATTCGACCCGACCAGAGTCGTTCTCAGTTAAGAAAACCGCCCAATCAAGGTCAAACTGTAGTGTTCCGAAAACGGTTAAACTGAGCAATAGTAAACTTAACATCTAACGCCTCCCCGGTGTTTGCAGGACAAATTCACCGGACCCAAAACGGTCGACAAATACAAATGTCAGGTTTCTTTCGTAGTAGTACCAAATTTCTTGGGCGGGTCGGTCGATGTTAAAGGGTTGCGACTCAATCTGGTCCGGTGGCCCGTACAGGACATAAATCTTTGCCCGGTCGCTTCGATAACCCTTATCGCCCCGGGAAAAGTTTTTTTCACAGTAGGCAATGCGCTCAAAGTACTCTTCTTCTTTCTCATTGACCGCAGTGGAGGGGTTGGGGTCTTTATCCTGCCAGAACTCGTGCCATGCCTTAAGCCGCTGGGCGCGGGGTGTTTTCTTCAACTGCCGCATCTCTTCGTAGGAGGCGATGTAGAGCAACTGGTCAACCTTCACCGCCCAGAGGCTATCGTCGTAGTAAAAAGGAAGGTTGACCGCAAAATCGGTTTTCGTCGCCGGGGTGATGCTCTCTTGTGATAAAAGAGACGCTTCAAGCGTGTATGTGCCGGAACTGAGCCGGGCGTTGCCCGCGGAATCGGCAACCGGCAGAACAAAATACGCCCTCTGGAGGCCAAGCGATTCGACAACCAAAAGGGTTTGGCGCTGGACTACCCTTGAACCTTTACGAAGGATAAACTGGACACTGTCGCCTTTGCGTCCGGGAGCGGCTTCAGCCCGGATCTCGATTGTGTCGTTAAGCCCGTAAGTTCGGCCGGGATTTATCTGCCCAGATTTCAAAGCACGCAACCGGAGGGCGCCGGGTTCAATTTTAACAGGAAGGGTGGCAACCGTCTGGCGCTCGCTCTGCCGGTCCTGGACGGTGAGCCGAATCACCGTTGCGGCACGAGGTATGGGCGTGGTGAGCAACTCGGTGAAACTCAAATCGGAACGCTGGGTTAACGGGTATTCGTCAAGGCCGTGCCGTCTTTCCCACACCTCGGCAAAAAGGAGATTGTGCTTTTTGTCAAGCACCTCAAGGGTGAGGCAAAACCGGGAGACAAACCGTCCGGAATCTCTAACAAAAGAGAGCGAGCTGTAAGGAATTTCGTAAGACAGTTCAAGGTAGGGCGATTGGGTGCTATCGAGATAGACCATCTGGTCGATTTCAACTTTCAAATTCCCCTGCCCGGTTACCATATTCAACACCGCTGCGACCGCCATAATAATGGTCATTGTTCAGTCTTTAAGTTTAGGAAATTATTCAGTTAAAGTCAAGGATAGGGGTGAGAATTTGGCAGGACAACAAACGCGGGGAAAGCGAGCGGTTTGAGTTTAACAGGGAAAATTTTGAGTTAATTCAACACCAGCGCAGGGTTGTGACTGGTTGCGGTTGGATACTTTAAAGTATAAGTTCAGGGATGGGAATTATTGGCGTAAGAGTTTGTGTTTCCAATGGTTAAGCTTCTGAGGCGTAATTTTCCCTGCCCAACCCTGGGGTTGTTACCGGGATGGTATGGGATATTTGCGCCCGGGGTAATTTTAAGGTTGGTTTTGTAGTGAGGTCGGGTTGTCTAATCTATTGAACGGCGGACTTTTTCCTGCCCCCAGTTTGAGGATGGTTTTACTCTGGTCAAAGGAACGGTTTTTAGCGGTTTAGTCGGCGCAGAATCGAGCGAATCTCATCCAGCTGTTGTTCGTAGCCTGGACCGCTTAAAGCCTGTTCTGCTGCCTGCTGGGTGGTGTAGTCCGGGCTGGCAAGTTTGCGTTCGATTGCTGCCATTCCCTTCGGGTCACCAATCCGGCGCAGGGCAGAAATGGCGGCTTTGCGCACCTGGGGGTCAGGGTCGTTAAGACGCCCGATTAATGGGTCAACCGCTTTGTTGGCGCCGATTTTGCCCAGTGCCTGGCAGGCGGTTATGCGCACCAGCCGGCGCGGTGCGCTAATTAAGGTGATGAGGTAATCAAGCGCATCGACGCCCAAATCACCGAGCGCCTTGGTGAACGCCATTGCGATGTCTTCCTGCGGTTCTTTTGTGATGGCGTTGAAGAGCGGTTCAATCGCCTGTTTGGCGCCGATTTTGCCCAGTGCCAGTCCGGCTTCAAACCGTACCACGGGTACGGAATCTTTTAGGAGATTGAGCAAAAGAGGAACCGAAGGTTTGTCTTTGAGTTCGCCCAGCCGTTTTGCTGCGTCAGCACGGAGTTCGGGGTCCAGGCTGGTAAGTTGTTTGCGCAGGCGGGCGGTTTCCGACTGACAGGCAAGAATCAAAAGGGTTGCCAGGAGTAATGTCAAGCAGTTTTTTGCCACAGGTAAGATTTTACTATCGCTTGATATTTAGTCAAATGAAAAGCGGGGTGCCGGTTGTTAGCAATGCCCGGGCTGGGATACGATGGGCAAAAAGTTGCTCGGTTTTTCGGATGTATTATGGTGTGAATTGACATTTGTTCTGGGATAAATATTATCCCTGCGTGAGGAGTTTTTTGCTGGAAATTGGCACCGAGGAGTTGCCACCGGGTGTGATTGAACCGGCGGCGTGTGAGCTTTTGCGCCGGATTTGTGCCCGATTGGAAGAGGAAGGACTCAAGACCGGCGCAGGGGAGATATTTTACACGCCGCGCCGGATAACGGTTAGGATAAGTGATGTGCCGGAAGAAAAACCGGGCGGTGTGGTTGAGTTGCAGGGGCCACCGAAGCGGGCGGGTTTTGACCCGGAAGGGAAGCCGTCGAAAACCGCCATCGGATTTGCCCGAGCCCAGGGTAAAGGGGTAGAAGATTTGTATGTGAAGACAACACCGAAGGGCGAGTATCTGTTCGTAAAGAAGGATGTGCCCCCGGTGCCGGTCAAGGCGATTTTAGAAAAGAGTCTCCCGGATTTGGTCCCGACCCTGCCTTTTCCCAAGACGATGCGCTGGAGTAGTTCTGGGCTACGGTTTTCCCGACCGATACGCTGGATTTTATGCCTTTTTGGTGCGGAAAAGGTACGGTTTGAGTTTGACGGCATTGAGTCGGGAAGCTGGACCATGGGGCACCGTAATTTCAGTTCCCAGCCGGTGGTGATTGCGCGGCCGGAAGATTACGAGCGGGTGCTGTTGGGCTGTCGGGTGATGGTAAATCCGGCCCAGAGGCGGGAGGCGGTAAGCGAGCGTTGTCGGCAACTGGCACAGGAGGTTGGGGGCGCAGTTGTGCCGGACCCGGCGCTGATTGAGGAGACGGTGAACATCACCGAGTATCCCGAGCCGATTCGGTGTCAGTTTAATCCGGACTATCTTGTTCTGCCCAAAGAGGTTTTGATAACCGCTTTGAAGATGCATCAGCGCTGTTTTTCAATTCAGGGCCAGAACGGTAAGTTGCTGCCTTTCTTTATCGCGGTGGCAAACACGCCGGGTTGCGATAAGGATTGGGTGCGGTTCTGGTACGAGCGGGCGATTGAGTCGCGGTTGCGCGACGCCCGATTTTTTGTTGAAAGCGATTTGAAGGTCGGGCTAACGCCGCTGGTTGAGGAGGAGAAGCGGGTTGTCTGGATTGAAGGGCTGGGCAGTTATTACGAAAAGACGCAACGGCTCAGGGAGTTGTGCCGATTTCTTGCCCGGACGATTGGCGGGGTTGATGAACTTCTGCTGGACCGGGCGGCGCTTTTATGTAAGGCGGATTTGTTGACCTCGGTTGTGCGGGAAAAGGAGTTCACCTCGCTGCAGGGTGTGATGGGCGGTATTTATGCAAAACTTTTAGGTGAGCCGGACCTGATAGCCCAGGCGATTAAAGAGCATTATCTGCCGAAAAGCCCGCAAGACCGGCTGCCCGAATCGTTGCTGGGCAGCGTCTTGAGTATTGCTGATAAGACCGACAATATCGTGGGCACCTATCTTGCGGGTGAGATTCCGACCGGTTCTGAGGACCCGTTCGGTGTTCGGCGTCAGGCAACCGGGGTGCTGCTCATCATTTTGCAGAAGCGGTTGCCGGTGGGGATTCCCGAACTGGTGAATAAGGGTTTAGCCCTGTTAGGCAGTAGTGACTGTAAGGTGCAGGATATGGTGCTGGAACTTTTCCGGGAGCGGTTGAGCGCAATCCTTGCCGAGGAGGGGATAAGGTACGATGTGGCGAATGCGGTTTTAGCAACGGTCTGGCACACACCGAGTGAAGCCCGGGCCCGGGCACAGGCGCTGGTCGAGTTTCGCGACCAGCCCGAGTTTGCGCGGTTGATTGTCGGGCAGAAGCGGGTTGCAAACATCCTGCGCGGTCAGGAGGTTTCTGGATTACCAGACCAGGCGCTGTTTCAGGAAGAGGCGGAGCGGGTTTTGTGGGATGAGGCGCAGAAGATTGCGTCCGAACTGAAAGATAAACTGCAGCGCGCTGACTATCGCTCGGCACTGGAACTTTTGCTCTCTTTACGCCCGGCGATTGACCGGTTGTTTGATGATGTACTGGTGATGTGTGAAGATGAAAGTTTAAGGATGAATCGGCTCCGGCTGCTCTCTTATGTGCGGTCGCTTTTTGCCCAGGTCGCAGACCTTTCCCAGATTGTCCTTGAAGGTTAAGACTCTTTTTGTCTTTTGCGCCGGGGTCGGGGTGTTGTTGCTCCTCGTTTTTTGTGCCGGCGCTTGCCGGAGTCGGATAAAGAAGCGGTTTGATTTCCAGCGGCAGGAATCAAGCGGCACAGCGAGTCGGCAAGAAAAATCGGCCCTTACCCTGACAATCAAGGGGAACAGGATTGAGGCTGAGGTGGCGGCAACGCCCGAGAAGCAAATTCAAGGGCTTTCCTTCCGCACCGCACTGCATCCGGATTCGGGGATGGTTTTTGTTTTTGAAAATGAGCAAACGCTGCGTTTCTGGATGAAGAATACCTATATTCCCCTGGCGATTGCCTTCATCGATAAGCAGGGCGTGATTACCGATGTTATGGAGATGGCGCCCCTTGACACCGAAACCAGATATCAGTCTTCCCGGCCGGCAAGTTACGCCCTGGAGGTAAATTCGGGCTGGTTTTTAATCCACAATGTCAAACCGGGCGACACGGTGCTTGGATTGCCCGGGCCGAGTTTCCTCAGACATTGAATTTTCCAGCGGGCTGTTTCCTTGACAGAAGATAGGTTTAGAAGTATTTTCTTTTTGAGGATAGATTGAACTGGCTGCGATTTGGTTTTATTGCTGCCCTGGGCGTAGCACTTGCCAGCTGCGCCTATTTTAACACCTTTTACAATGCCGAGATGTTTTATCGGGAGGGTATGAGGTTGAAGGCACAGGGTCAGACAGGTGCGGCACTGCCCAAGTTTGATAAGGCGATTGAGAAGTCGGCGTTGGTGATTAATCGCTGGCCTAAATCCCGCTGGGTTGACGATGCCCTGTTTCTGATTGGGCGCAGTTACTATGAAAAGGGTGATTATGCCCGGGCGGCGAGTTATTTTGAAAGGCTGGGTCTGGCTTTTGACCGGTCGCCATATCTGCCTGAGGCGGAACTTTATCGGGGGCTGGCGCTTTTCCGAAGCGGTGAGGCGGGGAGTGCCCGGCTTGTGCTCGAGGGTGTGAAGAAGCGGTCTCCTAAACTGGGTGGGCTCGCCGATTACTACATTGCGACTTATGAAATTGAGCAGGGCGAGGTTCGAGAGGGTGTTGATTCGCTTGTCGCGCTGGTGCAGCGTTACCCCCGTTTTCCTTATGTTAAGGATGCGGTGAGCCGTATTGCCGAGGGCAAGATGCAGCTGGGCGAGTTTGAAGATGCGGAGCGCTGGCTTCGGCGTTATGTGGAACTGGAGCCGTTGCCCCGGCTACGGGCCGAGGCGCAGATGAAGATTGCCCGCTGCCGATTAGAGCAGGGGAAAAGCGATGAGGCGGTGCGGATGGTTGAGGAGGTGCGGGGCAAATATCCGGACCTGGACGAGGCGTTGAATCTACTTTTGGGCAAAGCCTATCTGACGCTGGGAAAGAACGAGCAGGCGCTGGCGGCGTTTTCCCGGGTTCGGGGAAACAACGCAACCGGTGCCGAGGCGGCGTTTCTCATCGGCAAATTTTACGAGGAAAACAGGGATTTTGCCCGGGCAAAGGTTTATTACGACAGTGCGCGGCTGCGCCGCGCCGATTCGGAACAGGGGGTTCAGGCCGCAAAACGGCTGGCGTTGCTCAAGGCGCTGGAGGAAGATACAACAGGCATTAGGGATGCGGCGGAAATGAAGTTTTTGCTTGCCGAGGTACACAACCTGAACCTGGGAGATTTTGATACCGCGCTGCTTCTTTACCAGCAGGTTTACGACTCCTTTCCCCAGAGCAACTGGGCAGCGAAGGCGCTTTTGGCTCGGGCGTGGATTCTTTTGTACAAGAGGGCAGATACCAGCGCTACCCTTGAGGAGTTGAACAAAATCGTTCGTTGGTATCCTGATACGGAGTTCGCTACTGAGGCGAAGCGGTGGCTGGAGAAATTTAAGCGCTAAGGCGGTGCGGAGGAAGGTTTGGTTATCCAGGCGAACGGTCCAGTAACCGAGGTCAAGCGGTTGGGGAGCGAGATATTTTCGGTTTGGATTTCCGAGGCGAGAATCAGTCAGAAAATCAAGCCCGGGCAGTTTATCGGGGTTAAGGTATCAGAAGGGACGGATTTGCTTTTGCGCCGGCCCTTTTCTGTGGCGGATGTCAATGGGGATAAAATCAGGATAGTTTTTCGGGTTGTGGGACCGGGGACCGAAAGGCTTGCCCGTAGTAAAAAGGGAGATAAGTGGGACATCATCGGGCCGTTGGGCAAACCGGCGCCTCTGGTAAGGAACAGGACTGTTGTAATCTGTGGGGGTGGTGTCGGTGTGGCGCCATTGCTTTATCTCACCAGAGTATTGCATAAGGCGAATCAGGTTGTCGTGCTGCTGGGGGCGCGCTGCGCCCCAGAGTTGATTATGGTGTCCGATTTTCGAAGAGTCGGGGTAAAGGTGCAGTTAACAACCGAAGATGGCAGTCAGGGTGTAAAGGGATTGGTGACCGAGGCGCTGGCGCCGGTGCTATCAGAGATGCGGGCGCCGGTTGTCTACGCCTGTGGACCCAAGGGGATGATTAAGGCGCTTTACCCGTTGAGTGAAAAGGTCAAGGTCTGGGCGTTTTTAGAGGAGAGGATGGGATGTGGTATTGGGGTTTGCTACGGCTGCGCGGTGCAGAAAAAAGCGGGGGGATATCTGCGATTGTGTAAGGATGGTCCGGTTGTGAGTCTGGATGAGGTGGTGCTGTGAAGTTTGAGGTTCTTATCCGCAATGTGAAATTTCCCAATCCAGTGCTCGCCGCATCCGGAACATTCGGCTTCGGGCTGGAGTTTTTAGCGGTGGCGAATCGGCTCGGTGGTGTTGTTACCAAGGGTTTGACAGTAAAACCGAGGGCGGGCAATCCACCGCCCAGAATTGTGGAAACGCCAAGTGGGGTGGTAAATTCAGTTGGTCTGGAGAACCCCGGGGTTGCGGTGTTTAAAACAGATATTCTGCCCCGGCTTAAAAGACTTAAATGTCCGGTTCTTGTTAACCTGGCGGCAGGGAGTGGAGACGAGTTCTGTGAGTTAACCGAGATTCTCGAAGAGACACCAGTTGCTGGACTGGAACTGAACCTGTCCTGCCCGAATGTGAAGGAAGGCGGTGTGGCTTTTGGCCAGAACCCGTCGCGGGTCGCGGAGATTACAAGGGCGGTGCGCAAGAGGACCGATAAGTTGCTGGTCGTGAAGTTGACCGCAAACTTTGTTGACCCGGCAGAGACGGCAAAAGCGGCTGAGGCAGCGGGCGCCGATGCGGTAAGTTTGATAAATACGCTGTTTGCTCTGGTGCTGGACCAAAATGGCAGACCATTTCTTGGCGGCAAGACCGGTGGGCTTTCTGGTCCGGCGATAAAACCTTTCGCCCTGTATTGCGTGGCAAGGGTGGCGAAGGCGGTTAAGATTCCGGTTATCGGGATAGGAGGAATCAGGACGGGGCAGGATGCGTTTGAGTTCATCAGCGCCGGTGCCCATCTGGTTCAGGTGGGAACGGCAAACTTAACGCGGCCGGACGGCGCGGTTGAAGTGCTGAAGGGGTTGAGAAGGTTGGCGCGCATTCAGGGCTGGCAGAACTGGGATGATGTTCGAGGAAAGGCAGGAGAGGGTTGTTTCTGTTGAGAGGAGAGGTAGATGACCAGGTTAATTCTGGCTTTAAATGTTGACAGTAAGGAGCGAGCAAGAGAGATTTATCAAAGAGTTGGGTCTCGGGTTGATGTGTACAAAATAGGCATTGACCTATGGACCAGAACGGGCCCAGAATTGGTGAAGGAGTTTGTTTCTCAAGGGGCAGAGGTTTTTCTCGACCTTAAGTTTTGCGATATCCCATCGGTTGTTGCCAAGGCGGTGGCGGCGGCAGCAGAACTGGGGGTGAAGATGTTGACCGTTCATACAATGGGCGGGGCGGCGATGTTGTACGCGGCGGTTAAAGCGGCGCAGGCGGCAGGGGAGAAAAAACCGCTGGTTTTGGGCGTGACGGTGTTGACCAGTTTCGACCGTTCGGCTCTGGCGCAGGTGACGGGCTGCGACCAGGAGGTGGAAACCCGGGTTCTGGCGCTGGCAGAACTGGCACAGAGTATGGGTTGCGATGGGGTCGTCGCGGCGCCGTTAGAAATTAAGTTGATTCGAAAACGGTGCGGTCCGAAACTTGCAATCGTGACCCCGGGCATAAGACTGGAAACAGTGCCCTCAATTGACGACCAGGCGCGGACATTGACACCAATAGCGGCGGCGCAAGCCGGAGCGGATTACATTGTTGTGGGAAGACCGATATACGAGGCAGTAGACCCGGGATTGGTGATTGCGGAGATTAAAAGGCAGTTGGGGAGGGGAGATGAATGATGATTTTGCCCGTTTGTTGCGCGCTGTTGGGGCGTTGCGGGAGGGCCATTTTCTTTTGACTTCAGGGCTACATTCCGCAAGATATTTTGAGAAGTTTCGGATACTTGAACGGCCCGAACTGTGTGAGCGTTTTGCCCGACCGATTGGAGAACGGTTTCAGCGTGCTGGAGTTACCGTGGTTTGCGGGCCCACGACCGGTGGGGTGATTGTTGCTTATGAAGTGGCACGCCAGATGGGCTGTCGCTGCGTCATTGCGGAAAAGTCAGAGGCCGGTCGGAAGATTGGCCGGGGGTTTTCGGTTGCCGGTTCAGACCGGGTCTTGATTGTGGACGATGTGTTAACCACCGGCGGGTCAATTAAAGAAACCTTTGGGGCACTTGAGTCGACGGGCGCACAAATTGTTGGGGTAGGCGTATTTATTGACCGCTCTTTCGGCGTTAATTTCCCGGTGCCCTTTTTTGCAACTTATCGGGAGCAGGTGATAAACTACCAGCCTGATAACTGCCCGTTATGCCAGGCAGGGGTTCCACTTGAATCACCGGGCAGAAGTGGCAAGGGTTAAGGGGTAAATTTTTCTTGACATAAGGACAAAAACTCGTTAAATTTAAGCGTTAAGTTCTTTAGGCAATTAAACAGGAGGAGTAAGTATGAAGAGAGTAACCAGAGTTACGATAATGTTGCTGGCTTTTATGTTCGCACTGGCACTGATGGGGTGTCCGAAAAAGTGCGTGAAGCCGGCGGCTGAAGAACCGGTTATTGTTGAAGAACCCCAGGTAGAGGAAGAGATTACACCGACCCCGGCGGAATTGAATCTCCAGACTATTTACTTTGACTTTGATAAGTCGGACATCAGACCGGGTGATGCCACAATCCTTCAGGCGAATGCCGACCAGATTAAGAAGGCGGTTAATGCGGGACAGAAATTTTCGGTGACGATTGAGGGTCACTGCTGCCCGCTGGGCACCTCAGAGTACAATATGGCATTGGGCTGGCGCCGGGCAGAGTCGGCAAAGTCTTATCTGGTTAAATTGGGCGTTGACGCCGGACTGCTCAACACCATCAGTTACGGTGAGGAGCGGCTGGTGACGAACGACCCGAACCAGTATCACCTGAACCGGCGCTGCGAGTTCAAAACAACCGCGAAGTAACCTTTATAATTTAAGATTGATGGTCAATGACAGCCGGTAGGCAGGAACGGTCCGCCAGCAAATATCTGGCAGCCATCACAAGCCTGCTGGCTGTCATCTTATTTTCGGGTTGCGGTCTCCAGCGCGAGTTTGTACGGCGGGGTGAACTACTTGATTCGATTGCGTTGCAGGTGCAGCGGTTGGAAAAAGAGCAAATGGCGCAGCGCGAAGCGCTCAATCGACTGCGCGCCGATGCCCTGACCGGCCTGGAGGGTGTTGCGGCAAGGCTCAATGAGGTTGACGCGCAGTTAAACGACTTTGGCGAGCGGCTGGACCGAATTGGCAGGAGGGTCGGTGCGTGGCGCGGGGATTTAACTCCGGAGACGCCAGCGCGCGACGAGTCAATACCGGTAGCTGCGCCCGAAACGGTAAATTTTGGGATTGATGCCGATCGGCTTTACAACACCGCATACCTCGATTTTACCCGGGGAAATTATCAGGTGGCGATAATCGGCTTTCGCCGTTTTATCAAGTTGTTTCCCTCGAGCGAGATGGCGGACAACGCCCAGTACTGGGTTGGCGAATGTTTTTATTCACTCGGACAACTGGACAGTGCCGAGGCCGAGTTTCAACGGGTCATCAGTGAATATCCCCAGGGTAATAAGGTGCCGGCGGCGATATACAAGTTGGGTCTAATTTATCAATTGCAGGGCAAAGAGGGGCTTGCCCAGAAGAGGTTCAAAGAGGTGGTTGACAAGTATCCCGGGACACCAGAGGCAAATCTGGCTCATGATAAGTTAAAGCCGGAACGGTAAGGTCAAATGCCCGCGAACGGCTTTTTTGGTCCCTTTGTCTCAGCCGGACCGTTTGCGCTGGGAATCATTCTCATTCTTTTCGTACTGTCGGTGGTAAGCTGGGCGATATTCTTCCGAAAGTTGCGGCAATATCGGCAGGCAACTGTTCAAACAAGGGGTTTCTTGAATGTGTTTGGATACCGCCGGGGACTGAAGGATTATCAGGAACTGACAAAGATGTTTCCGGCATCGCCCCTTGCCGCCTTGTTGAACGCTGCGGTCGAAGAGTGGCAGGTACTGAAAGGACAGTTTGGCGCTGGTGTCGGAACTGAGGTCCTGGGCCAACTGGTTCCCAACATTTCTGAGGCGATGGAGCGGGCAGGTTCAAGGGAAACCGACCGGCTGGAGTCTTCGCTTTCATTTCTGGCAATCACGACGATGGTAGCGCCTTTTCTCGGGCTTTTAGGCACGGTCCAGGGTGTTTTGAGGACATTTCTTTCGTTGCGCGGGGCGCAGATGCCAACCTTGCAGTTGATTGCTCCCGGAATTTCTGATGCCCTGGTGACGACGGTGATGGGGCTTTTGGTGGCGATTCCGGCCGCTTTGTTTTACAACTACTTTGTTGGGCGGGTAAGGGCTTTGCAGTCCGAGATGGAGCGGTTTGTTTCGGAAATGACCGGTGTTTTCCGTCGGGAGGTGATAGCCGCACAGTTAAACAACCGGCAGGAAGAGAAATGAAGGAGCGAAGGCTGAAATTTCTTGCCGAGATGAACATCACCTCACTGGCGGATGTCAGTTTTACCCTGATGATAATCTTCCTCATCGCCGGTGTCTCGGCCGCTTTGAGCCGACAACAGGGTATTGACCTTGATTTGCCCCGGACGAGCCGGCCCGAACCACAAACCCGTGCCGGTTTAGTAATCTCTGTTAAAGCCGACGGGCAAATTTTTGTTGGGACAAAAGCGGTTTCGATGCCGGGCCTGGCTAAAGCTGTTTCCGACCAGTTGGCGCGCGGCGAGTATGACCGGGTTTATCTTCACGCCGACCGGCGGGTTGACTACGGAACGATAATCGAGATATTGGGTATTGTCCGAGAGCAGGGTATATCAAACATCGGGTTGACCGCACTGCCCAAATAACGGTATAATTTTAAAAATGAAGCGGGATCTGTTACTGTCGTTCACGGGCCATATTCTGGTGCTGGTCGGCGTTGCGGTTGCGACCCGGATTAGACCAGGGCAAAAAGAGGTTACCCGTCCGGCGGTGATTACAGTAGAGATTCTTCGTTCGGGTGCCCGAGATGAGAGCGAAGTAAAGGAGCCATCGACCCATCTGGTACAACAGGCGCCCCAGCCAGTAGTTGCGAAAAAGCCGGAAAAGAAGCCGGTGCCGAAAACGCAGACGAAGAAGGGAGATGATGTTGTGCGGAACCAAGGTCTTGGTGCCCGGGTTGAGGGTGCTACGGTTCTTGGATATAATTACTATTTACAGCAGATGCTGGAGCGCATCGGGCAAAACTGGGAGGACCCGGCTTATGTCCGTACAAAAAGGGTGAAGGCAACGGTGTTTTTTGTGATTGAGCGGGATGGCCGGCTAACTGATGTGAAACTGGAGCAGACTTCAGGCGATGGGCTTTTTGACGAGTCCTGTGTGCGGGCGGTGCTCGTTACCGGTAAATTACCGCCCTTACCGGATGAGTTCACAACCCCGCGATTGAAGATTCATCTTGAGTTTGAGAAGTAAGGAGTTAAATTCCCTGTGTTCAGCAGGGAGAAAGGAAGCGGTGAGTTATGGTCGGAATAATAATTGCAGTTGTAATCGGTCTTCTGGTGCTGTTTTTCATCGGCACTTACAACATACTGGTAAGAAGTCGTAATCGGGTTCAGAATGGCTGGCATCAGATTGATGTCCAGTTAAAACGGCGCATCGACCTGATTCCCAATCTTGTGGAAACGGTCAAAGGATATGCTGCCCATGAGCGGGCAATATTTGAAAAAATTGCCGAAGCCCGGCAACAGGCAATGAGCGCGAAAGGTCCTGCTGAGGCGGCAAGGGCAAACAACCAGCTGAGCGAAACGCTGAAGACACTGTTCGCCGTGGTGGAGAACTACCCGGACCTGAAGGCAAATCAGAACTTTTTGAAACTTCAGGAGGAGCTCGCCCATACTGAGAACAAAATTGCCTTTGCCCGGCAGTTTTACAACGATGTGGTTATGGACTACAACAATCGGGTCCAGATGTTTCCTTCAAACATCATTGCCGGGTGGTTTGGTTTTAGGCCGGCGGAGTTTTACACCGTGCCGGAAGCAGAGCGTGAGGCACCCAAGGTACAGTTTTAAAACGGTAATTTGGTGAAGATGGATTTAACAAGGCAAAGGCGGCGGGAAAACCTGTATAATTTAATCAGCAGGAATAAGTTAGACACCGCCTTCTTTATCCTGATTTTTTCTCTCCTGTTAGGGTTTGTCGGTTTTCTTCTGGGTTATTTCTTCAACTGGGGGATAGAGTACTATATCCTGTACGGCTTGTTTATTGTAGTTTACAATCTGGTGTGTTACTTTAACTCAGACAAAGTGGCGCTGGCGGTTAATCGGGCGCAACCGGCATCCCCGGAGGAGTTTTATCTTTTGCACAATGTTGTTGAAGAGGTGGCACTGGCAGCCGGAATTCCGAAGCCCCGGGTGTATGTAATTGATGACGATGCCCCAAACGCCTTTGCCACCGGACGAAACCCCAAGCATGCTGCGGTCGCGGTAACCCGTGGATTGCTGCAGATGATGGACCGTGAGGAGTTGCAGGGTGTTATCGCCCATGAAGTCGCCCATATCCGGAACTATGACATCCTTTTGATGACGGTGGTGGCAATTATTGGCGGGCTAATAATTTTGTTCCGGGACATATTTTTACGCTGGAGTTTTTTCGCAAGTGGCAGCCGGCGGCGGGATTCGCGTTCCCGGGGTGAAGGTCAGAGCGGAGTGATACTGTTACTCATAGGACTGGTACTGACGATTGTGGCGCCAATTCTTGTGGCGCTTATCCGGGCAGCGATTTCACGGCAGCGGGAGTTTCTTGCCGACGCTTCGGGTGCTTATATTGTGCGCAATCCAATTGGTCTGGCACGGGCGTTGCGGAAGATTGGTTTGTCGTCAGGGAGGTTAACCACCGCATCAGAAGCCACCGCCCATATGTTCACCGCCAATCCCCTGGGCAAAGACAGAGGTGAACAGGCCAGCCTTTTTGCCTCCCATCCACCGCTCAGTGAGCGGATAAGAAGGCTGGAGGCGTTGACATTTGATTAACGGGTCTGGACGCGCCGCTGCCCCGCACGCAGATAACTGCGGGTTTCTAATTGCGGCAGACTGCCGAAGAGTTGCACGCGATCCGGACCGACAAGATTGCTGAGTTCGGCAATAAGTTTTGGTTCCAGCTGTACCGGGTACTTCTTTAACAGAAGACGCCTTTTTTCATTATCAGATTTAGTAAGGCTGATTACCACCGGTACTTCGCCGGGAAAGGCGCTGAGTGTTTCCCGGATTTTTGTGACCAGGCTGTCGTCCAGTTCAGTTTCCGACAGTTCGAGGACAACCTTTTTGATAAACTGCAGGGCGCGGTCAAAGTTGTAGACGGCGTCCGCCCACAACTGAGGGATACCGCTCGTGCCTGAGGCGTCACCCGCGGCACGAGTTTTGACCTTTCCCTGGACGATGACGATATTGTCCGGTACAAGTGCTTCCCGGCAGGTTTCGATGACATTGCTGAAAGCCATGACTTCGACTGAGGAGTTGAAGTCTTCCAGTGTCAGGATAAAATAGTCGCGTTCCCGGCGGTCTTTGCGGACCTTGCGGGCGGTGATAATACCGCCGATAGCGACCGATGTTCCTTCTTCCCGATTTTCCAGTTCGGCGATTGGTGTGAGGGCAAGGGCGCTATACTCCAGTCGGTAGCGTTCGAGCGGGTGGGAGGAGAAGTAAAACCCCAATGCCTCCTTTTCATAGTTGATGATGACGGTCCGGGGCGTACTCTTCTTTGTTACCAAAGGAGCCGATGGATCGTCTGTTTCCGAACCAAACAGTTGAAACTGCCGGTCGTAAAAGAGCAGTTTTTCGGAAGCGGCTTTGGTCAATAACGGTTCCAGTTCGGCGAGCAACTGGGTCCGATCGGGATTGAAGGCGTCAAAGGCACCGGCTTTGATTAACGATTCGACCGCCTTGCGATTGACTTTGCCCCGCGTCCGTACGAGGAAGTCAAGGAGGTTCTGGTACGGTCCATTTTTCTGCCGTTCTTCAACAATGAGTTCGGCGGCACCAATGCCGACATTTTTCACTCCGGCAAGTCCATAGCGCACGGCATCTTTTTCAATTGTAAATTTTGCCGCGCTTTGGTTCACATCCGGACCCAGCACCTTAATGCCCATACGCCGTGCTTCGTTGATAAACTTCGCCAGTTTGTCAGAGTCGCCCAATTCGCTCGTCAGTGCCGCAGCGATAAACTCTTTTGGATAGTTGGCTTTGAGATAGGCGGTGATATAGGAAAGGCAGGCGTAACCGGCGGCATGGGATTTGTTAAAACCATAACCGGCAAATTTCTCGAGGAGGTCAAATATCGCCGCAGCGCGTTCCCGGGAAAGGTTGGATTTCTTTTCGCAGCCGGCGATAAAGGTTGCACGCTGGGCTGCCATCTCCGCCGGTTTTTTCTTGCCCATTGCCCGGCGGAGAATGTCGGCTTGCCCCAGCGTGTAACCGGCAAGTGCCTGCGCGGCTTGCATTACCTGCTCCTGATAGATGATGATGCCAAAGGTGTCGCGGCAGAAAGGTTCAAGAAGGGGGTGGTCGTATTTAATTTTGGTGGGGTCTTTTTTGCGGTCGATATACTCGGGAATTAAATTCATAGGTCCGGGTCGGAACAGGGCGATTAAGTCAATGATATGCTCCAGTTTTTCGGGCTGGGTTCGTTTGCAAAGGTCGCGCATGCCAGCAGATTCTAACTGGAACAACCCGACCGTCTCCCCGCGCTGCAGAAGTTCGTAACTACGCCGGTCGGAAAAGTCCAAATCCTCGATACGGAACTGCGGGGTGTGCTGCTGGATTAGTTTTTCGGCTTCGTCAATGACCGTAAGTGTCCTTAAGCCCAGTATGTCCATTTTCAGGATGCCGATGTCATCGAGGGTGTACATATCGTACTGGGTGCAGGTTTCACCACCGGGTACTTTGTAAAGCGGAATGAGTTCCAGCAGGGGGCGTGGGGTGATGACCACTGCTGAGGCGTGGACTGAGGCATGGCGGGATAACCCTTCGAGTTTCAAGGCAATTTCCCACATCGTCTGGTATTCGGGTTTGGATCGGATGAGAAACTGAAGTTCGGGGACCTGTTTCAGGGCGGCAGCAAGTTCGCTGCCCTGGGGAATTTGCTTGGCGATGAGGTCAACTTCCGAAATCGGGATGTCGAGCACCCGGCCAACATCGCGGATAACGGCGCGTGAACCCAGAGTTCCAAAAGTGATTATCTGAGTCACGGAGTCTTCGCCATAGCGACTCCGGATGTAATCAATCACCTCCTGGCGCCGGCTATCAGCAAAGTCAATGTCAACATCGGGCAGGGTTATCCGTTCGGTGTTCAAGAACCTTTCAAAGAGCAGCCCGTATTTCAAAGGGTCAATCTCGGTGACACCCAGGCAGTAAAGAACCAGAGAACCGCCTGCAGAGCCCCGACCAGGGCCAACACGGATTCCCTTGTTTTTCGCAAACTGGACGAGGTCGTGAACTATCAAGAAGTAACCGGCAAATCCCATCCGGTGAATCACATCCAGTTCGTAATTTAGCCGTTCTTCAATCGCCGGGTTTAGCGACCGATAGCGTTGCCGGACACCTTTGTTGACGAGATGAACGAGATACCGAAACTCGTCTTCAAATTCCGCCGGAGGTTTGAACGCCGGCAGATGGAACTGGCGGTGTTCAAGGTCAAGATAACAGTTACACTTTTCTGCCACCACTCGGGTGTTTAATACCGCCTCAGGCAGGTCTTGGAAAAGCTCGTACATCTCGGTTGCGCTGCGGAAATAAAATCCGCTGCCCGGCAAACGCAGGCGTTCTTTGTCTTTTAGTCTTTTGTTGGTCTGCAGGCATACGAGAACATCCTGAGCCCGGGCGTCTTCGGGCTTCAGGTAGTGGCAGTCGTTGGTGGCAACAATGGGAATGTCAAGGGCGCGACTTAATTCGACAATATCAGGAATAAGTTGTTCCTGTTCAGGTAAGCCAGTGCGCATTACCTCAAGGTAAAAGTTTTCCCGGCCAAAGATCTCTTGATAACGGGCGGCAGCGCGCATTGCCGAATCGAAGTCCCGGTGTAAAAGATACCAGTTGACCTCGCCCTTCAAACAACCGGAAAGGGCGATGAGCCCGGAGTGGTACTGGGTTAAAAGTTCTTTATCGATGCGTGGTTTATAGTAAAAGCCTTCAAGGTAGCCCAGCGACACCAGTTTGACCAGATTACGGTATCCGGTTTCGTTGGCGCAGAGCAGGGTGAGATGAAAACTTGCTTCGGGGACCTCGATGTTATGTTCTTTTTCGCGTCGGTCGCGCGGGGCGATGTAAACTTCAGCACCGATTATCGGTTTTACACCTGTCCGTTGCGCAGCCTGGTAAAATTTTATCACCCCGAACATAGCGCCGTGGTCGGTTAGTGCTACCGCTTCCATCCCCATCTCCTTTGCCAGTTGTACCATTTCGTCAATGCGGGATGCACCGTCAAGAAGGCTGAATTCAGAATGGTTGTGGAGATGGACGAAATTGGCTTTTGACTCTTGTCCGCGCATCAAAGTTGTTATAGCCTTTTTACAGTCGGTGTCAAATTGTGCGGGTGCGGTAAAATCAAAGGGGATAATTTAGAGGTGGAAGATGGTTACTGATATGATGGTTTACATTCCGGAGGTTGAATAAGAGTTCCGGGTACTGGGTCCGGGTAACCTATTTGGAAGCGGGTCTTGAGGCAGAATGGCGAATAGACCAACGGACGGTATTAATGTCAGGTTGGGTGATTATCGGGATTGTGTTTAACAAAGGGTGGGTATGATGGCTATGAGCATAACATTATTGATTGTCAATAAGATAGAGTCCAAAACGGTTTCTGAAATAACTTCCGGGAAAATAAAAGGTATGGAAACAGGGATAAATTAAAAGGGGGAAAGAAGGCTATCCCAGAGATTGCCTGTGGACTACTGGATCGGGTTTTTGTCACCTTAGGCTGTTTTTTCGTAACTTAAAATATATAAGGTTATCTCGTTATGCCTTGGGCATTAATCTGATATGATGTTTTTCGCGGTGGATTTGTAAAAGTTTAGTGCAGATTTTGACATCGTGTTTGCCCAGTGGTAAAATTTTAGTCTAACTATACGGGAAATGTTTTACTCTACAATAGAAAAATGGAGGCACAATGAGTGAAGTTCTTGAAATTCGTTGGCACGGGCGTGGTGGTCAAGGAGCCAAGACCGCAGCGTTGTTATTTGGCGAAGCAGCACTGGACACCGGGAAGTTTATTCAGGCGTTTCCGGAGTATGGTCCGGAACGGATGGGTGCACCCGTGACCGCTTTTAACCGGCTGGCTGATAAGCCGATTTACTCCCATTCCGGGATAAAAACCCCGGACATCGTTGTGGTCCTGGACTCTTCATTGATTGAACCTGCCCGCGTTATCGACGGTTTGAAAGATAACGGGATTCTTCTGGTCAATACCACCGAGAGTCCTGAGGAGTTGCGCAAGAGGTTATCTTTGCCCGCAACTGTTAAGGTGTACACAGTTGATGCGTCAAAAATTGCGCTGGAGACAATAGGACGCGATGTACCCAACACACCGATGCTGGGCGCACTGGTTCGTGTTACCGGCGTGCTCCAGCTGGAGCCGATGCTTGAGGCGATAAAAGAGAAACTCTCGGTAAAGTTTCGGGGCCGGCCAAAACTGGTTGAGGATAATTTGAAAAGTATCCGGCGCGCTTTTGATGAAGTAAGGGGTCTGGCTTAAAGGAGGAGTGATGGCAAAAGCTAAAGGATGGCGCGAGTTGCCCTGCGGTGCAATAATTACCGATATGGCAGCGGTAAAGGAAAATAAAACCGGTGCCTGGCGCAGTATGCGACCGGTATGGGATAAGGAGAAGTGTAAACAGTGTCTGATGTGCTGGGTATACTGCCCGGACAGTTCAATTGTGGTTAAAGAGGGCAAGGTGATTGGGATTAACTACGAATACTGTAAAGGGTGCGGAAACTGCGCCAGTATATGTCCGGCAAAGGCAATTACAATGGAAAAGGAGCGAAAATGATCCTTGCCAAAACTGGTAACGAGGCAATGGCCTACGCGATGAAGCAGATTAACCCCGATGTGGTCGCAGCGTATCCGATTACCCCATCGACCGAGATTGTCCAGTTGTTCTCTAATTATGTTAGTGATGGTGAGGTTGATACCGAGTTTGTGGCGGTGGAGAGCGAACACTCCGCGATGACCGCTTGCATCGGTGCGGCGGCGTGTGGTTGTCGGGTGATGACGGCAACCGCTTCGCAGGGACTGGCGCTGATGCATGAGATGGTTTTTATCGCTGCAGGGTTACGGTTGCCGATTGTGATGGCGGTTGCGTCCCGTTCGCTTTCTTCGCCGTTGAACATCCACGGTGACCATTCCGATTCCCTGGCGTCGCGGGATTCCGGCTGGATGCAGTTTTTCTGCGAAACGGTGCAAGAAGGCTATGACACACTAATTCAGGCGGTCAAAATTGCCGAAAAGGCGAATCTGCCGGCACTGGTGGCGATTGATGGGTTCATTCTTTCCCACTGTCAGGAGCGAATTGAAACTCTGGACGACCAGGCGGTGCGAGATTTTCTTGGTGTCCGGCAACCCCAGTACAATCTTCTGGACTGGCGGAATCCGATTCTTGTCGGCCCCGCGACATTACAGGATTACTACTTTGAGTTCAAACGGGGTGAGATTGAAGGGATGAACCAGACCCTACCAATTATCCAGGCGGTTCAGGAGGAGTTCGGGAAGCGTTTTGGCCGAACTTATCCAGTGCTTGAGGAGTACAGGTGTGAAGATGCCGAAGCGGTTTTGCTTTTGATGGGCTCAGCCTGCGGGACCTGCCGGGTTGCGGTTGACCGAATGCGGGCGCAAGGGAAAAAGGTCGGGATGGTGAAATTGCGAGTTTACCGGCCGCTGGTGTGGCAACTCTTAAAGGAAAGTCTGAGCAAGTTTAAGAGGATTGGTGTCCTCGACCGGGCTGATGCGGTCAACTCTTATGGTGGGCCGTTGTTCACCGAAGTAACTTCAGTTCTTTATGACCTGAAGGAAAAACCCCAGGTTTATTCCTATGTTTACGGCTTGGGTGGTAAGGAGTTTTCCCCGGACGATGCGATTGCGGTTTTTGAGCAGGTTCTTTCAGGGAAAAAGGATGAGTTCGTAACTTATGTGGGAGTGAGGTGAAAATGTTGAAACTTGCTGACCTGGCAAAAAATCAGGAACTTTTTTCTCACGGTCATCGCGCCTGTGCTGGGTGCGGTGAAGCGCTGGCGGTGCGGCAGATTATGCTTGCCGCCCAGACTGCCGGTATGCCGGTGGTGACAACGATGGCTACCGGTTGTCTCGAAATCTTCTCCTCGATTTACCCGCACAGCGCCTGGCAGGTGCCAATGATTCATACCGCCTTTGAAACTGCTGCTTCAACCGCGGCTGGCGTGGAGGCGGCTTATCGGTTCTTGCGCAAGGCCGGGCGGATTAATGAGGATATTGCAATCATCGCCTTTGCCGGTGATGGTGGGACTTATGATATTGGACTGCAGGCGCTTTCCGGCGCACTGGAAAGAAGACACCGGTTTCTCTATGTTTGCACCAACAATGAGGCGTACATGAACACCGGTATTCAGCGCTCTTCGGCAACGCCCTATGGAGCGGATACGACAACTTCGCCCGCAGGCAAAATTCTGCCGGGCAAAGTTCAGCATCGAAAGAACATTATGGAGATTGTCATCGGTCATGAAGTTCCTTATGCGGCGCAGACAACGGTTTTCTTCTGGCGCGATTTGGTGCAGAAAGTCCAGAAGGCGCTTTTGACTCCGGGCCCAACATTTTTAAATGTGCTGGTGCCCTGTCCGTTGGGCTGGCGCCATCAACCGGGCGAGACGGTGAAACTGTCCAAACTTGCTGCTGACACCTGCTACTGGCCCATCTATGAGTACGAAAACGGTTCTTACAAAATTAACTACGAGCCGGCTAAAAAGTTGCCGGTCGAAGAGTTCTTGAAGCCCCAGGGCCGATTCCGGCATCTGTTTGAACACCCTGAAGGTACGAAGGTCATCGCCGAAATTCAGCGTTATGTCGACGAGCAGTGGACGATTCTGCACAAAAGGCAGGAGTGCTTTAAGCAGTAGACTTTTATAAGAGGTTTATTTTTCACCGCTGCCAGTTGACAGGTACAGGTGTGGTTATTATTCTTGGCTATGATTTGTATTTATGAGGGGAATTTTGGGCGCAATTTTGGCCCGATTATCGACCTGAGGGCGATTTTTGAGCTGAGATGTGGTTGTTTTAGCTTCTTGGAAAAAATACAAAAGTTATATCCCGGGGAGAAGTTTTTTTTCTGGGTACGAAATGAGATTGCGGCACTTGTTGCGGAAAAGTATCCCGCAGCCAGAATAAACGAGACACCGAGTCAACCGGCGCTTTTCCTCTATGCCGGCGCAATTCTTTTTGAGCCAATCCCGATTGAGGGGCGCGACGAGAAGTTTACGGCGATGGGAAGAACCATCGGGTTCCGGTTAAATCGGCGTACCGGTCGTACAGTTTTGCCCGATTTAAATAGCCTGCCGGCAAGGGAGATTGCTGCCGAAGCGGTTTTTTATCCCTGGGATATTGTTCGGCTTAATTATCGAGAACTTCAGCGGGAACTAAATTTACTCAGGAAAAGGCGTTCGGTGTTTGTTAAAAAGGGCGGTAAGATATATCCGGGAGCGCAGGTCGTTACGGAAAAGGGGCCGGTTTTTATCGATCAAGGGGCTGAGGTGCGTCCGGGCAGTGTGGTGGAAGGACCTTGCTATATCGGACCCGGGACCATAGTCGATGGCGCTTTTGTCCGACCGGGTTGCAGTTTTGGTCCTCAATGCCGGATTGGCGGTGAGGTTGAAGAGTGCGTGTTTCAGGGTTATGCCAATAAACATCACGCCGGTTTTCTGGGGCACAGTTTTGTCGGCGAATGGGTTAATTTAGGGGCGCTAACTACAAACTCGGACCTTAAAAATAACTATCAACCGGTGCGGGTGACGATCGGTGCACGGAAGTTCGAAACCGGGATGGTAAAACTGGGCTGTTTTATTGGTGACCATGTCAAAACATCAATCGGTACTTTGCTACCGACCGGCGCGGTGCTGGGCACATTTGCCAACTGGTTTGAATCCGGGCTGACCCCCAAATTTCTGCCCTCTTTTGCCTGGGGTAAAAAAAGACGCTGGCGTCGCAAGGAGCTGGTGGAGTGTGCGCAGCGGGTGATGGCGCGGCGCGGGGTCACGATGAGCCCGGTGTATGAGCAACTGCTTTTGCAGATTTACGAGCGTTCGCGTTAATCCCTGTTATGGAGTTTGCGATTGGGGTTGATATCGGCGGGACGAACATCAAAATTGGGGTTGTAGACCCAGAAGGGAGAGTGAGATGCCGGTCGCGGCTCAACACCAATCCTGATGAACCATCGCAAACAATTTTAACCCGATTGGCGAAGAAGGTTGTCAAATGGAGCCGAGAATATTCCGTCCGAGTTTTAGGGGTTGGTGTTGCCGGGCTTGTGGACTGTCGGTCCGGGCTGGTGATTTTTTCGCCCAATCTTCCGCGGTGGACACAAACGCCGGTTAAAGATATCCTTGTCAGGTTAACCGGGCTTGATGTATTCTGTGCGAACGATGCTGATGCGGTTGCGATTGGTGAGTGGCTTTTTGGTGCGGCGCAAAACTGTCGTGATGCCCTGGTTTTAACGCTTGGAACCGGGGTGGGCAGCGGAATTATCGCTAACAATCAACCGGTTTTTGGAGCAAACTTTTTTGCCGGTGAACTGGGCCATACCGTAGTTTCTTTGCACGGTCCAGCCTGTTCCTGTGGTAATAATGGCTGTCTTGAAAGTTATGTCAATGCCCGAGCGCTGGTGCGAAATTGCCGGCGGCTTTTACGACAGGAGCAGTCGAACTTTTCTAATTCACACAAACAGTTGGCGTTATTTCCTCCAAATACAAACGACTTGAGCCGACTCTGGAATTTGGTGGGATACGATTTAAAGAGATTGACGCCGCGGGAAATTGGCAAAGCGGCAAAGATGGGTGACAGGATTGCCCGCCGGGTGATTGGTGAAATGGGCTTTTTAATCGGAATCGGGGTATACAATGCGATCATGGTACTTGATCCGGAAATTGTTGTTATCGGCGGCGGACTGAGTGGGCTTGGGCTACCTTTACTTCAGGCGGTTAAAACCGCTATTTTTAGTCGTACCTATCTGGGACCGCGAAAAGTAAAAGTCGTGCTGTCGCAATTGCGGGAAAAGGCAGGAATTTTAGGGGCGAGTCAACTTAACAGGTTTATTGCGAAGGACGGTTAAATTTTCTGCCAGAGAAATTCCCATAGAGTCACCGGCGCGACCCTTTTTTCCATTATAAAACTGCCTTCAATAATAAAGGGCCGGAATTCCTGCGCATAGTAAAGTCGGCGCTGGGATGTGTTGTTGCGATACCAGCGTAACCCCTGGTCGAGGATTCTTTTGAGGGTGGCGTCGTAATTTCCCTCCAGGGTTCGAAATCCCATTTTTATAAGTGTCACAAGCATTGCCACATGACGGGGATAGGCAACAACAGAGTAGCCCCGGTTTTTCTTGCATAGGGCAAGGACAAGTTCCACCATAAATGGGGCATAGTTGAGCCCACGATATTTGGGTCGCATATAGGCTCGGGTAAGTTCCCACCGGTCAAGGTCTCGACCTTCGGCATCAAGCCAGCGAGGGTCGATGCGGTCGTAACCCATCCACTCGCTACCCGATTTCTGGGAGCCGATGTAAATCTCAAGGAGGTTCTCCTGTGATACCGGGTCGTGATATCGTCGGGTACAGAACCAGTGGTCGTCAACCACTATTTCGGGCTGCGGGGTATGGGTCTTGGCTTCGGATAAGGAGTTGATGAAGTTTACCACCTCCTCGTCGGTCTGGCAGGGGATGGTGGCAACAATTGCCTTTATCCATTTGCGATAAACTTTAGGGTCTTTCATTTTGTTTAAACATCTCCGCCAATTTTTTTGCTAATTCGGCTTCATCTTGAATCAACACCTTACGTGGTTTGCTACCGGCATGCGGTCCAACGATTCCTACTCGTTCCAGCTGGTCGATGATGCGACCGGCACGCGCCCAACCAACATCAAGTCGGCGCTGGAGCATTGAGACCGAGGCTTCTTTGTGCAGGACAACAAGCCGTGCCGCTTCGGTAAAAAGATTGTCAAATTCGCCATTAATCGTTTCATCTTCATTACCAGTCGGGTGGTTACTCCCGACCTCCTCTTCTAACGGTTCATAATACCGGCGCGTGAGGATTTTGTCAAGAATTTCCTCAGGAAGTATTGTCTGGAGTTGTTCCAGTTTGCGTCCCCGGGCCGCAAAGCGCGGGTCGTAGAAAACATCGGTCAGTTCCTGCTGGACAATCTCCTGCGCCTTTTGCTCCGGCTCGTCAACAAATTCGGAAATGATTTCTGTGAGGTATCTTGTCGCCCAGAGGTCAACCACACCCTTAGCCGCCTTTTCCGACACAAAGCAGCCATGAAGGCGGATGGCGTCGCCTTTACCTGGCGGCAAAAATAGCATATCACCTCTGCCAAGGAGCGATTCAGCGCCGTTGGCATCGAGAATGGTGCGGGAGTCAACTTTAGTAGCGACCTGAAAAGCAATGCGACAGGGGAAGTTTGCTTTGATAAGTCCGGTGATGACATCAACCGAAGGTCGCTGGGTGGCGAGTATTAAATGGATACCGACCGCCCGCGACATCTGAGCGAGCCGGATGATACGGGCTTCAATTTCGGTGGGGGCGCGTTGCATCAGGTCGGCAAGTTCATCAATTACCACAACGATATAAGGTTTCTTTTTCTTGCCTAATTCCGCACAGCGGGAATTGTAACTGGAGATGTCCCGGACTCCGAGTTCGGCAAATTCACTGTACCGGGCTTCCATAATGTTCACGATGCGGGTGAGTTCGCCCACAACCCGTTCCGGATTGGTGGTTGTTTTGGAGAGGAGGTGAGGAATCGGATTGTAAATTGGCAGTTCGAGTTGCTTGGGGTCGATGGTGAGAAAGCGGACTTCGTCCGGGGTTGAGCGGTAGATAATTGACATAATGATGGAGTTGATGCAGACCGATTTGCCGGAGCCGGTGGTACCGGCGATGAGCACATGGGGCATCTGACGGATGTCGGCACAGTAGGGTTCACCGGTTATCGTTGTGCCAAGGGCAAAGCCAAGCGGCGAGTTAACCTGCTGAAATGCGGGGCTGGTAATTACCTCTTTGAGATAGACGGTGCGCCGGGTCTTGTTAGGAATTTCAATCCCAACAGCACTTTTCCCAGGAATCGGGGCAAGAATCCGGACCCGTTCGGCCGAAAGGGCGAGGGCGATGTCGTCGGCGAGGCTCTCGATTCCACTACACCGGATACCGGGCGCTGGTTCTAGTTCAAAGCGGGTAATCATTGGGCCCGAAAGGATGGAGATTAATTTGCCTTCAACACCAAACTGCTTTAATTTGTCCATCAGTAGTTGACCTTCGGCTTCGGCTTCCGCCGGGTCTTTAAACAGTTTGTCTTCCGGTTGGGGCGTATCCAGTCGCTTCAAAAACTCTTTCTGGAACTGGTTCAGGTCAAGTTGGCTCCGGCGCGGACGCGAAGGTTGCTGGGTAACAACGAGTGCCGCTGCCGGTTGTACTGGTTTAACAGGTTCGCCGGCTGCGGGTTGGACAGGAGGATGAGTTTCACTGTCCCGGGGTGGCAGATTTTCGCCTGCTAAAGCGCCAACGGGTTGATTTGATGTAACTTTGATAACAGGTTTTTGTTTTGGTTTACGGCGTAATAACTGGCGGATTTTGTCGTAAACTTTGCCCCAACTAATTTTATTGCTTTGCAACTTTGGTAAGGTAAATCCCGAGGCGATAAGGAGTGCGATTAATGAGACTATGAGCAAAATCAGGGTGCCGATGCCTAATAGACCGTTCAAAAAATCAACGACGAGATGGCCAAGCGCGCCGGCGACGATTGTTTCGGTTTGGAAATAAGCCAGAAACAGGTCGAGAATTATTCCGAAGAGCAAGATGATAGCCGAGCGGCTGAAATCGACCGGCTTGGTTTTCCGAAACCAGAGGGTAAATCCCCAGTAAAATCCTAACCCGATGAACGCCAGCGAGCCCAGTCCCAGAACGGGCAGGAGAAGTGTGCTCAAGGTGTGTCCCAGTTGGCCGCTGAAGTTGTCTTCGGGATTTTTTAATCCGGCATAAAATGAAAGGATTGCGGCGCCGAGGAGAACAGCAAAACTTAGAATGCCGAAACCGGTGAACCGGCGCCACTGTTTCTTTTTCGTAATTTTGAGTACTACTGCCGTGGCGGCAAATAGCGGGACGAGAAGACTCATTTCGCCGAGCAAATAAATCAAAGTCCGGGCAAGATAATAGCCGACAATCCCGCCGTAATTTGTCGCCGGGGTATTTCTACCGATGATTGATGAGAAGAGGCTAATAGCGGTGAAAAGCACCAGGCCGATGATGATGACCCAGCTGAAGATTTGCCAGCCACTTCTCTTCTTCTTGTTCATAAGTTTAAAACCAAACGCCAGTGCCCAACAGAAGCCGGGCGGTTGTCAGTACCATTGGAAAGACAACCATTCTGAATAGCGGTAAACCAAACACTAGTATCACAATTAAACTTAAAAAGTTTGACTGTTCCAGTCTACCGTAACGGGCAGCGAGTCCCGATGGTAAAAGATAATAGATTAACCGTGAACCGTCAAGCAGTGGTAGGGGAATGAGATTGAAAAAACATAAAATCAGATTGATGATTACGAAGTAACTTGTTAATTTCCAGGCGAATCCATTTACGCCCACCGCGATCAGAATGCGGGCAACAATTCCGGCAAAGATGGCGACGAGAAAGTTGGAGATTGGTCCAGCAAGGGCGGAGATTGCCAAATCCCGGAGCGGGTTTTTAAAGTTATTGGGGTTTATGGGAACCGGCTTTGCCCAGCCAAAACGGGTCCAGGGAAGAAAAAGTAGAATTGTGCCCAGTGGGTCAAGATGTTTCAAAGGATTGAGCGTGAGCCGACCCGACTGTTTGGCGGTCGGGTCACCAAGGATAAATGCGGCATAGCCGTGACTGAATTCGTGAATTGTTAGTCCAAAGAGAATTGCCGGTGCTGAGATGATAAGTTCGCCCCAGTTCATCAGCAACCTTTGCCAATCCAGCGTTTAAGTAACTTGATTTCTTCTTCCCGGGTGTGAACTTTTTTGTCTAACCGGGCGTTGAGCAGGCGTCTTAATAACCGACCGATTTCCGGTCCGGGCGGGATACCGCAGTTAATCAGACGGGCAGCGGTGGTTTCAGGTTTGATAAACCGAAGTTGGTGGTAGAACAGGCGGCACTTCTTCTGTATCGCCCGCTTTTCAAGTTTCATCATAATCAACAATAAGGTCTCCGGAATGGGTTTAAGGAGATGGTAGATTGTGCTGGGGCGTTTTGCCCGCATCAGCCGGCGGCGCAGCGGGTTGAGATGGCGCAGTAACCAGGCGGCGTCGCGTTCTTCGGTGGTGATGGGGAATTTTTCGTTTACGGGAAGAAAACTGAGCAAATAGCAGAAGAGTTCTTTTGGTGTGGCACCTTGCCGGGCGAGTTTTTTTAATCCGGATAAGAGGGCGCGGTCTAACTGCCAGTTGGTCCAGCAAGATTTTAGGACATTTTCCCGCAGAAGTGCTTCTACCATTTTCAAGGCGGCAGATTCGGCGAGGATGCAGCGCAACTCGTAGAGGATTCGTTCTGGGGTCAGAAGTGCCGGGTAGCATTCGTTTACCGCACTGCGTAAAAGGTAAAGGGTGCCCGATTCAATGCGGTAGTCGAGCCGAATGGCAAATCGAATTGCCCGAAAGATACGCGTCGGGTCGTCGATAAAACTTTGGGGGTGGAGAATGCGCACAAGCCGGTGGTGGAGGTCTTGTTGGCCCTGAAAGGGGTCGATAAGTATTGTACCACCAGCCGTCAACTCGAGGGCGAGGGCGTTGATGGTAAAGTCGCGTCGGGCAAGGTCATCATCAATCGCAGCCGGTTCAACTCGGGGCAGGGTTGCCGGTTTAATGTACGATTCGCGGCGGGTGTGGCAGATGTCAATCTTCTTTTCGTCCGGTAAAGTAACGGTGCCGGTGAGAAATTGGCGATGGAAGACAAATTTGCCTTTCAGGTGGTTAGCCGTTTTTTGCAAAGTCTGCACCATTTTCCTCTCGACCAGGAGCCGATTTTTCCTTACGCCGAAGTCGACCGCAATATCCCAGTCCGGACAGGGAAGATTTAAAAGCAGGTCACGAACCGGCCCGCCCACCAGGAATGCCCTTCCTCCTTGCTGCCAGATAAACTGGCTTATCTGGCATACCGTTGCGGGGAGGGCAAATTGGGTGTTGGGCACCGAGCCAGGTCCATTAGAATCCAAGGGATTTGGCAGTCTCTTCCTTCTGGCCGTAAACTTTTATTTTACCAAATCGGGCTTCGTACTTTTTTATGTTTTCCGCCAGTGCCTCATGGAGCAATGCGGCATGTTGCGGGGTCATCACGATCCGGGCAAACACTTTGGCTTTTGGTAATCCCGGGAGGATACGGGCAAAGTCAATTATGAATTCGGAACCGGAATGAGCAATAAGAACAAAGTTGGAATAAATCCCCTCCGACTCTTTTTCACCAATTTCCACCTGAACCGGTGGTCCTTGAGGTGGTTGTCTTTCTTCGTCTTTCATCTAACTTCTCCTTTTTAAAATTGTAGACCGATAAGGACAACAGTCAAGGGTTGCGGGGAATGAGGAGCAGAAAACGGCGCTTGCCCACTTTGAGTATAATCGGGTTGCCGGTGTTTTTGACAAGGTAATTCGGGTCCGCGACCCTTTGACCGTCGAGGTAAACGGCACCTTCCTGCAACTTCCGCCGTGCCTCACTTTTTGAAGACAAAAGACCGGTTAGGGAAATCAGTTCCACGATGTTGATTCCTTCCGGCGGCAGGACATATTCCGGGATTGCGCTGGGCGCCTGTTTTTCTTTGAATACCCGGTCAAACTCTTCGGCGGCAATTTGTGCTGCTGCGGGCGAGTGGTAGAGGGCGACAACCTCTTTTGCCAGTTCCGCTTTGATGTGCCGCGGGTTCTCGCCCGCCTGAAGGCGCCGGGCAATTTGATTGATTTCCGGTTCGGTCTTGGTCGTGGTCAAGCGGAAGTAGTCTAAAATCAACTCGTCGGGAATAGACATTAACTTGCCAAACATCTCCTGGGGTGGTTCGGTGATGCCCACATAGTTGCCGTAAGATTTAGACATCTTCATTTTACCGTCGGTGCCAACAAGCAAAGGTAATGTCATAATGACCTGGGGTTTTTGCCCGAAGCGTGCTTGAAGTTCCCGGCCGACAAGCAGGTTCCAGTACTGGTCGGCGCCACCCAGTTCAACATCAGCCTGAACCATTACCGAGTCGTAGCCCTGAAACAACGGGTAAAGCAGTTCATGGACGAATAGCGGGACCCCTTGCTGGAGCCGGTTTTTGAAGTCTTCGCGTTCAATCAGCCGGGCAACGGTGTAACGGGCGGCGATGCCGACAATCTCACTGGCGTTGAGCGCATCAAGCCATTCGGAGTTGTAACGAAATTCACAGCGGTTCGGGTCAAGGATTTTAAAAACCTGTTCCCGGTAGCGGGCCATATTTTCTTTAATCTGCTCATCGGTAAGTTGGGGACGGGTTTTCGAACGACCGGTCGGGTCGCCGATTTTCCCGGTGAAGTCTCCGATAATCAACACGGCGATATGGCCCAGGTCCTGAAACTGTCTCAATTTGCGTAGCACCACGGCAAAGCCCAGATGAATGTCGGGACCTGAGGCATCGATACCGAGTTTGATGCGCAAAGGTTTACCGCGGGCACGGGATTGTTGCAGTAGTTCGATTAGTTCGGCTTCAGTCTCCAGCCGGTCGATGCCCCTTTTTAACTGTTCAATCTCGGCTTGAATCATAGGGGGTTAAAGTGGAAAGTTGCCCGGTTCTTCAGGGTCAATGCCTTTTAGGCGGGTGCGCAGCGAACGCAGTTTATCTTCATCTTCGGGCGAGAGGAACTGACCGGTGCTTTCCATAACCGCATTTTCCACATAGATGGGTGCACCGGTGCGGAGCGCAAGTCCCACAGCATCGGAGGGCCGGGCATCAATTGCAATCAACCGGTCGCCGGTTTCAATCACCAGTTCAGCATAGAAGGTGTCGTTTTCCAGTTTGGTTATGAGAACCCGCCCTACCTTGCCGTTCATTCCGACGATTAGATTACGCATCAAATCAACAGTCAGGGGCCGGACATATTGAATGCCTTCAAGGGCGTAGGCGATGGTTGATGCCTCAGCAGTGCCAATAAAAACCGGCAGGACCCGGTCGCCTTTAACCTCGCGCAAAAGCATAACCGGTGAATTGGTGGCATTGTCAATCAAGACCGCTTCAACTTGAACTTCAATCACGGTTCGGACCTGCCTTCGCGGGCAGCATCAGGTTGGAATCAACCCACCGTTTCTTCGGCAACCCAGAGTTTTACGGTGGCGGTTATTTCGTGCCCTAATTTAATAGGGATGTCATAGATGCCGGGCGCTTTTATCGGTTCATCGAGCACGATAGCGTGCTTATCGATGTTATGGCCCGCTTTCTCCAGCAGTTCAGCAATGTCGGCGTTGGTGATGGCGCCGAATGCGCCTTCGGCGCCCATACGAATTTTTGCCTTCAGTGTTAGCAGACCCAGTTGTTCACTTACCGTCAGCAAGCGTTTGGTCTGGCGCGCGTTGCGGGTGGCAATCTGCTGGCGGATGTTTTCCAGCTGGCGCATATTACCCTCGTCGGCAATTATCGCCAGTTTGCGGGGCAGGAGATAGTTGCGGGCAAAACCATCGCGGACATCAACCACTGCACCCTGTTTGCCCAGTCGTTCGATATCGGTGAGGAGAATGACCTTCATAGTTACTGTTAAACCTGGATGGTTATGAAGGGTAGTAAACCCATGGTCCGCGCCCGTTTAATCGCTTTTGCCAGTCGGCGCTGATGACGGGCGCACAAGCCAGAAACGCGCGAAGAGACGATTTTCCCTCTGTCGGTCAGAAAGTCCTTGAGCCGTGGGTCCTTGTAATCGATATGAGTTACGCCCTCAGCACAGTAAGGGCAGGCTCTTGTTCTAACAGTAAAACGTTTTGTACTCATTATAAGAAGGATAAACGAATTTCGCCGTGAGTCAAGTTTTTGACCTGGACAGGAAATCGGTTAATCTTTGGTTAAATAATGCATCCAATTAAGCAGGGCAAAAGATATTTAAAAGGACGAAAAGGTGCGCAATCTACTGTTTTTTCCTGGTAGGAAAGAAGAATGTGCTTTTGTTATCGGAGTCTGGTATTTTGGCACGAGAGGCAGCGAGGTTGCGATTGAACGAGTGGGAAAAGGGTTGAATTTCATAAATGTACCCCGGGTTTAAAGAGTTTAGACCCCGAAAAAGGACAAGGTTAACGAATTTTATAACATATTTAGGAATAATCAGTTAAGCGATTAGCGTTGTGGGACATACGGTCCCGGGGGTCGTTCCCGGGGTAGTTTCCAGTATGGTGATGATGGGAGAGGTTGTTGTTAGTAGAGAAATGGGTCGGGTTTTTGTTTATTGCCCAGCGGTAAGCTAAATCCGAGCAATACCTTTACACCCGCTTATCTTTCTTCTTTCCCTGTTGCAGGAAGCGGGCAAATCGGTTTTTGCGGGGTATTAGCCGATTGACAGGGTATCGGTTTAGGAACGGGTTACTTAATTTCTATTTATGTTGGGAACCGGATGTATCAGGTTGGTTGCGATGCCGTGGGGGAAATCTGACGAATGGCCAATTGGGTTTACTCGTAACGGAGTGCCTGGATGGGGTCGAGCCGGGCCGCGCGTGACGCCGGATAGATGCCAAAGAAGATGCCGACCAGGGCGGCGAAGCCAAAGCCCAGAAGAATGGTCCAGAGCGGGGCGGCGGCACGGAGGTGAGCGGTGAGTTCAACGATTTTGGCGATGCCGATGCCAAGGAGAATACCCACCGCGCCACCGGCAAGGGCGAGAAAAACCGATTCCAAAAGGAACTGGTAAAGGATGTCGCGCGTCGTGGCGCCCAGGGCTTTACGCAGTCCAATTTCCCGGGTGCGCTCGGCGACCGCAACCAGCATTATATTCATAATACCGATGCCACCAACAAGCAGCGAGATGGCGGCGACCGCAATCATTACGATGAAGGCAACGCGAGTGATGTTTTTGTAGATTTCGCGCAGTGTCTCCTGGGTGTTGATTCCAAAGTCGTCCGGCTTGTCATAGCCCAGGGAATGGCGCCGACGCATCAGTTCGCGGATGCGGTCAATCGCCTGTTCGATGGGGACGCCTTTTTTGGGTTCGATGACGATGGCGAGGCTGTGGGCGAGGGCACCAAAGCCACCCTGGGGCTTGAAGCTCTTTTCGAAGGTGGACAGGGGGATGAACAGGACATTGTCCTGGGTTTGACCTAAAAAGGAGCCTTTGCGGACAAGCGTGCCGATGATGGTGAATGTTTTCCCTTCAATGTTGAGTCTTTTGCCGAGCGGGTCTTCCTCGGGGAAGAGGTTGTCAACGATGTAACCACCGATTACACAAACCGGTCGTTTGCGCATACTGTCGTCCGAGTTGATGAAGCGCCCGGTTTCAATCGTGTAGCGGCCGGTGACAGCGTAAGCCGGGGTGATGCCAGCCATTTCGATGCTTGTTACCTTGCGGTTACGGTAGTTAAGACGATTGACCGTCCGGCTGCGGAACGGTGCCACCCGTTCAACAATCGGGAGGCGGGCGATGGCGCTGGCATCGTCAAGGGTCAGGTCGGGACGGCGGTTGATTTCGTCCCAGTCGATGCGTCCCATTCCCCAGTTGATTTTTTGCAAATAGATGACATTGGAACCGAGGGAACTGATCTGGCGTTCAACTTCGTAGTTCATCCCTTGAATCAGGGAAACGATAGCGATGACGGTCATCACGCCGATGATGATGCCGAGCGTGGTTAAAAAGGAACGCAGGCGATTGGTGCGGAAGGTGGTCAGGGCAAGTTTGCCAAGTTCATAGAGAGACACTTTTTACTCCTCGACGACTTTGCCGTCTTTGAGTTTGATCGTACGCCGGGCATGCTCCGCGACCGTTTTATCATGGGTGACAAGGACAATGGTGTTGCCTTCCTGTGCCAGGGTGTCAAACAGGCGCATAATCTCGCTGCCGGTGCGGGAATCGAGGTTGCCGGTTGGTTCATCGGCAAGGATGACCGCGGGCCGATTGGCAAGGGCGCGGGCAATCGCCACCCGTTGCATCTCGCCCCCGGAAAGTTCGTTGGAGCGGTGGTGAAGGCGGTCGCCCAGACCAACCATCGTTAACAGTTCGGTGGCACGGCGCAGCCGTTCTTTACGCGCAACACCGGCGTAGAGCATGGGTAGTTCAACATTGGCAAGGGCGGAGAGCCGGGGCAGCAGGTTGAAGTTCTGGAATACGAAACCGAACTCTTTGTTGCGGAGGCGGGCGAGTTCGGTATCGCTGAGTTGCGACGTGTCGGCACCGTTGAACAGGTATTTTCCCGTTGTTGGTGTGTCAAGGCAGCCAAGGATGTGCATAAGAGTTGATTTACCGGAACCGGAGGGGCCCATCAGGGCAACATATTCACCTTTTTCAATTGTCAAAGAGACGCCGTCGAGGGCGCGTAGCGCGGTTTTACCCAGGTAGTAGATTTTGGTTACCTGTTCGGTTTTGAGCAGCACGGCTCAGGGGATGGTATCGGTTTTCACCGGGCGGGCATTGACCCGTTGCCCGTCGGTGAGTTTGGTCAGAACCTTGTAGGGCCCGGTGATAACTTGGTCGCCGGGCTCAACACCGGTAATGATTTCGATGTCGGTATCGCTTGCGTTGCCGGTTTTAACCGGGGTGAGAACCGCCTTACCGTCTTTTACTAAAAACACCGTCTCGGTTTCTTTCCCAGCAACTTTGCGCCGGCCAACGGCTTGAATCGGGACCGTGAGCACCGAGTCAAGCCGGGCGATTATGATTTCGGCGTGACAGGTCATCCCTGGACGCAGGGTTGGTTCCACAGTGCTGTCAATGGTGATAACGACTTCAAAATTCGTGCCGGTTTCGGTTGCGGTGAGCAGTTTTTGTACCGGCATATAGCCAACCCGGGTAACTTTGCCGGTGAAGGTTGTGTCGGGCAGGGCATCAACGGTTATCCGGGCGAACTGACCCGGGGCGACATTGACAATGTCGGTCTCGTCCACTTCAACCAATGCTTCCATTTTTGACAGGTCGGCAAGAACGAGCAGTACTGTCCCGGGACTGTTCATCGTACCGATGACGACCGTTTCTCCTTCTTTGATGTTTAACTGGGAGACGATGCCCGAAATCGGGGCGCAGATGACCGTTTTGTCAAACTGGTCTTGAGCCTGTAAGTACTGGGCTTCTGCACTTTCGTAGGCGGCTTTTGATGCCTCAAACTGCTCTGGGGCGATGAGCCCGCGGGCGTAAAGGGTTTCAATTCGGGCGTGTTTTAGTTTTATCTGGATGAACTGGGCACGAGCCATAACCAGCTGGGCTTCATAACCCTGCCGGTCAAGTTCCAGTAGGGTGTCGCCGGCACGCACAAAGTCACCTTCCTCAATGCGCAGTTTTTTTACCACACCCATCAATTGCGCTTGAAGATTAACCTGGGATTTAGCCCGCAGGGTACCGGTGGCGGTAACTTTGGAAAGGATTGAACCATACTGGGCGGTTTCGGTTTCACATTGAACTCCGGTTGGACCGCGGGAACGATTGAGAACTATGAAAAGCGTTAAGAGGACGATAACACCGATGACAATCAGGGTGATACGGAGCGGTTTTTTCACAACACCTCCTTCAAATTATCTTGCCCGCGCCGCGCTATCGGTCTTGCCCAGGAGATAACCAATCTGGGCGGTCTGGATGTAGGTGTCACAGAGTGCGGTGAGGTAGGAGACTTCGGCTTGCGCGAGGTTGACCTCAACCTCCAAGAGGTCGTTTAAGGAAAAGGCACCGAGTTCGTGCTGGGTGCGGGCAAGGTTGTAAAGTTCTTGATTGAGTTCTAAGTTGCGTTTTGCCGCGGCGCAGCGGAGTTTTGCTTCTTGTAGGTCGAGGAGGGCGGATTGTGCCGCAGCCCGCAACTGGAAACGGGTGCGGGCCAGGGCGGCACGGGCGCGCCGGGAACCGGCAAGGGCGTCACCGATGGCAAAAAGAAAGGTCTTGATGTCAGCAACGGGGAAGGAAAGGTGAATGCCATCGGTGCGAGTTGTGGCTTCTTGCCAGGCGCGGTAATTTTTCGGCAGCGTCGTATCAAGGGTAGCCCAGGAGCGGTAGAACGAGATTGCGGGCAGGATGCGGGCAAAAGCCGCACCGAGGTTGAGGCGGGCAGCGGTGTTGAGATTTTGAGACATCTGGACATTAGGGTTGATGTGTTCAATTGCCGCAAGCAAACTGTCGGGGTCGGTGATGGGAAAATCGGCCGGGGAAGTGAGTTGTTCGGTTGCCCGGATGAATTGGGGACGGTTGATGCCGGCGGTGGCACGAAATTTTTCCTGAGACAGGGCAGCATTTTTTTGGGCGTTCAGCAGGTTAATCTGTGCCCGGGAGTAGAAGACTTCACTGCGCAAAAGGTCGATGCGGGATGCCTGGCCAAGGCGGTAGCGTTCGGTAGTGTAGTTGAGGTTCTCGGCTGCCTGTTGCCGGGCTTTCTCGGCGGCATCAAGCAGGAGTTGCGCTTTTAGAAGATTGAGGTAGTCGGTCGTCGTTTGATAGATGAGAGCGGCGATTTTTTCGCGGGCGTCAAGGGAATGGTAACGGGCGTTGACGATGCCATTTATAAAGTTAGCGAATACCGCCGGGTCAAACAATACCTGACTGACGGTTAAATTGGTGCTCCAGAGTGCTTGCCCGGACAAATCTTTGCTTCGGGTGATGTTTGCCTGAGGTGTGGGTAGGATGGGGTTTATACCCTGGCCAAAAGCGAGCCAGCTCTGCAATCGGGCAACGCTGGCTTCTGCGGCTTGCGGGCTTTTTTTCAGAGCGGTTTGTAGCGCCTGATTGAGGTCGAGGTAAAGGGTGTCGGTCGCTGAGGAAATGAGGAGCAAAAACAGGGGGAGCAAGTTCATCAGGTTTTATGCCAGCGCCAGACCGCCGGATAGTGATATCAAGGCGGCGACGATAAGGATATAGCAGAACCAGATTAAAAATACCACCAGGGCGGTATTTCTAATTTTAAGGGTGAAAATCACTTTGAGCCCAAGACTGACAAGGATGAGTTCCCAGATGGTAAAGATGTCAATGCAGGCGAGGATGCCCCTTAAGTAAACCGGTGCGTTAATGGCAAGCGGGGCAAGACTGGTGGCGGCGGTCAGGTTGCCGGTGGCAAGTATGATGACCGCATGAAACAGGGCGGCAGGGATACGGATCAAGGCGGAGTTGGTGGTGATGGTGAAGGTGCGGCCAAAACTGGCTGAGGCGCCAAGGAGCGGTAAGAGGAGATTGAGGATTGTACTCCAGACGATGATTTGCAAACCTGACCAGACAACCGCAGGCAGGCTGCGGATAAAGAATCGGAGGAACAGTCTTAACCAGGGGGAGTTCTGGTAAAACTCCATTTCGGAGCGGGACATCTCTTCAATACGCTTGAGTGCGGCCTCGTGCTGGTCCGAGGGCATCTTACCCTTTTCCACCTGGGCATCAATGAACTCTTTCGTTTTGGCGATGCGGGCTTCGATACCGGCGATGAGACGGTGGCGCGGTAGCAGTGAACTGGACAGGGTGGCGATGAGCAGGGGTAATAAGAGTACAAGTATGAAGGGAGCGGTCCAGGTTGGTTTGGTACTTAGTTCCTGGAAGCGCTGTATCGGGGCGGAGATGATTTTCCACATCGGGACATTACCTCCTTTTGCCGGCGGGTTTTTTCTGGATGCCGGTGTGTCGGGCGTTCTGGCGAAACTGGGGCCAGATGGAACGGGCAGGAGGAGCGTCACCATAAAAGGCGTAGAGCCCGCCATCCCAGGAGCCGATATATACTGTGCCATCTGGACCGATGGCGGGTGATGATGTGTAATACAGGTCTTTATCTTCCCAGGCGATATCCTGTTTGAAAAGGATTCGGCCCGAGGCGGTGAAGGCGTAGAAAGTACCGTCGTCGGGTAGGATGTAAACGGTACCGCTGTCGCTAACCGCAGGCGTGGCACAGACGACATCGTTCGCTTCGTAGATGATTCTGATGCGGCCCGTCTCGGTTTTGGCACAGATGTAGTATCCGTCGGTCCCGAAGTACATCGTGCCATCTGGACCGTAGACAATCTCGGTTCGGATTTCATCCTCATCCGGGACCGGAATGCGCCAGCGTAACCTGCCATCCGGGCGAAGAGCGTAAATAAAACCGTCTGAACCGCCGATTAGGATGTTGTTCTGTTCGTCGAGCACAGGCGCCGGGAAGAAGTAAGTTTCTTCGTCCGCACCAAATGCCCAGCGTTTTTTGCCCTTGGTCGTGAAGCAGTAGACGGAGTCGGTGGCGATGTAAAGCAGTCCATCGGCGCCAATCGTAGGAGACGATGTTGCTTCTTCACCGATAGCGACACGCCAGCGGATTTTGCCCTGCGGGGTGAGGGCAAAAAGAATGCCACTATCGTTGACGATATAGATTGTGCCATCGACATTGACCGTTGCCGGGGTCCAGAGTTCGTGAGCGAGGTTGATTGACCAGCGCTGGTTGCCCGCGGTATCAAGACAGTAGAGGTGGGAGTCGAGCGAAGGTAGATAGATTAAATTGCCGTAAATTGTGGCACCGGAGTAAATCGGACCGCGGGTGGAAAACTTCCAGCGTAAAGTGCCGTTTGGTGAATATGAATAGAAGGTACCGGTTTCATCACCGATGTATACATTACCCATTTCATCGATTGCCGGTGCGGCAACTACCGGACCGGATGTGGGGGCAAACCATTTTACAAGAGACGGAACAACCAGAACCGAACAGGGTTGACTCCAGGGCGAGAGATTGCCGATGGAGTCTTTTGCCCTGACCTGGATGGCGAATCGGCCGGTCGAACGATAACGATGGTACCGGGTGATGTCAATTAAAGACCGTAGCGGTCCAGTCCAGTCAAGAGTTTCACCATCCCCCCAGGCAATTTGGTAAAACAGTGGCAAAGGGTTTTGGGCGGCAGGGAAAACGGTAAATTCCAGTTCGTTTATCGTGTCGGTGCGGCAGGAATAAACGAACGAGTCGGGGGGCACAATTTGTGCCGGGTTAAGTAAAGAAAAGATTAGAATGAAAGGCATCATAACGGTAAATAGTAAGTGTTAATCGGTTGTTGTCAACTGTTTGAGTTCGGATTAACGAAGGAAGTAGTCCCGGTAAATTGAATCTTCGATAAGTCGGCGGGCGATGGTAACATCCTGCTCGATTTGCCGCTTGAGTTGCTGCGGGTTGTCGAATCTGATTTCGGGGCGGATACGTTCCAGGAAATGGATGGTGACCTTTTTCACTGCCGGGGCATTTGCCGGATAATCAAGAAGGTGGGTTTCGATTGTGCGATTACTTCCCCCGAATGTTGGTCGGAAGCCGATGTTAAGAACACCGCCAAAGTTACCGAGTGGGGTTTCGGCAATGACCGCATAGACCCCTTCGGCGGGCAACAACTTTTCCCGATGCAGGGGTAGAAGGTTGATGGTGGGAAAACCAAGGCGACGACCGGTACCAGAACCGGAAGTAACTTTGCCAGTGAAGGTGTAAGGTCGGCCCAGGAGTTCTCCGGCAAGCCGGATATGCCCCAAAACCAGATGCTCCCGAATTCGGGTGCTTTTTACCGGCGCCCCAAGGTGGTAAAATTCCGGGACACTTTCCAGCTGAACGCCGTGGGGTTTTAATATGGTTCTCAGGAGGTTGATATCGCCCCGGCCATTTTTACCAAAGCGGTGGTCCGCACCCAGAACTAAAACCGTTGGGCGCAGAGGTTTGATGATGTACTCGGCGATGAATTGTTCGGGTTCGGTGGTGCGCAGTTGCTGGTTGAATTCGATGATATATGTAAACTGGATGCCGAGTTCGGTGAGGAGCGGTATCTTTTCGTCAATCGTGGTCAGAAGGTAGGGGAAGTCGGGATGGAGTAGCTGGGCAGGGAGGGGGTGAAATGTTACCATACCCGATGTGCCCTGCAGTTCGTGGGCGATTTCTTTAACGCGGTGAATGATTGTCTGGTGGCCAAGATGTAACCCATCAAAACTACCGATGGTTAAAACTAATGGACTTTTTTCAATCGGCATAGATTATCTTTACGGTTTTGACTCTATTGTCGGAAATTTTGACCAGAGCGAGGAAGTTTCGGTTCGGGCAAAGGGCAAGGGCATTGTTGCGTGATTCAGAAGGTAAGGAACTCGACCGGTTTTCAATTTCGGGAATAATGGGTGGTGCCGAAACGGGAAGGGTGATAATCTTTCCCTGAAGAAGCATCAGCGCCTGCTCGGTGGTTATCGTAATGCGCGGCAGGTGCGTTAATGCCTGTTCCACCGGAATAAGGAGGTTTTTTATATCGGTATCGGTGGTGGTTAGATTGTCAATGTCAATGGCCGATTCAAGGGAGAAATCGCCCACTTTCGTTCTCGTCAGGCGGGTGAGCGTTGCCCGGGAGTTGAGGGCGAGACCGATATCGCGCGCGAGACTGCGAATGTAGGTGCCGCTGGAGACAAGGCAACGAATCCGGGCATAGGGTGGTTGCCAGTTGAGCAGTTCCAGTTCGTAGATTTTCACCCGGCGGGGCCGCGGGCTAACTTCAACCCCCTGCCGCGCCAGTTTGTAAAGTGGAATGCCGTTGCTTTTCAGGGCAGAAAATCGGGGCGGAGTCTGTTCCAATTCTCCGCTGAATTTGTCCGTAATGGCTTTTGCCGCCTCGTCGAAGTTAACTTGTGGTACCGGGGCGGTGGCAATCGGTTTGCCGGTGATGTCGTCGGTATCGGTCTGAACGCCAAACTGAATTTCGGCTTCATACTCTTTGGGCTGGTTGAGCAAAAAATGGCTGATTTTAGTCGCCTCGTTAATCAGGATTAGAAGGACACCGGTTCCAATGGGGTCCAGGGTGCCGGTATGACCAATCCTTTTCGGTTTGATTATTGGTTTAATACGCCGGATTACGTCGTAAGATGTGATGCCAGAAGGTTTGTTGATGTTCAACAGCCCGCGCATTCGGATAGTTGGAATCACATTTCATCAGACGTTGGGTGGTCTTGACTGGCGTCAACTTCAGGGGATTTTTTTTCTTCTTCCTCAGGGGCAAGCTGGTCGAGGATTTTGCCGATGCGTTGTTCTTCAAGGAGAATTTCGTCCAGTTCAAAGTGCAGTTCAGGGAGAAACTTCAGTTTTAAGCGCTGACCGAGCAAACGCCGGATGAACTTTCGGGCGTGTTCAAGATGGGTGAGAGAGCGCTGGCGCATTGCTTCGTCACCCAGCACCGAGAAATAGACGGTGGCATTACGCAGGTCCCGGGAAAGCGAGCAACGGGTAATTGTGACAAACCCAATCGCCGGGTCTGAGAGTTTTGTCAGCACGATGTCGGCAACGATATCACGAATTGCGTCGGCGACCCTTAAATCCCTATGTTGCATACCCAATTTTAAAGAAATCTAAAGTTATTGTCCAGTTAGCAAATTTTTGACATTGCATCGATTGGAGTTAGATTTGGTGTTAATGATGATGAAGCGGTTTTTTGGGGCAATTTTTCACCAGGGCAAGATAATTGGATTTAATGATTTGGTGGTCGGGGTGGTAATTTTCCTCGCCTGCTATAATTATTCGGCGCCCAAGAAGCCCGAGACTTTCGCCCGTCACGAGGTTTTCGTTCGGGTGCGATTGAGTGTTGGTCAGCAGGGGGTAAGGGTTAAATCGGCTCAAGGGCTGGTCATCGTAACGGAGGGGGTTCAGCGTCAAGTAAGTGACAAAGGGTTTGTTGTTCTTGACCAGGACGACAGTCGAGTTGCGGTGCGAATTGGTGCGGCAAAAAATGCGCTGGACCTTTGGCGTCGGAGCAAAGACACGATTGTCATTTCCAGCAGTGGATTGCTTGATGTTCAAGGAAGACGGTATCGGGGTGAAATTCGAGCATTTATCATTCCCGATACCGGGATGGTTGTTGTGAATCGCCTGACCCTTGAGCAGTATCTGTATGGCGTGGTACCGGCAGAAATCGGGCCGATTAAGCCCGAGACATTTGAAGCGGTGAAAGCCCAGGCGGTTGCGGCGCGCAGTTTTACACTAACCCGTCTAACAAGGCGTCGTGGTTTGGGTTATGAGCTCTACGACAGTTATCTTCGGGACCAGGAGTATCAAGGAGCCGACCGGGAGGTTGTCTTGGGAAACAAGGCGGTTGATGAGACAAAAGGTGAGGCGCTGATTTATAACGATGAGGTCGCAATGGCACTTTATCACGGAAATTGTGGTGGTGTGACCGCTGACGGTTCTGAACCCTACCTGAAGTCGGTTTTCGACACACCGGGAAATCGCCCCGGTGCGGAGCCGTTTTGTGCCTTAAGTTCTAACTTTTCCTGGCGTTGCACGGTAAGCCAGGATAGCATTGAAAGGTTGTTGATGAAGTTGAAAGGGGGGAAGATTAAGCCCCGAGTGCGCGGTTTTAGTCTGGAGAAAGACCGGGGGGCAAAACGGGTAAAAAAAATTCGTTTTCAAACCGACCAGGGAGAAATCGTTGTTGATGGGAGTGAATTTCGGTTTGCTTTGGGTTTGAAGTCAACTTTTTTTCAGATGAAACTTCATGCCCGCCGTTTTAACTTTGAAGGTCGCGGTTGGGGACATGGGGTTGGCTTATGTCAGGATGGGGCGATTGAGATGGCGCGCAAGGGATATCACTACCGTCAGATTTTAAATCACTACTACCCGGCGTTGCGAATTAAAAAGTTGTATTAACCCCGGGGTTGGGCAGAAGATTCGGTCTCGGTTTCCTTATCTTCCGGCACATCAGTGACAAATACGGCGGCGGCGACAACGGTCGTCCACAGTCCGTTTTTATTGCCAATAGCACTCTGGGTGATGTTCTGCGTGCGGACGATTTCTTTGGCGATTTTCCAGACCTCTTTTCGTTTGTCGTAACTCAGGTCAGGGTCAAAAGGTACACCAAGGGTTGTTGCGAGCATCTGAGCCGCAAGGTCTTCTGCATAGTCGCCGGCTTTTTCTTCCCGTTCGCCAAAAGAGTGGTACTCGGAAAGGTAACCGTAGCGCGAAGGGTCTTTGGGGATGGCGATGCCAATTGATGCAGCGATGAGCCGGTGCGGTTCATTGGTGGCGTTGTCACTGATAACTACGAACAATACCTGCCCGGGTTTCAAAAGGTTTAATCCGCGGGTGCGTGAAATAATGCGGCAATACGGGGGAAATATTGAAGAGACGCGGACCAGATTGAAGGGGGCGATGCCCGCATCGCGCAGTGCTGCTTCAAAACTGGCAAGACGCTCGCGATGAACACCAACTCCTTTGGTGAGAAACACATAACGAGGCAGGATAACCATCTACCCTCCTATAAATAAAAAAGTGGAGCAGACCAGATTTGAACTGGCGACCTCCAGAGTGCGATTCTGGCGCTCTCCCAACTGAGCTACTGCCCCAGGTATTGTTACGCTATGTGCCGTGTTCAAAGCACGGTACTCCGCCTAAACTTCGGACCAGGCGCAATCTTGTCCGTTGGTCCGAATCGAAGAGTTGTTCGGTTCACAGCGGAATGAATTGTAAACAAGTTCCGTCATTTGTCAATAGATGAGTTGTTCGGATTAGAACTTTGGTCGCTTGACCCGAGCCCCAATCGGCATAAAATGAGTTTGTGCGGCGGGGTATCGTTGATTTGCCACTCCATTACGGCACGGCACCGGTATGGCTATTTGATAGAATGAAGCGGCTGGTGCGGGCGGTTGTTGAGGTTATCGTCGCGGAATATGGAGCAGAAGAGGTTTTGCGCCGTATTTCGGACCCGGTCTGGTTTCAAAGTCTCGGTTGTGTTGCAGGTTTTGACTGGCACTCTTCGGGTTTGACAACAACGGTTTGCGGCGCGTTGAAGGAAGGGGTCAAAGGTTTAGAGTCTGAATTGGGGATTTTTGTCTGCGGCGGAAAGGGGCGGGCAGCGCGGCGCACGCCCGACGAAATTACTTTCTTTGCGGAGCGATTCGGGCTAGACGGTCCGATTCTGACTCAGACCAGTCGGCTGGTTGCCAAAGTTGATTCCAGCGGTTTGCAGGATGGATTTCAGATTTACCATCATATGTTCATCGGGACGAAATCGGGAGCGTGGGCGATTGTACAACAGGGAATGAACCCGGCAACGCACTGGGCAAGGAGGTATCACTGGAATTCGGAGGGGCTGGAAAGCTTTGTCAGCGAACCCCATAAGGCGATTGCTGGAGAACCGGCGCCTGCGGTGTTGAATATGGTTGCCCGGGAAGCAGAAAAAGCGAGACAGGTGGTGGTGGAACTGGCACAGGAGGTTCCGGAAAAAACCCTGAAAGAGGTAACAAGTTTGAAAATGCCCGAGCATCATCCGATTCTCGAGCACGACATTTGCCCCCGCCATTTGAAAAAGGTTCTGATCAGCTCCTATGAAAAGCCGCCGGCTGACTTTGCTCAGTTTTTACTTACACCCGGTGTGGGACCGAAAACGGTTCGGGCGCTGGCACTGGTTGCAGAAGTGATTTATGGTGCACCGCTTTCTTTCCGGGACCCGGTGACTTACTCTTTTGCCCACGGCGGTAAAGACGGTTACCCCTATCCGGTTAATCGAACTGATTATGACCGGACAATTTTGTTTCTCGAAAAAGGGGTTAAGGAGGCAAAACTGGGGTACAACGAGAAACTTGCGGCGCTAAAGCGGCTCGAGCGGTGGTCAAGGACTGTTTGGAAAATTTAACTCAACTATGAAAAAGATTAAGAGTCTGTTCCCAGAAGGGTTCATTGACCGTTATTCAAGGTTTATACCAGATTTTGATGCTTTCCTTGAGGCGATGGTTGCGCCTTTGCCAACGGTTTTTCGGGTTAACACTTTGAAGACGACGCCGGAAAAGGTTTTGGAGTTGCTTGCCGATTTTCAGCCCCAGCCGTTGGCTTATTATCCCCTTGGTTTTGTTGCCCAAAACGGACAAGGTCTTGGTAAGACGATAAGCCATTTTTTAGGGCTGATTTATATTCAGGACGCGGCTTCAATGATACCGGCGCTTGTGCTTGACCCGAAACCAGGGGAACGGGTGCTTGATATTGCCGCAGCACCGGGTTCCAAAACCACTCAAATGGCGGCAATGATGAAAAATACCGGGTTGATTGTTGCCAACGACATCTCTTTAGACCGGGTCCGAGGGTTGATTGGTAATATCGACCGAATGGGGTGTTTGAATGTTGCGGTTTGCCGCACCAATGGATTAACTCTCGCTCAAAAGGTTGCTGAGTTCTTTGACCGGGTTCTGGTTGATGCGCCCTGCTCATCAGAAGGAACAATGCGCAAGACCCGCGAGGCGTTAAGGCGCTGGACGGTAAAGGCAATTCAACGTTTTTCAACCGTGCAGCGAGGTTTGATACGAGCCGGATATCAGGCTTTGAAACCCGGGGGGATAATGGTTTATTCAACCTGTACTGTTGCCCCAGAGGAGAACGAAGCGGTGGTAACCGCCCTGCTTAAACGATATCCTGATGCCGAGATTGTGCCTTTTGAACTTCCGGGGTTCCTGACACGACCGGCATTGAGAGAATGGAATGGTGAACTTTTCCCTGAAGAGGTACAACGGTGTCGTCGGATTTTACCCCAGGATAATGACACGGAGGCTTTTTTTATTGCCTTGATAAGGAAGCCAATAAATGGAACAGATTGATTTTTTGCAGTTGAGGTTTGGACTACCGGCAAACTGGCTGGAAGGTCTGGAACTTTTGAAAGAACAGGAGACAATTTTTGTTGGAACTTCAGATGTTATGCAATTTGACAAATTGAGGCCACTACGCCGCGGCATGCGGCTCTGTCGGATTTTTCCTCATTCTGTTAAACCGACAACCTTTGCGATGCAGATTTTGGGGAAGAAGGCGATGAAGAATCGGATTGAGGTTAACGACGAGCAGGCAAAGGGTTTGATAAACGGCAGTTCAATTGAGATTGATGCCGCGGTGGAGAATGGGTTTGTGCTTATTGTCTGGCAGGGTTTAGTGTTGGGCGTGGGGCTTTATAAGAAGCCGTTGTTGAAGTCCCATATCCCGAAGGTTCGACCGGTTGAATAAAGCGAATATTATAGTTAATGAGTAAAAAGAACGGGGTGAAAACTTAACGGGGCGATTAAATCCAGTTGCCCTGCCGGAGCAGTTCGTAGAGGACTACCGCAGCAGCGGTTGCGACATTAAGCGAATTTTTATACCCGAAAACCGGAATGTTGACAATGCCGTCGCATTGATTCAGAACCTGCTGAGACACGCCGAGCGCCTCATTGCCAAGAACAACGCCAACCGGAAAACGGTAGGAGAAGCAATGAAAAGAAGGTGCATCATCGACAGTTTCCAGTGCGACAATCTGAACACCCAATTTTTTTAGTTCCAGGACGGCATCAACAGTAGTCTGAAACCAGCGCCAGGGGACGGAGTTGGTTGTGCCCAGGGCAGTTTGCTCCAGTTTTTTATGCGGGGGGTGGGCAGTATATCCACAGAGCAAAACCTCGCGGGCACGAGTAACGTCAGCGAGCCGGAAGATGGCGCCAACATTGAAGGCGCTGCGCAGGTTGTCGAGTATGAGGTAAATCGGATGCCGAGGAAGTTGGGCGAACTCTTCCGGATTAAGGTGTGAATCCCGGGAGCGAACCTCGTAAAATGTTTCAATGCCGTCGGGGGCAGGTAGATGTTTGGGAAGGCGGGGTGGGTTCAACATTGATGTCTTATCGGATATCGAAGAGTTTCCGGGTGAGGTTGTTGAATTGCCGTATCAACCGGAATGCTTCAAATAGCGTTTTGCCCGAGGCGATTACACCGTGATTCATCCAGATTATGAGACGGTTACTTTTTAATGCTCGGGCGGTGGCGCGAGCCAGCGAAATTGAGCCCGGTTTGAGGAAGGGAACGACAGCAAATCCTCCCGGTATTTTTCCATTTAATGCCGCCAGTTTTTGAAGGAGTGTTCGAGGGTGAGGAAAGATTCGGGTTAAATGGACAATGTCGGTTGGGTGGGTGTGGAGGAGCATGATTTCCTGGGGACGAAACGCCGTCAGGATTCTCTGACCCAGGATATGGGTTGGTAACTCTTCTGTCGGTTTAACTCCGGGCGGTGACACCCGGTAGCGAAAACCGACTTTTTCCGGTTTAACAAGACAGATGTAAGGGAAAGGGTCCCGGGCAATTTGACTCATAGAGTAGCCGGTGATTTTGGTTAGCAAATATTCCTTTATTCTAACGGAAAAATTGCCGGCGTTTTTTTCTGCCCAGCCTGCCGCCGAAAGGCGAGCGGCGGTGCGGGCAAGGGCAGGGATATAGCGCTGAGCAATTTTAACCCAATCTGGATTGGGTTTCGGTGCCGAAACCATTGTTTCGATATTACGAGACAAAATGGATTAGGTCAAATCTTAGATTGTAGGTCGGGTTATTCTTGACTGGCTGTTTTGCCCGATTAGGATTGAAAAGGAGAAAGGAGTCAAACGATGACAAAATGGGAATATAAGTTTTTGCAGATTGATGTCAACCTGAGTCCGATATTGAAGATGGCACGCTGGGGTGTACAGGTGCCGGGTGAGAAGAAGGCCCGAGATACGATGGAAGGTGTGGAAGCCTATGTCAATGATTTAGGCCGGGAAGGTTGGGAACTGGTGGCAACAATCAACGGCTCCGAACACAGTGGCATAATAACCCGGGCGGTTTTATTTTTTAAAAGACCTTTAGTTGAGCGAGAAGCTGATTCGGCAAAATGAATTTTAACTGGGTTGACATACTAACAATTGGTGTTGTTGCGACTGGCGGGGCGATTCAATTCCTGCGTGCAACAAAGGATTTTTCGCTCGTTCTTTATGAGACGGCGCTGTTTATCGGGGCGCTGGTTGCCACGGTACGCATTTTTATGCCCGTTCATCAGACGACCGGTTTTTCCCCTGCGGTCTGTTTTATCGGTATTTTTGTAATATTATCGGTGCTGGCTTTGTTGATTGCCGGTGTTTTGAATCAACTGTTTGAGTTCGGTTTCGGATTGTTTAACCATTTCATCGGACTATTGCTCGGAATTGCCTGCGGTACGGTGTTCGGCCACGCGGTACTCCGGGCCCTTATCGTTATTTACAATGTGAGTCGGCCGCCGGTGGTTGAGGCAATTTACCGTTCGTGGGTGGCGACCCAGGTGCTTAACTTCGGTGCCTTCCGGGAACTACTGGGGATATTGCGAATTGCGCGCTACAACAATATTTAAGCGACGGTTAGTTCCATTGTTACCCAGGGCAGAACACCAGAGCCGGTGGCTTTGGTTTCGCAGCTAATCGCCTTGATTGTTTTGAGGCAGTCAAGGGCATTACCTTTGAGTGCCCAGCGGCCCGGTTCCGGGAGGGCAACGATTGCACCGTTTCTGATGACCCGGCCGATATAAAGCGGGTTCGCGAAATCACCGGTTGTCCGATTGGCGGTGTGAAAACCAAGCAGCATCTTTACGAGCAGCCCGTGTTCAATATCTTTTACCATTTCATCAAGCGTTTGTTTACCGGGGGCAAGATAAATGTCGTTGATGGTACAGCGGACTGGTGCTTCATGCTCTTCCTCAATCAATACCGCTCGCCTTTTGCCGTTGCCGGTTGATTCGACACCGTCTTTAATGGCGGTTGTCCGGTCGTAGAGAAACATCTTTAAGATGCCGTTTTCAATTATTAAATTTTTGCGGCTTGGGGTACCTTCATCATCGGTGGGAAAGGTGTTGCCATCATATGGAGCGGTGGCGTCGTCCCAGAGTGTAAACAGTTCGGGTGCAACCCGGTCACCAAGGCGCAGGCGCGACATCCCCTCCTGAACAGTTGAGGCGTAAAGGTGCTCGGCAACCAGACGGCGGAGAAGTTCTTCGAGCATTACCGGGTGCATAATTACCGGTACAGTTTTGCCCCGCATATTTTCCTGTTCGGGACTGGTTTCCTGGTCTGATAGACTGCGGGCAACGGTTGCTCCCAGTTCGATTACCTGTTCTATTTCGGGTAGTTTTCTCCCGGCGATAAAGTCAAAGTCTTTGGAATTCACTTCGGCAAAGGCAGAGAAACCGGTACGTTCGGCATAAACCACTTCGGGACTGTGTAAGGTTGAAACCAAGCGCTGTTCAATTTCAATCTGAATTGCACCTTCGATCGTTTCGATTTTACCAGTGGCATAAGCGCGACCGACAAGTTCACGGGCGATTTCCTGAACCTTTCCCGGTGCGTCAAAAAGCCGGGCAACTGCGCCGTCAAATGTAGCCAACTTCGGCAGCAGGTCATCGATTACGACAAAGGCAGGGAGAGGTGAGGGAGCGGCTTTGAGAAGGGCGGTTCTGATGCCCCGCTCCAAGAGGTCAAAATTTGGTTCGGTTATCGGTACATAACCGATTTTACCTCTTTTCAGAACGCGGAGCCCGGCGGAGAAGATATCTTCTTTGAGCTCGAGGGTGATTTCTTTGTTTTCGATCCGGGCGCTGAGTACCCGGTTATTGGTGAGGAGCAGTTCGCAGTCGTCCAGTTTTAACTTTTTAGCCAGTTTTGCCACTTTTTCACTGAATTTAATCAACTCCATATATTACCCCTGAATAGAAAGGCTTACGAACTCGTTATTTTTTATTCTTGTCCAGAGCGGCCCGCCATCGCCGACATATTTTGTCTGCCCCTTTCCACAGAAGCCAACATCGGCGATTGAGACCGGTCCCGCGAATCCGTCCACATAGCGTAAGGCGTATAGGGTCTTGGCGGAGAAGTTTGAAGGTTTAACCGTTTTGGTGATTTTACCGTTTTCAATTAGATAGCCGATAAGAACCGAAGAAGACATTCCATCTTTTGACACGGCACCGCCCGAAGTTCCAACGAGTATGATGCCGCGCGGGATATCAGCGATGAGTTCTTCAAGGGTTTTGTACCACTGGCGTTTGGACGCAGGCATCACAAAGGTATTTGACATTCGGGGTATCCTTCTGTCACCCAGTTCACTGAAAGCGCCGCCGTTGGGTGTTAATCCGAAATAAGCCGCAGTTTCCCGATTGAGAATCATATCCCGGGCGACGCCATGTTCGGCAAGCAGTTTGGTTTGCACTTCAACGCCTTCATCGTCAATGAATTCGGTACCGAACCCCTGGTCAAATTTTCGGGGTAGCGGACCATCGAGAATGTTTACATCTTCTGCCGCAACCATTCCTTTCGGTTTTCCCGCCTGGTCAATGATGCCTGAGCCCCCTGCCTTCACGATGTCGGCTTCAAAGTTGTGTCCCAGCGCTTCGTGAACAAATACCCCGAGGGTGCTGTAATGGAGTACCATATGGGTCAATGCGTTAACTTCTTCCGGCCTCAGGCTTACGGCGGTTTGTAACTCGACGGTCTTTTCCATCCATTCCCGGATGTGTTGAGCGGCAAGTCGACTGAGGCGGAATCCTTGTTTAGCCGGTGTGACAATAAATGAGTAGGGTAAAGGATTGCCCAATCTTGCTCGCGTCTGGGTCATTTTACCTTCCGGCCCTTTTACCCGGGTAAGCAGTTGAAAGAAAGTACGGGGCATAACCTGAGTTTTAAAGATACCGTCGGTGTCGGCAATAACCTTTTCCTCGCGCTGGGAGAAAAACCAGTATTCAGGTTTTACTTCCATTCCCGGATATTGTGTTTCAATACTGCGGGCGATTTTTTCCACCCCGTCAATGATTGTGGCAAAAATCTTGTGGGCAGGGAATGTTTTCGGGGCTGGTGTGCCGTAATGGACTTTGCCGGGGTTGGGAATGGGCGCGAGGCAAACCGGTTTTGGTGGTACGGGCGAAATTTTGAGGAGTTTTACGCCATCGTCAATTGCCTGTTTGAGAGAGGCGAATTCGAGAGTGCCGACTTTTAATTCAACCTTCTTGCCATTGTCGAGGAGGCGCAGTTGTACCCGGGCTTTGGCATTGAACGGTTTCTGGATTACGCGGTCAGGAAGTTTTTGTAATTCGATGCGCAACAACCTCTCGTAGAGCAAATCAGCGTACTCTACTTTCTGGGCAGCGTAGCGCAAAACCTGGGCGGTTAACCGCCTGATTTTTATTTCGTCATCAATTCGTGGAACCATAACCTTAGTATAGAAAACCGGTATAAAAGTCAAGCGGGCTCGATTCTGAGCCCGCTTGGTTAGCTGTCCTCTCGTTTACCAGCGCCGGTTGGAAAAACCACCGCTGTTGCCGCTTCGACCACTCCGACGCTGACCGCGCTGGGTACGGCCACCAAAGCCACCGCGGCTTTCGGTCCGTTCCCGCGCCTCATTAACATTCAACGCCCGGTCTTCAAGCGTATAGCCGTTCAAACCAGCGATAGCGGCTTGAGCCGCTTCGTCAGTACCCATCTCCACGAAGGCGAACCCACGGGGACGATTAGTGAAACGGTCGGTCACGATGTTTACCGAAACCACTTCGCCATGTTGACCAAACAGGTCTCTTAACTGAGTTTCGGTTGCGCTAAAGGGCAGATTGCCCACGAACAAGCGCCTTGTCATAACTATCCTCCTGTTATGTTTTCGCTTGAGAATCGTTCAAAAGGTGGGTTCGCACACTGATTAAATTAAACCGGTCTGTGCTCTTACCCGGAACTGAACGGTTCCCAGCCTGTTTTTTCGGGTTACTACTTTTATCTGCCGGTTGAGAACCCGTTTTCAATCGGCAATATATCATAACCAAAGCGAGGTAAAAGTCAAGGAATTTGGTCAGGGCAAAACAGATCGCTCCGCATCGTTTTTCTTCTGCCGGGTTAGTAGCTATTTTATATTTTGACTTGGAACGGCTTTTTATTAAGATATAAAACTCATTATGGCAAGAAATGTAATCGGTATCAGGCGCGAAGATAAGAACATCTGGGAACGGCGGGTGCCGTTGACGCCGAACCAAATAAGACGACTGATTGAGGAACAAGATTTGAAATTTGTAGTGCAGAGTTCACCAATTCGAATTTTCAGCGACGCTGAGTACCGCGCGGCGGGTGCCGAGGTTCGCGAGGATATCGCCGATTGTCCGATAGTGCTCGGTGTCAAGGAGATGCCCGTCAGTTTTTTCCGCCCTCAGGCAACCTACCTATTTTTTGCCCATGTGATTAAGGGTCAGCCCCACAATATGGGGATGCTAAGGCGAATGATGGAGTTGGGTTGTTCGCTACTCGATTATGAAAGGATTGCCGATGAGGAGGGGAAGAGGCTAGTTTTCTTTGGTCGATTTGCAGGAATTGCCGGAATGATTGATACCATTGCCGGGTTGGGTCAAAGGTTAAAGTTACTGGGCTGGGAAACACCATTTTGGGAGGTGAAACTGGCGCACGAGTATGGGGTTGTTGAAAAAGCGAAAGAGGCAATTGCCCGGGTCGGAGAGAAGGTGCGAAAGAATGGTTTACCACAGGAGCTAACGCCGCTGGTTATCGGCGTTGTCGGTTATGGTAATGTTGCCCGGGGAGTGGGCGAAATTCTGACAGCGCTGGGAACAACGACAGTTGCTCCGGCGGATTTACCGGCTTTGATAAAAGAGGGGAAAGGGGACCGTATTTATCAGGTTATTTTTAAGGAAGAAGATACGGTGGAGTCGAAAATCCCGCAGCAGAAGTTTGACCTTAAAGACTATTTGAATCATCCCGAGCGCTATCGTGCAAAATTTGAACGTTATTTGCCCTATCTTTCGGTACTGGTCAATTGTATTTACTGGGACAAACGTTATCCGCGACTGGTAACAAAAGATTATTTAAGACAGAACTTCAGGGCAGATAAATTTAAATTGACGATTATCGGGGATATCTCCTGTGACATTGAGGGGGCAATTGAAATTACTGTAAAAACGACCGACCCCGGTGCACCATTTTTTATTTATGACCCTTTGACCGAAAAGGTCACCGCTGGTTTAGAGGGGCAGGGGATTGTGATAATGGCGGTTGACAATTTACCTTGTGAACTGGCGTTAGACGCATCACAGGAGTTTGGCGAGGCGTTGTTACCGTTTATGCCGGTGCTTGCCAATACCGACTTTCAGGTTGAGTTGGAGCGGTTAGCCCTACCCGGACCTTTACAACGGGCACTGATTCTCCATAAAGGCGAGTTAACGCCGAACTATAAGTATCTCGAGCAGTTTGTAAAAGAAAGGGGATAATTTTTATGACAAAGAGCAAGAAGCGAGTTTTGATACTTGGTGCCGGTCTTGTTTCCAGACCGATGGTCCGATATCTACTGGAGTTGCCCGATGTTGAAACAGTGGTGGCAACCCGGACTGTAAGTAAGGCACAAGATTTGATTGCCGGGCACCCAAATGGCAAGGCGGTGCCACTCCTGGTTGATAACGAACCCGAGTTACACCGATTAGTTGCGGACGCTGATGTCGTAGTAAGCCTTTTGCCTTACACTTATCATGCAACAGTCGCCCGGCACTGTCTGGACTTGAAAAAACATTTAGTGACGACATCTTATGTTGGTGATGCGATGCGCCAGTTCTCAGAGCCAGCGGCAAAATCCGGCTTACTTTTCTTAAACGAAATCGGACTGGACCCCGGCATTGACCATATGTCGGCGATGGTAATTATCGACCGGGTTCGGGATGCGGGCGGTAAAGTTGTCAGTTTCGTTTCTTCCTGCGGTGGCCTGCCAGCACCGGATGCCAACGACAACCCTCTGGGATACAAGTTTTCCTGGAGCCCTAAGGGGGTGTTAATGGCGGGACGAAACGATGCCCGTTTTTTAAAAGATGGTAAAGAGGTTTTTATTCCCAGCAGCCGGCTTTTTTCTTCTTACTGGAAGGCGAGGGTTGAAGGGCTGGGCGAACTTGAGGCTTATCCCAATCGCAACTCCTTACCGTACATTGAACTTTACGGGCTTCAGGGGATAAAAACAATGTTGCGGGCGACATTCCGGAATACGGGCTGGTGCGAAACCATGCAGGCGCTTGTTAACCTGGGGTTGCTCAAAGACGACCGGGAGTGGAGTGACCTGAAGAGAATGACTTATGGTCAGTGGTTAAGAGAGTTTGTTCCCGAAGAGGGCGATTTGCGGCAAGATGTGGCAAAGCGACTGGGGTTAAGTATTGATAGCCCGGTAATCCAACGATTGGGTTGGCTCGGGCTTTTCAGTGATGAGTGCATCGGGCTTGAGCGTGGTTCCAGTCTCGACATTCTGGCGAAGGCGATGTTGGAGCGAATGTCGTATAAACCGGGCGAAAGGGATATGATTGTACTCCAGCACCAGTTTGAAGTCGTATATCCTGATAATCGGGGTGAGTTTATTGAGTCCACTTTGATTGATTTTGGTCAGCCCAATGGCGATTCGGCGATGGCACGAACCGTAAGTTTACCTGCGGCGATTGCGGTTAAGATGATAATCGAGGGGCAACTGCAACTTACCGGTGTAAAGATTCCGGTTGTGCCCGAGATTTATCAGCCGGTGCTTACCGAACTGGAAAAACTGGGCATCAAATTTCAGGAGCGGGTAAGAAAGATTTCTTAAGGGTTTCCTTCCAGGGTAAACTCGGCAAACCAGAACCAGAAGCCGGTCTTCTGTATGTGGTCGATTTCGGCTTGAATTAATTCGAGATGTGCCTGCTCCATTTGCTCAAGACGCAAAAGAAGTTGCCGAAGCTCGTCAGCCGCAGCCTGCTTCCGGGCTTGATGGTAAAAATCGCGCGCCGACCTTTCTAACTGAAGCGCGGTTTGCAAGGCGTTGAGTTTGTCCTGCTTTTCTTTGCCCCGGATTAGCAGTTCCTTTTGTGAAAGGTGGGGAACGAGTCGCTCAAGAAGTGAAGTCGGGATGTCAACCGGCTTAAATATACCGGTTTGATTAAAGGAAAGCAACTGTCTTTCAATTAACTGCCAGTGGTGGTATTCATCGAGCGCCAGCCGGATGAACATGTCTTTTCCGCCGGGGTCTTTTGTCTGATAGGCAAACTCCAGATATTGTCTCAAACTTTCCTTTTCGGCGGTCTGAGCAGTATTGAGGAGCACGATGATTTCTGATTCCGGCATCGTTAAATCATAACGGTGAACGGGGGAAAAATCAATCTTAGTCATTTCGGCTTAATTGATTTTTCCGGTTAGATTTGAGATTAAACGAGTATGGAATTTAGCATTTGGTTAGGCGAATGTTTATTAACCCGATTGTGAGGTTGTCGTTAGTACCGCTCCCGGGTTAGTATTGGGGCCTGCCCCGGGCATACCCTTTTATGAGGTCGGCATTGGAACATCAGGCTTAACCGCCACCTGACTTTCACCGCGACAACCGTAGGCGATATATCAGCGCGTTAATTTTGCTAATAAAGTCGCACGGTATTTAAAGGATGTAGTTGTTTTCTTGACACAAAGTAAGGATGTTGAATAATTCAAAGAGCGAGTTATGATGATGAAAACCGTTTGGTTTCGGTTGTTACCGGTTTTGGTAGGTTTTTTCGTCGTCGGTGCAATCGGCGGGCGTTGTTTTACTTTGGCTCCGGACTTAACAATTAAAGCGTTGACCGGGAGAACAGATTTAAACGCACGCGATAGTACCTGGTATCGGTGCGAAGTGGAAGGTATCCCGAGTGATGGGTTAACATTTCGATGGTGGTGTACCGCGGGGAGGCTGGTAAACTCAAGAGGTGACAGCGTGCTGTGGCGCGCTCCGGAATCATCCGGGATGGCGCTGATTGGTGTTGAAGTGACGGACCGGCAGGGTAGAAAGGCACGGGACTCGCTGCTTGTTACTGTTAAGCCCCGGGTTGTAGTTTTTGCTGCCTGGGAGGGTGCAGTGAAGGGTGGCAATTATGTTTTCTGTGCTGATTCCGCATGGGAAGGATACCGGTTTAGCGGACAGTCACAGGCTGATAACCGTAATGTGTATCTACTTTTCCTGGACGAGACGAATTTTCACCGCTGGCAGAATCAGGAAGAGGCTAATTTTTTAATCCGGCGGCTTGCCGATGATAGCCGGCCGTTTTATGATACCATTCCAACAACCGGGGTCTATTATCTGGTTCTCGATAACGGGCGTAATTTAGCCGCTGCCAACTTTCGTGTTGAAATTCGGCTCACATCACCATAAAGCTTAGCCTTAGGTTCAATCTGTTTCAGTAGTTTGAACAGGAGCGGGACCGGTAGCCCTATGACATTAAGATAGCAACCATTGATTTTTTCAATGAATACCGCGGCGCGGCCCTGAATCGCATAGGCGCCGGCTTTGTCAAACGGTTCTGAGGTATGGATGTACCGGTTGATTTCGCTAAGGGACAAAGGGCGAAATTTTACCTGAGTAGATTCTGCCCCGGTTATTATTCTTTTTTGAGGTAATTTTATAATTGCAACACCAGTAATAACATAGTGCATTTTGCCAGAAAGTATTTTAAGTATTTTTCGCGCCTCACTGAGATTCGCCGGTTTACCCAGGATGCGGTTTTTTTGAACGACGATTGTGTCCATACCGATGACCAGTCCGGAATTTATGTTGTGACGACGCAAGCTGGATAGCGCTTTGAATAGGGCGCAGGTGATGGCGAATTTTTTGGGTGCATTGCTGGTTTTGATTTTGGGTTCAAGGAAATCGGGGTGTAGCGAACGAAACTTAATTCCGAGGAGACGAAGAATCTGGCGCCGTCGAGGAGAGGTGGAGACAAGGTAGATTGCGGGCTCGCTCATGGTAGGAAGGCGCGGAATGTACTTTTGCCGAAACGGACATCGGGTAGTTTTTTAATTCGGACCTCAAAATCGTAGCGCCACTGTCTACCCAGCCCGGAAAGGTTTACCAGTGCCTCCCAACAGTGAAGGTCACGCCAGAGAGTTAATGAGTAGTCGGTCACCTGGTGCTGGGTGATGTTGTAACCGAGGGAATTAAGCCCGAGGCGCCAGCCGGCATAGGACAATGCCACAGACCCGGTAATCATATGGATATTTTTGCCAATTGAGTGATTGAGGCGCAATTCCCAGCCCTTTTCCTGATGGCGAATGGTATCGGTAATTGTGTGTGTCCAGAGGAAAGTGGTGAAGGCGGAAAAGTCTTGCCCGAACCGCATTGAGTCGGGGTTAAATGAGATGTTACCGTCCAGATACAGGTTCAGGTTATTGCGCACCGGACCCGAGTCAACAATCGGGAAAAGGGCAAGAGGCCGGAGACTGAGGTTGCCGGTGAATGGTGTGAAGTGATGGCTGAGCAGGTTGTATGTGGTGGTGATGTTTGCCGTGCCGAAGTCAACCTTTTGTTTTGTTGCACCGATTTTTGCCTGAAAGCCGTTGTTGATGCCCAGTACCAGTAAAGCGTTTTCCGGTTGATTGAGTTTTATTTTGCCAAAAAGTCCCTGGGTAGTGACGCGAGGCTGGTAGTTAAATTGCATAGTGGGTGTAACGGTGTGAAGGATACCGTGAATGGTTGACGCAGATAGTCCAAATACCCGATAGAGCGAGAAACTACTGTTTAGATAGAGAGAGTAACGGGGTTCAAGGGGTACTGTATCCAGCAGGTCGTCGCTCTGGTTGAAGTTGATGCCTTCTGCCGTGTTGAATATGCCAAGGATTTTTTGAGATGTGGCAACGGTGACTTCGTGGTTTAAGAGGCGGGACGAAAAGGGTGGCGCGGTAGATGAGCGGCGTGAAAAATCGGCGATGGAAAGCTGGTCACTGATGTCAAGCCTGCCAAACGGGTAGTCAGGACTGGTGAGGTTGAAGGATAATCCCGGAGTGAGGCGTTGGCGCAACAGGGTATCAATACCGCTGGAATCGTATTGTTCGACGCGGCGGGAAAAACTCAAGGCGGGCGAAAAGTCCCAGTTACCGGGCAGGGTGCGGGTGTTGAAGGCAAATGAGCCGGCGGGGAGGTAGGAGTATTGATAGTGGCGCATATAGTAAGTGCGGCGTTCTCCCCGGAAATTAAGACGGCCCAGGGCAGGAAAGCGATGACGCAGGGCAGCGTAGGAGTACACTTCCTGTTTAAGCCAGTCGAGCCGGTCTTCGGCGTAATCTGGAGCGTAAGCGGTGTCGGAGATGAGTTCGGCCTGGATGTTGAAATCGGTGGCAGGGGTGAGATTACCGGTGCTGGCAAGGTTGAAGCTGTAACGCGTACGACCGGGATTAAGGGTGTCCCAGATTTCACGGATATAGGAGCCCTGAATTGAACCGCGGGCATACGGGTTGACAATATAAACCGCTTCGCTACGGAGTTGAATTCCCTTTTTGGTCATTAAGTCAAGGAGGAAAGTGACATCGGCATAGTCGTTGATGACCCAGTAGTAAGAGATGCCTTTGGCATAGTACCCCTGGTCTTGCGCATTGCCCACTTTGAAAGGCATCAAACCCGATTTTCTTTTGGATGCGACCGGGACAATCCAGAACGGAGCAGCAAGAATCGGGACGCGACCGATACGGAGCAGGACCGGTTGGGTAATGGCGACATCGTCCATCAGGAGACGGACCCGGGGTCCGAAGAATGTGTAGTGGGGGTGTTCTCGGTCGCACGTGGTGTAATCGGCACTGCGGGCGTTGAGGACTTTTTCCTTTACCAGCCATACTTCGTAGGCGGTAAGGTAGCCATTTTCCACCTGGGTGCGGGCGTGGCGCATCATTCCTTTTCTGGTATCGACATTGTAGAAAAGTTCGCGGCCGATGACTTCTTCGCTTGCGGTGCGGAATTTTACATTTTGATGGGCGCTGACAATTTTGGTATCAATGTGATAGTTGATGGAGTCGGCATAAACCGACATATCCCGATAGCGAATCCAGGCGGAATCAAGTAAAACAACCTGGTTTTGGGGGGCGAGGTAGATGGCGCGTTTGCCACCGTAGTAGATGATGTCGGCGGGAGTGGAGTCAGCAGATGGTGTAAGGGAATCGGGTGGCAGTTGAGTAAGTATCAGTAAGAGGCAGAGCATAAATGTTATGTTAGGGTGTAATCAGGGTAAAGTCAATCGGACTCAAGGGGACAGCCCGGACAAATCGGCTGCGGTCGGCAATGGGTTTTCCCGAGATGGACGAGCAGGGCATGGTATTCGTTGAATAGCGCGACGGTCTGTGAAATACTTTTGCCTGTTAACGGCGTAAGTTCCTGTTCCAGCCAGTTTTTTAATTGCTCATAAGGCTCGTCTCCTGAGATGAGTCCGTAGCGGCTGAAAATTCTTCGAGTGTAGGCATCAACAACGAACACCGGGCGGTTAAAGGCATAAAGGAGAATCGAGTCGGCGGATTCAGGGCCGACACCGTGGACCTGGAGCAGTTGAGCCCTCAGTTGTGGAGTGGGAATCTTTGTTAATTTCTCCAGCCCGCCCGAACTTTCCAGCCATTCGGTTAATGCCCGAAGCCGTTTTGCTTTGATATTGTAATAACCGGCAGGTTTGATAATAGTTGCCAGTCTGCGCAGGGAGAGTTGGTTGAGTTGCGGAAGTTCTAAAAGCCCGGCAGATTTCAAGTTGGCGATTGCCTTCTCAACATTTTTCCAGGCGGTATTCTGAGTTAGGACGGCACCAACGATAACTTCTAAAGGGGTTTCGGCAGGCCACCAGTGCCGGGGTCCAAACGCCCGGTAAAGTGCCTGATAGATTTTTATCAGAGCCGGCGTTTCACGGACGGTTGTGCAGGGGACAGGGTGTTGTTGGTTCGGTGCCACTTATGAACACCTCGTAGCGGGCTCGGGGGCAAAATGGGGTGGCGAGTTTCCCAGACTGTTCACAGATAGCGCTGGTTGTGATGTCCGGGGGCACCGGGAATGTGCTCATCGTATCGCTGGCGACCTGTTTCATAAGTTCGCCCCAGACCGGTGCCGCGATGACGCCTCCAGTTGCCCCGCGAAAGATTGTTCTTTTTTTGTCATAGCCAATCCAGATTCCGCAGGTGAGTGTGGGCGTGAAACCGATAAACCAGGCGTCGGTGTAGTCGTCGGTTGTGCCGGTTTTACCTGCCGCTGGTCCGGTAAAGCCGAGCTGACGAATCGCAATGCCGGTGCCTTCATTGACCACGCTCTGCATCATACTGGTTATGATGTAGGCGGTTTGGGGTCTAATTGCCAGTTGAGGTTCCGGGTGGTTTTCTTCGAGTAACTGACCGTTCTGGTCTTCAACGCGGTTAATCAATATGGGCTTTACCCGGACACCCTGGTTGGCGATAGTGTTAAAACCGTTGGTTATTTCCAGCAGGGTGAGTTCGATTGAGCCGAGAGCGAGGGAGTAATAAGGCGGCAGTTTAGTTGTTATTCCCATAGTGCGGGCATATTGAGCGATAAGTTCTGGTCCGATTCGGGCGGCAAGGCGGACCGCAATTAGATTACGGGATAATGCCAATCCCCGGCGCAGTGTCATTGGGCCGAGGAATTTCCGGTCGTAATTGTGGGGTTGATAGTCGGGTTGGCCCGGTATTTTCAGTGTGATAGGGTTGTCTTCTTCAATATCGGCGGCGGTAAATCCGTTGTCAATTACTGCGGTGAAGACGAAGGGTTTAAAGGTACTGCCCACCTGACGCAGGGCTTGCGTCGCCCGATTGAATTCACTGGTGCGAAAGTCCCGACCGCCAATCATTGCCCGGACCTCACCGGTTTTAACATCCAGCACGACCAGCGCGCCCTGGAGGTAAGTTGGTTCACCTATGGCGGTATCCGACTTAGCGATTGAGTCGTAAAATTGTTTTGTCGGTTTCAAACGGTAGTCTGTTTCAAGACGGTCAAGCCAGGCGAGGAAAATTCGATTGGCCGCAGATTGAATATCGAGGTCAAGGGTGGTGTAAATGGTCGCGCCCGATTTGTAGACAAAGTCATAGCCGTATTGTTTAATAAGGTAGCGCCGAATTTCTTCGACAAAGTACGGGGCTTCATTGGTAACACCACCGGCGGGTTGAACATTTAAGGGTGTTTTCAGTGCTTGATCTAATTCCTCTTTTGTCAAATGGCCAATCCGGTAAAGTTTAGTGAGAAAGAAGTTGCGGCGGCGGATAAGTCGCTCCGGTCGGTAGTAGGGAGAGTAGGCGCTGGGATTGGCGATCATTGCTCCAATCGTGGCACACTCCACCGGGTCGAGACGCGATACATGTTTGCCGAAATACTTCTCACTGGCAGCGGCAACACCGTATATCGAGCCCCCAAACCAAACCTGGTTGAGATACATTTCAAGAATTTCCTGTTTTGAGTAGTGGCGTTCCAGTTCGAGGGCGAGGACCATCTCTTTCAATTTTCGGGTAAGAGTTCTTTTTGGGGTGAGGAACATTGAACGGGCAAGTTGCTGAGTAATGGTGGAAGCACCTTGCAGGTTCCCGGGATGAAGGATATTGGCAACGATTGAACCGGCAACCCGGATGAGGTCGATGCCCCAGTGCTGGTAGAAGCGCTTATCTTCAACGGCAACAACGGCATCGACGAGACAGGCAGGGATGGTCTCAAGCGGTACGGGACGCCTTTTTTCTTGAAACAGTTCGGCAACGACACGACCCTTACAGTCGAGGATTCGGGTACTGGCGGGCGCCTTGAAGTTGAGAATGGTTTCCGGAGTTGGGAGGTCGGCACGCAGTTTGAGAAAACCGGCAACGCCAAAAAGGATAATGAAAAGCAAAACGATAAGAAAGGTCAGGATAAAAGCGCGCAACGGACGAGTCAAGGAACTCAAGCCGGGGTCACAGTTCAGGTTGCGTAGCGGTTGATGACCTCATTGCTCACCGCCAGACGGAGCATATCAAGTGCTTCGCTTTCCTGAGATGCCTTGACGAGCCAGTGCTGGGCAGGAGGAATGGTACCGCCGTGGATGCGCACTGACGAGTTGACGGTATCTTCGAGGGTGTTTTGGGCACACAGTTTTAAAAGCATTGATTCAAAGTTAATCGTCGCGGCATGACCGGCAAGCCAGGCGGTTCGATATACGAGCCAGCGCAGGGCTTCGATATTTGCCGCCATCGCTCCGAGGGTACGCTGAAACTCCTTGCGCGTTGATATAGGTTCGTTCATCGACTTCCAATCCCGGAGATATTGTGCCGATGTTTCCAGTATGCGACTGCAGACGCCAAGGATTGCGGCACTGCGCGAGATGCGAGCCAGCGGAAACCATTTTTGTCCGAGATAAAGTGCCGCGCCGGGTTTGCCGATGATTTTTTCTGAGGTAATGCGACAGTCCGATAGGACCAGCCGCGCCGGTTCAACACCGAAGTCGATTTCACTGCCAGGTGCATCACGGTCAATGAGAAAACAGGTAATACCGTTGGGTGTTTGAGCAAACACTAGACAAAAGTCGAAGTCCGGCCGGGATAGCAGTTTGACGCCGTTCAGAATGTAGTTGTCACCGTCCGGCTGGGCGGTGACGGACATTTCATCAGCAGTTGTGAAGTGTTCCGGTTCCCGGAATGCCAGGGCATAACTCTTTTCACCGGCGACAACCGGCAAAAGATAGTCCGATTTCAGGTTTTCCGGACATTCGTAGAGGATTGGGGTGAAATCACCCCAATCAACTGGAATAATCGTTTTCGACAGCTCTTCAGCGATCAAGCAGGTTTCAATTAAACCCAGACCACCACCCCCGAACTCCTCAGGAACCCCAGCACTGTAAAGGCCCATTTCTTTTATCTTTTGGGTAGCATCACGGGCGATAGTTTCTCGCTCTTCACGCGTGCGAACATTGAGGAATTTTGGTTCTACGGGCAAGAGGTCACGGCGGACAAACTCATGGACCGTTTGCCGAATCATTTCGGCATCTTCGGATAGCGCGAAGTCCAATCAAACCTCCTTTTTGGTGTAGTCAGGAAGAATCAAAGGTGATTTCGTTACGGGAACGAGGTTATTTTTCTGTAACTCCTGGTTCCATTTTTCGAGATGTTTCAGGGTGAGTTCAAGATTAGCGGTTCTGGTTCGAGCGGTTTGAGCGGCTGCACTGCCCGCCCGCCGCCCGAAAACGATAACATCCAGTAGCGAATTACCCATCAGGCGGTTACGACCGTGCACACCCCCGGACGCTTCGCCGGCAACAAATAAAAATGGGACATTGGTTCGACAATCAGGGTCAATTGCGACCCCGCCATTCTGGTAGTGTAGGGTGGGGTATACGAGAATTGGTTCCTTGTCCAGTTCGATGCCGAATCGGGCGAACTGACGGACCATTGCGGGCAGTTCTCTTTTAACCGTGCCCGGACCACGCAAAATTTCAATCATAGGCGTGTCCAGCCAGACACCAGAAATGTTGCCGGGTGTTACAACCCCTTTACCTTTCTGACATTCACGAATTATCGCCGAGGCGACAACATCCCGGGTTTCGAGTGGGAAGATGAACTGCTGACCGTCAACATTGAGCAGTTGGGCACCCAGACTCCGGACTTTTTCGGTAACCAGTTGACCTATGATTTGCTGGGGATAGGCGACACCGGTTGGGTGGTACTGCATCGTATCGATAAATGCCAATCGGGCACCAGCGCGATAAGCAAGCACCAGTCCGTCTCCGGTTGCGCCGTAATGGTTGGAGGTTGGAAACCCCTGGTAGTGAAGTCGGCCGCTGCCGCCGGTTGCGATGACTACCGTTTTTGCTCGAACAATCGTATAGTGGTAGTTTTGAGATAGGGCGTTGCCACTGAGGTTAAGGTTTAAGAGAACGGCACCGGTTACCGTGCCGTTAGAATCGGTGAGCAGTTCAATCGCCGGGGAAAACTCAAGGACGGTAATCTGCGGGCGGCTTTTAAGTTCGTCCCGAAGGGTGCGCATAATTTCAGCACCGGTGTAGTCCCGCGCCGTGTGCATCCGTTTACGAGAGGTGCCGCCGCCATGAATTGTTTTCATCGAGCCGTCCGGGTTCTTATCAAACATTACACCCAGGTCTTCAAGCCATTGAATTGCCTCTGGGGCATCGGTTACGAGCGTTTCCACCAGTTCTGGTATGTTGGCAAAATGGCCACCCCCCAGAACATCCAGATAGTGAAGCGCCGGTGAATCGTTATCTTTGTCTGCGGCCTGGATTCCACCCTGCGCCATCATCGTGTTGGCATCACCCAGTCGCAGTTTTGTTGCCACAATTACTTTTACTCCGAGATTATCGGCAATGAGTGCTGCGGCACAGCCGGCACCACCCCCGCCGATTACAAGAACATCGCAGTCGTAATCGGGCTGGTTAATCGATAGGCTGGTTTCCTTTAAAAGACTTTCTCCCTCAAGGAGGAGGGCGAGTTCGCGCGGAGTTCGGTCGCCTGCGTTAGGACCAACCCTGAGGGTGGAGAATGTGTCCGCACGGTAGTCAGGGTGATACTCGTGCAGCAGTTTGTTCTTTTCCTCGGCGGTCAGGCGGGGAAAGGTCTGTTTTAGACGTTCCGGCCTTGTTTGTGCCACGCGGGTGGCAAGTTCATTCAATGGAGATGGATAAGCCATTTTTTTACTCCTCGGGTTCTATGTCCCGGTTAGCGTAAGCTTTTTTAAGTTCTTCCAGAGGCATATTTTTAAGTTCGGCGATGGCAGCAGTAAATTTGCCCGCTTTGACCTCTTGAATCCGCTGTTTCAGATGTTCGGACTTGGGGGCAAGAAACTTACCATATATGCGCCGGCAAAGTAAGGCGGCGTGATGTTTAACCAGTTCGGCGGGGCAGCGACTAACACAGAGCCCGCACATAATGCAGTCAAAAGAGATGTCGGCGGCAAGTGGAATGTCACCGCGGATAATCGCCGATACATAGCCCAGAACATCGATTTCCTGGGGGCAGGATTTGGTGCAGGTGTTACAACCGTAACAGGTTAACATTTCGGGATAGATATTCAGCACTTCCTGGGCAGTGCCTTTTAGTTCTGAAAGGCGATAACGCGGTTGGTGGGCAGGGAAATAAGGAATCATCGCCAGTTGCATATTGGGTTCGACTTTGGTCTGGCAGGCAAGGGCGAATTTCAAGTGGTAATCCCCGGCGATGCGATACACGGTGGCACAGGCACCACAGAACCCACCGCGGCATCCAACGCCGCGAATAAGTCGATAGCCTGCATACTCGAGTGCCTGAAGAATGGTTAACGAGTCCGGAACCCGATGGTGCTCACCCATAATGTAGATGTCAATCATATTTTCACCCATTGCATGCCTCCTGGTAAAATTGGTCAAGGTAATAGTCGTCCCGGGGCGCAAGATGCGCCAGAAGGTGTTTCATTTGCTCTATTGCCCGTTCTTTTACAATGTAATGTTTTATCGTGGTATCAACCTGGGGACAGGAAAGGACGCATTGATAACACCGGTCGCAGTCCGAGCCGACCATCGTTTCTAAGGCAAGACTGGTGCGCTGGGCAGTGCGTTTTAATCGGGCAGGTTCGCGTGCCAGTAAGGAGCAGATGTCAACGCAGTTACCACAGCCGAGACAGGCACGGGTACCGGTGATGTTCTCTTTGACTTTTAATGTGTGGGAAGGTCCGAATCCCGAAGAAAGCAGACGGCAACGCGGGACCGGTGGAGCGGATGTGTCAAGGATTATTTCAAGTATCGGCTTTACCTTCTGGACATCAATCTGAAACGTGTCAGGCATAACTACTTATCCCTGCTTGATTTTTTTGAACTCCTCGGTAAGAAGGGGAACAACCTGAAACAGGTCACCGACGATGCCGTAATCGGCAACCTTGAAGATGTTCGCCTCCGGGTCTTTGTTGATTGCCACAATGCATTTTGAGTTAATCATACCCACCAGGTGCTGGATGGCACCGGAAATACCGCAGGCGATGTAGAGCGAAGGGGCGACAACCTTGCCGGTTTGTCCGACTTGAAACTGATGGTCGCGCCAGCCAGCATCGACCGCGGCGCGGGAGGCACCAACCGCCGCATTAATAACAGCGGCAAGTTCCTCAAGGAGGGCGTAATTTTCTGGACCTTTCATTCCCCGACCGCCAGATATTACGATGTCGGCTTCGGTCAGTTCGACCGTTTTAGTGACCGTCTTGACAATTTCTGCGACCTTCATTCGCAAATCTTCTGGTGTCAATTGAGCAGCGACAATCTGGCCATTTCGGTTCAGTTCTTCCTGCGCGCCGACCGCCCGTGGTCGTAGGCTTATCACGAGTGGCATAACGCCCGGGGCTTTTACAGTCGCGAGCGCCTTACCGGCGTAAATTGGTCGGGTGGCAACAACATTTCCTTCTTCATCAAAGTCGATGGCGGTGCAGTCTGGCAGGAGCACGGTTTCCAGCCGGGAGGCGAGGGTGGCGGCAAGGTCTTTTCCGAGAGCGGTGGCGCTGAGGATAACGGCATGCGGTCTGTGTTCTCGCACCAGTTTTTCAAGGATGCTGCCGTAACCATCCGGGGTGTAGAATTCAAGTGTCGGGTCGTCCACGGTGATGACTTTATTAACACCGAATTTAACAATCTCCTGAGCAATGGAGGATATGTCTTTTCCTAAAACAACCGCAGTGAGTTCATCCTGTTTCTTTTCGGCAATTTTGTAGCCGGCGAGCAGGGCTTCAAAAGAGACTTTTTTGAGTGTGCCTTCACGCTGTTCACAAAAAACTATTACCATTAAATTCCTCCTGCTGTGTTGTTTTTTAACTTCATATCACTAAAGAAATGCAATTGAATACTCAGTGTAGCATCAGCGAAAAAGAAGTCAAGAAATTGAGGTTTTAGTTTCTCTATCTCAATTTTAGAACTTTTGTCCGGCTGGAGCCGTTTTTTACCCGGCATAGGTAGGCGCCCGCAGGACAGAGAGTTCCGTTGTCGTCGGTGCCATCCCAGACAGCGTAACTTTTGATGTGTTTAAGCGTGCGCACCGGTTTCCCGGTAGCGTCGTAGATGACGATTTCTGTGCCGTTGGGGTCGAAATTGTTGATAACCAGCCGAGTGGTGTTAAGGAAAATCTGAGGGATGGCAGTAACCCTAACTTGGGGCAAAAGCGCCGGGGATTCTTGAATACCAACCTGCGCGACTGGAATCAGGGTGTCATAAGGATAGAGGTTGTGGCCTGTGACTACCAGGCGGAGTCTGCCGGTATCGCTTGGGTTGATGTTAAAGGCGATGGCGCCATAGTTGTCGGTGTAACCGTATTCATAAATCACCGTGTCCATTGAGATACACACTAAGGCGTTGGCGATGGGCTGCTCATTAAGTAAGACGCGAACTGCGAGTTCCTGGGGCTCAGGTGAGATTACATCTGGATGCTCTACGGTTGGGAGCTTCGGGGTTGCGGTCCAGATATCAAGGTGCGGATCGCCCAAGAGGTTGAAACCACGATATTCAGCCGTATCGCGGAACGCCCGGTAGAGTGAATCCTTAGCGCTAATCATCGCTTGACCAAGTTTGGTTTTGCCTTCAAGAAATACTGCCTTGGTAAAGGCACGGGCAACGGCGCTTCGTTTTCGAACCGTCTGGGTACCGGCGCGGAGCGAATGGGTGTTACCAAAGAATGCAACGGCACCTTTCAGGTTAGTTACAGTTCCGGCTTTAACCCAGGAGTCGCCGACCATCCCCTCCCCTGGTGCCAAGGTCATCGTTCGACAGGTGATGGAAAGAACGATAGGTAGTTTTTTGCCGTTGTTTGTTAAATAAGGGTTGACTTTGAATGGTGGGTACCAGTTGCTCTCAGTATTGCCCCGATAAAGAACTATTCCAGTGCCGTTGTTGACCGAATTGATAACATTATTGGCGGTGTGCCCACGCAAATAGGAAAGAGAGTCGCAACTGACAAATCCGTTTGCTCCTGCAAGGCTCGCAACTATTCGGATGTCGTTCCAGTAGATGGTATCGTCGGAGTCGCTATTTTCCCGGATAACGGTGGTGAGACGACGCATCCACAGGCTATCGGTAAGGTCCGGGTATCTTTCATAAGCAAGGGTTTTGGCAACCATCACACTGCATTGCGATGCGGAAACGGCGGGGAATCTACCAACCGGAATGTCCATAAAAAGGTCACTGTTGACATCACCATATAGGTTATCGGAAGTGTAACTACCACCTTGTCCCACACCATAAAGGCCGGCGGGGAGATTGGAAGGGGAACCGACGAGGAGAATGTATTCCGGCCTCACGGGCCAGTTATTAAAGGCGTTTCGGATATAGTTTTTTATTGCGCTGTCGGCAGGGCTGCCAATTTCGGACAGTTTTACTACCTTACATTGCATACCCGAGTAATGCTTCCAATCGGCAAGGGGTTTGATTACCGGAGCAAGGGCATCGGTGGTAATGATAAGGTACCTTGCTCCCTGTTCAGCAAAGACAAGGGAACAGATACCCAGTATGATGGTCAGCAAAAATCTTTTCATTTAAGCCTCCTGGGTTGAAGGTGCCGCGCATCTGATTTTAAAAATTTATGACCGAGCCAGTTCATCGCGCTCTTATTTATTTTACTTCTTGAACTTGGTTAGTCAAATGTGTATTATAGGAAAATGAAAGAGGAGCAGAAGAGCGGGAGCGATAGAGCACAGACCCGGGTTTTAATTATTGGTTATGGTAAAGTTGGTAGCGCGTTTGCCGGGCATCTGTCGCGGCTGGGATATAAAGTCCTGACCGTCAGACGGCGGAGCGAGGATTCCCGAAATCTGGTACCCGGTGTTGATGTGATTGTCTTTTCGGTGCCGGATCGGGAGATTCAGAAACTGTTTCTGCGGTTGAGGCGGTATATCAAACCCAGGACTGTGGTAGTTCATCTTTCCGGTGCCTATGGTGTTGAGCTATTTAAGGGTGCGGTGGAGCGAGGTATAGACACCTTAGCGCTACATCCGGTCAAAAGTTTTTTTAGTCGCCAGCGGGCGAAAAGAGACCTGCCTGGTGGGTACTTTGCACTTGACGGGACGAAAAGAGGTTTGCGCTTTGGCAGGCGACTCGTGGCGCAGTTAAAAGGAAAGGCGGTTCTTGTCCGTTCAGAAGACCGACCGCTTTACCACGCAATGTGCGTGTTCGGGAGTAATTTCGTTCATCCGTTGTTTTATGCTGTGGAGAAAATTGGCAAGGACATCGGGCTTGCACCGCAAAGGGCAAGAGAGATTGTTATGCCATTGACTGTTGGGGTGCTTCGAAATATAAAAAAACAAGGGGCAGTTACAACACTGACCGGACCGGTAAAGCGGGGGGACTGGATAACGGTTAAAAGGCATCTCAAAGCCCTGAACGAAAGTCAACCCGAATTGGTGATACTCTATAAGCAGTTAACCAGATTTCTTGAGGAGATGAAATGAAGAGGTATCTGTTGTCAGTTTGTTTACTGCTATTGGGCGGTCAGTGTGCCAAAAAGATGCTACCGCCGAGTCCGGACCGTTTTCCGCCTCACATCGTTGAAGTAAACGCCCGGGCTCGGGTTCAGGTCGAACTGGTGTTTGATGAAGAACTTGACCCTGCGAGGTTTGTGCCCGAAAGTGTTAGTATCACGGGACTCAGGATAAGGGGAATTTCAAAGGGAAGAGACCGGATGCGGATGCTGGTCTGGACCGAGCCGCAAAACCACCAGCGCTATTTTTTGCAAGGTGTGGTATGGGATATGGCGGGTAATGCCGGCCGATTTCGCACCGGTTTTCTGGGGTCAACCCGAATTGATACAATTTCTCCTCGGGTTGTGGCGGTTTCACCGGCACCGGGCAGCGTTAATTTATGGCGTGGAATCCGTATTACCGTCCGATTCAGTGAGCCGGTGGATACCGGTTTCTCACTTGACTATATGATTGTGCCCGAAGAGTTCGAGACACTTTTCCATCAGGTTTGGGAAGCTAACTGGCAGGAGGTTAATTTTGTCTGTCGGGACTCAATCGGTCCGGGCAAGGTTTTTTACTTTTTACTAAATCCGGGATATCAAGACCTGGAAAACAACATCGGCTTGACACCGGCATGGACTTACTGGACAACAGATTCGGTTTTTGAGGGGGTTACTGTTAAAGGGAAAACTGTTGTCCCCCGCGGCACGGTTTTTTTTGAACAGGAGAAGACAAAAGCGGTGGCGCCGATTTTAACCGACGGTTCGTTTGAGGTTAAAGTGCCGGCGGGTGTGTATTCGGTGTTTGGGGTCAGCGATACCAACGGTGACGGTCTTGTGGACTTGATAAGTTTGCCGGTTGAGTTCAACACCGCAAGTGAGAGTTTAAAACTGATTATGGTGCCGGAATCGGTGCCCAGGCGCGTTAATGATTACCGTCGTTAGTGCTATACTATTAATCCTGGCTTTTTTGCTTTACTGGAGAGAGTTCGGGACAAGGGGGGGGTATTGGTTATTTATTCTCCGGGTGGTAATTGTGTTGATTCTGGGCTGGATGGCGCTTGACAGGGTGGTAACAGTGCGCTGGACCCAACAGCCTCGACGGGTGGCATTTCTGGTTGACCGGTCGCGTAGTATGGAGATGATTGGCGTTGACAGTGTTGTTGACCGGGTTTTGCGGTCTTTGCAGGAAAGGATTGTTGGGGTGAAACAGGAAGTTTGGTGGTTTGGTGACAGTGTGATAAAACTTGGACCAGGTGGCCAGGCTGCGCAACCGGGTAAGGAGCGTACCCGCTTGGGTCGGGCGCTTGAGGTTGTATCGCAAACCGGACCAGCCGCGATTTTGCTGCTGAGTGACGGTCAGGATAATGGGCAGGTGGATGCAATGCAAGTTGCGCAGCGGTTGGCGGTTCCAGTTTATACCGTGGGGTTCGGCGGCAACAGGGGAAGGAATTTGATGATTAAGGAACTGGAAATTCCTGCCGTTGCCTATGCCCAGGACACTGTTGTTATTAGAGTGCGCCTGGCAAGTATTGGTTTTATCAATCAGGAGCGATGTCGGTTACGGCTTGATGGCCAGACAAAAGAAGTTACCCTGGCGCGGGATTGGAGCGAAGAGGATGTTTTTTTTCGCGTGGTTTTTACCGAGAGTGGGAACAAAACGGTTTGGGTCGGCGCTGATAGTCTGCCTGATGAGTTGAGTTATATTGACAATCAGTGCTTTGGTTCAATTGAAATCAAGCCGGCGCGTACGCGGATTGTTTATATTACGAATCACCCCGGTCCGCAGACAAGGTTTATCAGACGGATGCTCGAGAAGGACATCCGGTTTGATGTTAAGAACGCGATTGCGCTCACCGGCGGGCTCAACCGGATGGCGCGTTTGCTGGATAGCGCCGATGTTTTTGTAGTTGACAACGCTGCGGAGGTAGCGCAGGACCGAGAGTTCTGGAATGCGCTTCGGAGCCGGGTTGAAGGTGGTGTTGGTGTATTTCTGCTTGCTGGGGATGGGTTTAAAGCCGGAGAGCAACTGGAGAAGTTGCTACCGATAAAAGGCGGGCAACTTTTGAGAGGGGAGTGGACGCCGATGATTGCGGAACCGGCGCTGTTTCTGCCGGGGCTGAGAGAAGACGGTCTTAATTTTGCTTCGGTGCCACCATTTAGCGGTATCTGGGCGGGGACGGTGGCAAATGAGCAGGCAACGGTATGGATGACCGCTCAGGAGAATCAGGCACCGCTTCTGGTGGCGGGAAAGGCAGGTAAAGGAAAGGTGGTTTATCTTGGGGCGTTTCCACTGTGGCGCTGGGGGTTCCTGGCTGATGTGCTACCGGACAAGCCAACACCCCTTGATGTTTTTCTTTCGGGAACGGTGCGTTATCTTAGCGAAAAAGACACCAGTCTGTTTAGTTTAAAAACAGATGCATTAGATTACTTGACCGGGGAACGAATTACGCTTCTACTTGATGCCAAAGCATTGGACGGTACACCCTGGGAAGGTTTAGATGTACGCATTGCGGTGCAAGATTCGCTCGGGAACCACTTTTATATCCCGATGCAGGAAATGGGCTCCGGGCGTTACCGGGCGGAAATAGATGGTTTGGCGCCCGGTCGATATTTTGCCTTTGCTGAAGTGCGGGCGGAAAACCGCCTGCGCTATCAGACCGCTCCGGTCGAGTTTCGGGTTACAGAGCAGAGTGTTGAGATAATTCAACTGGGCATCAATCGTGATTTACTGTCCCGAATTGCCTCGCTTACCGGGGGCTGGTTTATCCCTGCGGACAGTATTGATGAAATTGCAACCCGAGAGTTTAGACTGGGCGTTTATCATCGGTCGTTTTCCCTTGACCCGAGAAAAATCCCAGTAATTTATGGACTGGTTGCGCTGCTATTTGGTCTGGAGATAATTTTAAGACGCCAGAGGGGTTTGCTGTAAATGAGCGGTTCAACATCTCAGGTATTTGGGAATTTAGGCAGAAAATCGCTTCTTGCTGGGCTGCTCATGGCGATTTTGATTACGGGCGTTACACCGGCATCAGCAAGTACTGGAGAACGGATTGCCGAAAACTTGCGGGCGAAAGGGTTAAGTCCGGAACTGGTGGTCTTCTTGGTTGCGATGCTGCCGATTGTGGAGTTGCGCGGGGCGGTGCCGATTGGAAACAACCTTTTTCATCTACCATTATGGAAGACGCTGATTCTTTCGGTTGTGGGAAATATCCTGCCGATAATTTTGCTTCTGCTCCTCTTGGAACGGGTGGTTCTGTTGTTAAACCGGTTTGCTCTTTTCCAACGGTTTTTTAAGTGGCTGTTTACGCGAACCCGAAGGAAAAGTGGCGTGATTGAACGGTTTGAGTTCTGGGGTCTGGCGATTTTTGTCGGTATTCCTTTACCGGTGACCGGTGCCTGGACTGGTGCGGTTGCTGCGATGTTGTTAGGTATGTCTTATTTCCGTGCGTTGCTGGGGATTTTTTTAGGGGTTTTAATAGCAGCCGGAATTGTGACGGTGCTTTCTCTTCTTGGCTGGGTGGGTGCGGTCATCGCGGTTGTTGGTTTAATAATTATTCTTCTTTTTCAATTCCGGAGTGAGAAAAAATCGATACCCGATTCGGGACATAATTTACCGGGACCGCCGCAGGCTGATAAGTAGGGACAAATTGGGTTAATGCCTTTTTAATCTCGTCTGGGTTGAGAAACTCAAGATTTGCTTCCAGTTCGGAAATTTTACCCAGTAGTTCTGGGTAAGAGTAATTTTGCGAGATTCTTGCTCGGTAGATACGTTCGTTTTCCGTGGCGATGGTGCCTTCCTCAGCGGTTAGGAGTTCTTCAAAAAGTTTTTCTCCGGGGCGAATACCAGTAACGATTATCGGGATGTCAACCTGCGGAGTTAACCCGGCAAGTTCTACCATACGATGTGCCAGGTCCCAGATGCGCACCGGTTTGCCCATATCAAGAACAAAAACCTCACCACCTTTGCCCAGTGCTGCCGCCTGCAGTACCAGGGTCACCGCTTCGCTGGTCAGCATAAGATACCGTCGCATTTCGGCATGGGTGACGGTAATGGGCTGGCGTTTCAAGATGGCATCTCGAAAGATGGTCGAAACACTACCCCGGCTGTCAAGAACATTGCCAAAGCGTACGACAACCACCTTCATATCACTCAGTTCGTTCATTGCCGTGACGAGCATCTCGCCCAATCGCTTCGTGGCACCCATCACACTGGTGGGGTTGACCGCTTTGTCAGTGGAGATGTAGATGAAGGTGCGGGTGTGGTAACGGATGGCGGTCTTGGCAACGAGATGGGTGCCAAGGACATTGGTCTGTATTGCCTCTTCGGGGTGAAATTCTAATACAGGGACATGTTTGTAAGCGGCGGCATGAAACACTATCTCCGGCCGGGAAAGCGCGAATGCCCGTTCCAGGTCCTGCGCGTGATTGATGTCGCCCAGAAAAGGGATTATCTGGAGGTTGGGATAAAGGAGACGGATTTCACGCTCAATGTAAAAAAGGTTAGAGTCGTCGCGTTCAAAAAGGACGAGTTGTTCCGGGGTGAAGCGGGCAAGCTGCCGACACAGTTCCGAGCCGATTGAGCCGCCGGCACCGGTTACCAGAATCCTCCTGCCGGAAAAAATCTGGCGCATCTGGTTGACATCAACCGTTACCGGTGGTCTGCCAGTCAGTTCGTGAATACACAGTTTTTCCAGGGCGCCAAGGTCTGAACGGTCTTCAAGGATGTCGACGAGTGAAGGCATCGTTTTTACTTCCACTTTACCGATGCGATGGAGCCGGGCGTAGAAGTCTCCTAAACTGAACCCGGGGTTTGATTCGAGCATCACCATTACCACCTCAACCCGGTAGCGTTCCACAATTGCCTCGATGTCATCGGTTGTTCCCACCACCTCAATGCCTTGCTCGTAATTACCGATCTGATTTGGGTCCGGGGTTACGATGCCGACAATGTAGTAGTTGAAATTGGTTAAACGGCGCAGGATGTTAGGAATAAAGTAGCCATACCTTGCAGAGAGGGCAATCAGGGTGCGTTTACCTTCAGCACTGGTGAAAAGAGGTTCAAGGAGTAGCCTTTTACTGCCGCGGAAGGCAGCGAGGGAAAAAAAGAGTGTTAAGCCGATGAGTATCGGACTGGAGGTTGAAATATTGCGCCAGACGGGCAGAAGGCGAAGCAGAGAGTGGCATGCCGTAACCAGGGTGCTGGCAACGAACAACTTCCGTAAATCGGAGAGGGAGAATGTGACCCAGGCGAGAGAGTAGTTGCGCAGGGCAAAGTTGGCGCCGATTGTGAGGAGTATGTTGGTGATTACAAGAATAAAAAGTCTTTGAAAATCGGAGGTAGATAATTTGAAAATCGGGTAGGGCACGAGGTAATTAACGGCGATGATTGAAACACCCGCGACCAGCGCATCCCCGAGCAAAAAGAAGACGCGGCGTCTTGTTGCTTTGATTGATAGGTAGCGCCCAGCGATTTTTTGCACCTGGGTAATTAGTTCTTTTAGACTGCGCCGCTCTATTTTGCCGCCAGTCTGTACCGTGGCGCTAACGCTCATCAGGTTTCCCCTTGAAGGGATTTGTTGGTAAATTTCAATTCGCTCCCTCCTGAAGGTGAGAGGTGCAACGAATGTGCCGGTTGAGAATGTTGGGATTAGAGGTAATAAGATATTGAATTTTCATCTCTTGTAAAATCGGCATTAGATTGAGTGGGATGAGACAGATAAGGGATGATTCAGGTTCAGATTTATAAGTTGTTGACATAACAAAACTAACGGTGCGACACCTCTGGGGAAATGGGGCGTGAAAATTAACGGCTGTTTTTAGTCGTTGAGCTTGTTGAGAAAAACTCTTACTTTATTGATTTCTGGTGAGTTAGGCTCTAATTTGATAAATTTTGTTAAGTAAAATCGGGCGCTATCTGTTTTGCCGGTCATTGCGAACACCAAGCCTTTATTCTCAATGGCAGCGCTGTAATCGGGGTAGTATTTCAGGGCAAGGTTGAAATCAGCGATGGCGCCTGTGTCATCCCCGGATGCATAGCGGAGCATGCCGCGGCGGTTGGCGGTAGCGGCAAAACGGCGGCAAAGGTCTTCAGCATAGGGGTCGTAAAATTTGTTTGTAGAGTACCTTTCAGGTTCCGGAAAGGTGAATTTGATTTCGGGTTCAATCGTGCTGTCTTCAAGCGGTCGAAATTGGTAAGTTAATCCGTGTAACCGCAACCGAAAGTTTTGCCAGCGCTCAAGCGATTGGGAAAAGTTCTGAGGAAAGTAAAAGCACGGATGGTCTGTGAGGCTCAATAGCAGGTGCCGTTTAATCTCCTGGGCCCTTTCGCTGGCTAAAGTACCAAACTGGATTTTGCTTAACCGGGTGCGGTTTTCCCATAAAGTTCGTGCAAGGTCAAAGCAGGGGTCAGGAACCGGCACAGTTTTGGCAAGCTGTTTCAGGTACCAGGGAAACACCAGATGGTGTTCACTGATTATGGTCGGAAGGTTATCAGGTTTCTCAATAATGTTGTGCCAGTTCAAACCCTGAAACAGACTGTAGTCGTCGGTGAAGATTACAGCATGCGCCGGTAGTTCGTTGCAGACAGCGCGGGCAAGGTCGCTAAGGGCGGTGAGATGGGAGCGGTTTTGTCGGGGATAGTTCCCAATAATGACAACGATGGGAGCGATGATGATAAGGGCGAAAATGCCAGTCCGTCCCTTTTTTGCCTGAAAATGTGGTGCTGCTGAGCCGATGAATATTGCCAGACAGAAATAGACTGGCAAGAAGTATCCTTCCTTGTCCGGGATGTTGTAGAGAAGAGCGGCGCTGCTGGCAAGAACAGTGCCGATGAGCAGGGCGAAGAACAACCTTTTGTTTTTTCGTATAAGCCAGATACTGCCCGGGATTAGTAAAAGCCAGAAAATGGTGAACTGTTTGAACAGGGTCAGAGGTAAGGAAGAGACCTGTTGGGTAAGATAATCAGTTCCCCCAGCAAGAAAACGGTAGCGGTAAACTGCCGCGGTGATGTAGCGGAAAAAGTCATCGGTTGACTCAATGCCTGCCCACCCGGGTGGGTTTTGCGAGCGAAAGAGTAAGGATAGATAGAGCAAAGGCCCAAGCAACAGAAGCAGGAAGAAGAGTAGCCACTGGCGTCGATGCAGGTTTTTCAGCGCCGGGGTATGGAGCAGAATGAGAAATGTTGGAATCCAGACGATGATGAACAGATGGTTGGCAAGGGTCAGTCCGAAACTAAAACCGAAAAAATATAGGTATGAATATGAAGCAGAAGATGTTTCCCGCCAGCGTAATAGTGCCCAAAGGGTTAAGGCGAAGAGGAAAACCTGCAGGGCGTACACTTCAATCGCCGTTGCCTGCTGCCAGAGTTCAAACGAGAGCGCCCAGATGAAAGCACCCAGAAGGGCAAATTTTTCATCGCCGGTCAGACGGTTGATAATGTGAAAAAGAAAAAAACAGGAGCCGGCAGCAACGAGCGCTGAGAGGAGATTGATGCGGAAAGGAAGGGTAAAGACCGGTAGCAGAGAAACAAAGCTGAGGAGGTTGAGGAGTAATGGATAACCGGGCGGATGGACTAAACCGCCTGTGCGGGTGGCAAGTGCAAACTCGGCGGAATCAAGCCAGTAGATGTCCCGGCAGGTAGTAAGGAAGTAGAGCGCAAACGGTGCGAAAAAGGCGAGGAAGGCGAAAATTAAATTTCGGTTCAGAAGTCCTCTTTTCGGCACGAAGAAGTTTAATCGGTGCGGAGAAACGGTCAAGCTATTAGGGGCTGAACAACAGTTAGTTCAGTTTTACGGCGAGGACAATAGGTCGGTTGATTGTTTCTGTTGTGCCGTCACCTCTTGATGCCTTGATGTTGAGGAGGTAAATTCCTGTCGGTAAACGCTGGAGTCGGTCATCCGTGCCGTCCCATTTTAAATCGTAGTAGCCGCCCGGTGCGCTGGTCAACAGTTGTCTTCTTAACCTGCCCTGGAGGTCGTAGACGGCAACGGTTAGACGGTAGCCGGTGCGCGGACTGTTGATCTGGATTGTGGCGATTTCGCCTTCATTAGGGGCAAACGGGTTGGGGAAAATGGAGTCAATCTGAAGTCTTTCGGAAGGGGGAAAAGCGGCGGTGGTATCACTAATGTCTTCGGGAAATCTCGGCATCAACTGATAGCCGGTGTTGTAAGGCGGTTCGTAGTCGTACTGCCCTACGATGCCGGTGATGCGTACTCTTCGGCCCGCGGTCAGCCAGGATGTCTGAATGCCGGTGTTGTCATAGATACGGACCGAGATTGCCGGAGTGCCGTTTCTCAGCACCATATTGTAGCCGGAACCTGAGCGCACCGGTGCCGAGATGACATCACCTACCACGGTTAACAAATCGGACTCCATCGTTTCCGTAAGCGGTGTATTAAAGGGGAGAAGTTTTGGTGTAACCGGAACGGCGATTGTGTCACTGACCCACATTACGCCTGAGGAGAGCTCCGTCAAGCCGTTGTATTCAGTTACCCTGCCCAGGGCGGTAATTTCTATGCCCAGGCTGTCAAGGAACGGTGCCTGGTCATTAGGATAGGAACAGTTGTAAACATTTACTCCCTGGGTGGCATCCTGGATATAGAGGCTTTTGGCGCTACCGGTGGTAAAAACTCGTGCCGGACCGGTTATTCTGCCCTTGACTCGAACCCAGCGGTCAAGCAGTTGCGGGGTCACACCATCGGGTCCGGGCTGCTGGGCGGTGCGGATGGTGATGAGGGGATAGTCTTCAGCACTGGATGAGAAGTCGCGTCGGTACCGGGGTAAGAGTTGATAGCCGGTCAGAGGCTGGGTGGTGTCCGAGGTGTACTGCCCTTTGATACCGATGATGGTGAATGTGTCTGGCGACAGGATAAAGCCTGGTATTTCGGTCTGGGCGTCAATCCGTACCTGAGTTGTGCCGGTTGAGTCTTCAAGGTTGTAGTTCGTGTTACCGGCAAGGAACAAACTGCTAATTTTGACACCGGTAATTGCGACCAGTTCGCCTTCGTAGGCTTCGGCGTTCATTGCCCGGCAGTTAAGGATTCGCGGTTCGGGCAGGGTTCGATTGCGGGCAAGAAGGGTGATGGTGGCGTTAGAGATTTCGGTTTTACCCCGATACCAGTCCACTTTTCCGGTGACGAGCACACTGTCTGCCAAGTCGGCGTTCTGCATCGTGAAACTGAAAACATTTACCCCACCACTGGTATCCTGAATGTAGATGTCGGTATAACGATTGTCAAAGATGCTGTCTGGTGCCGTAACGATGCCGGTGACGGTTACCGTTTGTCCCCGACGGTCCGGCTTGCCATCGCCATCGGCATCTTCTATTGCCCACCTTATCGGCACCACCTGGGCGAGGGTAATTGTGACCCAAGACAACAGGCAAAGTATAAACCTTCTCATCTTTTCAACTCCTTTTCCACCTCCGCCGCGGCTTGGTCAAGGGCGTTTTTCGGTTCAATCCCGGCGCGAATGATTTTTTCCAGGGCGTCACCCAGCACACGTCTACCGGCAAACCAGGCTTCACTGCGGGGTTCAAAGCGCAGGTATTCAAGTTGTTTTAATGCGGCACTGAGTCCGGGGGTTTCCTGAATTAACTTTTGATACTCCGGTATGTTTAGGGCGCTTTTCCGCACCGGCACATAAAAGGTCAATGTTGCCCATTTTGCCTGCTGTTCTGGACTGGTAAACCACTTGACAAAACGCCAGGCAGCGCGAATCTGCTGCTCGTTACCGGTGCGAAAGATTCCGATATTTGTGCCGTAACCAATTACCGCCGGGGTCGCGGCAACAGGCAGGGGTGCGATGCCAACTTTAAAGGTAAAGTTGGGCTTTAAAAACGCCCAGGATACCGAGGTGCTTTGAATGCAGGCGATGCGACCGGCGAGAAAATCGTTTTGCGGTTCATAACCGGCACCGTAATAGACGCTGGAATCTTTATTAACCAAATCGGCAAGAAACCGGGCGGCACGAACCCCGGCTGGAGAGTTGAAAAGCGGTTTTTTATTTTGTTCGTCCAGATAGTCACCACCCTGCTGAAGAAGTAGGGCGCCAAACACACCCTCGTTAACCAAGCCCGCGCCACCATAACGCCCGCTTTTTTTGTCGGTCAGGCGTAAAAGCATCGTCCGCAATTCATCCCAGGTGCGGGGAAACTCGTTGTATCCTGACTGGGCAAGCATATCAATATTGTAAAAGAAAACAGGCAAGGACTTGTTAAACGGCAAGGTGACAATTTTGCCATCCCAGGTGTTGCCTTCAATGAATGCCGGGTAGAAGTCGGCGAGTTCTTCAGAAGTGAGCCCATCCGGGCTATGAATTAAAGAGTCAAGGACGACCAGTTTGTTCAGGGCGTAAAACTGGGTGGTCCAGGATTCGTACATCTGGGCAAGGTTTGGGGGCGCATTCACCTGCACCGCACCCATTAACTTTTGGGAAAGGCTAGAGTAGTTTGCCATTGACACCGGCTCGATGTCAACATCCGGGTTCGCCTGTTCAAAATCGTCAATCATCTTCTCCAGGGCATCGCCTAAGGGCCCGCCCATCGCATGCCAGAAGGTTATCTTAACTTTTTTTTCGGCGGGTGATTGACCACGCGGTCCGCACCCGTTCAGGAAAACAAAAAGAACGGTCAGCGTGAGACAATAAACAGTTGATTGACGCATTGGTCAATTTTAACCCGAAAGCAAGAGCAGTCAATTAACAGCAAGAGGATTGGAGTGTTCCACTACACAAAACAGCCCATTGACTGAATTGTGAATTGAATTATAATTGAGTTACCCGTAAAGGGCAGATATGGGCGAATTTTTAAAAGGAGGTGTTTGATGAAACGTTTCGTGGTGCTATTTTTCCTTCCCGCCTTATGTCTCGCAATCTACGATAGGGAGTGGTTTGACTTGAACAACTGGCGTTGTCCGTTCTACAACGACGGCCGCTGGGGTATTGATTTAACCCAGACTCCGACAGGCAAACCATTTATCCCAACCCCTGTCAACTGGGCACGGTGCTCTATATCAACAGCGCGCAACCGGTTTGGATTTACGATGTGCCGGGCAGGTTGATAAAAAAGTTGTCCGGCATCGGGCTCAAAGTCTGGAATGGCACAGACATTGACAACCGGCCGGTTGTGCCCGGGGTTTATGTTATAAAGATTGGCGCTGGCAAAGATGCATTTACCCAAAAGGTGGTAATTATCGGAAGATAGCGAAAGCCATAGCGTAGGGCTAAATTTGAAGTTTGCACCGATCAGTTTCCTGACTTTAACGGGCTATTTTTCTCTATCCGACTGGTGTTTGCCCAACCGTTTTTTAAGTTCTCCTTCAAAGCCCCGGTCGGTTGGGAAGTAGTATTTTCTGCCTTTGAGCGATTCGGGCAAGTGTTCCTGGTCAACCTGCGCATCGGGAAAGTCGTGGGCGTATTTGTAATCTTTGCCATAGCCCAGTTGTTCCATCAAGGGTGTTACCGGGTTGCGCAGATGGAGCGGTACCGGTTCGGTCAGGCTGTTTAACGCATCCTGTTTTGCCATCGTGTAAGCCCGATAAACCGCATTTGACTTGGGTGCTAAGGCAAGGTAGATGACCGCCTGCGCCAGAGCGGTGTTGCCTTCGGGCATGCCGATGAAATGAACTGCATCTTTGGCGGCGTTGGCGATGAGCAGGGCGTTGGGGTTTGCCATTCCGATGTCTTCCGAGGCAAACCGAACAAGGCGCCGGGCGATGTAGAGCGGGTCTTCGCCCGCCTCGAGCATTCTTGCCAGCCAGTACAAAGCAGCGTCCGGGTCAGAGTCGCGCAGCGATTTGTGCAGGGCAGAAATCAGATTATAGTGTTCTTCACCGCTCTTGTCGTAGAGGAGAAATTTGCGCTGGACGATGTCCTGGGCCAGTTCCAAAGTGACCCGGCGGATGCCGTTTTCGTCCGGTTCCGCAGAGATGACCGAAATTTCGAGCGCGGTCAAAGCAACCCGGGCGTCACCCTGGGCGATGATGGTGAAGTAATCAAGCGCCCGGTCTTCAACCGCTGGATTGAGCGCTGCCAGTCCCTGCTCGGATTTGAGCGCGCGGTGCATCAAGGTCTTCAGGTTGTCCGGGGAAAGCTGGTTGAGGAGATAAACCCGGGTGCGGGAAAGAAGCGGCGCAATGACTTCAAATGAGGGGTTTTCGGTTGTGGCGCCAATCAGGATGAGCAAACCCGACTCCACATAGGGTAGAAGCGCATCCTGCTGCGCCTTGTTGAAGCGGTGGATTTCATCAATGAACAGGATGGTTTGCTTTTGAAACATCCGGCGGTTCTGTTCGGCGATTTTTACCGTGCGGCGGATGTCAGCAACGCCCGAAGTTACTGCCGAGATGGTGATGAACTCCGCCCGGGTGTAATGAGCAATAGCCCGGGCAAGGGTGGTTTTGCCCGAGCCCGGTGGACCCCAGAGAATCATTGAATGGAGTTCCCCGCGTTCCAGCATCTTGCGGAACGGTTTGTCGCGGGCAAGAAGGTGGTCCTGACCAACGATATCGTCAAGTGATACAGGACGCATTCGGTCTGCAAGCGGGGTATTGGGGTCGGTTGGGTGCATCGTAAAATTATAGCCCCTGGATGGTGAAGTCAACATATAAAATGGGGTCAGGAGTTTATCCTGACCCCACATACAAGAGGAGCCGCCTCTTTATTCAGCACCCACGCCCATCAGGGCATATTGTAATATTATAACCATTTTTTTCTCGGGGTCAAGTAATGAGTAGATGAGAGATAGAGCGGAAGTTAAGTAGAGGAGAAGAGCGGAAGGTGGATGGCAATTAGGTCGCAGAGGTCCAAGGTTAATGGCTATCCGGTATTATCTGGTAAATCAATGAGTTAGTCATTAAGCGATTCGCTCAGGAAACCGTTGGGGGAACCGTCCCCTGAGTCGTTACCGGGGTTATCTCTAATGCTTTATTTCGGGGTGTGAGGTTTGCTGTTTTGTCGCCGATTTTACCAGTCGTAAGTCGGGTTTTCTTTGATTAAATCGGATAACACCTAAATTGATTAATACCTTAGTCACCAAAAAACAGGCAGGGCGGATATCCGCCCTGCCTGATAGGTTGGGCTGGCTCGGTTAATGAACGATTAGTTTTCTCTTCTCTTGATACTGACCCGCGGTGAACCGCAAAAAGT
>CAZVDD010000012.1:0-4642 GCA_964626075.1 uncultured bacterium
ACGAGCAGGGTGTCAGACCAGTTGGTCATCTGCATTCGGCTGTCTCGTGCCCGCACCGCAATCGCATAGATGCCCGCGGTGTCAAAGGTGTGATTGACCAGTAGATAGGTGTCGCTGGGCATTGGTCCGCGCCAGTCGTCAACTTTGCCGCCCCAGTCAATCTGGTACCAGAGGCTATCGTTCTCGGGATGGGAGGCGCGGAATCGGTACTGATAGGTTACGCCGGTGGCGCAGAAGGCAGGACCAGCTGGCTTTTCCGGAACGCCGGGCGGAAGTATCCGGATGTAGATAATCAAACTTTCGCGCCCGGGGGACTCTTTGAGTTTCTGGTCGCGGGCGATTGCCCTGATGGTGTAGGTGCCGGTGTCCGGATAGATGTGCTGGCGCCGTACTGGCTGACCGCTGGCGTAAAATGGTGTCCAGTCAATACTGGATGTGTCGCCCCAGACAATTTTGTAGGACACCTCGTCGCCTTCGGGGTCGGTGGCGACAAAGGTGAAGGTGAGCGTGTCATTGGGACGGGCGGTTGTTGGACCGGAGATTTCCGGTGCGGTGGGGGGCTGGTTGGTGACACAGTCGACAATCAACAGGGTCAGGCAAAAGAAGGACAGCAATTTGTTCATAAACGCTCCTTTCTGCGGGATGGGTATTTTAAGGACACTGCCCTAGATTACAGCCTGCGGTTGCCAGAAGCAGCACAAGCACTACCAACGCCCAGTACTTTTTGTTAGACATAGATAACCACTTTTTAAGTTTAACTACCTGTAAAACAATAACCGATAAACACTTTCTGTCAAATTAGTTGACAGGCGATAAAATATGTGTATTATTGTGCACATATGCACATAATGACAGAGTTGAGTCCTGATATGGTGTTTGCGGCGCTGGCGCACCCGGTGCGTCTGGAGATTGTTGCGATTCTTGCGCGGGGTCAGGGCGGTATGTGTTGTGGTAATGAACTGTGTGTCTGCGAAATTACCCCGCATCTGGAACGGGACCGGACGGTAATTTCCAGGCATCTGGCGATTCTTGAACGGGCGGGTATCCTTAAGTCGAGGCAGGAAGGTAGAAGGGTTATTTACCGAATCGCTGATTTGAGGGTTCTAAAACTTATCGAACTTGTTCAGGAGATGTTAAAAAGGGAGGAAAGAAGATGAAAAAGGGATGGGTTAACATTCTGGTAATTGTTTTACTTATCGTGGCGGTAGGCGCGGTTTTGATGGTAAAAAATAGAGGGAAAAGCGCAGCGCGGACGAAATCGGAAACAGGGGATTCGGTTAACACGATATTTGCTCTGCCGGTTGATGACCGTCAGCGGCTGGTGTCAAATGATACCAATGTTACTGATGAGAAGGCGGATTCGGCTACGGTGGAGTCTCCCCGAAGCGTGGCGCAAGGGTCGGTTCTTGCCGTGGTCAATGGGGTAAAGATTGATAACAAATATTTTGACGAGCGGTTGCGCAATTTACCGGCGGAGTATCAAAACGCCTTTCAAAACGACCCGGAGGGTTTTCTCGAGCAGTTGATAATTCGAGAACTGCTTTATCAGGAGGCAAAAAAGAAGGGGTTTGCAAAGAATGTCAACGGTGCGAAGGATGAGGAGGATAAAAAGGACCGGGCGATTGGCGGGTTGCTGAATGATGTTGCCCAGAAGGTGGTCGTTTCCGATGAGGAGGTGCAAAACTTTTATGAGGCACGGCGTGCCGATATGCGGGGAGCGAGTTTTCAACAGGTGAAGCAGGACATCGAGAACTTTCTTCGGCAGCAAAAGGCAGATTCGGCAATAAACGGGCTTATTGAGGAGTTAAAAAACCGGGCAAAGGTGGAGAAGAATGAGTGGTGGCTCGCAACGATGAAGGCGAAGCGACCCGCGGACCCGCTGGACAAGGCGTTGCAGAGCGGTAAACCAACGGTGCTCGATTTGGGGGCGGGCAGTTGCGTCCCCTGCAAGATGATGAAGCCAATTTTTGCCGAGTTGCAGAATGAGATGGGTGACCGGGTGAACTTTCTGATTCTTGAGATAAGCGAATACCGGCATCTGGCGAACCGCTACAATGTTCGGTTGATTCCGACCCAGATATTTTTCGATAAAGACGGGAAGATTTTCTGGCGCCATGAGGGTTTCCTGTCAAAAGATGATATCAAGAAGAAACTTAAAGAAATCGGGGTGGATTAAGAATGGTGCGAACGACGCTTGAATGGCTCTCCGGTCTAATTCAAGCCAGCCCGTTGATAGCAATTCTGGGCGCTTTCCTGTGGGGTGTTTTGAGCATCCTTTTGAGCCCATGCCATCTGTCAAGTATTCCGCTAATTGTTGGGTTCATCAGCGGACAGGGTGAGATAACCAACCGACGGGCTTTTTTCCTTTCTTTTCTTTTTGCGCTCGGGGTACTCATCACTATCGCCCTGATTGGTGTTGTCACCGGGGTTTCAGGCAGGATGCTGGGCGATATCGGTCCTTATGGCAATTACATTGTTGCGGTGGTTTTCTTTATCGTCGGGCTCTACCTGATTGAGGTTATTTCATTACCATTCTTAGGTAATGTTGGGGGGCACCAGGTTAAAAAAGGAGGAGCGGGAGCGGCTTTCGTGCTCGGTCTTTTATTCGGCATCGGGCTTGGACCCTGCACATTTGCCTATATGGCACCGATGCTGGCAATTGTGTTTGCGATGGGTAGTAGCCGTTTGCTTTATGGGCTGTTTCTTTTGCTGGTTTATGCGGTTGGACACTGTGCCGTGATTGTGGGCGCCGGCAGTCTTACCGAAGTTGTCCAGCACTATCTTAACTGGGCGGCACAGTCAAAAACGGTCGGTATTGTGAAAAAGGTCTGTGGCGCTTTAGTAATTTTAGGTGGTATTTATTTAATCTGGAGTGCATAATGAAAGAGAGAACCAAGTTTTTAATCATCCTCGGGGCGTTTCTGCTTTTCTATTTCTTGCCTTTTGAGCATAGCCGGGTTCAGAACGCCCTTCTTGAGGGGTTTCTGATGCTTCAGGATTATGCCCGGCGCCATGTACTTTTGTGCCTTGTTCCTGCTTTCTTTATCGCCGGGGCAATACAGAACTTCGTCTCCAAGGAGGCGGTGTTAAAGTACTTTGGTCCCAAAGGAAACAAAGTGCTTGCTTACTCAATTGCCGCTGTATCCGGGGCAATACTTGCGGTCTGCTCTTGCACAGTTTTGCCGATGTTTATGGGTATCTACTATGCGGGTGCCGGTCTGGGGGTTGCGACAACATTTCTCTATTCGGGTCCGGCAATTAACATTTTAGCGATAATTATGACCGGCAGGGTGCTTGGTTTAGAACTGGGTGCGGCGCGGGCAATTGGAGCGGTTATTTTTTCGGTGATTATCGGGCTCTTGATGGCGGCAATTTTCTTTCGTTCGGAAAAACAGCGGGCTGAGGCGGCAGAGTTCTCAATAAGCACCGCGGCGCCAAGGCGCCGGCTCTGGCAGAATGTTCTTTATTTTGCCGCAATGATTCTGTTTTTAGTCTTTGCCAACTGGGGCAGACCAAAGGAGCCGATCGGTTTCTTTAATACGGTCTATTCGGTGAAGTGGTTCCTCGCCGCGCTTTTTCTTATCCTGACCTTGATAATGGTCTGGGGCTGGTTTAATGGTGAGGAGCGCAAAGCGTGGGTTTTAGCCACCTGGGGCTTTGCCAAACAGATTCTGCCCTTGCTTTTAGGCGGGGTATTTATCGCCGGGTTTTTATTGGGCAGACCGGGTTTGAATGCCGGCATAATTCCGGACCGAATCATCGCGGGTCTGGTTGGCGGCAACTCAATATTCTCCAACCTGTTTGCCTCGGTCTCTGGCGCCTTAATGTATTTTGCCACCTTAACCGAGATTCCGATTCTCCAGGGACTTTTAGGTTCAGGAATGGGCAAAGGTCCGGCACTGGCACTGCTTTTATCCGGTCCGGCGCTCTCCCTGCCTTCAATGGTTGTGATTATCAGGACAATTGGCTTTAAGAAGGCAATTACCTACATTGTTCTGGTGGTTGTGCTATCAACCGTTGTCGGGGTCGTCTTTGGGTCATTATTTTAGACGAGTAGTATGCCAGCCGCAGAAAAGAAAGGTGTCTGGATATGATTAAGATTCTTTTTGCCTGTGTTGGTAACTCCTGTCGGAGTCAAATGGCAGAAGGGTTCTGTCGGGTGCTAAGCCGCGATGTGGAGTGCTTCTCGGCAGGAACCCAGCCCGAAGAGGCGGTTTCTCCTGAGGCGATTGGTGTGATGCAGGAGGCGGGGGTTGACATATCAAAGGCGAAGCCCAAAAGTTTTTCCGACCTGCCCGATTTGAAGTTTGACTATCTGGTGACGATGGGTTGTGAGGTAGAATGTCCGTTTATTCCCGGGGTGAGAAGGATTGAGTGGAACATCCCGGACCCAAAGGGCAAATCGCTTGATGAGTTCCGTCGGGTCCGGGAGATGATAAGGCAGGAGGTGGTAAACTTGCTTGTCAATATCGGCCGGCTGAGAGAGGATAAAAGATGAACCCAACAATCGGATTTATTGGTGGCGGCAGGGTGGTGCGAATTATTCTTTCTGCCTGGCATCGGGAAAAAATGGCACTGAATAAAGTTCTGGTCAGCGATTGTTCGGCGCCTGTCCTCAAGCAACTGAAACAGAAGTTTTCTG
>CAZVDD010000013.1:0-186612 GCA_964626075.1 uncultured bacterium
TTTTAAGCCGGTCGGTCCATTTTATCCCAGTTATAATCGGAACCACCCTTTTGTCCGGCAATGGTTTGCCAATGCGTCGGGAATAAAAAAGCTTAATAGGTTGTGCCGAACCGCCAAATATCTCAGCCGCTTCAACAAAGAAAGGGCGACGCTCAGCGAGCCATAACTCGTACCGGGAAAGATTCACCTGATAAGGGTCTGCCTCAATCTGGGCAAAGTCCGGCAGCACGGTTATCTGCAGATTAGAACCCGGCGTGGGAAAATATGCGGCGTCCAGACCATAGACCAAACCGACACTATCCTGCCACCCAGCTGAATATCTTCCTGTTTTTTCCTGGCGCACCAGACCCACCGGATACAACTCAACCTGCATTCCTTTCCGCTCCGGCTTAATCCCTTGCAACCTGCCCATCCTGGAAACCTTGAACCCGGTAATACTGTGCTTTGACCAGAACGACCATTCATTCCGGGAGACAACCAAACGCCCGAAATCAATCCCCCATTCTGTTTTCCCTAGTTGATACCGCAGAGTCTTAAATGGAATCACCATTTCCACTGCAAAACCCCAGGGGTAACGCTTTACACTTGACCACCAGACCCCATCCCAGGTCTCGCTCCAATCACCATCCTGGGTAATCCTGAAATCAGACTCCACACCATTAAAACCAACACTGAAACAGTAACCGGTCGTGTTGTCGTCAAATGTATCGATAACCAGCCTTATCCCATCCTGTTCATCACTCAGACGGTCGTGGACCTTGGTCATATCCGCAACCGCGCACCGGAACGCAACATAAAGATTACCTTCATCATAAAGCAGATAAACGGTAGTCTGCTCGGTAGCGGGCTTGCCATTATTCGGTCGCTGCTGAACAAAATCCCCGGCTGAATCGCCCTCAAGCCATATCTCCTCAAGAAAGCCGTCAATTTTCGGAGCGGTTCTTGTTAGGTGCGCCTGAATTGCTGGCAGCGACTCACTGACTATCCCGCTCATCACCATCAGCAAAATTAAAAAACCAGGGCTCAAGGCATATCTTGGGAATTGGGCATTGGGAATTCGGGAAATGGGAAATGGTAGTTAGTCCCTAACACCGTTGCCTTCACCTGCCCGCGTAATACCCTCCCTAAAAATGGGGTGTTAAAAGACTTAGAAAGCACTCTCTCTCTGGTCAACTCCCACTTAACAAAAGTATCCAAAACCACTAAATTTGCCTCATTTCCCGGCTCAATCACCGGCGGTTCCAAGCCCAGAATCCTTGCGGGTGACGTGCTCATTCGGTTAACCAGTTCCGGCAGACTCAGAACCTTATTCATCACCAACATCTCGTAACCCAGACTAAATGCGGTCTCAAACCCGATGATGCCTGGTGCTGCCACTTCCAGCTCCCTCTCCTTATCTTCAGAACTATGGGGCGCATGGTCAGTGCTGATGGCATCAATTGTCCCATCCTTCAACCCCTGGATGATTGCCTTGCGGTCAAGTTCACTGCGCAACGGCGGATTAACCCGGAAATTACTGTCAAACCCCTCTAACGCCTCGCTCGTCAGCGTAAAATAATGCGGACAGGTTTCAGCCGTAACCGCTACACCCCTTGACTTTGCCCAGCGCAGAACCTCCACCGTCTCTCGGCTGGACACATGACAGATGTGAAGCGGTGTGCGCGCCCATTCGGCAAGCATAATATCCCGCATTGCCGCTATCGCCTCCGCAACACTGGGTGACGATGGCAAACCCAGCCTGGTGCCCGTCAAGTCCTCATTTGCCACACCGGCCAATTCCGGCACTTCGCAATGGGACATCACCAAAAGATTAAATGCCTTCGCATACTCCAGCACCCGGCGCATCATCCCTGCATCACTCACCCAGTTCCCGTCGTCACAAACCGCCCGTGCCCCGGCCAGACTCATCCCCCCAAATTCTGCCAGTTCCTTACCTAATCTGCCTTTGCTGCAGCAGCCAACTGGAATGACCCGGGCACCTTTTACGCCCTCTGCCACCTCGAGCTCAAACCGCACCAGCGCCTCAGAATCAATCGCAGGAATGGTATTGGGCATCGGGCAAATCTGAGTAAAACCCGAAGCAAAAGCCGCTCGCGCGCCCGAGGCAATGGTCTCACTTATCTCCTGACCCGGCTCACGCAGATGGCAATGCAGGTCAATAAACCCGGGCGCAAGAAACCGGTTCCGGCAGTCAATTTTCTTTGCGTCTCGTGCCTTGATGCGCAGACCAACCGCCTTCACCCTGCCATTCTCAATCAGCACATCTGCCTTGCTGACCTTCCCTGCAATCGGGTCAATCACACTCCCGCCGGCGAAGAGAATTTTACTCATTTGTCTCAGTGGTTAAAAGCCCTCTGCCACCCGCCAAAAGGAAAAGCACCGCCATCCTTACCGCCACGCCATTTTTCACCTGATTCATTATCAAAGTCTGCGGCATCTCCTTGACATCATAATCCATCTCCACCCCCCAGTTAACCGGACCCGGATGAATTATCACCACCTCCGGCTTCAGCTTCGCCAGCCGCTCCCTTGTCAGCCCGTAAAACTGCCGGTACTCCCGCAGGCTGGGAATCAAACCCGCGCTCATCCGTTCTGCCTGCAATCTCAGCATATGAACCACATCCACCTCATAAAGAATCCTATCCAGCCGGTAAAACACCTCGCAATTCAACTCCTCAATCCCTGCAGGCAAAAGTGTAGGTGGTCCACACACTGCCACCTGTGCCCCTAATTTATTCAGGCAGCTGATATTGGAGCGGGCAACCCTTGAATGGGCGATATCGCCAACAATCAGCACCCTCTTCCCTTCCAGACTGCCCAACCGCTCCCCTATGGTAAAACTGTCAAGTAGCGCCTGGGTCGGATGTTCATGACAGCCATCACCAGCATTGACAACAAAACAGTTCACACGCCGGGCGAGAAAATGGGGCACACCAGCCAAGGAATGACGCACCACCAAACCATCCACCCGCATCGCCAGAATATTCTCAACCGTATCCAACAAACTCTCGCCCTTCTTCGTTGACGATGCGCCCACCGAAAAATTAAGGCATTGCGCCGAAAGCCTGGTTGCTGCCAGCGTGAACGAAGTCACCGTCCGCGTCGAAGGTTCAAAGAAGAGATTGACAATCGTCTTACCCCGCAACGCCGGCACAATCGGTATCGGTCGGTCCAGCACCTCCCGGAATTTCCTTGCCTGGTCTAAGATGGTTAAAATCTCATCCCGGCTCAGTTCCGCTATCCCCAAAAGGTGCTTCAACTCCGCCACTAACCCTTCCTCGTCAGAACCACCTCATCCCTGCCATCAACCTCCTCAAGATAGATATCCACCAGGTCGTCCCTTTTAGTCTTGACAACCCTGCCAACAAAATCGGGTTGAATCGGCAACTCCCGGTGCCCGCGGTCAACCAAGACAAGGAGCTGCACCAGCTGCGGACGCCCGAAGTCCAAAAGCTCTGTCAGTGCCGCCCTCACCGTCCTGCCAGTAAAAATCACATCATCAACCAGCACAACCTTCTTGCCATTGATATCAAAATTGATATTTGAGCCCCGCACCAATGGTGTCTCCGCCACCAGTTGCAAATCATCTCGGTAAAGGGTGATGTCAATTGAACCTACCGGTACCGCCACTCCGCCCCGGTTCAACTCCCGCGCAATCCTTTGGGCAAGCGGCACGCCCCGGCGCTGAATTCCGATGAGAACCAAATTGTCAATATTCTGATTGCGCGCTACCACCTCATCACAAAGCCGGCTGATCATCCGCTTAATATCATCAGCCGTTAACAGCCGCCGCCTCATTTTAAGAGGAGCCCCAAGGGCACCAGCACACAGTAACCGGCAACCAAAATTAGCGGTGCCACTCTGGTTGAACCCATCGACAGCAAAACAAAGCCAGCAACAATTGTTACCAGCCCTGCGCCCAACAATATGTAGTTCTTCGGCTTGAAAGCAAGTTTCAATCCTTCCGGCACCTTTGCCTGCGCCCTAACCTTTGCCTTCTCTACCTTCTTTGCTTGTTGTTTTCTCATCTTGTCTTTCTCGCTCATTATCCACCCTTCTTACCCAAAGTCAAGAAACATCACCCGGCTCGGGCAATCGCCTCTCAAGAAAATCAATAACCTCACGGCAATCATCGGGCAGCAAGAGATGCACACCGCGGAAATTATCTAAGAAATTGCGCTGGGCAAACGGGCTCAAAACCACCCCGCCCCGCGTCAGAAAGAACCGCCGAAACCGCGTCCACTCATAAGTGTACTGAAAAATCCGCTTATCAACCGTAACCCCCCGGCCGTTCAGCCGATAGGAAACAGGGAGAAAATAGGTGTGCGTTGCCACGCCCAAAACCAAAAGCGCAACCAGCGCCAGCGCCGGACCCAACGACAAAAATGTAAAGACAATAAATAAGACTATGAACAGGGCACTGATTGCGGTCTTGACCGGGTTTTCCCTTGCCCGATGAACGGTCCAGCAAACCGCCCGCGTTTCGGCACGCTCTTCACCTGCCACCATGCGCTCTTCCATCGCAGAAATAATGGGCCCGGTCCGGGTCGAACGGACGACCAACTGATTATGAGTCAGTTGCTCTGACCATCTGAGCTACGGGCCCGCTGAAAATAATAATCTGAACTTCAGTACCGGTCAATTAAGTTCACCACTCTGACTCGTCGTCAGGCCGCAGATCGCTCTCGAAGTCATCGGGCTCGTCAAGCTCAAAGAATTCCCTATCCAACCCCTCATCTTCCTTGAGAAACTGGTCTTCTTCCAGTACCGCTTCCGGCTCGGGATGACGCCGCAGCCGCACCGACCTTTTTCTTTGGGCCTTCTTCTTTGACCTCATCGCCTTCCTCCTTCGAAACCTTCTCTCCCTCTAATAACCCAACCCCATCTCCTAACAACCGGTGTTGGAACAGTCAATCTCATCACCGTCACCGCCTGTTCTCAAACTGAAATTACTAATTTCTCCTACCCTGTCAAGCAGAAAATCACCACCGGTTTTTATTCCAAAACAACCTCAATCCGAAACTGCCAGCCATAAGGCTGATAACCAACCGCTTTTGCGGTAGCGATTGATGCAAAATTTAAATCCGATGTCACATAAATCGGCACCCGGCCGCTTTTCAGCACCGCCTCAGTGGTGCAAGCCACGACCTGTTTACCAAAACCTTCCCGGCGCCGCGCCGGGACTGTTCCCGGCACACAGATATCGGCAACCCGATCTGCCATATGAGGCACTTCCCAGGTACCGGCAACCGCCACCGGTTCGGCACCGTCAAAGGCAGCAAAACAGGTCCCCTCGGCAATACTTTTGTCAAGATATGTGCCGTAGAGCCCGACCGCCTGCAACGCCGGAATATCCGCCTCCTTAATCAGCCGGCAACTGTCAACCGGAATCCGCCGAAAAGTGGCGCTCGTGGCAAAAAATATCGGTCCCGAATTGCCTGTTACCGCCTGCGGCCTTTTAATCTTTGCCGCCACCGCCTCGATTAGCGCCTTCTGCCCGTAAGGGGTGCGAAAATCACCCAGCGCCAGCCGATTAACAACCCTCTTCACCGCCTCCTCCAGACTGCGCTGCACCGAAACAACACACCGATTACCACTGGCAATCAGCCACAGCGCGATGATGTTGTCCGACCGCTCTTCCCGGGCGTCGCGGCGGTCCGAAGGAATCACCCAGACCCCTCCCGGTGCGACATTCCCCAAATCACACTCTAAATATTTTGTGAAAAACTCGTCAAGGACCGCAATCGTATCTTTCATCATCCGCTCATCAATTGCGGTTTATTCGCGCTTCTCTTTTTTACTGAAAAGGTCTAAAAACCGGTCTTCGTAAAGTGCAAACAGCCCCCAGCGGTCCAGTTCCTCTTTCAACTCCTGAATCTTACTGCGGTCGCGCTGTGCCTCTTCAAAGAGGTGTTCGATGTGCGCCATCAGTTCATGGGGTTCAGGCCTTTCGCCGCCTTCGACCTCTTCCCCTTCCTCAGAAGCAAACCGCTCCTCGGTATTGCGGCGCAGCGCCTCAATCGCCGCCGCCACCCGGCGTTCAAACTCACCCATCATCCGGTCGGTTTCGCTGATGCGTTCATCAATCTCCGTCATATCAACCGTCGTATTGAAAATCCGCTCAAAAACCTGAACAATCGCCTTGGACGCCTTCGGATTCGGGGCTTCAATCGCATACTGGGGAATCGTCGCCAGAAACGACGCCGCCGACATTCCCCTTGACTTTGCCAGCCCTAACAACAGCCCGTTAAGTCCGGAAACCCTGCCCTCCTTCAACGGCTCAACCCCGAGGGGCGCAAACCGGCTGCGCAGCGTCTCATCGGTTGCCACACCGTAAACCTTTACCGCCTGGCGAAAACTCATCGGCAGGGCAAACGCCGCGCCGGTATAAACCGTACTGACCCCGGCCTCCTGAGCAACATCTAAAAGTTCACTGGCAATTTTAATGCCCGGTTCACCGGAAATCTGTGCCTCACCCTCAAACACCAGCAGTGATGGTTCGGCAACCGCATACACCATCTGGCGCGGTGGCGCCGGAATCCGGCCAATACCGTCGGCAACCTCAATCGCATCGGGCAAAAAGTAGGGCGTGGCATCAATCTCGGCGTACGGCACACCGTTCAGTTTCATCCGCAGATAACTCGCCGCCACAATTCCCACATGACCCATCCCGGGCCAGCAGGCAACAAGCGCCGGCGCTTGCACCTTCCTTTCAAGCAAATATCTAACTGGCATCTACCCTTTAATTCTAACAGAAAACTACCCGATTATCAACCATTATACCATATCTCGAACCCGCTTAATGTTTCCCATCTGTTTTAGCCTTACCGGCAGTGTCGACTGTAAAACCAATTTTAATCACCGAAGTTGCCGGTGGCACCGTTACAAAATCAATTTCCCATACCATCCCCGAGACCGTACCGGGGTTGGGTAGGGAAAATTTGTTCTTCAGAGTTTAACCTTTTATTTAGAAATAGGTTACGCAAAAACACCGCTCGGCACGATATATACTTTAAAGTATACTACAAACCGCGCACAAAACCCTCAACCCGCCCGCTGGATTAAACTGTTAATCGCCTCCTTCACCTCATCAATACGCAAAATCCGCGCCATCAGATAATAACCAGCCAGACCCAGACCACCGGCAATAATCACCTCAGTTAGTTGTGAAACCACCCGGTTTATCGGCAAAAACGTTTCATACCCCAACCGGCAGCCATAAGCAACCGCACCACCAACCAACGCCGCCCCGCCGGTCTGAATAAGCATCCGGAAAAGCGTCCGGTCAAAAAGATTGGTTTGCCGTCGTGTCAACAGATAAAAAAGAATCACAAAGTTCAAAAACTGGGTCAACGAAGCGGTAAGGGGAAAGGAGCGAAACCCGATGAACCGCATCAAAATTAAATTGAGCGCAATGTTGCCCGCAACCACGCCGAGTGCAACCAGTGCCGGTGTTTTGGTGTCACCCAGCGCATAAAACCCCGCAGCACAGTTACGGGTTAGTGCTGCGGGCAAAACCCCCAGCGCATAAAGCGCCAGCGCCTGCGCCGTGCGCACCGTATCAAGGGCGGTAAACCTGCCATGCTGATAAATTAGCCGCACCACCGGTACCGCCAGTACAAAAAGCAGCACCCCCGCGGGCAGCGTCAATACCGCCGCCAGTTTCAAAGCGTGTTTAAACCGCTCCGGCACAATGCACCTTTCGGTTGCCGCGCTCCCGGCGTACTCGGCAAGCGCCACCGTGCCAATCGCCACGCCAAACAACCCGGCAGGCAGATGCTGAATCCGGTAGGCATAACTTACCCAGGTGACCGAACCCTGAGGAAGGAAAGACAAAAGCAAAGTGTTCACCAGAAAGTTCACCTGCCAGCTGGCGAAACCGAAAATCATCGGCACCCAGCGCCGCATTACCTGATGCAAATCCTTATCCTTCAGGTTCAGCACCGGCTGATAACGAAAACCAAAAGTGCGCAATCGCGGCAACTGCACCACCAGTTGTGCCACCGCACCGATTGTTACGCCGTACGCCATTCCGACAATCGGCTCAATCCCCTTCTGCCGCAAAAACCCGTAAAGCACCACCGGCACCAGCGCCGAAAAGACATTGAACGCTGCCGGTGCGCTCGCCGGGATAAAAAAACTACCGCAACTGTTCAAGATGCCCATCGCCCAGGCGGCAAGAACAACAAACAAAAGAAACGGAAACATTATCCTTGTCAATGTCGTTGTCAGTGCTAACTGCGCCGGGTTGGTACGAAAACCCCAGGCAATCACCACCACCACCTGAGGCGCAAAAATCATCCCGAAAATCACCAGTAGACCGATGAACAGCACAATCGTATTGAATACATTAGCGGCAAATCGCCAGGTGCGCCGTTCATCTCCGGCTTGACGCCGGGCAATAAAGGTCGGGACAAACGCCGCGGAAAGTGCGCTCTCGGCAAACAAATCGCGCAGAAAGTTGGGTATTCGGAAGGCAACATTAAAGGCATCGGTTGCCATTCCGGCACCAAACAGATAGGCAAAAACCGACTCCCGTGCCACCCCTAAAACCCGGGAAATCAAAGTGCCGATGGTAAACAGCCCGACCCGCCGGGTAAATCGTCCTGAAGCAACCGAAGCGGTTCTAACATCAGAAGGCACAGCCGAGTATAAATCCTCCCTGCCGACAAGTCAAAAAACGTTTGGCGCCCAACTAAAGCAACCGCCCCTGTTTTAGAATTGATTTTCCCGCAATAGTTGCTAAATTCAATTGTGCCAAAGGAAAAACCGCCCATCATCGAAACCAGCCGTGGTCCAGTCGAGCGCATCCGGGTAAAGACCCATGTCCTCAATAAAGGCGACGATTTGCTCTCTGTTGTCCGGCACTATGCCGGCGCCCTGCTTCAACCCGGCGACATCCTGACCATTGCCGAAAGTCCGGTTGCCGCCACCCAGGGCCGGGCAATTCCTCTCACTGAGATAAAACCCGGCATCGGGGCGCGCATTCTCTGGCGCTTTGTCAAAAAGGTGCCTTACGGCATCGGCTTGCGCAGCCCCTACTCAATGCAGTGCGCAATTGACGAAGTTGGTTTACCCCGCATCCTTATCGCCGCCATCGCCGGCGGCTTCGGCAAACTTTTTGGTATCAGCGGCGTCTTCTATCGCATCGCCGGCAAACAGGTAGCGATGATTGACGCTGCCCACACCTCGGGTGTTAAACAGTTTTACGACTGCGTCATTCTCGGTCCGAAAGACCCGGACGATGTTGCCCGGCGCCTTGCGCAGGCGCTTTCCTGTCCGGTGGCAGTGGTTGACGCCAACGACATCTTCGGCTGCACCGTGGTTGGTGCCTCGGTGGGACTGGATTCAGCCCTGGTTTCTGAGGCGATGCGCGACAACCCCGCCGGACAAGGTGGCGACCTGACACCAATCGTCATCCTCCGGCCGCACCCCAGAGTGACACCTTGAAAACAAAACACCACCTCTTATAATAAACTACTGGTGCGGCAACCTTCAAATTTGCCTTTGCAAAACAGTCCGGGTGTCTGTCACCCTGCCGGTATACTTTTGCGGTTATTGGCGTTACTCCTCGGCATCACCTTCCTCTTTCTTGCCGCTGTTACCAACTACACCGCTACTAACTACCTGTATGCCAACCGCTGGGCTATCACCAATAAAGCCACCGTATTCATTCACCTGCCGACAATGCCCGCCGAACAGTTTTACTACTTTCCCCTCTCCTGGCTCCTGTTGGGCATCGCCTTTCTTCTGCTCCTTTTTGGCTTGCTGTTTCGCCCCTTCCGAACCGGCATCTCCCACCTGTTTAAATCAAAAGAAACCGCACTGCCCTTCATCTTCACCTTTGCCTTCTTTCTCTTCACCCTCTACCCGTGGGATTTTCTCACCGCCCGACAGAACGAAACCGGCTCCCAGTTTATGCTCTACCTGTCGCTTGCCAGTGCCGGCTTTATCTTCCTTTTGTTTGCCCTGTACCCCGCCCTCGGCTTTCTCGAAAACCCGCTCCAAAATATCATCAAATGGCTGCTCAACCTTAAACCCCGTTACTTCCTTTTACTCACCGCCGGCTTTTTCTTCCTCATCGCCAACCTCATCTCCTATTTTGTCTTTGAACACATCCCCCACATTCAAGACTCCATATCCCAACTCTTCCAGGCACGCATCTTTGCCCAGGGCAAAATCCATCTCCCTTCACCACCCTTTCCGGACTTCTTCGACTACACCCATATCATCAACAACGGCAACTGGTACTCCCAGTACCCCTGGCTTCACTCCTTCCTGTTGATGTTCTTTGTCTTCCTCGGTACCCCCTGGCTCCTAAACCCCTTAATGGGTGCCTTGTTCTTGCTTGCCCTTTACCATCTCGGCAAAGAACTTTACGACGAAAAGACCGCCCGTATTGCCACCCTCCTCGCCACCTTCTCGCCCTACATCATCAATATGTCCGCCGAATATATGAACCACGCCTCCGCGCTCCTCTTTGCCACCCTGTTCATCCTCTTCTATTTTCGCACCGTCAAGGGCGCAAAACCGTTCCTCAGCGCCCTGCTTGCCGGCATCACCCTTGGCGCCGTCGCCAACATCCGTCCCTACACCGCGCTTGCCATCGGCCTGCCCTTTGCCCTTTACGCCCTTTTCCTCATCGGGCGTCAGCCCCGGCGCTACCTCCTGCCCTTTATCCTAATCGCCCTTGCCACCGGTGCCGTAACGAGCCTCCTTTTACTCTACAACTACCTCGCCAACGGCAATCCGCTCCTGTTTGGCTATGTCGTCAAGTGGGGACCAGGCCATGAAGTCGGATTCGGCCACTCCGGTTGGGGACCACCGCACACCCCTTATCAGGGGCTTTTGAATATGGGCAACAACTTCAACCTCGTCAACAAATTCCTGTTTGAGTCACCCTGGCCCGCCTTACTTCTCATCCTCATCCCGTTTGCCACCGGCACCCGCAACCGCTACGACTGGCTCCTTTTTGCCGGCTTTCTCGCCTTACCCAGCGCCTACTTCTTCTACTGGTTTCACAATGTCTGCTTCGGTCCGCGTTTCCTCTACGAATCCAGCGCCTGCCTTTTTCTGCTTGGTGCCCGCGGTATCAAACTGCTCCCCCAACTTCTCAGCCACACCTTCGGGCAGAACCCTGTCCCCAACACAAACCGTTTCCTCTCTCGCGCCCTACCGCTAACTCTGCTCTTCACCCTCGCCATCGCCCTGCCACCGCTGTTCCAACTCTACCATGTTTACGGTGGAGTTAGCGCTATCGTCCACAAAACGGCCCGACGTGCCGGACTCAAAAACGCCCTTATTTTCTGCGACCACTTCGGCACCGGCTTCACCTACAACCGCCTTGACCTCCAGGGTCCTATCGTCTATGCCCGAGACTACGGCTACCTCAACGCCGCCCTCACCCTTGCCTATCCAGACCGGCGGTACTTCTTTGCCCGGTGCGACACCCTCCGTCTCCTCACCGACATTGAGTATGAAAACTCCCGACTTAAACAGACCCTTGACGACCTTGCAAAAACCCTTGCCGACACCGCCCTTGTCAACACCTACAAAACCATCCTCTGGCCCTTTGCCGACATCCCCCCGCTGCCGGCTACGGCACTCCTGAAACCGCAAATCCTTGACTACCGCACCGCCTCCCGGCAAATCTTCACCCGGCAAAAGTCAATTGACGATTTCACCCCGATTCTTGCCCTCTGGCTCTTTGACGACCCGCGCGAACACCTCAGCCTGTTCTCCTCAATGGACGACGCCGAACACACCATCGCCGGCGGCTTAAAATTCACCCTCCTCCGCGTCACCGCCAACAACCTCGGCGCCGTCTACGACATCCGGCGCTGATTAAATCCGCCGGAATTGGCTAACTGTTGCCGCCCTGCCGCAAAAAGTTACCTCACCCGAACGAACTTTTTTGATGGGAAATTTGCTGTGTCCGATAATTAATTCTTTTAATGCCGAGAAAAACCTATCCGCGAACACCGTTGTGCGCCCATAAAGCCCCCTTGTATTCAGCGCCTATTTTAGTTTGACAATTTTTATCCTGCGCTCGGGCCGGTCTGCAAAGATGAGATAATATATTCCTGCCGGTAGCTGTTCCCCAAACCAACGGCCATTTCCTTCGCTCAGAACTTTACCCGCGCTGGTGGACAAAATAATCTTGCCGGTACGGGGCGTGATGAGGTGGGTGCGGTTGACAAATGGGTTCGGCAGCACAAAATCCCGGGGCAGCGATTGCTGGTGATTTTCTTCTATCGCCCCTACCCCCTCTTCAATTATCAAGGTAGTATCTCCATTGGTACCGGTAAGTCTGCTGACGGCGCCACTGGGCCAGACAACCTCAAGCGAGTCAAATCGGCTGTTGCCACCGAGCCCGAAATAAACGAGCACTGGGTTGTGGCCATATTGTCCGCTGCCCCCGGAAATCTCCTGAGTTTGAACCGTGTCGCGCTGGTAAAGTCTGACCCGAGCGCCGATAGCACTGCGGTTTGACCTTGTGCCGTTCAGTTTTATTTTGAGGTGATGGCGGGCATTTCCGCCGTCGTTGCGCATCAGGGCACAGCCCTGACCAAAATGTCCCACCAGAAAAGCGTCAAGGTCGCCATCGTTGTCATAGTCGCCCCAGCTGGCGGCAAATACATCCTGAGGCGAAGCGATGTTGACCGCGCCGGCAACATTCAAAAAAGGCACGTTATAACCCATCGAACGAAATAACCGGTTGGGATAAACATGGTTGGTAGTGAAAAGATCAAGGAGTCGGTCGTTGTCAAAGTCAATCCAGTCGCAGGTTCTGCCGTCGCCTACATCGGCGACACCAAAGAAACTGGTGACATCGGTAAAGGTACCATTCCCGTTGTTACGGAAGAGTTTGTTTGTACCGCCGCCGATGTTGGTGATATAAAGGTCAAGGTCGCCATCATTGTCAAAGTCGCCGAACGCCGCGGCCTGGGTGTTACCGGTGTTGCCCACGCCCGCGGAATCGGTAACATCGCTAAATGTGCCATTACCATTGTTGCGCAGAAGTTTATTCGGCCCATTACGGCAGATGTAGATGTCCGGGTAAAGGTCGTTGTCGTAGTCAGCGCCGGTGCCCGAATTGCCACCCCAGGGCAAGTCTAATACCGGTCGAAAACTGTCGGCTGATATGTTCCGGTAAAGAAAGGTCGCGTCCCCGCCGATGACGAGCACATCAAGAAAGCCGTCCCGGTCGTAGTCAAGAAACAGGGGGCGATTGCCACCGCGCCTCAGTCCGCTTGTTGCCGCAACATCGGTGAAGGTGCCATTCCCGTTGTTACGGAAGAGATAGACGGTGCTACCGTAATCATTGGCGAGGATGTCGCTAAAGCCATCGTTGTTGTAGTCAGCCCAAACTATCGAGCGAAAGTGAAGACCGGCAAGTCCTGCCTGCTGAGTAACATCGGTAAAGGTACCGTCCTGATTGTTTTGGAATAGGTAAACCTGAGAACCGGGGTCAAAGCAGATGTCTAAGTAACCATCGTTGTCATAATCGGCAAAGGCGGCGCAGGAGCCCAGCCCGCCCGGCACTACGATGCCCGACTCCTGCGCCACATCACGGAAGGTTATCGTCTGGGCAAAGATGACCGTGCCCAGTGAAAAGAGTAGAACTATCCCTTTCATCGACTAACGGATGAGGGTTATCCGCTGGAATTTGTTTCTCCTGTTCTCCTCAAAGCGGATGAAGTAGACGCCGGGGCTGAGATGGGAGATGTCATTTTCCTGTAGTGTGAGGGGCATTACCAGTCGTCCGGATGCGTCCCGGAGTTCTACTTTGACCAGCGAACGGTTATTGAAAGAAGCGAGGTTCAGTTTTCCGCGAGTAATGGTTGCCAACCGGTTTGTTTCGGTTTTAGTTCTGTTTTCCGCAACTCCCACATAACCGGTCCGGAAAAGAAACAGCCCGCCGGTGCTAATACAGGCGCCGATTGAGTCGTCCTTAGACCAAACATCAGTCACCTCAGAATACTTTATACTGAAAACGGGCATCAGATAATAGTAGCCATAGAGTTGGGGATTGTTGCGGTCTCGTGCGTCAATTGCCGCAAACTCTTCGGCTGCGCCACAGAACACAAGACTCCTGCCAATATGAACATCTTCAACATAGCCGTTGAAGTCTACCGTGCCCGTTATGCGGGGATTGGTTAGGTCAGAGAAATCAAGAATATGAACACCCGCCGCATAGTCGGCAAGGGCAAGGTGTTGACTGTTTCTAAACCGGTCAACACCCCGGCACTGATTGGGCGTGGTGAACTCGGTTATGAGCCTGGGTAGCCAGGGTCGCGCCACACTCGCAATTCCGAGGTCGCGTGCTGTCGGTGATGGCGTCCAGGGGTCATAGCCTCCGGCAAGGAATAACAGGCTGTCCTGTTTGCTTACCTCCATTGCTGCCCAAGTGGGCCAGTAAAGCTGCCCGATGTCCTCAATCTGGCTCGGGTCACCAATGTCGATGATGCGCAGAAAGGTCGCACCGGAAAGAGCGGTTGGGACATAGGCGAGGCTGTCTTCCACGAAAAACTGGTTCCCGCCGGCGTAGCCGCGCCACATTCTGGTACCAACCCACTGCGGATGGAACGGGTCGGTTATCTTGACAATTGCGAGATAGCAGAACCAGGGATAGCCGCGGACAATCAGATAGGCGTAATCACCCTTAATCACCATACCGCCGATATCAGCGAGCTGGGCATTGGAAGGAATGGAATCAAGAAATCGGTCATAATACGAAATTTCTGTAATGTCATCGGGATGGCTGATGTCAATAACCCGCAAACACCCATAGGAATCATAGATGTAGGCATAATCGCCCTCAATCTGAAGATAATCGGGGTTACCAAGATACAGATAGAAGGTATCAAGTCGCGGATTGTAGGGATAGGTGATATCATAGAGCACAGCACCGGCAAGACCCTGATGGTAAAGGCGGTTGCCCTCAATGTAGTCGGCAGTTGAGCGTACATTAACAGTGGTGATTTCATAGGGATTTGCCGGGTTGGAGAAATCGGCGATCACGAGATTGTCAAGGTTGGCGATAAACGCATAGAGTGTTTCACCTGAAGGGTAGAAAGTAACATTCTGGGCGTCAAGCAAACTGAGCGTGCCGAGCACCACCGGATTTGCCGGGTCGGCGATGTTAATCGCTGTTACACCGGCATAGCGGCGTGCAATGCAGGCAATCGTGTCCCGAATTGCAAATCGCATCCCGTGGCTCAAACTTGCTACCGTGGATATTATTCTCGGATTGGTCGGGTCGGCGATGCTGTAAACGATAAAGGCGTTGTTGAGGTTGCGGTTATACTGAGTAACAAATGCCAGGGTGTCCTTAATCCAGACATCCATCAACCAGGTTTCTTGAGTGTTGGAACCAATAAGCCGTGGGTTTCTTGGGTCACTGATGTTAAACACATATAAACCGCCGATTCGGACCGTAACAAGGGCAATGGTATCCGTCAGAGCGATACCGGTAGCGCCCCAACCGAAGATTTCGTTGTAGTTCGGGTCTTCATAAGGAATGTCAACCTGAGCAATCACTCGGTTTCCGGTTAGTGAAGACAGGTCATAGACCACCAGACCCTTATCGCCGCTGGCGCTAAACACATAGTTGCCCTGAACCGCAAAATCCCATATGTAACCCGGCCCGGAGATTTCCTGAACCTTGCGCAGGCTGTCTTTGGTGAACACATAGAAACCGCCACCAGAAGAAAACAGGATGTAATTGCCAAAAGGTTTAACCTGCCAGCCCGACATATTCAGATAGTTACCGGCAAGGTTATAGTCACCAAGAAGAGAAAGGTTGAGCGAATCGTCGGTTTCCCAATTCACCGGCCGGTTCTTTTCTAAACCGATTGGGGCAAGTGGTTCGGTTGGAGAAAAGAGTGGGTTGCGAATGATGTTTCGGAAGTAGGTCGGTTGCTCATCAGAAGAAGGAAGGAACGTGCCCTGGTTCAAATCAACCGGGCTTGAGGCTATAACCAACAAGACAGTTATAAGTGCGACCATAATGCCTCCTTTTATATCTTCAGTGTACTTAACCTTTTGCTTCTCTCCCAGTAGTATTCGAAACAGGCGCTGAACGCCTGAACCAGTTCTGGGTAGTGAAACGCATACATCGTCACCTCGTTGTTCGCGGGGTGACGCAGAGAAAATGTTGCCACCCGGTCGTCCACAACCAGCAGGTTCATTGGCAGACCTTTAAACACCCTTGCCTCTTCGCCCGCCTTTACCACCTGATTGAGATAAAGGGCGATAATTCTCCCCTGGGGTTTAATACAGTGTTCCTGGTCGTAGATACAGCGAACCCGAACACCGCGCCTGAGTAGTTTAATTTCCTGCTGGGTGCCATAATTTAGTTTTTGCCTTGATGTTACCGCCATCTGGCGCACGAAGATTTTGACATCCTGTTGCGCTTTTTTCAGGATTGCGGTCATAAAAGTTGTAAGATGTGGCCCCTTTAACACCTCAATTGATACCTCCGGTGTGCTGTTACGGGTACTACTTTCATAAAATTCGCCCAGTTGTTTAATAAGGTCCTTGAGCATTTTCAGTTGGGCATCTTTCTCGCGCCAGAGCGCACCCAGGGCAGTCTCCGGCGGCAAGGGCGAATAGTAAAGAAATTGCCCGGGGTTTTCCTTGCAGAGTCCTTTACGGCAAAGCGATTTGAGGGTGCCATAAATCTGGGCGCGGGGTACCGAAACAAGGGGAACGAGGTCGCGTACCCGTACCCGACCCGCTTTTATCAGCGCCAGATATACTTGAGCCTCATAATCCGAAAGACCGAGAAATTTCAGGAGCGGAAGTTCTGCCATATTGTTAGTATATACTTACTAACAATTATGTCAAGAAAAATCTGAACCGCAATCTTTTTCGGACAATATCCGAAAACTAATGCCTAATTTAGGATTGCATTGTATACAACCCCGGGTTACAGACCATCCGATTTCTGCTTAAATTCTAAGTCAGCGGTTTTTCGCGAACGGATGTTGTTTTCGGTTATCTCAACCTCCCTCTTGGCACCAATTTCTTTAACTATTTCTACTGCTGCACCATAACACTCCAGCGTCCTATTCAGTTTGCCTTGTTCCCTTTAAGCCCTTTTTCTGCCCACGATATCAGGTTAACGACCGTAGAAACCCTGTCCGAACCGGTCTTTTCTTCATCTACCGGAGAATAAAGTGCCGTCGCTATCACTGTGATTTCGGTTGCGCAGACAGATAACACCCTGCTGGTGTAGCATCTTTCTATTGCATTAATTCCTGACTTTTATTCCTAAACAGCGAAAAATGGTAAACTCTTTTTCTATGGTATCTGGGTGGTTTTCGGATAGTGTTAAATCAGGGTTGCGCCTCGGTAAGGATAAAGCAAAATAGTGTGGCGTCAATATGATTTTTCGCCGGGAATGCAGAAAGTTATGCCCAAATGTTGACTTTTGGCGATTTTTGTTTATAATATAGCACAGCAGGGAAACATCGGGGAAGGAGGAAGTGCTCGCTTAAGGGCGGGCAAAACAAGGAGGAACGCAGATGAAGCGATTGGCTACCGGGGGAGCCAGAGCAGAAACCTCCCCGGAAAAACAAAATGTTAAACAAGTAACAACCGTACAAGGGTACCGTTTTTCGCCCCGTCACGGGGTATAAAATATATATTGGGAAGGAGGAAAAATGAGTCGCTCAATTGCGGTCGTCGGCGCCGGCACCTGGGGGAAAAACCTGGTGCGGGTGTTTGACAGTTTGAAAAGTTTGCACACCGTTTGTGATTCCAACCCTGCCGCACTAAGCGGGTTAACAATCTCAAATGGTGTCCATCTAACAAACGATTTTACTACCGTTCTCACCGAACCGGAGATTACCGCCGTTGCCATTGCCACTCCGGCAATCAGCCACTACGAGTTTGTCCGCGCCGCCCTGCTGGCAGACAAGGATGTGTTTGTCGAAAAACCGCTTGCCCTTGACCTCACCCAGGCTGAAGAACTGGTTCGCCTTGCCGAGAAAAAGGAGCGGATTTTGATGGTCGGGCACATCCTGCGCTACCATCCTGCCATCGTTCACCTTGCCGAGATGATTGAAAAGGGGGAACTGGGCAAGATTGACTACATCTACTCCAACCGCCTCAACCTGGGCCGACTGCGCACCGAAGAAAACATCCTCTGGAGTTTTGCCCCGCACGACATCAGCGTCATCCTTGCCCTTGTGCAGGAACGGCCTACAGCGGTATCGGCGCACGGCGAGGCTTTTCTCCAACGAAACATTCCTGATGTGACCCTCACCACCCTGGAATTTCCTTCCGGGGTTCACGCCTACACATTCGTCTCCTGGTTGCACCCGTTCAAAGAACAGCGGCTGGTCGTGGTCGGCTCAAAACAGATGGTGGTTTTTGAAGACAACGGCTCCCGACCCACCCTTGCCTGTTATCCCCATGACATCCGCTGGCATCAGGGGCGTATTCCGGTTGCACTGAAAGGGGAAAAGAACCTCGTTGAACTACCTGCCGAAGAGCCGCTGCGCCTGGAATGCGAGCATTTCCTGGAAAGCATCGCCACCCGCATCCCGCCGCGCACCGACGGTAACGAAGGCATCCGGGTGTTAGAAGTCCTGACCGCGGCACAACAGTCACTGCAAAAGGGCGGCAAAACGGTATCCTTGAATCCGTCTCGCAATGGCAACACCAGGAAGGTTATGGTGCAGGTCAAAGAGCCAAAACCAGTACTGACTGCGGCCGCTACCCAGGTTCAAACCAGCGCCGCCTTTCCTTTCTTGATGCCGGTTGAAGAAGAAACCGCCTTTGCCGTGCCAAGCCCAGCTGAAGATGGTAAAGAACCGGAATCCACCCCTTTCATTCATCCCACCGCCATTGTTGACCCTGGGGCATCAATCGGCTCGGGAACCAAAATCTGGCACTTTACCCACATCTCCGCCAATGTCCGCATCGGCAAGAACTGCGTATTCGGCCAGAATGTGTTTGTTGCCGATGGGGTAACCGTCGGCGATAACTGCAAAGTTCAGAACAATGTCTCGCTCTATAAAGGGGTCTGTCTTGAAGAGGGGGTGTTTTGTGGTCCCTCGTGTGTCTTTACCAATGTCATCAATCCGCGCGCCTTTATCGAACGCAAAACCGAATTCAAACCGACACTGGTGAAAAAAGGCGCATCCATCGGTGCCAATGCGACGATTGTATGCGGCAACACCATCGGCCGTTACGCCCTGATTGGCGCCGGCGCCGTTGTCACCCGGGACATTCCTGATTACGCCCTGGTCGCTGGTGTTCCAGCGCGGCCCATTGGTTGGGTGTGCAAATGTGGCACCAAACTGGTTGTTGATGACCACCGCGCCCGCTGCCCGCGTTGTGGTAATGAGTATCAACCCGACGATGAAGGTGGGTTAAAACCGTTAAAGGAGAAGTAAATGGAAGTACCAATCCTTGATTTGAAACGTCAGTACCGTTACCTCAAATCCGAAATCGACCACCGACTGCAACAGGCGCTTGACCATCAGCAGTGGATTATGGGTCCGGAGGTTCGGGAACTGGAACAAACCGTTGCCCGCTACATCGGCACTCAATTTGCCGTCGGTGTCGCCTCAGGAACCGACGCCCTTGTTCTCGCACTCCGCGCCCTCGCTTACCAGCGCACCGGCCGCGACTTCTGGAATCCGGCCGCCGAAATAATCACCACCCCCTTCACCTTCGCCGCCACCGCTGACGCCATCCTTCGTGCCGGCGCGTTACCCGTCTTCGTCGACATCGACCCCGAAACCTTTAACATCAACCCCGAGCGAATTGAAAATGCGTTGACCAGAAACACTGTCGGCATCATTCCGGTTCACCTCTATGGTCGGGCTTGCCCGATGGCGCAACTTAAGGCAATCGCCCAAAAGCACAACCTATTTATCCTCGAAGATGTTGCCCAGGCGTTTGGCGCTTCTTATCAGGGTAAAAAGTGTGGCGCCTGGGGCGATGCCGCCGCCTTCAGTTTCTTTCCGAGCAAAAATCTTGGGGGATTCGGTGATGGCGGTGTCGTTACCACCGATGACCAATCCATCGCTGAGTTCGTTGACATCCTGCGCCGCCATGGTGGCAAAGACAAGTACAATGTTGATTACCTCGGCTACAACAGTCGGCTTGACACCCTGCAGGCGGCGATCCTTCTCGCCCGCTTTTCGGTTCTCGAGGAGTTCAATGCGCGCCGGCTCAAAGTTGCTGCTAACTACAACCGGGCATTTAGCTCGATTCCCCATTTAACCGTTCCCCGGCTGCCGGCAAACGGAGAACACGTCTTCCATCAATACACCATTCGCCACCCGGAACGCGACCTCCTGAAACAGCACCTCGACCGGGCAAAGGTTGCGACGATGGTCTATTACCCCATTCCCCTGCACAAGATGAAACTGTTTGCCACGCGCTGCCGCATCGCCGGGGAACTCAAAGAAGCGGAAAGAGCAGCACGCGAAGTCCTCTCACTACCGATTGAACCGCTCCTAGAACCCGAAGAAATTAATTTTGTAATCAAGCGAATTGAAGAGTACAGCTATCAACGGCAGCCGGTTTCGGTCTAACTAATGACATTTACCCGCTCCTCACCCGTGGAAAATCCCTTGCCCCGCCGCGCAGTTTTTACCCTCCATATGCCGTTTGGTGTTTCGCATTTTACCCTGACTCGCGCCTTAACCGTAACCCTACTTACCTCCCTATCGAAAATCCTGGGATTTGTCCGGGAAATGCTCCTTGCCCACATCTTCGGCACCGCCCCAATTGTTGACGCCTACCGTGTTGGCGAAACAATCACCACCATTGGTGGTGGTTTCATCTCCAACACCTTTGATGTTTCAGCCCTGCCTCTGCTGGTTGAACGCAAACTGTGTAAAGACGAAATCAGTTCCCGTAACCTCTTTGCCTCACTCTGGACCCTCGGTTTGCTCCTTGCTCTTGCCATCGCCCTTCTCACCCTTATTGCCGCACCCTTTTGGGTATCCATCTTTGCCCCGAAAATCGACCCACAAACTCGCACCCTCGCCATCACCGTCACCCGTCTTATGGCAATTGTCCCGGCGGCGTTAATCCTTATCTCTGCTACTGCCGCCTATCACAACTCCCGACGCAAATTTGCCATTCCGCGACTCATCGACCCGGTTATCAATTTAGTTGCCATCCTGTTTATCGTAATCTGGGCAAAAAAAAGCGGCACATTTGCCCTCGCTGCCGGCTGGAGCAGCGGCCATCTCATTGGCTTGGTGGTAACAGTGGCACCCCTCATCTTTACCGGTCATCGACTTCTTCGTACCATACGCGACCCCGGTGTTCGGGAGTTTCTTCTCCTCTCTTTACCCCTCCTTGCCTTCCTTTTCATCCGACCGGTCAATCTCGCCCTGGGCCGGCTCTTCTCCTCCTTTCTCCCTTCGGGCAGTATCGCCATCCTTGGCTATGCCGACCGGCTCTTTGCTTTCCCCTGCAACCTCATCGCCGCCTCAATCGGAACAATATTTTTTACCCGGGCGAGTGAACTTGCCGCAACCGGCAAATCCCTTCATCTCCGCCGGCAAACCGGGCAGCTTCTTAAGATCTCTACTCTTATCCTCATCCCAGCAACCGTTCTCCTTCTTTTTATCGCCCGACCGCTGGTCCGGTTGCTTTACGAGCACGGTGCCTTTACCCCAGAAGCGGGCGCAAAAACTGCGCTCGCCCTCGCCATACTCGGGTTGGGTCTGATGCCATTCACCGCCGCCGCTATCCTCACCGCTTACTTTCGCGGTCAAAAAAATACCCGGACACCGGTCATCGCTGCCCTGCTGGGTGCGGGCACCACCGCCTTGATTGATTTCGTTCTTGTCCATCCTCTTGGCATCCCGGGATTAGCACTGGGCTCAACCGCTGGCTTGACAACCAATATGGGTTACCTCTTGCTTGCTTTTCAGCGTGACAAAACGTCCGCGCACAGAAAGGATTTGCGATGAACATTATCACCCTCGTTACCCTCGGTTTCTGCTGTCTCGCTTTACTCCTCCGTTATCCCGAAATCACCTTGATATTGTTTCTCTCCTCCGGCACCTTCAAATCGCAGTTCGCCGCGATGTTCCCTCAGGCACCGGACATCACCATTATTCTGGCGCTTATCCTCGTTACCGGAACCGTCTTCTCCGTTCCCGCATTTCTACGCACCGCCCGTGCCGCAAAAGCGTCCTCCGCATCCGCACCCAAATTCCTTCTCAACTCCTCCCAGACTTTTAACTTCCTGCTAACCTTCTTCAGCCTCGTCGTTGTAATGGCTCTATCCGCCTTTACCGACGCCGACAACTCCTATGGTCCGGAAAAAACGGTTCGGTTCGCAACCCTGACCGGGCTTGCCTTATTTGCCCCGATAGTGACGGTCCAATCTGAGAAAAACATATTGCGTCTCATCATTACCTTCATTATCGTCGCCCTCCTGATGGTTACGCTCGGTCAAACCACGCCCGAGGGATTAACCGCGTTCGGTGCCAATCACATCGCCACCGGTAGAGTTATCGGACTGGGTTTTCTCGGCGGCCTTTACTTTACCCTCCGTTCCCAGTCGCGCACGCTGAAAAATGTTGTCGTCCGCATCATTATGCTTATTGTCAACATCGTCCTTGGTTACGGGGTCTTTTACTCGGGCTCGCGCGGGGTACTGGTCGCCTTGCTTTGCGCCCTTGGCACCGCCGGTCTAATCGCTTTCTACTTTCGAAAGGGCAGAAACCTTATCCTCACCGGTGGCGCAACCGTGATTGCCATGATTGTTACTACCACAATCTTTGCCCCCGACGCCGCTTTGACGATGAACAAACGCATCCGCAACACCGTTTCTGGACCAATCGACCAGACCGCACACACCCGGGTCATTCGTGCCGAAGCAGCAATTGATATGTTTCAAAAAAACCCTTTCACCGGCGTTGGCATCGGCGGCTTTGACCAGGAGTTCAACCCTTACCAAAGTGAACGGGGTGACTATCCCCACAACCTCTTTTTGGAGGTAGCGGCTGAACTGGGCATCGTCGGCTTATTCCTCATCACTTTACTTATATTTATCCCGCTGCGCGCCCTGCTCAAAGGCCTCGCTTACGGCAACCGACCGCTAACGCTCTTGATTCTAACCATCACCGTTTACTTACTGGTCAACGCCCTATTCTCGGGTGACCTCAACGACAACCGTTTCCTATTCACCGCCTTGGGTTTGTGCCTTGCCGCACCCCGAACAGCAACCAAAGCCCCGGAAGTTACTCGGGAAGGAGCAGCACAATGGCAACCCGCATCTGTATCCTGACTTCCGCCCATACCGTGAACGATACCAGAATATTCCATCGGGAAGCTAAAACCCTTGCCCAGGCAGGTTATCAAACTGTCCTCGCCGGCATCGGCACGAACCACGTTAAGTCCGCCCCACATCTCGCAGCCGTTAAAAACCCTGTTGCCATTCACCAATTCCCTGCGCCCGGCTCGCGAATTAAACGGTTTATCTTCTCCTTACCGCGCTATCTGCGCTTTGCGCTGCGGATACGTGCCGATATCTACCACCTTCACGACCCAGAACTACTTCCTCTCGCCCTCATCCTAAAAATCCTCAACCGCCGCGTCGTGTGTGACATCCATGAAGACTACTACCGTCAAATACCAGATAAACGCTACGTCCCGCGACCTTTCCGGACCCTTCTTGCCTCCCTGTATAATAACTGGGAAAAATTCGTTGCCCGGCACATCGATGGTGTTGTCACCGCCACGGACACAATTGCTCAGCGCCTCTCCTCATCCGCGCGCCATTTGGTAACGGTGAAAAACTATCCCGAGCCGTTTCCTTCTCATCAACCGGCACCCTCTCATTATGCACAATCAGCGCCCAACGGACCATTCCGGATCGTCCACCTTGCCCGCATCCTCACACCCGAACGGGGTATCACCCTGCTTCTTGACGCCCTTGCCCAACTGCCCGATTGTGAACTGCTCCTCGCCGGCAAATTCAGTCCATCGTCTTACGAAAACGAAATCAAAAATCACCCCGCATATCCCCGCGTACGCCATCTTGGTGTCATACCCCATCCTGACTGCTTCCGATGGTACGCAACAAGCAATGTCGGTGTTGTCCCTTCATTACCGGTTCTCGGTTACGAATTCGCTCTACCGGTAAAGATGTTTGAGTTTATGAGCGCGGGCTTACCCGTAATCGTACCCGACTTTCCGCCCCTGCGCGCCATCATCAAGGAGTGCGCCTGCGGCTTGACTTTTTCACCGGGCGATGCGACCTCGTTAGCCGATGCGCTCCGGACAATAAAATTCCATCCGGAACAAGCCCGCAAGATGGGAAAAAACGGCCAGGATGCCGTGAATAAAATCTACAACTGGTCAAATGAAGAAAAAAAACTTTTAAAGTTTTATGAACGGATTATTTAACCGGGTATTATTTTTAGGCGCCCACACCGACGATGAGTTCGGTTGTTCGGGCACAATTGCCCGCCTAATTGAGGAGAAAAAGGAAGTTTTCTATATGGCATTTTCTACCTGCGAAGAGTCGGTACCAAAAGGGTACCCGCCTGACATTTTGAAAAAGGAGTGCTTTACCGCGGTAACAAAACTCGGTGTTCGACCGGAAAACTGGCGGCTCTTTGACTTTCGGGTTCGCCGCTTCCCTGAATTTCGCCAGGAAATCCTTGAGGAACTTGTCCGCTGCCGGCAACAGCTCAACCCCGACCTCGTATTTCTACCGGCATCGTCGGACATTCATCAGGACCACCGCGTAATTTTCGAAGAAGGTTTACGGGCATTCAAACACACCTCAATCCTCGGCTACGAACTGCCGATGAACACCCTTACCTTCCGTCATGTTTGCTTTGTCCCGCTCGAAGAACATCACATTCAGCGCAAAGTCGAAAGCCTTGCCGCCTATCAATCGCAACGGTTCCGTTCCTACACCGGCGAAGATTTTATCCGTAGTCTTGCCCGGGTTCGGGGCGTTCAAGCCGGAGTCAAGTTTGCTGAAGCGTTTGAGGTGGTAAGATGGATATGGAAGTAAAAATCGGCTCTGAAGTCAAAATCGACTGCCCAGAACTAATCCTCGGCGCTAACTGCTCAATTGGTATCCCAGAACAAGAAAATCTCCCCCCCTCCGCAAAAGTCTTAATCCACTGCTCCCGACTGGAACTTGGCACGGGCTGCGTAATCGCGCCCGGGGTTGTCATAATTGGTGGCTCAATCAAACTAAACGCCGGTTGCCGTATCTCTTCGGGCGTAATTATCCGGGTTCAAGAATCACTCGAACTCGGGAAAAACAGCGTCATTGGTCCCAACTCCCTTATCGAAGGCAGAAAGATAAAAATCGGCCGGGAACTCTGGTGCGGACCCCATGTGCGCATCGGCGGTGGCTCCTGCTTTGAACCGCAATCCCTCCTGACCGCGGGCTACTGGTTGCACCTTGGCATGCGGGCATTTATCAACACCGCCCGCCCGGTAACAATCGGCAACGAAGTTGGTATCGGTACCAACAGCGCCATCTACACCCACGGCGCTTATCAATCCATCCTGATGGGATTCCCCGTTGCCTTTGCCCCGGTGACGATTGGCGATAACTGCTGGCTACCTGGAGCAACCGTCAACCCCGGTGTAACAATCGGCGCCAACACAGTCATCGGTGTTGGCTCGGTCGTAACAAAAAGCATTCCGGCGGGCGCGCTTGCCGCTGGTGTCCCCTGTCGTGTGCTCAAAGAAAATGTCTTCCCCCGCGCTCTTTCCGAACAGGAACGCCGGGCATTTTTCCTTGACTTTCTGCCCATTGCCGGGGAAATTCTTGCCTATCACACCAAACAAAATTTCCAGTTCGTTCCCCAAACCCTCACCCTCATAATTGAGACCCCAACTCCAACCACCATCGCCTATCAGGACAACACCATAAATGTCATCTCCGATGAAACACCAACCACCATCTTTCACCTCAACGAACGCGCGATAACCGGCACCGTGACGCCCATTACCGAAAAACTTCGTGACCTGCTCCGTCGTTACGGCATCCGATTTAAAAGTGAACCAGTCAATGGAATCTACCAACCCTGGGCCGAATAAAATGAACGCCTCCCTACCGCTGGTCACCATCATCATCCCCTGTCGTAACGAAGAGAACTCCATCATCAGCGCGCTTCAATCAATAATCGACCAGGACTACCCATCGCATCTCATCGAAATCATCGTCGTCGATGGTAATTCCGCAGACGGCACCCTCACCCTGCTCCAGCAGTTTGTCCGCGCCCATTCCGACCGTAACATTCGTATCCTCTCCAACCCCCATCTTACCACCCCTTATGCGTTAAACATTGGCATCGCCCACGCCCACGGTGAAATCATATTTACCTTTGGCGCCCACAACCGTTATTCACCGAATTACATCTCGGAAGCGGTCCGTATTCTCAACAACACCGGTGCCGCAGCGGTAGGGTCTGTTGCTGTCACCCTTCCATCCAGCCGCACGCCGGTTGCCCGTGCCATCGCTCGTGTTCTCGCTTCGCCATTTGGCGTCGGTAATTCACTGATGCGTATCGGTCGCAACTATCGCAACATCCGCGCTGCTGACACCGCCTCCTGCCCTGGTTACCGGCGCGAGGTGTTCACATCGTTGGGCACCTTCAACACCAGACTTGTCCGCAACCACGACATCGAATTCAATCTCCGGCTGCGTCGTAGCGGCAGGCAAATCCTCCTTGCACCATCGATAAAAACCTACTACTATGCCCGTTCCCGTATCATCGACCTTTTCACCAACGCTTTTGCCAACGGGTACTGGGTCATTCGTGGCACCAAATTTGCGACCGCACCATTTACCTATCGTCACCTCGTTCCGGCTTTGTTTCTAATAACCCTTCTCTTATCCGGAGCCGCTGTTTTCCCCCTCGCCCATTACCTGACAAAACTCAACATAAGCCCCGCCTTTGTTCTTGCCTCAACCCCGCTCCTTTTGATCGCTGGCAGTTACCTACTCCTTCTTATTATATTCGCTACGCTCACCACTCCTCACCTGCGCCACCTTCCATACTACCTTATCACCTTCCCTGCCCTTCATATTGGCTACGGACTTGGTTCTCTCTGGGCGCTCCTGACGCAGTGGTGTGATTTGCCTTCAGTCAAAGCAGCGCTTTCCTTAAAACAGCAAAGGAGTTAATATGACACCAGTTTTATTCATCATCTTCACCATCTCGGCATCTCTTCTCCTCAACACCATCCTTGCCCGCCTTGCGCTCCAGTACAACTGGTGCGACCAGCCAGGAAATGCCAAAATCCACTCCAAACCTGTTCCATTTACCGGCGGCATCGGCATACTTTTGACCTGGAGTTGCACCCTTCTCATTCTCACGACCTTCCAGCCCAAAATCCCGATTTTACGACTTATCATCCCGGCTGCCGCCGCTTTGCTCATCGGTACCTTTGATGACTTCTACTGGAAACAACGCACCGTTCCGGGACTCAAACTCCTTCTCCAAATCGCCCTTGCCCTGACTATCTCCCTTCTACTCAACACTGCCTGGCATCCATCTCCTTCCCATTCGCTGGGTATTACTACCTTCTCCTTCGCCTACATCCTTTTGGCAATCAATGCCTTTAACCTTGCTGACGGCCTTGACGGTCTTGCCGGGGGGCAGGCACTCATTTCCTTCCTCGGTTTGTCAACGGTTTATACCCTACTGAACAAAAACGAATTCCTCCTGCCGCTGCTCCTCCTCGTGGCAACAATCACCGGATTCCTCATCCTGAACCTCCAGCACCCGGCGCGCCTTTTCCTCGGAGATGGTGGCAGCCATCTTCTTGGGGCGACCTTTGCAACCTTCACCCTGAACCTTATGTCATTGCGCGTTGGCGAAAAAGAAATATCTACCCCTTCTCCTCTGTCGCATTGGTGCGCTATCGACATCTGGACCGCAATTGCCCTACTTCTCTTTATCGGCGCACCGCTCGTTGACCTGATTTGGGTCACAATCCGCCGTATCTATCTCCATAAACCCCTCTTTTCCTCAGACCGCAATCACCTCTACGACATCCTCGCAACTACCGGGCTCGGTCCGCGCCGTACCGTGTTTGTCTTCTGGTTCGGCCACGCACTCCTTGTCCTTACCGGTGCCACCATGCTCCTTTTGGAGGTCGGATGAAAATTCCACTTGCCGCACCCGACATCACCACCCTGGAATATCGTGCCATTCGGGCCGTTCTCAAAACTGGCAGGCTGGCACTCGGTTCCTATGCCACCCGATTTGAAAACAAACTCGCCCGGCTTGTCCAGCGTCGCTACGCTGTTGCCACCAACTCGGGCACCGCCGCTTTACATCTGGCGGTGCGCGCCCTCGGTCTCAAACACGGTGACGAAGTCATCACCACGCCGTTTTCCTTTTGTGCCTCGGCGAATTGCCTTCTCTACGAGGGAGTAAAACCGGTATTTGTCGATATCGACCCCAAAACGCTCTGCATCGACCCGGCGCAAATTGAATCTGCCATTACCCCGCGCACCCGCGCCATCCTCGCCGTTGACATATTCGGTCACCCCGCCAACTGGAACGCCCTTACCACCATTGCCCGGTGCCACCACCTTTTCCTCATTGAAGATGCCTGCGAAGCGCTGGGCAGCGCCCTGCGCACGCCGCAGGGTCGAAAGTGCTGCGGCACCTTTGGCACCATCTCCGCCTTTGCCTTTTACCCCAACAAACAGATTACCACCGGTGAAGGAGGCATGCTTCTCACCAACAACTACCGTTTGAGTCAACTCTGCCGCAGTATGGCCAATCAGGGTCGAGCTGGCTTCAACGGCAAATGGCTCTCCCACATCCGGCTCGGCTACAACTACCGCCTCGATGAAATGAGCGCCGCCCTTGGCTGGGTACAACTGCGCCGTCTGCCAGTTATCCTCAAACGTCGGCGCCGCGTTGCCCGGTTTTACACGCAGCTCCTTGCCTCAATACCACAGATTCAAACTCCCAGCGCTGCTCCGGGTGCTTTCGTCCACTGGTTTGTTTACTGTATCCGCCTTGCCCCAGAAATCAACCGCGACAAAATCATCGCCTACCTCCAAAATCAGGGCATTGGCTGCGCACCCTACTTTCCGCCCATTCACCTTCTGCCCTTTTACCGCTCCGGTTTCGGCTATAAGCCCGGTGCCTTTCCTGTCACGGAAAAGATTGCCCGCCAGACTCTTGCCCTTCCTTTTTACAGTAAATTAAAGGCCGAACAAATTGATTATATCGTCTCTTGTCTGCAAAAGGCAATAAAACAACAGGGGGTCTAAAAAGATGACAAAAGAAGAACATGGTTTAAGTTATTACCTTGACCTTATTAACCGAAGGTTTGGCTTTTTCCTCCTTCTCTTTACCAGCAGCGCGCTGTTAGTCTTCATCGCCAGCCAGACTGTCCGTCCGTTATATCAGTCCAGCGCCACCATCCTTGTCAACCGTACCACCAGCACTACCGGTGCCGAGTTCATCTTCAACCCTTCAGCCGGCTCTTTCTCCGCACGACCCAACCTTGCCAACCACATCGAAATCATCAAAAGCCGTACCCTCGCTCAGCTCGTACTCGACACGCTGAGCGAAGCCCAGCGCACCGAACTCCAGCGTTATGTCACAAACGACCCGGTGGTCGAACTGGTGAACAGTCTTACGGTACGCGCCGTGCGCGACGCCGATATCCTCAAACTCTCGATTAACGCCCCAACCCGGGAACTGGCACGGGCACTGGCGCTCGCCTACGTTGACGCCTATCAAGCCTGGACGCTGGAACGCAATCGGGCTGACATCCGTGCGGTTCGAGGGTTTGTTGCCACGCAGTTGGCGGGCATCAGCACCCGTCTTGACTCCGCCGAACAGGCGCTGGAAAAATACAAACGAACTGCCGGTAGCACCGACCTCTCTGCTCAGGCGCAGGCGCTCATTGAACGGCAGAGCACCGTACTGTCGCTCTACGAACGCACCAGCGCCGAACTTGCCGGCTTGAAAAAAGAGCTCGCCCTTCTACCAAATTTTGATTCCACCGCGACCGACAATCGCACCCCGGGCACCAATCTACCATTACTCGCCTCAATCACCGCTCAACTCACCACCCTCGAAGCCGAACGCACCGGTCTCATCATCCAGGGATACGACACCCTCAGCCCTCGCCTTCAGGAACTCAGCAAGCGGGTTGAAGAACTAAAAACCCGGCTCACCGCTCTTTTCCTCAGTGAGGACCAAAATTCCCTCAAGTCGCTCCCCGAAGTTGCCGCGCGTCGTGCATTGATCGCCACCGAAATCACCCGACTCGAAGCCCAATGCAATGTCCTGAAAGCGACTATTGCCCATTACGACCGGGAACTTAACCGCCTCCCAACCGAAGAACGGCAACTGGCACGCCTGACCCGTGATGTTGAAGTTGCCCGTCAGGTCCATTCCCTCCTCGAACTGAAACTGGAAGAAGCACGCATCCAGGAAGCCGGCCGGCTTTCCCCGGTGGCGCTGATTGACGCCCCAAGTCCCGGACGAAAGATTCGGCCCAGCCCACTAAAAAACGCCCTGTCCGCGCTCCTTTTCAGCACCCTCTTCGCCCTTGGTACCACCACCCTTGTTGACCGGCTTGACACCCTAATTCGCCATCCCGAAGACTTAGAACGGCGCTCCTGGACTATCATCGGTTCGATACCCCGGCTCAACGCGACCGCGCCGTTAGAACTACCGGAAAACATCTGCGAACAGTTTCGTATCCTGCGCACCAACCTCCAGTTCCTTGGCGCCGAAAAGAAAATCCAGAAAATTGTCATCAGTTCACCCAGCCCTTCGGAAGGAAAGTCCACCGTTGTCACCAACCTCGCTTTGGTCCTTGCCCGCAGCGGCAAAAAAACTGTGCTCATCGACTGCGACCTCCGCAAACCGGTCATCCATAAGCATTTCAATCTGCGGCGTAAACCGGGCCTCACCGATGTTGTCCTTCTCGGCACACCGCTTGAACAAGCGCTGCACAATTCGGCGCCCGATGCACCCGCGGTCATCTGCGCCGGCACCACACCACCTTCACCGGTTGACTTCTTCACTTCCAGCGCCTTTCTCTCATTTCTCAACCGTCTGGCAGAAACCTATGAATACATCATCATCGACACACCGCCGGTTCTGGTATCAGCCGACGCCCTCGCTCTGGCTGCCAAATCAGACGGCATCCTCCTTGTGACCCGGATGAACCAAACCGACATCCGCGCCCTTACCGAAGCCCGCAAACTCATCAACCAGGCGCAGGCACGAATCCTCGGAGTCGTTGCCAACGGTATCAACCTCAAACACCGCTACGGCTACTACCGATACAAATACCGCTACTACCACTACCGCTATGCGACCAACCCGCAAAAGGCAGAAGGTTAGGGTTGACATAAAACAGTTTTCCATCTAATCTATATCTGATGAGCCGTATTAAATTTTCCCCCATTTTCCTCGCCGCCCTGTTCAGCGTTGCTGCCCTCTGTGACAATCTGCCCGAACGCCAGTGGGAACGGGGCGCGTTTGAACCGATTGGCGGTAAACCGTACCAACTGCCCAGCGGTATCACCCTCCGGGAAATCAAAGGTCTCGGTGAAGAAACGACCTTTTCTCTCATGCCCCTGCGGGCGGTTCTGCTCAACACCACTTCTCATCGCATCACCGTCAAAATGCCGGCGGGATTGGTATTTTCGCCTTTCGACCACGAGTATCAGTATATGATGCTTGTCCAGGACTTTTCTTTTTCGGTGCCCGCCGACCAGGACACCGCAATCCTTCTGCCCACCTACGGTTGCAATGAAGATTTAGACGAACCGGACGAAGAGTCCGACTATCAGATTGACATCCAGGTGTGGGAGCGGGAGTTTAACGAACTGTTCACCATCCTCAAGACCAAAAACCTCAACAATATAGATGCCGTAGAACTGGTGCAGGATGCGGTATACGAAATCACCGACGGCAACGGCCTCACCGATTCCACCCGCACGCTTTTGAAACAACTCCCGTGAGTAAACTCAAATTTTCTTCCCCGCTTCTGCGCCCCGGCGCTACCGCACTGCTGCTTTTCTGCTCTTGCGCACTTCTCTTCTTCTCTGCCTGCGACAACATTTTCTCCCCTTCTGACTTTGAACCCACCGGCACCCCATTTTACCTCAACCCCGGCATCAACACCATCGCCATAACCGGCAACCGCCGCCTGTTCAGCGACCAAGGTCTTTACACTCTGGAACTTATCTGCCAGACCACTAATACCAGCCCTCTTCTTGACACCCTTCCCGGCGGCTTACTCTTCACTTCAATTAAAAACTCCACCCAGCATGTTATCGTTCTTAAAGACCATTTTATCACTGCTCACCCCTCCCGGACAAGCGTCGTCGTCGGCGTGTTCTGCTGTAACCGCTATCGCCAGATCCCGGCAGAAGACGACACATTTCGCCTCGGACCATTGACTGACAACCCGGACCTCCAGCGGCTGGCGCAACTGGTGAAAAACAAAGACATCTCGCAAAACCTCGGCATGGTACAACGCGCGGTCTGGATGGTTACCGACTCCACCGGTTTAACCCAGCCTTACATCGACTCAATCAACGCTTTACCCCCGAAATCTGATGGTAACCATCATTGAGGTCAAGACCGCGCAACAGTTAAAGCGGTTTATCGATTTGCCTTTTGCCCTGTATTGGGGAAAACACGGGCTCGGTGCAAAGTACCCCTACTGGGTACCGCCGCTCAAGAAGGAGGTGGCGGCAATACTTGATTTTCAGCATCACCCATTCTGGGAACACGCCATCGGCACCCTGTTCCTCGCCGAAAAAGCCGGTAAGACGGTTGGCAGAATCTCGGCGCAGATTGACCACAACTACAACAAACTCTGGGAAGAGAAACTGGGTTCGTTTGGCTTTTTTGAATGTGTTGACGACCAGGAGGTGGCGAATGCGCTTTTTGATGCCGCCGCGCAATGGGTCAAGAGCCGCGGGATGAACCGGCTGCGCGGACCAATGAGCCCTTCCTCGAACGACGAATGGGGCTTTCTCTTTGAAGGCTTTGACCAGCCGCCGGTTTTGATGATGCCCTACAACCCGCCTTACTACCTACGCCTCGCCGAAAACTATGGGTTCGTAAAGGCGAAAGATCTCCTCGCCTTTATTAAATATGCCCACACCCCGATGCCCGAACGGCTTGTTGCGCTTGCCGAACGCCTCCGCGCCAACCCCAACATCACGGTCCGGCCAATTAATATGAAAAAACTGCCTTCGGAGATGGCGATCGTCCGGGAACTGTACAACACCTCCTGGGAGAAAAACTGGGGTTTCTCTCCGATGACCGACAAAGAGATGAGCCTCCTTGCCCAAAATTTGAAAACATTTGCCGACCCCAATATGGTGCTTTTTGCCTTCTATCAGGGAAAACCCGCTGGACTTGCCATCACTTTACCCGATATGAATCAGGTTTTAAAGCATCTAAACGGTAAACTGGGACTTATTGGAATGGTAAAATTCCTCTACTACCGCCGGAAAATCACCGGCGCCCGCGCCATCGTGTTCGGGTTCAAGCCCGAGTACCGCCGACTTGGATTACCGGTTCTTCTATTCTACGAAACCGAAAAATATATGCGGCAAAAGGGCTATCAGTGGTGCGAACTTTCCTGGAACCTTGAAGACAACTGGCTCATCAACGAGTTTGACCGCGAACTGGGCGGAGAAGTGTACAAAAAATACCGGGTGGTTGAAAAGCCGGTATAAAGTTTTGACCCCACTTAAATAAAATATTCACGGTCTTTCCTGTAATTCACTATCTATCATAAACTTATTCAACACAACCCCCCGTCCCCTGGACCGTTTCCAGGACCGTTTCGGACTCCCTCGGTGCGCAAATACCCTATTTGTGTACCTCTGAACTTGCTATTTTCTACTGTCCAACCGCTACTGTGATGCTGTTAACTATCGAAGGACACGGCACTTGGTGCTCCTACTCCCACTCAATAGTTGCTGGTGGCTTAGAAGAGATGTCGTAAACCACCCGATTGATACCCGGCACCTCATTGGTGATGCGCGCGGCGATGCGGGCAAGCAAATCCTCCGGCAACCGCGCCCAATCTGCGGTCATCGCATCGGTTGATGTCACGGCACGCAGCGCAACAACATTCTCATAGGTGCGCTCATCACCCATCACCCCAACCGAACGCACCGGCAAAAGAACACAGAGCGCCTGCCATACCTTATCGTAGTATCCTGCCCGCCGCAGTTCAGTGATAAAAATTTCGTCCGCCGCGCGCACCAGTTTCAGCCGCTCCGGTGTCACCGCGCCCAGGATGCGCACCGCCAGTCCTGGTCCAGGAAACGGATGGCGCGCAAGAATCACCTTCGGAATGTGCAACGCCCGACCCAGGCGCCGCACCTCATCTTTGAAAAGCTCCTTTAACGGCTCAATCAGTTCAAACTTCAAATCCTTTGGCAGACCGCCGACATTGTGGTGGGTCTTGATTGTTGCCGAAGGACCGCCGAACGCCGAGCGGGACTCAATCAGGTCCGGATAAAGCGTGCCCTGTGCCAGAAATTTAATCCCGCCCAGTTGCTTCCCAACATCTTCAAACACCCGGATAAACTCATTACCGATGATTTTCCGCTTCTTCTCCGGGTCGCTAACACCCTTCAGCCGGTTCAAAAACCGTTCTGCCGCCGGCACAAACCGCACCGGCAACCGGCAGCGCAAAGTTTTCAGCACCATTGCCGCTTCCCCGGCGCGCAAAAGCCCGTTGTCAACAAAAACCGCTACCAGTTGCCGGCCAATCGCCCGGTAAAGTAAAGTGGCAAGAACCGTGGAGTCAACCCCGCCCGAAACCGCACACAGCACCCGCTCCTTGCCCACCGTGTTTCTGATTTCCGCGGTCTTTTCCGCAATGAACTCCTGCATCGTCCATTCCGGCTGACAGCGGGCGATGCGGAAAAGAAAGTTTTCCAAAATCTTTTTGCCCAGCGGCGTGTGCTCCACCTCGGGATGAAACTGCACACCGTAAATGCGCCACGCCTCCTGCCCCATTGCTGCTATTGACAGATGCCCGGTCTTACCCAGCTTCACAAATTCGACGGGCAGACGGGTAACCGAATCGCCATGACTCATCCAGACCCTAAACCGTTGCGGCAGTCCGGCAAAAAGCGGGCTAACCTGAATCTTCTCAAACTGGGCGCCGCCGTACTCCCGCACCCCATTACGCGTCACCTTTCCCCCTAACAGATAGGCGGTGACCTGCATTCCATAGCAAATCCCCAACAGCGGAATGCCCAGGCTGAAAATCGCCGGGTCCGGTAAAGGTGCCTTCGGCGCAAACACACTCGCCGGCCCGCCCGAAAGAATCAGCGCCCTTGCCTGCCGTTCTAATATCACTTCCGGTGCGATGTTGAAAGGCACAATCTCCGAGAAAACCCGCAACTCCCGAACACGGCGGGCAATCAGCTGAGTGTACTGCGAACCAAAATCTAAGACTAAAACCCTATCCAGTTGCTACTTCTCCCTTCTTACCGGCGGCAGGGTGTCGCTCGCAAGCAGTTCACAAACCCCCGATGCCTTGCCATAGATTAAAAGACATTTATAATAGATGCTGGCTGCGGACTTAACATCCTTTGTTGCCCGCCACTTGTTCAGCGTCAGTTTCAGCTCTTCAATCTGCCGCTCCAGGTAACCAAGCCGGCGATTAATTAAAAGCCGCTCAACTATTGAAGACGACCTCAGCCGGTTGCGCAGTACCACCGCGCTGCTTTCCAGTTCCGCAACACGGCGCTCAAACACCTGTACCGACTCTGGCGTCACCTCAAAAACCATTACCCGGGATTTAATCCTCTGCCGTTGATTCACGTTATACAACAAAAGCCCGAACAAAAACGCCAGCACCAAAAGCAGAAACCAGAAAACTCCCTTCATAACAACCTCCTTACCTGACTACGATATTTACCACCCGGCCCGGTATCAAAACCACCCGGATTACCTCCTTACCCTCAATATAGGGTAGTACCGCACTGTTTTCCAGCGCCGCTTTTTTCACCTCCTCCGCACCGCTTGTCCGGCTGACAACCACCTTGCCCCGCAGTTTGCCGTTGACCTGAACCGGAATCTCTATTGTATCAAAATGCACAAACCGCTCATCCCATTCCGGCATCGGCTCGCAAAATATCGACCCCTTTTCCGGATAAAATCGGTGCCACAACTCCTCACTCAAATGGGGGGCAAACGGCGCCAGCAGTTTAACAAACCGCACCAGGGCAAACCGGAACACCGGCGACTTTTGGTCCGGGAACAGATACAGTTCATTCAAAAACTCCATCAGGGCGCTGATTGCGGTGTTGAACTGGAAATTGTCTGCATCGGTTATCACCTTCTTATGGGTTTGGTTCATCCGGATGTAAAGCCTCTTCTCCTCGGCGCTGAACTTTTCCACCTCAATTTTATCGGGCGGCAGTTGATAACCCGCATCTTCAAACAGTCGCCATACCCGGGCGATAAAACGCTTGACACCGGTGACAAGTTCATTTGACCATTCGAGCGGCTTCTCGGGCGGTGCGGCAAAGAGCACACCGAGTCGGGCACAATCGGCGCCGTGCTCCTCAACAAACGGTCCAACCCAGACCCCGTGCCGTCGGGACGAAGACATCGTCTTACCGTCAAGGGAAACCATCCCCTGGGTGTGCAAAACCCGACAGGGTTCTTTTACCGAAACCATTTCGAGGTCGTGCAAAACCCGGGTAAAGAACCGAAAGAAAATCAGATGGCCACAGGCGTGCTCAATACCGCCGATGTAGTTGTCAATCGGCAACCACTTGTCCGCGTTCGCCCGGGAAAAGGGCAGTTGGTCGTTGTGCGGGTCGGTGTAGCGCAGGTGGTACCAGGAAGAATCAACAAAAGTATCCATCGTGTCCGGGTCGCGCTGGGCCGGACCGCCACATTTCGGGCAGGTGGTGTTGATAAACGACTCCACCCCGGCAAGGACCGATTTGCCCTTGGGCTTGTAATCCTTGACATCAGGCGGCAAAAGCACCGGCAGCTGTTCATAGGGAACCGGCACAATGCCGCACTGCGGGCAGTGAATCATCGGTATCGGTGTGCCCCAGTAGCGTTGCCGAGAGATGAGCCAGTCTTTTAACCGGTACTGAACCTTGCGCCGGCCGATATTGCGCCTTTCCAGTTCTTCAATAACCAGTTGAATCCCCTTTTCCGAAGGCGTACCATCAAACGGCCCGGAGTTGACCATCACCCCGGGCTCGGTGTATGCGCCCGTCATCTCTTCCGGCACAACCGTTTTGCCTTCCGGCACAATCACCACTTTAATCGGGATGTTGTACTTGCGGGCAAACTCAAAGTCCCGCTGGTCATGTCCGGGCACACCCATCACCATTCCGGTCCCATACCCGGCAAGCACAAAGTCCGCAACCCAGATTGGTACCATTTCGCCGCTCAACGGGTTGCGGGCAAACCGGCCGGTGAAAATCCCCTGCTTCTCCCTGCCCACTGCCGTGCGCTCAATCTCGGGCTGGATTAGAATTTGGTGACAGAAATCTGCCACCGCATGCTCCTGCGGTGTACCCCGGGCAATTGTTTCCGCCAGCGGCGCATCCGGCGCCAGCGCCAGAAATGTCACCCCGTAAAGCGTATCAGGCCTTGTTGTCCAAACCGGCAACCTTGTGCCGTCGTCCATTTGAAAATCAACCTCAACCCCTTCGGACCGACCAATCCAGTTCCGCTGCATCACCCGCACACTCTCAGGCCAGCCGGTCAACTCTTCAATTCCGTCCAGCAACTCCTGGGCGTACTCGGTGATTTTGAAAAACCACTGCGTCAACTTCTTCTTCTCCACCGGTGCCGCACAACTGGAACGGTAACACCGGCCTTCCACCACCTGCTCATTTGCCAGAACCGTCTGGCAGCGCGGACACCAGTTCACATAAGCCTCCTTGCGGTAAACCAGCCCGCGCTCGTAAAACTTCAAAAACAACCACTGATTCCACCGGTAATATTCCGGCAGGCAGGTAGTAACCTCCCGGTCCCAATCATAACCAATGCCCAGCAATTTAAGGTTATTCTTACACAGCTTAATTGAGTCAAATGTCCAAACCCAGGGCGGTATGTTGTGCTCAATTGCCGCATTTTCCGCCGGTAAACCGAACGCATCCCAGCCAAACGGATGCAACACATCGTACCCCTGCATCATCTTGAGCCGTGCCACACAGTCGCCGATGCAGTAATTGCGGGCATGACCCATATGCATATCACCCGAAGGATACAGAAACATCTCTAACACATAGTACTTCTTCTTCGGATTAGGATTCGTTTTAAAAACCCCTTTTTCCTCCCAGAACCGTTGCCATTTCAACTCAATTTCTCTTGTTGGATAATCACTCATAACTCTACCTTCCTTTCACCGCTTCACTCCTTACGCTTCCCCCGCCCACGACAGAAGGGGCAATGGGATAATGTAAACTTCATCGCTATCTCCTGGGTCCTAATGCCCAGACGAGCCACATATCAAGCAGCGCCCAGGGCTCTGGATGACCGGAAACAATCCGGCGGTTAATTTCGTAAAGGGCATCAATCGCCTTATGCAGGCGCCGGGTTCGAATCGTGCCTTCACCCCAGCCCATCTCTCTGCCATAATAGTCGGGCCGGCGCAAGAGGTTCAACAACGCATAACCCAGATTCACCACAATCCGTATCGGCTCCTCGCCCTTCTCCTCAAGCCGCCGCAGCATTTGCAGCGCCTGAGCGGGATTCCCCTCCCGTACCAGCCGAATAAACTCCTGCAACTCAAATACCCGGGTGGAACTGGCATACCGCTTCACCACATCCTCGTTAACCGTTTCGCCCTGTCCCAGAACCGTTGCTAACTTCTCCATCTCCCCTTTAAGAAACCGCAAATCCTGACCACAAACCTCAACCAGACAGCGCGCCGCCCCATCATCAAACTTTAATCCGTCCGCCGCACCCCAGCTTTTCAACAACCGCACCAGCCCATCACCTTCCGGCGCTCGCAACTGCACCACAAACCGTTCCACTCCGGTTTTCTTAAAAACCTCCTTCAACCCCTTCTCGTACTCACAACTTGCCACTATCGTCACCGCCTCGGGCAAACGCGCAAACACCGCACACACCCTCGCCAGCACCTCCTTGCGCAACTCCTCTAAGTGCTCAATCACCACCAAGCGCCGGGGCGCCGCCACCGGCAACTGACGAACCGCCGCCTCAATCGCGCCCCCAACATCACCCCGCACCTCCCGGGCATCAAGCCTTTCAAAATCAAACGCCTCTAAACCTGAAACCAGCAACTCCTCCTTTAAAAGCCGAACAAACTCCTCAACAAAAAAGGACTCGCTGTCGTAAAATAGATAAAGCGGCTGAAAATTTCCCGCCGCCAACTCGGCAAAAATGTCGCGCGCCCCACCCTTATGGGCTCTGCTCTTCTCCTGCATACCGAAAACGATTTTACCTCAAATCCATCTCTGGTCAATCCTCAACCCTTGTCACACTAATCCTTCCTCACGCTCCTCTCCTCCCTTAAATGCTGAACTAGGGCGCAACGGCAAAAAGGACAATCAGCCCTACTATTCCCCTTTGATGGCATGGGACAAAGGGGAAGGAACACTCTTCCGTAAGCGGGAAAACTCCTCCTGCAACCGCTGATTGATACGTCTGATTTCCCGCCTCAAATCCTCCGGAGAAGAAGGCGGTTCCGCCGGCGGCGCAATCGGCTCACCCAGCGCAACCACGATATTACGATTCAGCAAATTCCCGACAACCGAAAAAAATCCCTCCCAGGCTTCATTCAGACCGGCCTTGGAATTGGGCTCTGGTCCGAGTTTCAACCCCGCAACATACACCGGTAAAACCGGTACCTGCGCCCGCACCGCCAGCCATGCGGTACCGTCGTAAAGATGGTCAACATCGCCCCGGCGGTTCAACTCGCCCTCCGGATAAACGCCCAACACCGCGCCCTCCCTCAACATCTGGACCCCGCGCCGCAAGGTCGGGATGTTCTCATTACCCTTGCCAATTGCCACCGGCATCGTATCGCAAAGATTCCTCATCCAGAACCCGACAAACCGCGAATGAAACCACTTTGCCGCCGCCAGAAAGAACACCCGCGTCCTCAGCGCCAGTTGAATCACAATTGAGTCTGCACCGGTCAAGTGGTTTGCCGCGACAACAAACCCGCTTTTAATCGGCAGCGCCACCCGTTCTCTACCAACCACCCGAATCCGGATTAGAAGACCATAAATGGTGAGCAGCACCGACTTTACCAGCGCCCATAACTGGCGGCTGCGGGATGGTTTGACTCCTGCCCGTGTCTCGAAAATCCTTCCTTTTGACATCTCGCAACTCCTGCATTATTGTAAAATTTCCTCCGACCTGTGTCAATACTCCAGACACCCGCACCTTTGTTTTCCCTGTTAAGAGAAGAGAAAAACGGGCGGCCGCGCTGGCGTAATAGCTAACTATCGCGCCAATGCTGGCGGTTATCTTTGATTTCTCAAATACTTCCAGTAAACTGGGCTGATGCGGCCGGGCACGGCATACTGCGCCCGGATATCCGTTTGACTATTTCGAGCCGTCAAGGTCCGTTAAAAATTACCAGCCAAAGGAGGCAGCGTGATGGAAGAACACAATAACCATAACGAAGCGGTGGTTGAAGCGCTGATTGAAATTGCGGCGCTCGTTGAAATGTTGATTGACAAAGGGGTGTTTACCGCTGAGGAGTTTCAGAACAAAATCGGCGAGGTGGTGGAACGGTTTACAACACCTGAACAGGAATAGCCTTACCCTCTTTTCGACCAACCCTTCCCGCGCAAAGCCGGAAGGGGCTAAGACGATCGCGTTGCACTATGTCCCAACTAAGCCTTACCGTCTTTGATTAACTGGTTGCGGCAGACGGTAAGAAACTCCAGGCAAGTTGCGGTGCGGTAGTCCGGGTAAGTCCAGGGCAGAGGTTGAAACTTCCCTTGGTGATAGATTAGGGTCACTTCGGCGTAGATACCCTCTCCCAGATAGATGCGGTGCGCGTAGTCTTTTGTTGTCGGCAGGATTAAATTGTGCAGGGAAAGGATACCCGGGTCGAGGTTTACCCGACGCCTGCCTGTGGCATCTTTGAGTTGCGCCTCAAGGGCAATGGTGCTTTTCTTGAATGCAATTAGCCGGTCGGGTGGAAACAGCCCTTGATGGGCAACCCAGCAACGCAGCAGTTCTGGTCCCATCTCATCTTGATAGTAACGGGAAAAGTCCCAGGGGATAATCGAACTTCTCAACTCAACAGCACCGAAGGTCTGCTCCAGAAGGCGAACACTCTGGTCAAGGATGTCCGGGTTGCGGGCGATAATCCCGATGATAAGTTTAACCGGCTTCAAGGTGTAGGTTGCGGTGAATCAGACTCCAGAGTTTCCCGTTCCGCAAGAAATGTGCCCAGTTCTTCAAGGCTGGGCAGTTCGTCCAGCGACTCCAGTCCAAAGTAGCGCAGAAACTCGCGCGTTGTTCTATAGAGAAACGGATTTCCGGGCCGATGTGCCCGGCCCGCGGTCACAATTAAACCGCGCTCCAACAGTGTCAAGAGTGGTGCCGAACAGTCAACCCCGCGCAGTTTCTCTATCTCTGGCTTGGTCACCGGTTGCCGATAAGCGATAATGGCAAGAACCTCAAGCGCTGCCGGCGAGAGACGCTGGACCCGCTGGTGCTGGTAAAGTTTTCTAATCCAGTCGGCGTATTCGGGCAAAGTGTAAAGTTGGTAACCATGGGCAACCCGGCTGATGCGAAACGCCCGGCCGGTGTCGGCGTATTTCTGGTTTAATGTTGCGATTACCGTACGGATTTGTTCCTCATCGGCACCGGTTATTGACGCCAGCCGGCTTAAAGGGATTGGTTGGTCACAGGCAAATAGGAGCGCCTCAACGATGCCGGACAGTTCGTCGGCCTGATAGTAGCCCACCGCCGCCGAACCGTTTAAATTTTGCTCTTCTGTTCTCCCGTTCTTCTGCTCTTCCTGACTGTTGTTGTTGTTCATCTCTTTTTAGTCAGCCGGAATCGGGTTAGCAGTGCGGTAACCGCAAGGCGCAGCTCTGCGGCGTGAATGAAGCAGGTAAGTCGTAGTGCCGAAATCGCAAACGCCTCGATGTGAATCTGTGCCCGATGTAGGGTGGCAAAGGTCTCGCCGATGATGTCCGAATCGGTACCCACACCGGGTCCAACGAGTGAAACCGCACTGAGGTTTTCATCAACCTGTAACCGCCGGGCACCCAATTTTTCAACCAGCGGTCTTAGAAGTTCAACCGCCCGTTTTTGATGTGTTCCTGGTATGTAGAACAGCAGGTCAAAACGGTCGCGATGGGTGACACCGTGATTGAACAGCAAAACCGGCACCCGGGCAGCACTTAAAATGGTCACGACCTGATGTAGACACCTTTTCTTCTTGACAACATCAACCAGGGCAATCCTTGCTACCGCCGCTTCGTGTGTTATCGCCCGGACAAACGGTTTTTCCATCGGTGATTGTGTTTTTACCATCGTCCCTCGCTTTTTGTTGAAAGACGACCGGATGACCATCGGCACCCGGTACTTTTCGGCTAATGCGCAGGCACGAGGATGAATCACACCCGCTCCCGCCTGCGCCAGTTCGGTCAATTCCTCAAAACTGATTTCTGGAACCTTTTTCAAATTCGGAAACTCCCTTGGGTTCTCGGTAAAGATACCGTCAACATCTTTGTAAAGTTCGCAGCGGTCGGCTTTGAGCGCTGCGGCAAGTGCCACGGCAGTAACATCAGAACCACCTCGCCCTAAGGTTGTTATCTCGCGCTCTTCGCTCATGCCTTGAAAACCGGCAACAATTGGCACTTTTCCCCGGCGCAAAGCCTCAGTAACGCGATAAAGCCGGACCTCCTGGATGCGGGCGTCGGAGTGAAACCGGTCGGTGATGATACCCACCTGCGAGCCGGTAAAGGAAGCCGCCTCCTGTCCTTCATTAAACAGCGCCAGCGAGAGCAATGCCATCGCCTGCCGTTCACCGGTGGTTAGTAGCATATCCAGTTCCCGGGGCGGCGGTGATGGGTTAACCATCAAGGCTTGCCGATACAGGTCATCGGTTGTGTTGCCCATCGCCGAAACAACAACCACCAGCCGGTCACCCAACTGACGCCGTTGGGCAATTTGTCTTGCTATCTGTTTCAGCTGTTTGATACTGGCAAGCGAACTACCACCAAACTTCTGAACTATTAACGCCATACCGCTCTTGTCTTAGCTCCGGTCATCAGTTTTGTCATTTGCGCCAGCCAGCGCCGGATACGGGCACCGGCGACTTTAAGCCTGTTTTCCGGCGCGACCAGCGCAAACCGGACAAACCCTTCACCCTGCTTACCAAAACCAGCCCCGGGCGCGGCAACAATTCGGCATTTTTCAATTAACTGAAGGCAAAAGGCGTAGGAGCGGGAACCGCGATAAGTTTCCCGCCACCAGTCAGGCAGTTTTGCCCATACATAAAATGTACCTTGGGGTAAAGTAATATCCCAGCAGCCCTGTGCCAGTTCGGTAACAAAAACATCCCGGCGTTGCTGATACCGGCGCCGCACCGTTGCCGCGATTTTGCTCCCCCTGTTGAGGGCAAAAACCGCGGCGTCTTGCACCGCGCCAAACGGTCCGGAGTCAACATTCTCTTTTATCTTCAGCAATGCACCGAGCAGCTCTTTATTGCCCACCGCCACCCCAAGCCGCCAGCCCGGAATTGAAAATGTTTTGGAAAGCGAGTGTAACTCCAGTGCACAATTCTTGCTCTCTGGAACTTGAAGGATGGAAGGCGGCGGTTCGTTAAAATAGATTTCGGAGTAAACATTGTCATTAACGATGTAGAACCCATATTTCAATGCCAGGGCAACAAGTTCCTGATAGAAAACAAGAGGTGCAATGGCGGCCGTCGGATTGTTAGGAAAATTAAGGCAAAGCAGTTTCAGCCGGGGGGCAATTCGGCTGATGAAATCAAGGTCGGGAAGAAACCCATTCTTTTCCTCCAGGGGAACAAGCACCAGCGACGCGCCGCACAGTCGACTCTGATTGACATAAACGGGGTAACCCGGGTCGCAGACCGCAACCGTATCACCTCGGTCGCACAACGCCCAGAGCAGATGTGCCGCACCCTCTTTAGAACCCAAGAGCACCACCACCTCTTTTTCCGGTTCGAGGTTTACCCCAAACCTTCGCTGATACCAGCGGGCAAAGGCGCGGCGTAAGGTCAGTTTACCGGCATAAGTGGGATAACGGTGATTTTCCGAAACTTTTAACGCGCGGCCGAGTACCTTAAGTAACGCGGGTGCGGGCTCAAGGTCCGGATTGCCTTCACCCAGGTCGATTAAACCGCCTTTTGCCCGTGCTTTAAACCTGTTCAGTTCTGAAAAGAGATAGGGGGGAAGAAGCGTTAACCTTTGCGCAAAAGGGGGCAATCGGCGCTGGCTCATCGCCGGGCTAAAAATCGCTCAATTCTTTCGAGCGCCCGCTGGATGTTCTCGATAGAGTTGGCGTAACTGAACCGCAGAAACCCATCGCCAAACTTGCCAAAGCAGGTGCCCGCAAGACACGCTACCCCCTCCTCTTCGAGCAGTCTATCCGCGAGAACCTTACAGTCAATTCCGGTGCCTTCGATATTGGGAAAGACATAAAAAGCGCCCTGCGGTTTAATACAACGAAAACCCGGAAGCCGGTTCAAGCCCTCGACAATAAGGTCCCGCCGCCGCTTAAACTCCGCCACCATTTGGTCAACAGGTTCACGGGGACCGTTAAGCGCCGCCAAACAGGCACGTTGAATAAATGTCGCTGTGCAGGAGTTGATGTTGGTCTCAATCCGCGCCATCTTTTCTGCCAGTTCCGCCGGCATTATACCATAACCGATGCGCCAGCCGGTCATCGCAAAGGTCTTGGAAAAACCATCGAGAATAATCAAACGGCGTCCCGCCTCGGGAAACTGAGCAATCGACTCAAATTGTCCGTCATAGACAATCTCCGAGTAGATTTCGTCGGCGAGAATCCAGACATTGTGTCTTATCGCAACTTCGGCAATCAAGCGCAAATCTTCCCGGGTTAACACTCCACCGGTCGGGTTTGCCGGCGAGTTGATAATAATCATCTTCGTTCGGGAATTGACCAATGACACCAACTCTTCAACATCCAGCCGAAAACCCCGTTCTTCCCGGAGCCGGATCGGTACCGGTCTTCCGCCCATATAGTCAATCATTGATTCATAGATAGGAAAACCGGGATTGGGATAAATCACTTCATCCCCGGTCTCAACCAGTGCCATAATCGCAAATGACATTACCGGTTTTCCGCCAGGCGTGATTACAACCTGCTCCGGGAAAAACTTCGTTCCCCGCAACCGCCCCGCATATTTCGCAATTGCATCCCGAAGCTCGCCTAAACCCGCCGAAGGGCAGTAATGGGTCCAGCCCTCATCCAGCGCCTGTTTTGCCGCTTCAACAATGTGTTTGGGTGTCGGGAAGTCAGGTTCGCCAATCTCCAGATGAATCACCGCCATTTTGCATTCCAGCTCCTTTGCCCGACACAGACAGTCAAAAGCGGTCTCGGTTCCCAGCCGACTCATCCGCTCTGCCAGTCTCATTTCTTACCCCCGGGCTTCCGTCTGCTCGCTGCCTTCCGCTTTGGGGTTGGGGTAGAAACCTTGACGCCTCCATCTTTCCCTTTTGCCCTATCATACAGCTCCTTTGCCTTGGCGGCGATGTGCTCAGCCGAAACCTCAAACTCCCACATCAACTCCCAGGGCTGGCCTGACTCTCCAAACCGGTCTTTAACACCAACCGAACCGAACGCCAGGGGACGACCGTAGAGTTCCGGAGCGGTGTGCAGGACATAAGAAACCCGGTGCGCCAGACCACCAATCTGATGCTCCTCTGCGGTCAAAACCACACCGGTCTCCAGTGCCGCCTGAATCAAAAACTTTTGATTGGGAATCGTCTCATTCGGATGGGTGCTGGGCGACTTTAAGGTGTGTAAATTGATAACCCGGGTTTCAATTCCGAACTCCTCTTTCAAAATCCACGCCGCCCGCAACGCCTCCGGTACCATTGGTCCGCACGCCACAATCGTCAAATGCTCGCCTTCGTTCTCGTAACTGTCCAAAGTCTTGACCTCAAACGCATCAAGAAATCTGTCCTTCTCCCCCCGGTATCGATAAACATTAGGCATCCCCCAGATAAAAGGCGTATCCGGTGTGGTAACAACCGGTGTTGCCTCGCGCGCAAACCGAATATACTTTGGTCCCTGAATACTTAAAAGCAAATGTTCGGTTGCCTTTTTGGTTTCAAGCGCATCGGCGGGTACTGACACATGCATATTGGGTAACCCACATATCTGGAACAAATCTTCCAGTGCCTGATGTGTCGCACCATCAGGACCAACCGAAACCCCACCGTGCGCGCCGGCAATCAAAACATTGAAATTACCATAGCAAACGGTCGTACGCAACTGGTCAAGATTTCGCCCCGCAGCAAAAACGCCGTATGTCCCGAAAACCGGCAGTTTCCCTTCCTTTGCCAGCCCTGCCGCCACATTCGTGCCCGACTGCTCGGCAATCCCAACCGAAATCCACCGTTCCATTCGCTCTGGATACTTCTCATAAAACTTTGAAATAGCGATTGACCCCGAGATGTCGGCACCAATACAGCATACCCTTTTATCGTCACCCAGTGCTTCCAGCGCCTCGCCGAACCCGAAACGCGTTGCCTTCATTTCCACCTTCATTTTCTCCTGCTGATTCCAGAAGTAGTCCCGGGAAAACTTTGGCACCTTTGCAGTCAACTTGGCGGTCGCCTCAGCCTGATATTCCGCAGCCCTTTTCAGCAGTTCCTCGTAATCAATCCGGTAATGAAGACCAAGCTCTTCCAATCCCTTAACCATCTCCGCCTTGTTCGGGGCTTTTCCATGCCAGCCGGCGACATTCTCCATAAACGAAACGCCTTTACCCTTGGTCGTGTGGCAGATAATCACCGTCGGCTGCCCTTTGTGCTTTGCCGCTTTATCAAATGCCGCCAGAATCTGGTGCATGTTGTGGCCATCGATCTCAATCACATTCCAACCAAACGACCGGTACTTTTCGGCAATCGGGTCAATCGGCATTACATCCTTTACCCAACCGTCAATCTGCAGCCGATTCTTATCCAGAATACAACAAAGGTTATCCAGTTTATACGCACCGGCTTCCATTATCGCTTCCCAGATCTGTCCCTCCTGATGCTCACCATCACCGGTGATACAGTAAACCCGATAATCCTTCTTATCCAACCGGGCAGCAAGACAAATCCCCACCGCCACCGAAAGCCCCTGCCCCAGCGAACCAGAAGAAATCTCAACCCCGGGCAGTTTGAGCCAGTGCGGATGGCCCTGATAAGGAGCGTACAGCTTCCTCAACCGCACCACATCCTCAACTGGAAAATAGCCCGCCATTGCCAGTCCTAAGTAAAGCGCCGGCGCCTTATGCCCGGCGGACCAGATAATACGGTCCCGGTTTTCCCAGTAAGGATTTTCCGGGTCGTGCCGGGCAACATGAAGATACAGTGCCGCAGTGACATCCATAATAGAAAGCGTCCCGCCTGAATGACCCGAACCCGCAGCACAAAGGGCAATAAGGTTATAACCGCGCATTGTATTCGCCGCCTGAATCAACTCCGCCACAGAGTAACTCTTCCGCACCGCATTGCTCTTTGAGTCAACTATCGGCATAAACTCTCCTATCCTTTTGGTATCCCCTGATAATCCTCGTAGAACTTTTTAATCCCAGCATCAGTCAGAGGATGCCTAACCATCTTCAAAAGCACATCATAAGGGACCGTTGCTATATGCGCGCCTGCCCGCATCGACTCAACCACATGCAAAGGATGCCTGATACTTGCGGCAATCACCTGGGTCGAAAAGTCGTAGTAATCAATCATTGCTGCAATATCCCGAACCAGTTCCATTCCTTCGTGCGAGATGTCGTCCAGTCGTCCTACAAACGGCGAAACAAAAGTTGCCCCGGCGCGGCACGCTAAAAGCGCCTGATTCGGTGAAAATATCAAAGTGACATTTGTCATTATACCTTTACGCGTTAGCCGGTAAACCGCCTGCAACCCCTCGATTCCCATAGGAACTTTCACCGTAACCTTCTTCGGGTCCAACTTTGCCCACTCCTCACCCTCCTTTACCATACCATCCGCATCTGGTGATATCGCCTCAACCGACACCGGGCCATCCACGACCCTCAGAATCTCTTCCACACATTCCCTAAAAGACTTACCGGTCTTTTTCACCAGTGTTGGATTGGTTGTTACTCCATCAATGATGCCCCAGCTGGCAACATCCTTAATCTCCTTGATATCTGCGGAATCAATAAATATCTTCATAATGGTTATCCTCCGTTGACTGAAAATGGAAAGACTCTCGCCAAGGAATTTCAGTATAACAACAAAAACCAAAAAGGCAAGTATTACTACTGGGCTTACCTGGTAATGCCGGCACCGTTGCGGAGCAGGTTGAGAGAGTTGCCCGCTTGTAGTACTGAGCGTACTTCCCCAACCTGCTCCGCTGCCCTGCTCATTAACCTTTCCACCCCGCAACTTAACAGTGACGGCGTGTTGAGAACTTTATCCGTCAGCGCCAGGACACGCACCGCGGCACTGGAACGGCTAAGCACGCGCACACTGGGCGGAAACAAAACGAGGGTAAAGGAAAGACCGAGCCATACCACCGCCAGGCCCTTTGTCAATCCGAAAATACCACCAAGGAAGGTGTCGAGATACTCAAGGCGGCTCCAGTCCAGCAGTTTTAAAAGCGCCCGTCGGACAAAACGAAGACCCAGTCCGGTGGCAGCAATAAGAATAACGAAGGCTAAAAAAACGGATGCGGGATAGTTGTGCAGAAATCGGTCGAACACGGGGGAGACGACCGTTTGATTTCTCAGGCCTATGACAAGTCCAAGCGAAGGGAAAAGTAACGAGCAGAACCTCCTTATCAGGCCGGAATAGTAACCACTAATCATAAAACCAAGGACAAATAGAACAATAATCACATCCACCGCCATATCACACCACTCACTTGAAACTGTGCATTACTTGTGCCACCAATTTTACGGTACGTACAGGGCTTAACTTTTTTCTAACATACTTAAAATCAGGCGGTAACAATAATTCAAACTTTGTAATATCAAAATGCCCGCCTGTTGCACCCCATCCATCACTGTGCCTGTATCATATTCAAACACAACAACATGTCCATCGTGACCGAATTATTTTTAACTGTCGCACCCGTTTCGCAGCAGGAATCGTTACCAACCACTTATCTGTTATTGTCAACAAAAGGAACTTAAGGACAAAGCAATTCCCTGTGACCCTAGCTCATAATGCGCTCTCGGTCTATCAAAATGACAATAGTTTTAATCCGGTCTCCGGTTCAAGTTGTCGGCTAAGTTTCTTATCACCCGGAAAGATGGAGATCTCACAGGTAACACCTACCCGACCGGCAAACAGATGGCCCCCATAGGTTGTCATCTGTCTATCGCTAAGAACGATATGACAGTGACAAACCGGCTGTTTTCCATCCCAGGCGACATTACCCAGAAGGGATACTATCTCAAACTCGCCTTTTAGCTGACGCCGGCGGTAACTCTTTTTACTGATATTATAGTAACCCAATTCAAAGTCGTATCCAGCACCGAGTCCACTGATAACCCCGGATTTAATCTTAACCCGCCGGGCAAACTCCACAAGAGTCGTCAATATCTCTTCTCCTTGCAAAAGTCTTAACTGATAGAACTGACTATTTTTAATCCATTTCATCTTTCCCCTCTTTTTTCTTGCTCTTTTTCGTTTTTTTAACAAAACGACACTGGGGATACCCGGAACAGGCGATGAATTTCCCAAACCGGCTTTGCCGCTCCACCAAAGGCTTACCGCACTTCGGACATGATTCCGCTAGAATTTTAGGCGCCTCTTTAGGTGGACGTTTTATAAAGTCACATTGGGGATACCCGGAACAGGCGATGAATTTCCCAAACCGGCTCTGCCGCTCCACCAAAGGCTTGCCGCACTTCGGACAGATGTCTGCTAACGGTTTCTCTTCTCCCTTTTTCACATAGTCACATTCCGGATATTTTGAACAGGATATGAATTTGCCAAACCTGCCCCAGCGTTCAACCAGCACCGCTCCACACTTCGGGCAACTTTCGTTTAGCTCGCGGGTCAAACCATCTTTAATTTCGGCTGCCTCCGCCTCTGCCCGGTCCAGGTCTTCTTTAAATGGCTGGTAAAAACGCGCCACAACCTCGCGCCAATTTAATTCCCCCTCTTCAACACCGTCCAGTTCCTTTTCCATCTCGCGAGTGAACCCGATTTCAAATATGTTGGCAAACCGAGGAATTAAAATGTCGTTTACAACCGTCCCTAACTCGGTTGGGACCAGTTTTCCCTGTTTCCTCTCAACATACCCACGCTCAACCAGAGTCGGAACGATTGTCGCATAAGTTGAAGGTCTGCCAATCCCGTTAACTTCTAACCGCTTAATCAAACTTGCTTCAGTGTAACGGGGCGGCGGCTGGGTGAACTTCTGTTCCGGGATAAACTCTTTCATCTCAACCGGTTCGCCCTTCTGTAATTCGGGCAATGAACTTTCCTTATCCGGTTCGCCGTATATCCGCTCAAAACCCTCAAAAACCCGTCTTACCGCCTCAGTCCTGAAGGTGTAATCACCCCCTTCAACTAAAACCTCGGTCAAATTGTACAACGCATCCGCCATTTGGCTGGCAACAAACCGGCGGAAAATCAACTCGTAAACCTTAAACTCATCAGGGGTTAGATACGGTTTAACCCGCTCTGGGGTCAAATCTAGACGGGTCGGCCTTATCGCTTCATGTGCACCCTGGGTACCCTTGCGGTCCGGATAATGCCGCGGCTTATCAGGAAGAAACCGCTCTCCATATGTTTGTGAAATTAAATTACGCACAGCAGTTACCACATCGTCCGCTACTCGAAATGAATCGGTGCGGGGATATGTAATTAACCCGACAGTTTCCTCCTTCAAATCTACCCCTTCAAACAGCCTCTGGGCGATACGCATCGTCCGCGCTGAACCGAACTTAAACAACTGTCCCGTCTCCTTTAAAAGTGTCGCAGTCACAAAAGGCGGTAGTGGTCTCTTATGCCGTTCCCGCTGCTTAACCACGCTTACCGTGAAACGGGTTCCCTGGCACCCCTGCCGCACCCCCTCAACTTCGGACCGGTCCTTCAACCGGAAAGTCTGATTCCTGATTTTTATCAGCTGACACTCAAAACGTTCTCCGCTCGCCCGGGCAAAAATCGCCCGAACAACCCAGAACTCCTCCGGTTTAAAACTTGCAATCTCTCTTTCCCGCTCCACCAGAATCCGAAGAGCAACGGTTTGCACCCGACCCGCCGACTTCCCTGCTCGCACTGTTCGCCACAGCAAGGGTGAAACAAGATAACCTACAAGCCGATCCAGCACCCGACGTGCTCTATGGGCATCAACCTTCCGCAGATCAATTTCGCCCGGTGAATTAAAACCAGCCTCAATACCCCGGGGCGTAATCTCATAAAACAAAACCCGTTTTATATTCGCCCCATTCTTTATCTCCTGTGCAACCGAATAGGCAATCGCCTCGCCTTCTCGGTCCGGGTCACAACCCAGGTAAACTGTTTTTGCCTGTTTTGCCGCCGTTTTTAACTCGTTGATGACCGGCGCCTTCCCTCTTATTCTTATATACTCTGGTTCAAATCCATTTTCGATGTCAACCCCGAGTCGGGACTTTGGCAAATCCGCGATATGTCCCCGGGAGGAAAGAACCTTTACCCTGCCCTTCAGCAATCTGCTGATCGTATGAGCTTTGGTTGGAGACTCGACAATAAGTAAATCTTTTTTGCTCATTGGGCGTGTAGAATAACCTATTTCGATTTAAAAGTCAACCCTCAATTATAACCACCGCCGCCGCATAATCCTCTAAGTGGGTCAAACTTAAATGCACCCGGCGCTTACCCAAAAACTGCTTTGCCCGACCGGAGACTTTAAGTGTAGGCCGGGTCTTCTCGTTGTCACAAACCTCTATCTCCTGCCAGGAGACCGCACCGCGTAAACCGGTTCCCAGTGCCTTGGAAAAAGCCTCCTTTGCAGCAAACCGGGCAGCGTAAGAAGGGTAGGGATGCGCAAGTTTCTGACAGAATTCAACCTCTGCGGGCGTAAAAATCCGCTCGATAAACCGGTGCCCAAAGTTCTCAATAGCCCGACGAATCCTGCTTACACTCATCAGGTCAATGCCGACACCGAATATTCCCGGGAGGTCTTTCCGCAACACCTACCCCCTCTGATTCAATCGCTCAACTATTGGAATCAACTCTAAGATGTCATTAACCTCATAGTCGGCGCCGGAGTTTAAAGTGCCAAAACTGTCGCCGTATCGGGCAAAAACCGTAATCATTCCGAGCTCCTTAGCGCCAACAATATCCCGCTCCGCCCAGTCGCCAACCATAATTGCCTCGGCAGGCATAACCTGCAAAAGTTCCAAAACCTTTTCGAACGGCTCCCGGGCGGGCTTACGCTTGCCGGTATCATCAAATGTTACGACCACATCAAAAAATCGGTCCACACCCAATGAGACCAGGCGCATCCAGACCGGCAAACGTGGTGCATCCGAAACCACCGCCAGCTTCAACCCCAGGCGAAAAAGTTTCAAGAGCGCCAGGTTTACATGGGGATAAGGAACGAGCGCTCCTTCCCGTGCCCGGCGATAAGCAATAATTCCACTCGCCAGAATCCGATAATCGATATACCCCAGAACCTCCTGGAGAAAGTCGTTAAAAACCTCTTGATACTCAATCCCTTTCTCTTGATAGATTTCGTAAATCTTCTTCTTCGCCGCTTCCGGTGTTAAATCCAGCCCAGCGTCAATCATCGCCATTACCGCTGCATCCACCGCCGCTTTTTTCCACTTGTCGAAGTCCACCAGGGTGTTGTCAACATCAAACACTACCGCTTTCACCATAATTAGCCCCCAACCATCCGCCTGAACCGCGGTGATAGCCTTTCGTAAGTTCTATCTAAATGTTCACTTACCACCTTAGTCTCAGCAAATAAGGGCATAAAGTTCGTGTCCCCCTGCCAGCGCGGTACGATGTGCAGATGGAGGTGGCCGGTAACTCCAGCACCAGCAACCGCACCTAAATTCGCCCCGATATTAAAACCCTGGGGCTTAAACTCCCGGCGTAATGCCCTCAAACTCAACTTCACCAGTTCGAGAAGATCGTCTCCTTCATCGGGCTTTAAATTTTCAAAACTGGCGATGTGGCGCAACGGCGCAACCATCAAATGACCGCTGTTGTAGGGATACCGGTTCATCACCACAAACGCCCGCTTCCCCCGGTAAAGAATCAACCCCTTTTTGTCGTCCTTCAACTTTTTTAAATAACAGAAAAGGCAGCCCTGACATTCCGGTGCCCTATTGCTAAAATACTCCACGCGCCACGGTGCCCAGAGCCTTTTCACTTATCCCTCCTATTTAAAACAACCTCATCTGTCTATCATCGGTCTTAACATCTTGCCCCGGTTCAATCGTCCGGCGCCGTTCTCCGGGAAGAACCTGCACTACACCGAAAACCCCATCGTAACCAGGCTCAACCGTCACATCCCCCTTTCGCATCCTTTCGACACCTTCGCCAACCCTCGCATCAACCCGCTTGATATCATCAATCGGCACATCCATCAAAATCTCAAACTCGCTCCCCAGCGCCTTAACCAGTTCTTCGTACCGACGGGCAACTCCAGCGGTGTCACGCCCCAGCTCCAGCGCCTCAGCGATAATCTCCTCCAGCGGCACCAGATGCTTAAACGGTATTACATCATCGGGGCAGGAATCCGGCTTTCGGTCTGCCAGTTCCTCTACCCGATGTAACACACCGACCGTAAGTGGCTTTCGGCATATCGGACACACATTACCCGAAAGCATAGCCTCGGCTGGACTCATCCGCACCCCACAGTTACGATGGCCATCGTAATGATACTTCCCCTCTTCAGGAAAGAACTCAATCGTAAACAGAAATCGACTTTTGTCTTTGGTCTTCAACACAGTACGCAGTGCGTCGTAATCCAACTCGCAGTTGAAAACATTCGCCTCCCGTCCCAGACGGCTCGGCGAATGGGCATCGGAATTCGAAATCAAAGTCTTTTTGTCCAATGCTGATAACCGCCAGTTCATCGGCGGGTCTGAAGAAAGACCGGTCTCAACCGCAAACACCTCATCCGCCAGGTCACCAAAACAATCCTCAAATGAGTCAAATCCGGAGTTGGAACCGAAAAGCGAAAACCACGGTGTCCAGATGTGTGCCGGTACTATAAACGCCCGGGGTTCAATTTCAATCACCCTCGCCAGCAGATCATAACTGGAAATGCTAACCGTGGGTCTACCATCAACCTCCAGCCTGCCGTAGCGGGCGAGCATCTTGTTAATCTCTTGGGCGCTCTTCATGCTCGGACAGTAAATCAGGTTGTGAATGCGCCGTAACTTACCGCCCGCAGAATAGATGTTGTTGACTTCGGTGGAAAGGATAAAATATGTGTCGCCGTATAGATATAACCCATTAGCTCCTTCTTTCAGATGTTCGCTTAACGATGCAAAATACCGGGGGTGAGTGAAATCTCCAGTGGCAACCAGTTTGATCCCTTTAATTCGCGCCGCCCGGGCAATCGCCGGAATGTCCATCTCCTGGCTTGTTGCCCTCGAATAGCGCGAGTGAATATGCAAATCGGCAATAAAACGCATCGTCCTATTTTAACTCACTTAAACTGAATTTCAAATCTGCCCTCATCTTTGCGCCACCACCATCATCCGCACCGTTAAAGGACCAACCGGAAAAAAACCGCCGTGGTGGTAAAAATGCGTCCCGGAAAAACCCGCTGCCCTCAGCGCGCGCCTCACCTCTTCAACTGTGTAGGCACGCTCCTCGTGTATCTCTTCATACCTTCCCCCCAGTGTGCCATCACCCATCTTCTCCCAGAAGGTCAAATGGAGGGTGGAAATCCTGGTTTGCCGGTCATAACTGTTCTGCCAGATAGAAACAATCTCCTCGGTCTCGCGGGTAATCGTCCTTGTTCCCCAACCCTCGGAAAGCCCATACACCGTATTCATATCAAACACAAATATCCCCTGCCCGACTAAACTTTTGAATACACACCCAAAACAGCGCTCAAGGTCCTCTTCGGTCAGAAGGTAGTTGATGCTGTCGTAAAGCGAAATCGCCGCATCAACCGGTTCTGAAATTTTAAAATCTCTAATGTCGGCACACACCAACTCAATCGGCAAATCTCCCCGTTTACTCTCGAGCACCGCGAGCATCTCTTTTGACCGGTCAACGCCGATCATTCGATAACCCTTTTGCGCCAGAAGTACTGTTGGAATACCGCTGCCGCAAGCAACATCAAGAATCGTCCTCGGGACAACCTTAAACCGCCGGAAAATTTTCAAGATATAGCTGACCCAGCCCGGATAGTCCACGAACTTCGTCATGAACCGGTCGTAATGCCGGGCAAACCGGGCAAACGGCGCCACCATCTAACTCAATATAAAAAGTTCGTCTCTCCTGTCAACACCAAAATCCATGCCCCCAGCCAGTTAACGCGTTAGCCGAAAGTTTACCTGTTGCTACTGCACTTTCCGGTCTCTTTTTGACATCTGCAAACTACCGGCTAAAATAATACTTAAAATGAACTACCACGCCCATATCCGGATGCGTCCTCATATGCCCCTTCTAATAATCTCACATATTGTGCTCCTCACCCTCCCGGCTGCTGCCACTTACTGGCCCATTCCACCGATAAACCAAGTTCACCCCTTAGGAAACAATTGGGGCAACTACCAGAACTACGGTTCTTCCCCCTACTTTCACCCCGGAATTGATATCATCACCACGGACACCAGTGGTGTTGAAGTCCGGGCGGTTGCCCACGGCTGGGTCAAAGCCTGGGGCACGATTCAAGCAGAACTGCACTACCGACTCGCGGTGTGTGATTCGCCTTTAACCTACTCTGGTCGTGCTGAAGGATGGCTTTACGCCCATATTGACCCTAACCGCTGGCACAAAAACCTTGGTGATGAGGTGCAAGAAGGGGAAGTCATTGGCTATCTTGTCGCCTGGCCCATCGATGCTTCTTTCGACCATCTTCACTTTGCCCGCATCTCCGACACCGGCGCCACCTGGCAGCGTTTTCCCCAACCCACCTGGTGGTTTATACAGAATCCATTGACAATTATTCAACCCAATACCGACCTTGAACCACCGGTATTTGAAAATGCCCGTACCAACGCCCTTTTTGCCTTCTGCCGCAACAATACCTCAACCTACTTAAATCCCAACAACCTCACCGGTGATGTTGACATCATCGCGAAAATTTACGATCGCACCGGCTTTTCAACCGGTAATTCAACCTGGGATAAACTCGCACCTTTTCTGATTGAATACTCAATTAAAAGTGTCGGAGGCTCGATTGTTGTTCCCTGGACCATCGGCGTCATATTTTCCGGCCGTTTGGAAGATGCCCTTGTCTCGGTAGTTTACAAAAACGACAACACCTGCCGCTCTCAGGGTGATTACGAAAACCGTTCTTACTACTACATCGTCACCAACACCGATGGTGACAGCATAATTGAATCTACCGACATTCAGGGAAAATGGGCAACCGCCGAGGTTGGTGACGGCGACTATTGGGTACTCATCCGCGCCTCTGATGTCGTCGGTAACACAACCGTCGACTCAATGCTTGTTCACACTGCCAACGGCGTCGCACTTGCCGAACAAAACTCAACCTTTCTCACCGCACCGCTGCGGGCAACACCGGCAAATGGCAACTGGCAAATTGATTTTGGTATCTCCCGAGCCGCACCGGTCCGCTTGACGGTCTTTGACCCGACCGGCAGACAAGTCACAATCCTTGCCGAGCAACAGCTCGCACCCGGCAACCATCGTGTGTCATTCCGACCCTCGGCTTCTGGTGTCTATTTTGTCAACATGACCGTTGGATTTAACCAGACCTACCAGACAAAACTAACCGTAATAAAATAAGTAGGTCAAGAACGGTAACTGACTTACTTGTTTGTCAGTGCTGAAGATGCGGCACGGGCGGCGGTGCCACCTGAAGCCCAGGCAAAGTGCAAATTGTAGCCCCCACTTTCTGCCCAGAGGTCTAACGCTTCGCCGACAACGAATAGCCCGGGGAACCGAAACACCGCCATCGTCCTCATATCCACCTCATCCAGACTCACTCCGCCCCCGGTCACAGTGGCTCTTTCTATCGGTTCGGTACCTACAATCTCAAACCTCGTTCCCTTGAGTTGCTCAATCAAACGCTGCACCGCCACCTTGCTCAGGTTAGTCAACCTGCTATCCGGTGCCACATCCGCCCGAGCACAGAGAAACATCGCAAACTTGCGGGCAACAAACCTGGTCAAAGCGGTCTTTGCTTGAATCAACGGCCGCTCCTGCCGGAGGCGATCGATATAAGCTTTCAACTCTTGAAAACTCTTATCCGGTACCCAGTCAACAGTAAGTCCCACCTTATCTGTTTGCATCAATGCCCGGGCCACAAAACCCGAAATGTTCATTATCGCCGAGCCGGAAATGTACTTATGTGCAAATATGAAATTACCCGGTCTTGGGGCAACATTTGGTATATCCACTTTTACCCTAACTGAAGGCTGGCTGATTCCGGCGAAATTTTCAATTTCCTCCTTGGGCTTCAGCGCAGCAAGGGCGGGAAAAAAAGGGGTCATTTTGACACCTAATGAGTTGACCAAACGATTACCATCACCTGAGGATCCAGTCTGGGGATAACTGGCACCACCGGTCGCAATTACGACACTTCTTGCGTGAATGGTCTCACCGCTTTTTAGAACAATATACCAGCCCGGCAATACTTCATTCACATTTGCCTTTGTTCTTATCTCGCCCCCGGCTTGAATCACCGCTTCAACGAGCCGTTCCCGAACTATTCCAGCACCGGTTTGAGCTCTTTCTAACCGACTGATGTCAGGAGGATTAATCTCAAACATGAACGCACTCTCGGTTTTTCCCGCCGACCTATGTACCTTCCTGCTAACCCAGACGCATCCATCCTCGTCAATCCGTGGTTCTATACCCAGCATTCTAAAAAATTTAATTGCCTCCTGAGCCGGAAACTGGCGTAGCAAAAGTAAAATTTTATCTTTAGGACAATCAAACCTTTTTGCCATCAAATTGGGCGGTTCCAGATGGGTAAAATTACACCTTTTGCCCCCGGTCAAAGCAACCTTATTCCCACACCGGTCGGTCTTCTCTAAAATTAGAACCTTCAATCCCAACCGGCACCCCTCGAGCGCACAAGCAAGACCCGCGGCGCCACCGCCAACCACTACCAAATCCATAACGTTATGCATATCAAAAAATTATGATAGTAAAGACCAACTGTAATTTGCCGGTGCGCCGGGCTTGAATCCTCGGACTTTTTTCTGTAGTCTAAATATCGAGGGCACGAAGGCCCGGTACACTAAAAACGGCTCGGTCAACAAAATTGCCGCGTAACTGGGCTTTCCGTGACCCTCACCATTTTTATGTGTTATCTACTCTCGGAAACATTCGCATCATCTCAGGTTACTCAAGAAAGAAGATGTTGCGTTTGGCGCAAATCTCTTTGAGCACCTTGGGCCAGACCGTAACCGATACCTCGCCCAGACTTGCGGTCCTAAGCAGATACATATAGGTCCGCGACTGGCCAATACCACCACCGATAGAAAGGGGCACCCGATCGTTCATAATCGCCTGATGATAGGGCAACTCAAGGAAATGCTCCTGTTTCGCCATCTTCAACTGCTGAACAAGCGTCTCTTTCGTCACACGGATACCCATTGAGGTCAACTCGTGTCGTCTTCTTGTTACCGGATTCCAAACCAGGATGTCGCCGTTCATACCGTGGGTCGGCTTTCCGGTCCAATGGGAAGTGTCGGTAATCCAGTCGTCGTAGTCGGCTGCCCGCATCTCATGGGGCAACCCATCAGCCAGCGGATAGCCAATACCGATGATGAAAACCGCCGGCGCATACTCCTGAAGCAGTTTGGTCTCCCGCTGCTTTCGTGGTAAGTCCGGGTACATCTCAAGAATCTCCTCGGCGTGGATGAAGGTCAACTCTTCAGGAATGGGCGGATACTTTGTCGTGCGCAACTCCGGAAACTGCTCCTGAACCAGGTGAGATGCTCCCACAATCACCTTCCAGATTTTCCTTACGACATCCTTAAGATAATCAAGGTTCCGGTCCTGCGCAGTAATAACCTTCTCCCAGTCCCACTGGTCAACATAAGAGGAGTGGTCGTGGTCCAGGAAATAATCTTTCCGCACTGCTCGCATATCGGTGCAAATCCCTTCACCTACCTTGCACCCAAACTGCGCCAGCGCCAACCGCTTCCACTTGGTCGCTGCCTGAACAATCTGAGCGTTGATTCGTGGGGAAATGCCCAGTCCACAGGGAAATTCGACCGGAGTCCTGGAACCATCCCGGTCCAGATAGTCGTTGACCCCTGACTCCCGCTCCACAATCAAGGGCACCTGAACCATATGCAGGTTCAGTTCCCGGCACAGGTTCTTCTCAATGTACTCCTTGATCATAAAGAGCGCGTCCATCCGTTTTAGCGGCGGTAGAATCGGCTCGTAATCGGTGGGTAAAATTTTCTCCACCTCTTCATAGGTGCCGACACCTGGACCGGCTAAATCGGCTCGCTTCTTATCCAGAAGCGTCGGTGCTGCGCTCTTGAGCGAGGCTTTCTTCGGTATCTTTTTTGCCACTTTTTTCTTAGTGACTTTTTTCACCGTCTTGCGTGCGGTCTTCTTCACCGCCTTTTTCTGCTTTTTCTTCATCTGCTACACTCCTTTTTGTTAATCTACTTCTTACATCATATTTAAAGGAAAATCGGCATATTAAGGATAACAACCCCGACTTAATCTGTCAAGGATTAATGACACCCGAAACGCCGTTCGATGCTCAATTTACCACTCCAAAATTGATTAAGGATTTTTGTTGACAAGCGGCTTAGGGGGTGTTAAAATTAACCACAATTTGGTGAGGTGGAGGCGGTTGTTTCAGGCGACGGAACGGCATCTCAACCTCCTCAAAAAGCCCAAAGGAATGCCCTCGCATTCCAATCCCACCAAAAAAGCCTCGCCTGAAACCGGCCCTGGCCGCATCCACCTCACATTTTGTTTTATATTTATAACTCCAAGAATGTCAAAATATTACACAATCAGGCTCGCTTTGATTTAACCGCTTATCGGGCAAGTTTGCGGGCAAGCTGAATCGCTGCCAGCGTAGAGTGGTGTGATGCAATGCCCTGGCCCGCAATGTCAAAGGCAACGCCGTGCAGCGGAGACGTGCGCACCGCTTCTAAACCAAGGGTCACATTCACCCCCCTCCCCTGTGAGAGCAGTTTTGCCGGAATCATCGCCTGGTCGTGATACATCGCCACGAATCCATCAAAATCATCCAGATGGGCGAAAATGGCATCCGCGGGTATGGGACCGAATGCCGCTACCTTTTTCTTCTGTGCCGATTTAACACCGGCTTCAATCCGCTTTTCTTCACCAGTAGAGAACTCCCGCCCGTGCGGATTGAACGCCAAAACCGCAATCTTAGGTTGCGCGCCGTGTCGGAATCGTTTGGGGGCTTCTCGTCTCAAAAATTCGTCAATGAGCAGTATCTTCTCCTGCACCGCTCGGGCTGTAATCAACGGCGCAACACGACCCAGAGGCACATGGATTGTTACAAAAATCACCTTGAACCGCCTTGACCAGGCAAGCATCGCATAACGCCGAGCCCTTAACCGTTGGGCAAGAAACTCAGTTTGCCCCGGAAACGGAAAACCGGCAAGCCGCAGCGCCTCTTTGGACACCGGTGCAGTAACAAGGGCGCCAATCGTACCGTTTCTCAGTAACTCCACCCCTCTTTCCAGCGCGCGCCACGCTGCAACACCACAACCTTTCTGCACCCTGCCGTACTCGTATTTACCAACCGGCCCAGTGTCTATCACCCCAACCCCATCATAGTTAACCTTCAGCCGTTTTGCCTCCCACTTCAACACCTCTTCCGAACCGATGAGCAAAATATTTCTCCGCTCGGTTTCCTGAACAGCCCGCAACACCGTTTCCGGACCAACTCCTGCCGGGTCGCCAAGGGTAATACCGATCTTCATCTCAGTAATGGCTCAATGTGCCGGAACGCCGGGTCCGGCGGTCAATCAACATAAAAACAAACAGCCCAAAACCAACCCACAACAGAGATAAAAGCCCGAGACGAACAAAGGCATCACTTAAGGTGAAATCAATCTTCTCGCCCATCAGAAAGTGGCGGGCGGTCAATATCCCATAAGTTGTTGGTACAAACAGCGCCAGTTTCTGCAAAAACACCGGTAAAACCGCCAGCGGATAGGCAATCGGTGTAAGAATCATCAATATGCTGGATAGCGCCTCACTCACCAGCCAGCCCTGCTTAAAAAGCAGGGTAAAACTTGCCATAAACATCCCGATGCCGTAAAGTGCCACCAGCATCAATCCGATAACCAGCAATGTTGGCAGCAGCCCCAGGGGGTTGATTTTCAGGCTGAAAACGAGCAGGATAAAAACAATCTGCACCGCAATCATCAACAACTGGTGCAAAATTGAGTGCAGCGCCATCCCCATACTGAAAACCCAGCGGGGCACCGGCGCCGCAAATACCGATTCCAGCGTTCCGTAGAACTGCTCCTTCCTCAGACTGAACCCCATCGCCCACAACGCCATATTGAGGAACCCGATAAACAGATACCCCAGAGTAATAAATGTAACAATGTCCGAGGTGCCAACGAGGTTTTGTAAACTTGCGGACTCCCTGCCGCCAACCAGTGCAATCCCGTAGAGAAGATAGGGAAGGAGGTAAACCACCGGGTCAATTAAACCGCGGGCAAAGTCCGCCTTGTAGGTCAACTCCAGTTTCCACTCCTTGATATTTTCTGCCCAGACCGCAGCACCATAATGGCGCAGCAACCGAATCACTTTATGAACTCCCCTTCCCGTGGAAACTGTTTCATTACAATTCATCTTTAATGCATCCCCACTGTGCCGTCGCGCCGGGTCTTTTTCTCAAGATAAACAAAAAGAAAATAGCCAGCGGTCAAAAGAATTGCGTCCATCACCAGTAAAATCAAAACCGTCTGCCATAAGTTAACCTCCGACTTATTCAACAAAATAATCCCTCGAATCGCAATCAGAGCCCAAGTAAGGGGAATCAATGTGCTCACCATTGCGGTAATCGGGTTCACCTGCACCGGATACCGAATTGGTGAAAACAGAAAAAATATCCACTCTAAGGTATGAACCCAGCCATGGACCTCTTTAATCAATAGTGTGAAACCGGCAAAGGCAATGGCAAATCCGTAAAACCCAATCATCAAGAGCCCGACCAGCAGGATAATGGGCAGAACCTTGTCAATGGTAAACCGCACGCCAAAGAATATGCTGATTATCGTCGCTTGAAACACCGCCATCACCGTTGACCATGCCCACTCGGCTAATGTCTTGCCGATTAAAATCACCAGCGGGTGCGTCGGCGACGCGATGATGTATTCCATCGTTCCCCAGTAGGTCTCCTCGCGTAGCGAATTTCCCACCCCCCAAAGTGCGGAAAATACAAAAGTCGAAATCATCGCACCAATCAGCACAAACGCCAGATAGTTTCCCGAACCGGTTAACTGCCGGAACGATTCGCTTGTTGCCCCGCCCACCAGCGCCCTACCCTGAAAAACATAGGGCATCACCCAGATGAGCGGAAAGATTGCCCAGAAGAAAATCATTATCGGATAGGACAACCAGATGCGCACCGTCTTACCAAACTCGGCACCCAGCGCCCGCAGTTCCACTCCCGGTGCCCGCATCGCTTCACTCCTCGGTTGTATCCGCCGCCAGCGAGGTACCGGTCATATAGATAAACACATCCTCCAGCGTTGGTTCCTGAACATCAATCGTTAAAATTTTTGCCCCGGTCCGCACCAGTTCAATCACATCGCTCAAAATCCCTTCGGCGCGCGGGGCAAGAATCTTCACTGTTGTCACCCCATCCTGGCTATCGGCGCTCAACCGCTCCACGCCGGGCAGCGACTTTAATCGGCTGATGTCCACCTCCCCCTGACAGCGCACCGAAAGAACCTCTTTGTGAGGAATGTCCCGCTTGAAATCCTCCGGTGACTTAATGTCAACAATCTTACCCCGGTTGATAAAGGCAATCCGCTCGCACAACTCATCCGCCTCATCCATATAGTGGGTTGTCAAAAGAATCGTCTTTCCCTGTTTTTGATTCAACTCCTCCTTGATAAACTGCCGGATGAACCGGCCAAACTGCGGGTCGAGCCCAAGTGTCGGCTCATCCAGAAGTAGAAGTCGCGGGTCGTGCAGCATCGCCCGCGCCAGACTCACCTTCTGCTTCATACCCGAGGAGTAGCGCTCGAGCCGCTCATTTGCGACCTCTTTCAGCCCTAACAGTTCCAGCAGATAGTCAATCCGGCGGTCGCGCTCCTTTCCTGACAGTCCGTAGAGAGCGGCAAAGAACTTAAGATTGTCCCGGGCCGAAAGTTTCCAGTAGAGCGTCCGCTCCCCCGAAGTCAAAAGCCCGATTTGCTGGCGGCAGAACAGTGTATCCTTAAAAACATCGTGCCCAAACAGCCGAATTGTCCCCTCATCAGGAATCAAAAGCGTGGCGATACAACGCACCAGCGTCGTCTTTCCTGCGCCGTTCGGTCCCAGCAATCCAAAAAGCTCTCCGGCGCGCAGGGATAGCGTCGCGCCATCCAGCGCCCTTAATGTCCGCCGCTTCAACCCTTTACCGCGCCGAAACTTCTTCACCACATTCTGGCACTCAAGTGCCGTTGTCCAACTATCTGTGCCCATTTTTTCTTTCCGCCGCGGTGTGCGATAGCATCTTTTCAATATTATCCGCCGCACTATCCCAGGTCCACTGCCGCGCCCAATCAACCGCCTGAACCCCAAGCCGGTTTCGGAGCGCCTCGTCCTGTAAAAGCCGGTCAATCTTCTCTGCCAGCTCCGTCACATTGCCATAAGTGTAAAACAGTCCGTTGACACCTTCACGCGAAGAGTCCACCAGACCCGGTGAACGGGCAACAACCACCGGTGTGCCGCAACCGTTTGCCTCCATCACAATCAACCCCCACCCCTCCTTGATTGAACTCTCAACCAGCAGCGCACTGCGTCGGTACCAGTTGACCTTCTCTGCCTCGGAAACAAAACCGGTAAAGACCACCGTATCCTGTATCCTCAGTTTCTCACTCAATTCCTTAAGCCGGGGCAAATCATCGCCGGTTCCTACCACCACCACCTTGAACTGTCGCCCTCGCTCCTTCAGAATCCGTGCCGCATAAAGCAGATGGTCGGTTGACTTGTATTTCTTCAACCGTCCGACATGAAGCACCACCGGCTCCCGCGCCACCGTTGGGTCGGGTTTAAACTTCTCAAAGTCTGTCCCCGGTGGCACAACGGTAATCATCTCGGGGGCGATACCAATCCGGACCACATCCCGCTTTGAACTCTCCGACAGCACGGCAAAGCGACACCGCTTATACGCCAAAGGAATCATACTCTCGGCCAGGTAAACATAAGCGGCCAGCGGTGCAACAACCTCCTTAAAAATACTCCCCCGAAAAAGATGCATCAAAAGCACCGCCACCGGCTTATTTACAAACCAGGGCGAATAAAACGGAATCTTGTTCAAATCATCCACCACCACATCGTAATCGCCTGCCGCGACAACACGGGGCAACTGGCGGTAAACGGTGAAATTAAAAGTCCACTTTCCACCCCGGCGCAATACTCTTATCCCATCGATATCCTCTTCGGGCGCTGAACCTTTGAACCGTTCACACAGAAGCGTCACCTCATGCCCCCGCGCCACCAGCCGCCGAAAAACCTCTTGCAAGTAAACCTCGGCGCCGCCTGCCTCTGGGTTCTGAATACACCGCCAGTTGACAACCAGTATGCGCATTGACTCTTATCTTAAACCGATTACCCATTTCGGTCAAGCCCGTGCCTTGCCCGATCGAGAACCCTGGTCTATAATAGCAGTATGTGCCTCAACTGGACCAAAAAACAGTTCTTGAACTGGCTGCTCCTCGGCATCGGCTATCTCCTTTCACCTTTGTCCTGGTGGAACGACCTGTTTATCAACCTTCCTCTTGCCTATCTTTTCGCCTGTCTTTTCTCCCTTTTCTCGCCCCGGATTTTCACCCTTGCCATCATCGCCGGTTACTGGCTCACCAACATCACCGGCTTGCTTCTCATCCATCTTGCCGCGCTGCGTTTTGCTGGCGTCAAACGCCTTAACCGGCGTCAGTGGTTGATCAACGGTCTTATTACTGCCGGTTACAGCCTCCTTATTTTGCTATTGGTCATGCGCCGCATCCTCAAACCATTCTGGCTCTACCAGCGTTGACTTTCCAGTTGCCGTTAAGAAAATAACTTTCGATGATCTGGCTCCTGATTCTGGCGATTCTCCCCGGCGTCGGCCTGATGCTTTTTTTCTACTTCCGGGACAAATACAAAAAAGAGCCCTTCGGACCCATATTTCTCGCTTTCCTTTTGGGCGCAGTTGTTACCCTGCCGGCATCCGCAACATCTTCCCTTGTGCAGCGTCTCACCGGCTGGTTCAGTCCCCCTTTTACCATTACAAAAATCTTTCTCGGCGCCTTCATCGTCGCTGGTCTGATAGAAGAGTTCTGGAAGTTCTTTGTTGTCCGGTTCTACTGCTATCACCGCCCGGAGTTCGATGAACCCTACGATGGCATTCTTTACGCCACCGCCGTGGCGCTCGGTTTTGCCACTCTGGAAAACATCATCTACATCTTCGGTACAGCTGCGTTCAGCGGACTGCGCACCGGCGTAATGCGTGCCTTACTCGCGGTTCCGAGCCACGCCTTCTACGGCGTCTTAATGGGCTACTTCCTCGGTGAGGCAAAATTTGCCCCAACCGAAACCAAGGCAAATCTCCTCGGGCTCTTCGGGCTCCTTTTGGCAATCTGTGCCCACGGCGTATACGACTTTGTCGTCGTCGCCCTTGCCCAGCGCCCGCTCCTTATCGGCAGCCTCATTGTATTTTCAGTCCTCGTCTGGGTGGTATTTTTCGAACTCACCCGGCGTCAGGCAGAACAGTCTGCTCACCAGTCGCCAAGACTCGCCGCACTGAAAAAAGGTCCACCGCCCGACGAACCTTCTCGCTGATTATTAAAAACAGTTGTTTGACACCTCTTGGGGCGTGGTTAGTATCAACTGATGAACAAACAACTCTGGCCGCTAATCCTGGCGGTGGTTAATTTAGGACTGTTCACAATAAACGGATGTAAGAAACCCCTTTTAGTTAAAGACCGGGCGGAAACGATTCCGCCCGGCGCGGTAAAGATGCAACCGGAAATGGATTCGTTCCCTCCAATACTGTTCTCTAACGAATGGGAGCCACCCGTGCCAATGCCCGGACCGGTGAATACCGCCGGCGCTGAGGATTCCCCATTCATCACCCCGAACGGTACTGAGTTCTACTTCGTTTTTACGCCCGATGTCTCCGTCCCGGTGGAAAAACAAGCCGCCGACGGCGTTACCGGTATATGGTATTGCCGGCTGGAAAATGGTCATTGGACCGAGCCGGAGCGCGTGATACTTAACAACGACATTTCGCTTGATGGAGCGCAGTTCGTAATGGGCGACACAATGTGGTTTGCGTCCGTACGGCCCGGTAACTATGGCGAAATTGACTGGTATCTGGCACTCCGCCGCAATGGTAAATGGGGTAACTGGCGCAACGCCGGCAGGCAGATAAATAAAGAACTCAAGCCCGGCGAACTCCACATCAGTGCCGACCATAGCACGATGTACTATGGCAAAACTGGCATTCACGGTGGCCTTGACATCGTTCGTTCCCAACGCACTCCGTCCGGCTGGGGCGAGCCAGTTAACCTTGGGCCACTGGTAAACAGCGCCCGAGATGAAGGTCAGCCCTTTATATCATCAGACGACAAAGAGTTGTGGTTCACCGGCTGGACTGACAGCTTAGTTGGACCGTGCGTCTACCGATGCCGGAAAGACAGCACCGGGCGATGGCAACCGGCAGAGCTAATCGTCGGTCAATTTGCCGGCGAACCTACCCTTGACGACGCCGGCAACCTCTACTTTGTCCACCATTTTTACTCCGGCGGCGACTCCTCGCGGATGATTGAAGCCGACATCTACCTCTGCCGTCGCAAAACCGCTCTTTCAAAAATCATTAGGTAATCATCGGCTCGCCCGGTATTTCACAGGTTTCTGAAGTGTGCGTCTCAAGCCAACTCAGCAACTCTTTGAGGCTTGCCGTGGCGAGACAGATTGAAGTATCCGCGGCGCCATAGTAAACCCGTAAGGTGTCGCCATCCGGTTCCAGCACCGCACCGCACGGAAAGACAACACTGGGCACATCACCTACCCGCTCGTAAGGCTTCACTGGACCGAATATCCATTCGCTGCTCCGGCGCACACAGCGCCAGGGTTGCTCTAAATCCAGTAGCGCGAGACCAACCCGGTAAATTGCACCGCTGGGGGTATCTTTCACCCCGTGATAAAAAATTAGCCAGCCGTGCGCTGTTTCCAGGGGCGGTGTTGCCAGCCCAACTCGACTGGCATCCCACCAGGCACCCTGCCGTGCTGGCATTACCAGATGGTGTCTACCCCAATGAATCAAATCCGGTGACTGGGAGATATAGATATGCGCTCCGAGCGATGTCGTGGGCCGATGAACCATCAACCAGTACCCGTTGAACCGCCGGGGTAAAAGTGCCGCATCCTTATCTGCCGGCGGCATCACCACGCCCAACCGCTCGTACTCCTTGAAATCTTTGGTCAACGCCAGTCCAACAGCCGGACCTGCCCGAGAATAGGCGGTGTAGGTAACTGCATACTTTCCCAGTTCCTCAACATAGGTGATGCGCGGGTCTTCAACCCCCCACAACTCTTCCGGAAATCGGCTGGGGTCGGGCGCAAAACTCGGCTCCGGTTCAATCTCCCAGTTGTCAATCCCGTTAGCGGAACGGGCAACGCATAAGTGCGAAATCCCGCGCCGGTCCTCAACCCGGCACAAAAGCAAGGTTGCGCCGTCGGGCAACAACACCGCGCCCGGGTTGAACACGGTGTTAACCGTATATGGCCAGTCAGCCGCGGTCAGTATCGGGTTCTTTTCCCAGCGCCGGAGTAACAACTGCCGGTCCTGTTCAATGTGCCTCAACCTTCCTCCGTTGTCTGCGCTGTCCGCATCGTCAAGAGGGCGCCGATAAACGACAGTGTTGCCTCTGCCCCTTCATTGCCATTCACCCCGTCGGGATGCAGCCCATCATGGCAGCCACCGGTCGTGTAGTCGTAAATCGGTAAACCGAGGTCGTTGCGTCCCAAATACCACTCAAACGCCCGGCGCATCTCCTCGCGCCACTTGGGCTCCCGGGTGCTCAAAAATGCTTGATAGCACGCCTCCACTGTGCACTCTGCCTCAATCGGCTGCTGGTCAAACCGCAGCCGCGCTGTTCCCCGCCGCCATCCCGTATGTGCGACCGGTACAAAGTGCCCCTGCTCCGCAGTCTGCACCGCTATCAACCATCTTAAAGAATCCAATCCGGCATCAACCATCTCTCTTTTTCCCAGTTCCCGGCCGGCAACAATCAGCGCCTCGCTCAATCGGGCGTTCGCATAGGCAAGGACCGGTTCAAACCAGCGCCAATCTTCAGTAGCGTTGCGCCGGTAGAGGTCGAGCAGTCTTTCCGCCAGAACCTCGCGAAATCGCCGGGCATTACTGTCGCCCGGAAAACGCCGGCTATAAGCACATAACCCCAGCAAGGTGTAAGCCCAGGCGCGCGGGCTGGTAAAAAGTTCCACCGCGGGCAAACCCGAGGCAAACAAATTCATCGCCAGCGCCACCACCCCGTCCTCACTTGCCGAACTTACCGCATAACCCAGCGCCCATAGCGCCCGACCCTGACTGTCTTCCGAACCCGCCTCCTCAGTCCAGCGCCGTTCATAACTCAAAAAATTCCGAAACCGGCTGTTGTCCCGGTTGAAGGCAAAATCGAGAAACGCCAGATAGCGCCGGACCAGCCGATTGAGAAAAGGCTTATCCGCCGCCACCTCCTGTGCCCTGAGTACCATCAAAAGCGCCCGGGCGTTGTCGTCCGTTGTATAACCTTCAGCAAGATTGGGCACGGTGCGCCGGGCATGCTGCAGGATTCCGGTGTCATCGGTCAAGGTCAAAAGATGATTCAAGTTCAACTCCGGCAGGTCGATGTCTAACGGGTCAGCACTGCCCATCACCGGTGCCACCGCAAGCGGCGCCCGCATCCGCTCCTCGGCGGCACGCTGAAACGAGTTCAAATAGACGCGGGCAACCTCCTTCCAAACCATCATTCTTCCAAAGGCGTAGGCACGCTTGCGCATCGAATGGCGCTCGGTTTCATTTTCAAACAATCCGATAATTGTTTCCGCCAGCGCCTTTGAATCGCGAAACGGCACCAGTCTTCCCCTGCCTTCCGCCAGCATCTCCTCCGCATACCAGTAAGGGGTTGACACCACCGCCTTACCAACCCCCATTGAATAGGCAAGCGTTCCGGAAACAATCTGCGCCGGATTGAGATAAGGTGTCACATAGATGTCGGCCGCGCCGAGAAACTGGCACAACTCCTCCAGCGTGACAAACTGATTGTAAAATATTAAATTCCGGTCTACCCCTTGCTCGCGTGCCCGTCTTTGCAGGCGCAGCCGGTACTCCTCACCCTGTTCCCGCTTCACATGGGGGTGGGTGACACCGAGCACGATGTAAACCACATCAGGAAACCGGGCGGCAATCGCCGGCAGGGCGTCAATCATATATTCGATACCCTTGTTGGGTGACAAAAGCCCAAATGTGAGAATCACCCTTCGGCCCTCAACCCCGAACAAATCCTTGTAGTAGTTCGGGTCAACAAAAGGCATATCCGGAATCCCGTGATGGATAAAATCAATCTTTTTCTCCGGCACCTGGTAAATCTCTTTTAAAAACCGCACCGCCCGCTCACTCATCACCACGACCCTTTCCGAAATCCGGCAAATCTCCTCCATAACCGAGCGCTGCTGTTCATTCGGTTCGGCAAGAACCGTATGCAATGTCGTCACAATCGGCATCCGCAACCGGCGCAGCGTTACCAGGATATGCCCGCCCGCGGGCCCGCCAAATATCCCGAACTCATGCTGAAGACAGGTCAAGTCAACCCGGGTCATATTGAGAAACTCTGCCAGTTGCCGGTAATAATCCTGATTGTTCTGGGCGACCTCGAACTTCACCTCCTCAGGATAAGGGTAACCATCCGGCGTATCGTTCAACGCCACAACCAGCCCGTTCAACTCCGGCGCTTCCTGAGTAACCGAATGGTAAAGGTCTGAGGTAAAGGTGGCAATCCCGCACTTCCGCGGCAGATAAGTTCCAATAAACGCTATCTTCTTAAATAGATACGGACCACGCATAACCGTTCACCTCAAACCCTTTTTTATCTCTCATTTAATATCCATTTTAGTCCCACCGTTAAGGAATGTCAACATATGTAACTCTAAACCCCTATGCGCCACCGCGTTAGGGCAAACCCGGCAACCAACTTTTGCCCCGGACCACCGCTATCACCTATTAGACCCCAACCGAAGAAAAAATTAACGCCCTTTCTCCTAACTGATTGTCAGTCCATAGGTTAACCGTATAGGATACGGTCCCCTGACCCGTTCCGGGGACTGCTTCTTACACCCTGACCTGTTTCTGTACCGGCAGGTTTTGATAGCCAACCGCACCAATCCCGGTAAGTTACCCGACTTGCGCGCTGCGCCCGCCAATTTCACCCAACCACCGATACTTTTTTGGGCAACAAGCTGGCTATTTGCGCACCGCTGCCTTTTCAAACTCTGCTATCGCCTCATCGGAAAGGGGATGATTACCCAGCGCTAACAGCACCTCATAGGGCAGGGTTAAATGGTGGGCACCAGCGATAAACGCTCGCAGCGCCTCTTCCGGCGACTTAACACTTGCCGCCACAAGTTCCACCGGCCTGCCACTTGCCTGAATCACCGCTGCCATTTCGGCAATCAGTTTTATCCCGTCGCCCAAAAGCCTGGTTGCCCGGTTGACATAAGGGATGACATAAGTGCACCCGGCTTCAATCGCAAGGAGCGTTTGGTGCCCGCTGAACACCGCGGTCGCGGCACAGGGGATTTCCGGTGCAAGGCGGGTGACGAGCGCCAGGTTTTCGGTTGTCGCCGGAATCTTCAACACAATCTTGTCCGGCGCAATCTGGTAAAACTCCCTTGCCTCCTGCTCCTTTTCCCGCAAAGCCTTGCCGGTCAACTGATAAAATACCGGACCGGGCACAATCTGACACAACCTTTTAATCACCGTATCAGGTGCCGCCGCCACCTTTGATAGTAGGATAGGATTGGTCGTGCACCCGCGCACGAACCCCAGTTTTACTGCCTGCGTTACCTCATCAACAACCGCACTGTCAATGAACAGCATCTTAACCCTCCTGTTCCTTGAGCAACCGCTCAACCTCTTCCCTTCGGGGCATAGACGGTTCTGCCCCGAGTACCGTGCAGGCGACTGCACCGCACGCATTGGCAAACCGCACCGCCTCATCCAGACTCCGACCCTCGGCGATACTTACCACCAGACCGGCGCGAAAGGCGTCACCGGCACCGGTCGAATCTATCGCCTTAACCTTAAACGGTGGAAACCGCCTTTTGCCATTTTCGTCAAACACCAGCGCGCCATCTGCGCCCACCGAAATAATTACCGCCCGGCGTCCGGATTTAAGTTCGGCTTTTGCCCAGTCATCAATCGCCATCCCGCCTGCCAGTTCTGCCGCCTCAATCTCGTTCGGAACGATGTAATCAATTGGCTGGCTGATGGGCAGTTCAATCTTGTGAAACGGTGCCGGGTCAAGAAACACCAGACACCCGGCATTGCGGGCAATGGTCGCCGCCTGAAACGAAACCCGGTGCGGAATCTCAAACTGCAGCATCAGGGCATCCGCCGCCTCAATTTCCGGCTTTACCATCGCTATCTGTTCCTCACCCAGGCGGAGATTGGCACCGGCAACACCGATAATCGCATTCTGCCCGGCACTGTCAATCATCGGGCAGGCAACACCCGTTGGCACTTCGGGGTCAACAGCGACGAAATCGGTCCTCATCCCTTCCTCTTTCATCTTCTTCAAAAACAACTCGCCGAAGTAGTCCATTCCCACCTTGCCCACCATCACAACATCGGCCCCCAGCCGATGCGCCGCAACCGCCTGATTAAAACCCTTGCCGCCTAAAAAAAGTCCAAACCCATCACCGGCCATTGACTCGCCTGGTCGGGGCAACCGCTTGACCCGAAACACCATATCGGTCATAAAAGAACCAACAACGCAGATTTTAACCCGCTTATTTTTCATAATGTTAAGTTTATCGCCGCAATACGCCCCCTGTCAAACCAGACGAAAAAATTGACCACCCGAAAATTGTCCTTATTGTTAAACTATGCTGCTAAATTTCCACGGCAAACAGCCGCAAATTGCCCCGGATGTTTTTGTTGCGCCCAATGCGGTCATCGTTGGCGACTGCGAAATTAAATCCGGGGCAACAATCTGGTTCGGTGTGCTGATTCGGGCTGATGTCAACCGTATCGTCATCGGTTCAATCACCAACATCCAGGATTTATCCGTCATCCACTGTGACGAAGCCGAACCACCGGTTGTACTCGGTACTCGGGTAACCGTGGGCCACCGGGCGATTGTGCACGGTTGCACGATAGAAGACGAGGCGATGATTGGCATGGGTGCGGTCATTCTCAACCGGGCAAAAGTTGGCAGGAACTCAATTGTTGCTGCCGGCAGCCTGGTCAAAGAAGATTTCGTAGTGCCTCCGGGCACTCTTGTTGCCGGGGTGCCGGCGCAAATCAAACGGGAACTGCAACCGGCAGAAATTGAATGGCTCAAAAAGGTGGCAGAGGGTTATTATCAACTGGGCAAAAAGTATCGTCAGTTAACTCCGACAACCTGATTAGAAACCATTAGAACCGGGTTTTGCTCAACCCCAAAACAACTATTCAAAAATCCGTTCCACCGCCTGGTCTTCAACCCAGCCGCCTATACCACCCGGAATCTGAATCAACACAAACCCGGGCCGGCGCTCAACAATCTTGACCTCCAACCCATCGTGCACCGCGGCGATCTCCTTGTACTCTTCACCCGGTCCGGAGCGTAAAATCGCCTCAGCCACCACCACCACCGCCTTTGCCCGATTGACCATACCTTGCCAGATTAGCGCCCCGGCACCAAAGTAGAGAAAAACAACTGTTAACCCGATTGCCCCATAACCCAAAAACTTTTTGCCCGTGCTCAGATAGAGCCCGAGACAAAGCGCCAGGACGAAAAACAAAAACCCGGCAAGAAAACGGGTTGTCAATCGGTCAAACGGTGTCAGGAGATTACGCACCGTTGTTGTCAACGGGCTTTCCGGATTGGGATTTTTATCCGGTCGGAAGTTGCGCACAAAGGCGATGTTGCTCGTTATGTCCGGGTCGTGCGGCTTGAGCGCCCAGGCACGGAGATAGTCCGCGAGCGCCCTGCCCAACCTACCTAACTTGAAATGGGTATTGCCCCGATTGTAATAAATCTCCACCGCCGCGGCCTCCTGCGCCGCCGAGTCGTAAAGGACAATGGCATCTTCAAACCGTCCTGCCTCGTAAAGTTTGTTTGCCCGTTCCAACTGTTCAACCGGTAGTGCAAACACCAATATCAGCGTCGCAAGTAAACTCATATCTTTTTGACAACTCCGCGTGCCTTTTGTAAAACCGCCCGCGGGTTACAGTCGCTCATCCCGGGCGAAAACCGGGCAAGGGCACAAAGCTGCACCGTGTCCAGCAAATCCTGCACCGCTCCCGCATCGGCGCCCTGTCGGGTCAACGCATCTTTTATCTCCGCACCGGTCAAAGCACCGGTTTCAATGTTGAACCGGTCCCCAGCATAAGAAAGTAACGCCTGATACACCAGACTGTAAAAGTCGGCAATCCGGTTTGCGCCCAGCGCTTTTTCCGCCTGTTTCAACCGGCGGGTTGCAACCTTCCGCGCATTACTGCGGCGGGCATAACCCGGGTCAAGTTGCAACTTGCGCCGCCGGACACCAAACCCGATGCCGAACGCCATCACAACCAGCCCCACTATGTAAAACAACTTAAACCAGGATTCATAACCCGCCAACCGGTTACCGGTCAAGCGCAGTTCGGTCTTGATATGCCTGATGTCCGTACCCAGAACCCTCATTCCGGTCGCGGTCGTATAATCCTCCCCGCTTCTTGCCGGCACACCGAGAGCGACAAACTCCAAAGGCGGCGTCTTTCTTATGTAGTAACTACCCGTATTCGGGTCAAAGAAACCAATCTCAACCTCCGGAATCCGGAATTTACCGTCGGCCAGCGGCAAAAGTGGATATTCAAACCGCCTTGTACCCTTGAGCCCGCCGCTGGCGTAATTGCAATCGTCCTTTGTCTCCGGGCTCAAGACCTTCAAACCGGTAATCGCCGGCAGAGTTGGCGCACCAATTAAACCAAGGTTACCGGTTCCGGTGATAACAAGCGAAAGCATAACCGGTTCACCACCCTTTGCCGTTTCCGGCACCACCCGGGCACTAACCTGAAACGAACCAACACCACCGGTGAACGATGTTGGTCTTCCTGTTTCGGGCAGCGCCTTTACCTCAACCGTCACCTCTTCCGAATTAACCTCAAACGGCTTAGCGGTTGAGAAGAAAAACCCCGGCGCCACCATCTCACCGGCAAGGCTCATCTTGCCAATCTTCAACTGCCCGGCACGGGTGGGAAACAGCGCGGTCTTTCGCACCACCGCGCCGAACATCTGCCTGCCCCGATAGTTTCGCCTTTCATAATTCAGTTTTTGCGGTTGATAAACCTCTTGAGTCCAGAAACCGCTCAGGGGCGGCGGCTCTTTGATATTCAAACTTACCACCTGCCCTGTGGTGTAAAATGTCCAGGTTGCGGTTACCATCTCACCCTGATAAACCGTTTTTCGGTCCACGCTCACATCAAGAAAAACCTCGCCTCGGGCCGGTTCCGGCTCTTCAAAGATATCAAAGGGGCTGCGCTGGGGTTGCGAGCGCTTTGTCTGAGTCCCGGTTTTTGTCACCTTAACCGTTATTGGTTCGGTTGTGTACTCCGTCCCGTTGTAGTTCAACCGGCAGGGTCCGATTACCAGCTCGCCGGTCTTTTTCGGAATCAGGGTGTAGATAAAACTGATTGTCTGCTCCTGAGTCACCCGGCCCTGAACAATTGAAATACTTGTTGACTGTGACTGGCTACTGCCGACATTGTCAAACCCGGCCAGTTCGGGCAACTGCGGCTTCGGCACCCGGCCTACATTCGTTCCGCTTACCTGAACAATCAACTGCAACGGCTCACCCAGCCCAACCGTCATCCGGTCAACCTCGGCAGTAAACCGCAACTCACCCCCGGTCGCGAGGGCCAAAAACAAACCAAAGGTCGCAATCCAGCGCCGCATCTTACCAGTCCTTTTCCACCTGACGCCTTGCCCGGGGCTTGCGCACATCCTTCTGAACCTGGCGCTCCTTGTTTTCCACCGCCTGCAAAACCCGCTCCGCCTCATCCTTCGCCATTCCCGATTGCCCCTGATATTCTGGCGCCCGCGGCTGTTCTTGTTGCCTTCCTCCTGATTGCTGCTGCTGGCTCTGACTGGAATCTGGCGCCTGCTTCATTTCTTCCTTTCTCTTCAAACAGAACTCTAAATTCTCCTTTGCCTGTCGGTCGTTCGGATTGGAGAGCAAAGCCATTTTATAAGAATTAATCGCCTCATCCAGTTTCCCCATCCGATAAAAACTGTTACCCAGATTGTAAAAGGCGTTACTGCGTTTGCGCTGATTTCTGTCCACCGTTGCCAGCGAAAGCTCTTTGATTGCCTCATCAAATTTACCCAGCCGATAGTAGGTGTTGCCGATATTGTAGTGAATCGCCAGGGCATCGGGCTCCAGCACCTCAGCCCGTTGATAAAAACTGAGCGCCTCCTGATACTTGCCCCGCCGGAACAAACCATTGCCCGCCCGCAACAAATTGGGCACATCGCCGTTTGCCGTTTGCACAACAACAAGAGAAACAACAAACCCGACCAGCGCTGCCCGCCGCCGATTAGAAGTGAATCGCCCCTTAATAAAGGGGCTCAGCGGGTTGCGGACCGCCGGTAAAGCAAGGCTAAAGAACAGCAGCAAAATGCCCGTCAACAAAAAAACTTGATACCGCTCCACATAGTTAGAAAAACTGCCCCCACTCAACTCCTCTTTTTCCAGCCGGTCAAACTCTCCGGCCAGTTTCGGTGCCGAAAACCCCTCCATTCGATAAAAACGGCCGCCGGTTGCCTGCGCGATAAGAATCAACTTGCGTTCATCCATCCTTGAAATCACCACCTGCCCAGCACGGTCTTTTTTGTAAACCACACCCCCTTCTTTTCTTTCCGGAATTGGCGCCCCCTCCGCACTGCTGAACGCCACCGGATAAATCCGCACCCCCAGTTCCTTCGCCACCTGCACCGCCTGTTCAGTCTGGGTTCCGAGGTCCTCGCCATCGGTGATTAAAACGAGCGCCCTGCTACCCGGTGCAGTACTCCTAAACAGTTCACTCGCTTTCCGAATCGCCTTGCCGTAATCGGTGCCCGGCACCGGCATCAAATCCGGGCTGATGATGTCAAGGAACAGTTTTGCCGCCTCGATATCGGTTGTCAGCGGGCATAGGATATGAGCATCACCGGCAAAGGCGACAATGCCCACCGCGTTACCGGTAAGTTCATCAAGCAAAGCGGCGACTTCGGTCCGGGCGCGCTCAAGCCGGTTCGGCTTGACATCCTCGGCAAGCATCGACTTTGAGGCGTCAAGGGCAATCACCACCGCCACACCCCGACTCTTAAACATCTGTAATCTCTCGCCCCATCTCGGTCGCGCCAGCGCAACGACCATCAGCCCGAGCCCGAGAACCAAGAGCATCAGTTTCACCCATTCAAGAAAAGGCGCGCGGCTGGGTTCAATCCGGGCAAGCAACTGCGGTTCAATAAAACGGGTAACCCGTTTTCGGTCCCGATTTCGGACAACGATAAAAAACACCATGATTACCGGCAGGGCAAGCAGAAGATACAGTATGCGCGGTGCGCCCCAGTGCATTACACCAGCCTCCGGTTGATAACCATCCCAAAACTAAATCCGGCAAATGTAAATATCAAGCCGAGAAGTAACGGCAGCGCCATCCGCTCCTGATACAGCGTATAACGCCGGGCTTTAAAGGTCGAAGGTTCCAGCCGGTCAATCTCTTCATAAACCCGCTTCAGCGCCTCCGGGTCGGTGGCAAGAAAGAACTTGCCACCGGTAATCGCGGCAATCTTCTCCAGCGTCTCGGTGTCAAGGTCAACCTCCACCTGAACATACCGCCTGCCAAAGAGCGGGTCGTCAACCGGAAACGGTACCGGACCCTTACTGCCAACCCCAATCGTGTAAATCTTAATACCCAGCGCCGCTGCCGCCTGCGCTGCGGTCAAAGGGTCGATATCGCCCGTGTTGTTGCGGCCATCGGTCAAGAGGATAATCACCTTTTCCCGCGCCTTCGACCCCTTGAGCCGCGCCGCGGCACTGGCGATGCCCATTCCAATTGCGGTGCCATCTTCCAGCGTGCCAAACTCCACCCGGTCCAAGATGTCGTTGACAATACTATGGTTCAGCGTCAAGGGACACTGGGTTAAACTGGTTGCGGCAAAAATCACCAGGCCGATGCGGTCCCCGGTTCGGCGGTTGACAAACTCCTTTGCCCGCTCCTTAGCAACGGTGAGGCGGTCTTTGGGCAGAAAGTCTGCCGCCTGCATCGTACCCGAAATGTCCAGACAGAGCATAATGTCAATCCCCCGGGTCTCCAGTTCCTCAAACATCCGTCCCTTTTGCGGTCGCGCCAGCGCCAGCGTGGAAAACACCAGCGCCAGCGAATAACAGAAAAGGGGCAACTGCGTCAGCACCTGCTCGAAAACCGTCGGTGCCGGCAGCAGGGTCGTGTCACTAAACTGCAGGCAACTGCGCCGGCGCTGGCGCTCCCACCACCACAAAATTGGCACCAGCGCCAGAAGTGCCAGATAACCCGGATGCGCCAGATGCCACATCGCCTAACCTCCGCTTTGCACCGACGTGTTACCACGCGCCCCTGCACCGTTGCTGCCGGTCGATTCCGGCGCCGGCATCGTCAGTTCCACCAGTTGCCGTGCCTGAACCACCACCTCTTGCGGCTTATCCGGAATATGCTTGGCATACTTCACCCGGTCGGTTTCAAAAAAGAACAACCGGAACCGTTCAACTTCCGGCACCTTCCGCTGCCGCAACTCCCGCAGAATCTCGCTCGTTGTCTGGTCAATTGCGGGAAACCCAAAACGCCGGGTCAAGTACCGCTTCACAATCTCCGATATTGTGTAGTAATACCGCTTCACCTGGCCATTGCCCAACAACTCTTCAACCGGCACCTGTTCCAGCGCCCTTAACGCCTCCTCCCAGGGTGAAAGCAAGGGTGCCAACTCAGCCTGTTTCTGCCGGAAACGCCTCAACAGCCGGTAACCCCAATACCCGCCTGCAACTAATACCAGCGCGCCGAGCAACACCCAGAGCGGCATTAGATTGGGAAACTCCACCTGGGGTTTGATGTCGTTGATGTCCTGCATCCGTTCGTTAATTAAACTCAGCACCCTCACCGGCAGTGAATCGCTCGCCGCGGCACACAACCCGCTTCCATCCTGATAGGTCACGAGAAAGGGCGGCAGTTTTCGCTCGCCCACTGTCCACAAAACCAGCGTCAGATTGTAAACATCAAAGGCGGTGTCGCCCCGGAAGTGAATCTGATGTCTCTGCTCACTGACGGTAAAATCGTCGCCCTTTTCCACAAACGGTGGCGAAACGGTCAAATTGCGCGGATGGGAAACTGTCACCGCCACCTTTAACCGGTCGCCAATCGTCAAGGCTTTGCCTTTTTTCTCTGTAACCCGCACCGCGACCCGCACCGGTCCATCTTGAACCAGACGATAAGGTCGAGGGGGCGTTGTGTCTGCCAGACTGTCCGCCTGAGCCCATAGTAGCCCAAAAAGCAACCCTAACGCCAAAACTATCCCGGCCGCTTTTCTTTTTCTCTCTCCTTGTCTGACCTTCCCTTGATGGAAAAAGACAAAGCGGAGGTTGCCCGCTTCCACCCTGCCGCGCTTCTGCTCTGCTGTCCTGCGCCGCATTTCCCTCACCGATAACGCCGTGCCCGTTCCTGAAAGAACCGATGTAGCTTCGGGGTAAACGGTTCGTCGGTTAAAAGGGAAATATGGTCCACCCCGAGCCGCTGAAACAACCGGCTCAATGCCTCCTGCTGCCGCTCCGTTCTCTGCCGGAACTCATCCTGAACCCGCCGGGCACTCGTGTTCACCAGAACCCGTTTGCCCGTTTCCGCATCAACAAACTCCCGCAACCCCAGCGCCGGCAGATTCAGCTCTGCCCGGTCATTGATGCTCAACACCACCAGATCGTGCTGCCGGCTCATAATCGAAAGTGGCTTCTCAAACTCGGCACCGACAAAACCCGGACCGAGCAAATCCGACACCAGAAACACAATCGCCCGGCGTTTAAGGATGTGCAAAACAAACTCCAGTGCTGTGCCCGGTGCTGTTCCCAAACCTTCCGGCTGAAAGTAGAGGATGTCTCGTACCAGGCGTAACACCTGCGTCCGTCCCTTTGATGGGGGCACAAAGTGCTCAATCCGGTCGGTAAAAAATACCAGCCCCACCTTGTCGTTGTTCTTAATTGCCGAAAACGCCAGTGTCGCGCTCACCAGCGCCGCCTGCTCAATCTTCAACGCCCCCCTTGTGCCAAACCGATTGGAACCCGAAGCGTCCACCACCAGCATTACCAGAAGTTCCCGCTCCTCGGCAAACAACTTGACAAACGGCTTGCCAAACCTTGCGGTCAAGCGCCAGTCAATCGTCCGCACATCGTCGCCCACCTGATATTCCCTGGTGTCGGCAAACTCCACCCCGCGCCCCTTGAAACTCGACCGGTAATCACCGGCAAACACCGTGTTAACCAAACGCCGGGTGCGAATCTCAATCTGCCGGATTTGGGAAAGTTCCCGTCGCAGTGTCACCGTCCGCATCGTCTTTACGGCACCTCCACCCCTTCCAGCACGCGCCGGATGATATCATCAGTTGTCAACTCCTCCGCCTCTGCCTCGTAAGTCAAAATCAGCCGATGCCGCAGCACATCGTAGGCGAGTTCCTTGATATCCTCCGGAATCACAAAACCCCGGCGCCTTAAAAACGCCATCGCCCGACTCGCCGTCAACAGATAAATTGACGCCCGCGGTGAAGCGCCATAGCGAATCAGCGGCACCAGGTCGGCAAGATTGTGCTCCCTGGGAAACCGGGTCGCAAACACCAAATTAACGATGTAATCCTTCAACTTTTCATCAACATAGATACGGGTACACAACTCCCGGGCCCGCAGTATCGTTGCGCTGTCAACCACCGGCGTCACCTTCGGCTCAACCCCTTTTGTCATCCGCTCAACAATCTGTTTCTCCTCTTCCTTTGAAGGATAACTCACCCGCAGTTTCAGCAAAAACCGGTCAGTCTGCGCCTCCGGCAAGGGATAGGTCCCCTCCTGCTCAATCGGGTTCTGGGTCGCCAGAACCAGAAACGGCTCCTCCAGCCGAAAGGTCTCTTCCCCAATCGTCACCTGCCGTTCCTGCATCGCCTCGAGCAGCGCGCTCTGCACCTTAGGTGGTGCCCGGTTGATTTCATCCGCCAGGACAAAATTGGCAAAAATCGGCCCCTTGCGCGCGGTAAACTCGCCGGTGCGTTGATTGTAAATCTGCGTGCCGATGATGTCGGCGGGCAAAAGGTCGGGCGTAAACTGAATCCGCTGAAACCGGGCGCTGATTGCACCGGCAAGCGCCTTCACCGCATAGGTCTTTGCCAGTCCGGGCACGCCCTCAATCAAAATGTGCCCGTTTGCTAAAAGCCCGATGAGCAGCCTCTCAATCAAATACTTCTGCCCGACAATCACCTTGCCGACCTCAGCGGTCAGCGCCTGAACAAACACACTCTCTCTTTCTATCTCCTCATGAATCCGTCTGATATCATCCTGCTGTAACTCGCTCATCGCCTACTCCTTTTTTATAAAAAGCCTTTAACCCCCATCTCCCATTTTATTATATAAGACTAAACCGTTAACCCCCTGGTTGCAAGAAAAACAGGCAAGTTTTACTTGATTTATCAATACCGCCGCGGTAAGCTATCAACGATGCTCTACTCACTCCTTCAGCTAATTATCCTGTTCTTTGTCATCTTTGACCCGCTCTTGAGTTTTGTTGTCTTCTTTGGTGCCACCGCGGATATGAGCCCAGAAGAAAAACGGAAAACCGCGCTACTTGCGGTCATTGTTGCCTTTTCCATATCAGTCCTCTGTCTCATCTTCGGTGCCGGCATCCTGCGCCTCTTCAACACCAACATCCAGGACTTCAAAATCGCCGGCGGCATCATCCTCGCCATCCTCGGCATCAAGATGTCTCTTGGTCAGTCCGACTCGGAAAAGGTGATGGGCACCAAACGCTCGGCAAAGGCAATCGCCTCAATCATCGCCACCCCGCTTTTAACCGGCCCGGCGTCAATCACCGCCATCATCATCAGCGTCCACGACTACGGCAGACTCCTCACCGCCATTGCCGTCCTTCTTGTCCTCATCATCACCCTGATTCTGTTCCTCCAGGCGCCCCGCATCACCCGCTTCACCGGCGAAACCGCGCTGCAGGTCGTCTCCACCTTGATGGGCTTAATCACCCTCTCCTGGGGCATAATGTTCATCAAACAGGGTTTCGGCTCCTGAACCGACCGCGCTGCCTCTTTCCTTCTTCCCCGCTCGTAAAACAAAAACCATCACCCAGAACAGCAAACCGATAAGCAGGAAGTGAAACCAGAGCCACAACGGCAACCCCAGAACAACCGGTCGCGGCCGGTGCCAGTTGTAAAAGTCAAGGCTTAACACAAAGATGACGAAAAATGGCGCCACCTGCCACCATTTTATTCGCCCGCCTGTCACCCATGGCTTTAGCCCGCGCGCCGGTAACAAAAAACTCCCCCCAATCAAAATACCGCTGACGACAACAACCACCGGCACCACCGCCAGAAAACCAAAACTGGGCAAAAGTTTAAAATGGTAAAGAACCACCAGCACCTCACCGGTAACAATTGCGGCAAAACCTGCCCAGGGGTTTGCCTTCTGCCAGTAAGCCGCGGCAACCGTCACCGGAAAAAGCACCGCCAGCCCGGTAAAGGTTTCGGTCGCAATCTGTAAAATTGTGCCCCACGGTCTTAACGCCAGAAAAAGCCCAATTAGGGCAAGGATAACAACCACCAAAAAGTGAAGTGGCTTTGAACCCTCGGCCGGCTTTCCCAGCAAAACCCTTATGTCCCGAACCAGCATCGACGACAGGGTCAAAAGTTGCGAATCCATCGTTGACATCAACGCCGCAATCCCGCACACGGTCAAAACCCCACTGAAAAATCCGGGCAGACTCTTATTCACCAACAGGGGCAAAATCTGGTCGGTCTTTGTGCCTTCAATTCCGGGCAAAACCTTGTGCGCCATCACACCCAGCGCCACCGGAAAGAAAAACAGGACCCCGGTCACAAGCGGATAAAACAGCGCGGCCATTTTCAGCGCCTTCTCATCTCGCGCGGCAAAAAACCGCTGAAACAACTGGGGAAACATCGGGTCGCAAACAAACCAGAGAAAAAGATAAGAAAACCAGACCTGCGGTGTAAAAAAATTACCTCCGCCCGGTCGGGAAAAAAGTTCTCCCTGATTTGCGAGCAAATCGTTGTTCACCAAAGCAAAACCACCCAGCGCCTTGACCGTCGCCCCGAACAGAACCGCCAAACCGGCCAGCATCACCAACCCCTGCAAAAAATCGGTCCAGGCATCACCGCGCATCCCGGCAAGCAGCACATAACCCAGACCCACGAAAACTACCAAACCGGCGCCCGCTGCATACGGCAGACCAAAAAGCGCATTCAGCATATAACCGGCACCCATCGGTTGCAGCGCCAGGTACGGCAGGGTAAATACAACCATTACCAAAAGATAGGCAAGATGGAGCGCCCGGTTTTCAAACCGCAACCCGATCAACTCCGGCGGCGTAATTGCACCCTGCGCCTTTGCCGCTCGATGAGCCGGAATCCCGAGCAAAAGAAAGGTCAAAGCCATAAACCCGGTGCCAAACGCCATTATCGGATAATAAGAATAGCCCAACCGGTAACCGGCACCGGCAAACCCGAACACCGTAAAAGAGGAAAAGTTTGTTGCGGCGAGCGTCAAGAGCAAAACAAGCGGCCCAAGCCGCCGCCGGGCAAGAAAAAAGTCCTCGTGCCCTGGTCTTGACCGCAACCGGGCGAAAACCCCGAGGATTAAAAGCAAAACAAAATAGCCCGCAAACAAAACGACCGTCATCTTGAACTCCTTTCAAAATCCCTATTAAACAAACAAGCCATCCCTGGTTGGGATGGCTTGCGCCTGACATAACCAGCAAAACAATTGTAAACCCGATTTGCCACCTGTCAAGCCCGCGCTAAGAGGCGCCGTTACAGCAATCATCACCATAAAAAGGGGAAAGGTACCAGCACCAATCGAAAATTCCAAGATAGAACAGGTCCGACCTAACTTCTAATACCCCATCAGCCCATTTTGACCGCGGGCAAAATCTCGGCTAAATAATTAACCGATGATAAAAACCCGGGTCAACGGCATCAACCTTTGGCTCTTCCCCAACCTTGCCGGTTACAAAACGATTACCCACTTTGTCACCACCCGGCAGGGCGGGGTAAGTCCGAAACCCTTTGACACCCTCAACCTCGCCTTCCACACCCAAGACCATTTCAACAATGTCCTGCGCAACCGTCTCATCCTTGCCCGTGCCCTGAAAATCGACCCGGATGCACTCATCAACGGCGAACAGGTCCACGGTGCCCAGATTGCCATTGTCCAGCACAAAAACACGCCCCTACCCGACACCGACGGTCTCATCACCAATAAACCCGGCATCTGCCTTTTAGTCCTTGTTGCCGACTGTGTCCCGCTTATCTTCTATCACCCCCAAAAACAGGTGGTCGGTGTTGCCCATGCCGGCTGGAAAGGAACCGTCGCCCGCATCGCACAAAAGACCGTCCAGAAACTGCAACAAAAATTCGCCTGTGAACCAGAACAACTACTTGTCGGCATCGGTCCGGCAATCGGCCCCTGCTGCTACCAGGTCCAGGACGATGTTGTCCAGATTGTCAAAAAGACCCAGCCCCAAAGCGAAAAACTCCTTATCCGGCGCGTGGGCAACTGGTACCTTGACATTATCAAGGCGAACGAAGCCCAGCTACTCGACTCCGGGGTCAGAAAAGAAAACATCCAGACCGCCAACCTCTGCACCCGCTGCCACAGCAAAACCTTCTACTCTGCCCGCGACCGCAAAGGACCAACGGGCCGATTCGGCGCCGGAATTATGCTCAACCCCTGAACCTATCCTACCCTATGATTAGACCCCAAAATCGGCATAAGATTAACGAACCGGTTAACACATTGACAACCGGTTGATTAGCGCCCGAAACCGTCCCGGAAACGGTCCCCTCCCCCCTTCCGGGGATAGTCTCCAAAGCCCAAATCGCACCAACCTCGCATCATTCCTAACCGTCCCCGGACAAAACCCTCAAAACCCCGACACCAGCCACCGCGCCCCTTTCATCCTCTGCACACCATTTTAATAGACCGAACAAAAGGCTGCGGTTTAAGAACACCAGAGAGCAACCACTCCAAGCCAATACTTTAATCTTTTGAATTGGGAGGAAAAGCCGCAGTGGGAGCGGTGTCAAATAAAAAATGAAGCCCCTCTTGAGCTACCATTGCCGGTTGGGTGCTGTCAATCCAGAAAGTTTTAACTTCCCCGGCCCAGCATCGTCCGGATGAATTCGTCGCCCTGCAAGACCCCTAAGGCGCCGGTCAAAACCGCCTGTTCATCAAACCGCTGTACCGAATCCGCCGGCAAATGCGGGTTGTAGATTGCCACCGGCACCGGTCCGTGCGTGTGGTTGCCCCTTGCCACGGGTGTTTTGTGGTCGGGCAGGACCGCAACCGTTGCCTGAATCTTTTTTTCTTCTAAACCCGCCATCACCCGGGAAACAAGCCTTGCGTCAAACAGCTCAATCGCTTTGACCTTCTGTTTGACATCACGGCTGTGGCCCGCCTCATCTGGTGCCTCAAGATGAAGGTAGACAAAGTCGTGGTCGTCAAGCGCCCGCAAGCAAGCGTCCGCCTTGCCTTCGTAGTTGGTGTCAATCAAGCCGGTGGCACCTGGTACCTCAATCACATCCAATCCGGCATAAACGCCCAAGCCTTTAATTAAATCAACCGCCGCGATGACCGCACCTTTTAAGCCGAAAAGTTCCTGATATGTGGGCATTGACGGCTTTTTGCCCGGGGACCAGAACCAGATGGAGTTTGCCGGGTCTTTGCCCTGGAGCGTGCGGTTAAGGTTGACCGCCTGTCCGGGCAGAATGTCCCAGGAGGATAAAGTCAGGTGGCGCAACAGTTGCGCGGTCGGTTCTGCCGCCGGCGTTTTTGCCCGGGGCAAAAGTTCCAGCGCCTTTTCGCCCACATAGTCGTGGGGTGGGAAGCATTCAATCTCGGCAGAACCCTTTTTCAGCACACACAGATGACGGTAGGTGAAGCCAGGATAGAATCGGACCGTCTCGTTTGCCAGTTGCCGGTTGACCTCTTCAATCAATAGTGCCGCCTCTTCGGTCGTGATATGGCCCGCGGAGTGGTTTTTGATTTTGCCGTCCTGGATGCAGATGAGGTTGCAGCGCAGCGCAACATCGTCCGGTTCCAGTTTCACCCCTAAACTTGCCGCCTCAATCACGCCCCGGCCCTGGTAGTAGCGATGCGGGTCATAGCCGAGGATCGTCAGGTTGGCAACCTCAGAGCCTGGTGGCATATCTTCGGTGACGGTGATGAAACTGCCGCACCTGCCAAGCCGGGCGATGCGGTCCAGGGTTGGTTTTTCTGCCACCTGTAAAGGGGTCTTGTTGCCCAGTTCTGGCACCGGGTCGTCCGCCATTCCATCACCTAAAAATACGATGTACTTCATCACCCGTTTTTAATTCGCCACCTTCTTCTTCAAGTAATCTTTGAACCAGTTGTAGTCTACCGGTCCGGTTTCGTAATTCTCCGGTTTTGTGTCCAGTCCCAGCAGCGCCTCGGGCGGTTCCGGCTCAATCCCGAGCAGACTTTTAATTTCTTCTGGGAACTTTGCCGGATGTGCGGTCTCAATCGCAATTGCCAGGTTGGGCTCTTTTTCCGCCCCGTACCGTTCCAGCGCTGCCCAGCCCACCGCGCCGTGCGGCTCAAGCAGGATGTGATACTTTTTGTAGGTGTTGACGATTGTCTGACGGGTCTCGGCGTCGGTGATACTCAAGGAGAAGATATCGCGCTGCATCGCCTTGAGGTCAGGCGGTTTTATGATGTTGCCCTGTTCGTCCATCACCCCGGAGTAGAGCGCCACGAGCCGGGGTAAATTAGAAGGATGCCCGACATTCATCGCATTGGAGATGCACTTGCGCGAGGGCACAATCTTTTCGTATCTACCGGTTTGTAAAAAATTCGGGAATTCGTCGTTCTCGTTGGTGGCGATGATAAACCGTTCGGCGGGCAAACCCATTCGCCAGGCAAGCATTCCGGCGCACATATTGCCAAAGTTGCCGGATGGTACACAGAACACCGCCCGCGTGCCTTTTTCCGCCAGCTGGGCATAGGCGTAGAAGTAGTAAACCGCCTGGGGCAGAAGTCTACCAATGTTGATTGAGTTCGCCGAAGAGAACGGAATCTGTTTTAACTCCGGGTCGGCAAACGCCCGTTTGACCAACGCCTGACAGTCGTCAAACTTGCCGTCAATCCCGATTGTCGTCACATTGCCACCCAAGGTGGTCATCTGCTTGCGCTGCCGGTCAGACACCTCGGCAATCGGAAACAAAACCACCATCTTGATGCGGTCCACATTGTAAAACGCATGGGCAACCGCGCTGCCGGTGTCGCCTGAAGTCGCGGTCAATATGACCAGTTCGCCCCCAGACTGTTTTAAGATATAGCGCAGGAGCCGTGCCATCATCCGGGCGGCAAAGTCTTTGAAGGAGGCGGTGGGACCGCGGTCAAGTCGCATCAGAAACCGGTTGCCAACCACATTTTCTAAGGGCACCGGGTAGTTGTAGCACTCATAGCAGATTTTCAGAAGTTCATCATCGGGCAGGAGATGGGAAGTCCAGCGCCGCATCACCGCAAACGCCACCTCGGGATAAGGCTGGTCCGCGAGTTCATAAATCTCCTCTTCTGGAATCACCGGAATCTGTTCCGGCATATACAACCCTTTGTCCGGTGCCTGACCAACAAGGAGCGCAGTGCCTAAATCAACCGGTGGCGCCTTCTGGTTGGTGGAATAAAAGCGCATCGGTTAAGCCCCTTCCAGCGCCTGCTTCAGGTCGGCGATGATGTCTTCCGGGTCTTCGCCACCCACCGAGAGCCTAATCAAATCCGCCGGAATGCACGCCATCTCTCGGCACTCTTCACCCTGAAGAAGGTGGGTGGAGATGGACGGGATGGTTGCCACCGTCTTGATTCTGCCCAAATCGGTTGCCCGCCAGATTAACTGGAAGCGGTCAAAAACCCGGCGCGTTGCCTGATGGCCACCTTTGAGCCGAAACGCCAAAAGATGGGTGTAACGGTTTATCGGCTTTAAGTAGCGCGGGTCTTTCTCGGCATCGACCAGATACAGGTATTTTGTGGCAACTTTGTGCCGGGGATGACTCTCCAGCCCGAGGTAACTCACCTCAAGAACCGCGGGATGCGCGGCGAGAAATTGCGCAACCCGTAGCGCATTCTGACTGAAAAGGTCCACCCGATGGCGCAGGTCGCGCAGGTCGTTTAATGTCATCAGCGCCTGAAACGGGTGTAAACAGCCGCCCTGGTCGCGCTGCGGATAGCGCTTGAGATAAAGGGCAAAGTCCTGCTTCATCTCTTCGTTGGTGATTGGGGAGACAATCGGTTTGCGGGCGATAACCGCACCGGCCATTCCCATTCCCGAGGTACTCATCACCTTGGTCACCGAATGTATCACGATGTCGGCGCCCAGGGTTAAGGGACGCAGCAGTGCGGGTGAAGCAATCGTAGAATCCACGACCATCGGTATGCCGTGCTCGTGCGCCAGTTCAATCACCGGTTTTAAGTCAAAGAACTGAAGCCCGGGGTTGGATGGTACCTCAGCGTAAAGGAACCGGGTGTTGCGGTCAATCTTTTTGCGCCACTCGTCAAGGTCTTCCGGGTGCAGAACCCAGCGCACCTCAATGCCCCGCTCTGCCATCTTGCGGACATTGAACTGTTGGAAGGTGCCACCGTAAATCTGGCACTGGGAAACAAAGTTGGGTTTCTCGTCATTCTGCCGCACCAAAAGCGCATCGGTAACATTTTCAATCGCCGCCATTCCCGACGAGTAAACACAGCAACCCGCCTCAAGGTCAGCGCCGTAGGTTTCAAGTAAGGCAAGGGTGTTTTCCAAATAACCCAATGTCGGGTTGTGAATCCGGGTGTAGCACCAGGTTGGAATCTGGTAGGAGAGCGCCGCCTCCAGTTCGTCGGAGTCCCGATACGCCTGCGCCGAAGAGAGAAACAGCGGTTCGATAATTGCGCCCTGGTTTTTCTCAATCGCCTCTTCTACGGTGTACATACCCCGCACCGCAATCGTGTCAAACCGCTTCCTTTTCGCCCGCTCCCAGCGTCGCTTTTCTGCCGCCAGTTGCTCTTTTGCTGCGGCGATGTAGCGTTCGACGCCGGTTGCGGGCGCCGGTTTATTCATATCCATAAGTTCCTCCCTTATATTTTATCAACTAAAAGCATAAGAACCTTAAACCTTATTGTCAAACAAGGAGCGCGCGACCGGTTAAATCCCACCTCGCAAAGGGCGAAAAAAGTGCCGCAGTTTGGTTTTGGCTTTCCGGGTTTTGCTCTATCCGGCAAGAAGTTGTGCCTGTCCAAGGTTGACCGTTTATGGATTTTCCGGTATTATAATTAAAATGCGGTCTCTATTGAGGCTGAAAACGATTGGCGCCGGGCTTTTCGCGCTCCTCACCTTATCTGTCGCCGGGGTGAGAACTACAACCGACACCCTGCCACCACCGATTATCAACCGCCACTCTTTTGAACTTCTGCTCAACAGCCGGTACTCGGTGCATAGCGGTTTTGAAGACAGCCTTCCTGAACAAATCCTTGCCAATGTGCTCTGGGCAATGGCACGCGTGCCCTGCTCGGGCTCTTATCGGGAGTTCTATGTTGCCACCCGAGAAAATGTGTATCGCTATCAGCCGGCAACACGCTCTTTGACCGTGCACCTTGCCGGTGACCATCGCTACTACTCCGGCTCGGCTTTTGAGATTGGCATCGCCACACCCCGGCACGAAGACGCCGGCATGGCGATTCAGGCGGGATTGATTGCCGCCACCGCTTTCCGGGATGAAACCGGCGGCAACGTTGTCTGCTGCCCAATGAAATGGGCGGCGGATTACGCCAACAGCAACTGGCACCCAGACCACCCGATAATGCTGGTCAATCTGTTTGGCAACGCACCGGCAAGGCATCTGGACTCAACCCGGGCGGCACTCTCTTCTGACTCCAGTTTGCCCGCCCCCATTACCAAAGGGACCGACACCTTTGAACTGGCACTGATGGAGTTAACCCAGGATTCGCTCTTTTCGTCCGGTAACCTTTCGATCGAAACCGTTTCCCAGTTACTCTGGGCAGGTTATGGTGTTACCCCGCACACCACATCCAACAACCGTCAGGGTTTAACCGTACCCAGTGCGGTCGCCGGCTACTTCCTAACCGGGAAAATTTACCTCGTCCGGGAAGAAGGTATTGAACGGTATCACAACCGGCTACCGCCGGGTACCAACCTTACTACGCGCGACCATCGGCTGGAACGGGTTTTGAGCGGCGACCGCCGTGCCGATTTGCGACAAGCGGTAAGCCGGATCCCTTCAACCGCTCCTGCCTACATCGTTGTCTGTGTTGACGACACCTCCTCTTATCGGACAATGGCAGAGGTGGGGTTTGTTGCCTTCAACCTTTTGATGCAGGCACATATCCTCGGCCTCTCCGCTTTCCTAACAATGCCCCTGACCCCAAGCGAAAGAAGCGCCATTCAGAACGCCCTGCTTTTGCCCTCAAACCATTATCCCGCACTGGTGTTTTCGGTTGGTGGCACCGCGGTTGGCATCCGGGAACGCCGCGCCCGAACCGGAACCGTTCAAATTGTCCGTGCCCAGCCTGCGGTGCGGCATGGTTATCTGCGTATCGAATATCTCCTGCATCAATCCGGTATGGTGCGCGCCGAGGTTTTTGACCTCGTTGGCAGACCGGTACGCACCCTGTTTGAAGAGCGCCAGACCCCGGGTTACCATTCAATCGTGTGGGATGGCACCGATGAAAACGGTCGTGTCGTACGCCGCGGCACCTATCTTATCGCCATCTCAGCGAACGGTTTCGTGGCCCAACACAAGGTCAACTGGGCGAAGTAATCTGAAAATTCGCTGTTGACAATTCGCTTGTCCCGTTTTAGAATAAGAAGGTGAAAATTTGTTTAACACTGATCGCAGGAGGATATTATGTCTGGCCATTCTAAATGGGCAACAATTAAGCATAAGAAGAGTAAGGCGGATGCTGCCCGGGGGCGCGCATTTTCCAAATTGATTCGGGAAATCACCACTGCCGCCCGCATCGGTGGTGGCGACATTGAAGCCAACCCCCGTCTGCGTAGCGCAGTTGAAGCCGCAAAAGCAATCAATATGCCCGCCGAGAACATCGAACGGGCGATTAAACGGGGTACCGGTGAACTTCCGGGCGTAACTTATGAAGAGATTTTTTATGAAGGTTATGCACCAGGAGGCGTCGCGCTCCTTGTACGGGTTTTAACCGACAACAAAAACCGCACCACCGCAGAAATCCGCCATGTGTTTGACAAGTACGGCGGTTCGATGGGCGCTGCCGGTTGCGTTGCCTGGCAGTTTAAGCCCAAAGGGCTAATCGTGATTGAAAAAGGTAAGACGGACGAGGACACTGTCTTGTCGGTCGCGCTCGAAGCCGGTGCCGACGATGTTCAAACAGATTCTGCCGGCTACACCGTGGTCACTTCAGTGGAAAACTTTGAAGGGGTAAAGCGGCAGTTGAAGGCTGCGGGCATCGAATGGCTCAACGCCGAACTTACCCAGGTGGCAACCAACACCGTGCCCGTTTCGGAAGCCGATGCGCCCAAAGTTTTGAAACTGATTGAGATGCTTGAAGAGCTGGAAGAAGTCCAGCAGGTTTATGCCAACTTCGACATCCCGGACGAGGTCCTCGAAAGAGTATCATCTGCCGGGAGTTAAATTTAACCGCATCATCGGCATTGACCCGGGGTTGAGTGCCACCGGGTTCGGTGTCCTGGAAAAGGGTAAGGTGCTCGGTTTTGGAGTGATAAGGACCGATGCTCGGGTACCAGTAGCCCAACGGCTTGCCCAACTGGGAAACGAACTGGAACAGGTTTTGAACCGGTTTAAACCTTCCTGCTGCGCAATAGAAACCCTTTTCTTTAAAAACGGTGGCGCGCGCAGTGTCATTCTCTCTGCCCAATCGCGCGGGGTGCTTATGTTCATATTAGCCCAAAAGAAAATCCCGATTTTTGAACTCACCCCCGCAACGATAAAACTGGCGATAACCGGCTCGGGCCGGGCATCAAAGACCCAGTTGAACTTTATGGTACGGAAGGTGTTAAAGATTACCGGTGCGGTTCAGGAGCATGCCGCGGATGCGCTTGCGGTTGCCTACTGCCTTCAAAATCGACAGCCACGGTGATTGCCCAGATTCAGGGTCATTTAATCTCCAAAGAACCAACCCGGGTCCTTGTCAGTGCCGGTGGCATTGGGTTTGAACTCATCGTCCCCCTTTCCACCTCACGCCAGTTGCCCGACTGTGGCGAACCGGTAACCCTTCTCGTTGTGTTTAAACTTGACCGCTCGGGTGTTCAACTGTACGGATTTAACACCCGGGAGGAGAAGGAGGTTTTTGAACTCCTGACCGGCGTAAAAGGGGTAGGACCAAAAGCGGCTTTAAACCTATTGTCCCGCTGGCCACCAGAAGAGATAACCATTGCGATTCGTCAGGGTAAAACCGAACTCCTCAGGTCCGCACCAGGAATCGGCCCCAAAAAGGTCGATGCCATACTCAAACGGTTTTCGGAAAATGTAGCGGTTGGCGTCGCAACAACGGCTGACCTGTGCAAACCAACAAACTTCGCCGAGGCGTTAAACGCCCTTGTTTCCCTTGGCTTAACCCGTAAAGAGGCGCAGGAAAGGCTAAATAGACTAAAAATCACACCCGAAATGAACCTCCAGGACATCTTGAAGCAGGCGCTTGCCCAGAAGGGTTAAAACTATGCCCCGGGTTGAAAGGCTGTCTTCACCCCATCCGCTGCGGGGTGAAGATGCAATCGAAGAAAGTTTAAGACCAAGGAGTCTAAACGAGTTTATAGGCCAGAGCCGACTGAAAGACAACCTCAGGGTGTTCATTCAGGCGGCAAAACTGCGCCAAGAGCCGCTCGAACATGTCCTTTTGTCTGGACCCCCTGGTCTCGGTAAAACAACCCTTGCCCACATCCTTGCCTATGAACTGGGCGGCGCAATTCACTGCTCATCCGGACCGGTGCTGGAAAGACCCATTGACCTCGCCGGAATTTTAACCCGTCTTAACCGGGGAGACATCCTGTTTATCGATGAAATCCATCGGACAACAAAAGCGGTTGAGGAGTTTCTTTATCCGGCACTGGAAGATTTTGCCATCGACATCCTGCTGGATAAAGGCCCTGGCGCCCGCTCGGAACGGATTGCGCTGGAAGGGTTTACGCTCGTCGGCGCCACCACCCGGACCGGACTTTTAACCGCACCCCTACGCTCCCGGTTTGGCATCATACTCCGGCTGGATTACTACCCGCCCGATGAGTTGTGCGCCATCGTCCATCGCAGTGCCCGTATTCTGCGGATTGATATCGAGGCAGACGGGGCAAAAGAGATTGCCACCCGTGCCCGTGGTACCCCAAGAATCGCCAATAGGCTTTTGCGCCGGGTTAGGGACTTCGCCCAGGTACAGGGCAAAAAAGAGATTGATAAGGAGATTGTTCAATTTGCCCTAAACCAGCTGGAGGTGGACTCGCGCGGTCTTGATGAAATGGATAAGAAAATCCTTTTAACCGTAATCGACAAATTCAATGGCGGACCGGTCGGCATCACCTCAATATCCGCCGCTGTTAGCGAAGACCCGGGAACAATTGAAGAAGTTTATGAGCCCTATTTACTCCAGCAGGGGTTTATCCAGCGCACCCCAAGAGGCAGGGTTGCAACGCCATTGGCGTACCAGCACTTCGGCAGAAAACCGCCTTCCGGAACCCAACCAACGCTTGGGTTTGACTGAGTTCTGTTGTATAACTAAATATAAATAAATAACTTATAAAATTGGCGGTATTTTCTTGACAGACAACCTCCTGCCGGTAATTATTTTATCCTATGAACCGATGGGCGATTTTCGCCTTTTTTCTCGTTTCGGGCTGCCTTGGTCCCCGCGTCCAGAACGTTTATCTGGACCCGGTCCGGCAACTGCCGCCCGCCTGGCTTTTCTCTGGGGTTGGACCCGAGCAGGAGGTAAAAACCGCCCGCTACCTTGGCAAATTCAAAATCACATATTATTGGGTAGTGGAAGAAAAGGATTACCCGAGTAGCCGAACCGTTCCCTTATACACCGCAGACGGTTCACTTCTCGGTAGATTTTCCCCCTCATTTGTAAACGACTTCAAAACCGAATCTGCTGCCCGGCTCAAGGACGGTACCTGCCTCAGTTACTTAAAAAAGCAGAATCGGGCTAAAGTGGTAAAAAAATTTCTGGGCCACGGCGGATACACACTTACAGAACTCAAGTCCGTCGCAGTTGACCCTAAGGTAATACCTCTTGGCTCAACAATTTACATTCCCCAGGCAGAGAATGTCGTCGTTGAAGGTAAACGCCTGAACGGTATCTTTTATGCCCATGATATCGGCAGCGCGGTAGAAGGCAAGCACATCGACATCTTTATCGGTAAAAAGTCCAATATGGCGGCGCTTGCCTCAGCGGGGTTGAAAAGTTCTGGTAGCGTCGATGTCTACATACTTGAATAAAGAGTCGCTGTATAGCAAGTCGTTTGCCGGCCTGATTTCCGATATCAACTTCGCAACCACCTCCCGCCGCCAATCATAATAAAGGTCGGCAATTGTAACAGTCTTTACCCCTTCTTGGTCCAGCCAATCTAAAAATTCGGCAAACTCTTTCGCCGGCCATTCGGTAAAAAATTGGGGCTGTTCCACAATCCGGTGCAGAAGGATGATTGAAACCCGGTGGTTTTTAACATAACTCTTTGCCGCGACAAGAGAAACCTCTTTCCGCAGTTCGAATTCGGGCAACCGATAAGGGTCCAGCCAGAAGTTAACATCGCCGGAACGCACCGCCCGGGCAGCCTGATAACCGGCACGTTTTACCAGCCGCCGCACCCTCTCGTCCATATCACCATAAGGGTAGACAAATGTAATAACCGGAACCCCGAAAAGTGATTCAAGTATCATCCGGGACTGATAAATCTCCTGCCATGCCCGGGAACTGTCCAGCCTCGTTAGCCAAGGATGGGAAAGGGTATGGCTTGCCACCTCAATGCCGCACGAGTCAATCATCTCCTTTATCTCACCGCGTGTCAGGTAGTAAGGACTTCCGCCGGGGTAATAGTTAACACCCTGACCGGTAAGCGTGTTAACAATCACTGCGAGCGTGGCGGTCATCCGGTACCGTTTAAGCAAAGGGTATACCTTTTCGTAAACCGAACGGTGGCCATCATCGATTGAAAGTACCACATAATGACCGGTCAGCGACTTTTCAACCTCGAACGTATCCTTAAATGAAGTTTCAAACTGCGGTTGTTGCCCATCACCATCAACGGTCACCGTTAAAAAGAGGGCGATTAAAAACGCCATCTTAATATTTTAGACCATTAGGACTGGTTGACAAGTGCGGACCTTTTGGCAAACTATATTCGTTGTATGAAGCTCGCCCTTGCCCAGCTCAATCCGACCGTCGGTGACCTAAAGGGTAATCTCGACCTGTTGCGCCGGGTTCTGGAAAGGGTTGAGACCGAAAACCCCGACCTCGTGGTCTTTCCCGAGATGTTTTTAACCGGCTATCCGCCTCGTGATATGCTCAACCGCACCTGGTTTGTTAGCGCTACCCAGCAGGCGCTCACCGAGGTTAGAGAAATTTCCCATCGCTGTCACGCCGGCATCATCATCGGCGCGATTACACCCTCGCCACAACCTTTGAGCCGGGGGCTCCACAACACCGCCTTGCTTTTTGCTCACGGTAAAGAGTTGTTCCGCCAGGCAAAATCGCTTTTGCCGTTTTACGATGTGTTTGATGAAGCACGCTACTTTGACCCCGCACCGGAAATTCGGCTCGTTCGTTTCCAAGAAATGACACTGGGTATCTCTATCTGTGAAGATGCCTGGAACCCAACTGAACTCTCCGCGGAAAACCGCAAGCAAATCTGGGGTAGAAAAATTTACCATTTAGACCCGATAGCAATCCAGGCACAGGCGGGTGCTGACCTGTTCATCAATATCGCCGCTTCCCCTTTCTGGCGTGGTAAACAGGCGCTGCGCGCCGAGCTTGCTCGTGCCCACATTGCAAAACATCGTCGCCCGTTTGTCTTTCTAAATATGGTCGGGGCGAACGATGAACTGGTTTTTGACGGGGGTTCGTTTGTGTTTGACCAGAACCTTAACCCACTCACGGTACTTCCCTGGTTTGAGGAAAAGGTTGTTGTTGTGGACCTTAAAAAAACCCGGGTTAGTGAAATCAACTATCAACCACCATCCGAAGTGGAATCGATTTATCAGGCTTTGACCCTTGGGGTCCGTGATTATGTCCACAAGTGTGGGTTTAAAAGGGTTGTTTTGGGGCTTTCTGGGGGCATCGATTCTGCGGTTGTCTGCTGTATTGCGGTTGCGGCGCTGGGCAAAGACAATGTGTTTGGTGTCACACTGCCAGGACCGTTTTCCTCGCCGGGTAGTATCACCGACTCCGAACAACTCGCCAGAAACCTTGATATCCAATTTGCCACCATCCCAATCAACTCGATTTATCAGGCTTACCTTGATACCTTGCAACCAACTTTTACCGGTTGCGAGCCCGATGTCACCGAAGAGAACATCCAGGCGCGCATCCGGGGAAACATCCTGATGGCGCTCTCGAATAAATTCGGCTATCTCGTGTTAACAACCGGGAACAAAAGTGAACTGGCGGTGGGTTACTGCACCCTTTACGGCGATATGAGTGGTGGCCTTGCGGTGTTGGGCGATGTGCCGAAAACCACGGTTTACGAACTTGCCCGCTACATCAACCGGAAAAAGGAACTCATCCCGAAAGCGATAATCGAAAAACCGCCTTCTGCCGAACTGCGGCCAAACCAGAAAGACCAGGACACCCTTCCGCCTTATGAAATTCTTGATGGCATCATCGCCCGCTACATCGACGAGGAGCTATCGCCCGAAGAAATTGTTCAGCAAGGGTTTAATCCGGAAACGGTAAAATGGGTGGTGGAACAGATTGAGCGCAACGAGTACAAGAGGCGTCAGGCACCACCGGTCATTAAGGTCACAACCCGGGCGTTTGGCACCGGTCGGCGTTATCCCATAGCCGCCCGTTTCCGTTATTGACCTTCTTTTCTCTCACTCTTTAGTTTTTTCTCTTCCAACGGCGTCGGGCGATATAGAACCTCTGCCCCGGCACTATCACCAATAAGATACAGTATATTAACCAGCCGCATTAACTCATCGGCGGAACTGGTAACTTTTGCCCGGCGATAGACAATCTGCCGGCAACTGTCTTCCCAGTTAGGAAATTTTTGTTTTAACCGGCTCAACTCATGCGCGGCAGCAGCGTCTTCACCCGTTAGAACCTGTGCCCGCTGAAATGCGGCAAGCGCACTGTCCAGCTGTCCGCTGTAGAAAAATACAAACCCCAAATCGGTCAGAATCCGGGGCGAATCGGGGTCGAGTTCGTTCGCCAGTCTAAGATGATGAATCGCGCGCCGATAGTCTCCCTTTTCACTGTAAAGAAGGGCAATGTCTATGTGTGCCGGCACAAAACCTTGGTCAATTAAAATCGCCCGCTTATACAGACTAATTGCCGAATCGGGTATTTGACCCTGCAACGAGCGGGCAAGTCCCATATAACCAACTGGTGACTGAGGTGCCTCTTTAATCATCGCGGAGAAAAGCGCCTTTTCATCGCGCCACACCGGTAGCCGGTAAAGACAGTTCCAGACAAAAAGCCCGGCAAGCGCTACCAACCCAAATCCAACCACCCGTCTTACTGCGTGCTGGGCAACCAGCAATCGCGCCCCAAGGGAAATCACCAGCACCACCAGTCCAAATGAAGGAAGAAAAAGCAACCTTTCGGTGGCTTGAACTCCAATTGGATAGACATTGCTCACCGGCAACAAGAAAATGATTACCCAGAAATAACCCCAGAGTGCAACCCGGAAACGCCGGCGTATTGCCGCCAGCGGTGTTACCAGAGTAAACAACATCGCATAAATTAAAAGTGGCGTAAGTTTCAAAAATCCAGGGTCAAGCGGGATTTTAACCCGATGTTCAAACGGCAAAAAGAACATCCGGATATACAACCCAATGGTGTTGGCGATATTGAAAAAATTTACCCGCGCGCTGTCGGTGGGCAATGGCAGCGCCTGATTGAATATCTGGTGGCGCACGCCCAGATAGCCAACCCCGATTAGAAACAGGGTCAGGAGTACAAGCCAGTACCCTCGGGGCATTCGGCCCTGGATTAAAAATGGTGCCCAGACAACTAAAAGCGGGAACAAAAACGCCGACTCTTTGCTCAAAAGCGCCAGTCCATAACCTAAAGGAATAACCAGCCACCAGCGCCAGTTTCGTTTACGCAAAGACCGCAGCAGGGCAAAGGCAGCAAAACCTAAAAACAGTGTTACCAGAAGGTCGCTTCTCCCCGAGACATAAGCAATCGCCTCGGTATGGTTGGGGTGGGTAGCAAAGAGCAGTCCGGCAATGCCTGCCCAAACCGCAGAGTGGAGTAGTTCCCACACAACCAGCACCACCAGGACCGCTGAACCAGCGCCCAAAATCACATTGATAAGGTGAAAATACCAGGGCCTGATTCCGGCAATTTTTTGGTCCAGCCAGAATGAGAGACTGGTTACAGGTCGATAATAAGGTAGAACCGCTGCCGGCTCTTGCTGGTCTTTTGCACCCGCCCAAAAATCGCGGCTGAAGATGTCCTTTATTCCTGAATGCGCCAGAACCGTGTTGTTGACAATCAACGAATTGTCATCCCACACAAATTCGTAACTTAAAGTTGGCAAGTAAACGGCAACCGCAACCATAGCAACCGCAAGCGATATCAACGCCACACCCCAGCGGGTGCGCAAGCGGTCGGCAAAAGATTCTGCCACTTAAAGAAAAGTTTGGAGAAATAGTTACCAACTGTCAACAACCTCAACCAACAACACGGTAACCCTTCCATTATAACAACAAAGGAAAAATGTCCAACCCCAATTGTACCCTGAGCGGTGTTGCCTCTTTAAAAACGAGGAATATAATTTTAACCAAAGATGGCGCACCGAATTCAAAAAACCATCTGCCTGTTACTTCTGTTGGCACTATGTTTATGTGGCAGGGCAGGCAAGGTGACCCTGCAACCGATAGTTCGCATCGACCCGCCACCAATTGTTGACGGCGAAACCTGTGTCTACGAAATCACAAACAAGAACAACATCCCGGTTGCGATTCGCCGGGTCATCACCACCCGTGTTCAATATGCGGAACTGCCCGCGTTCCAGGTTACAACATTAGAGCAAGAAACAAAAGACAGCCCGCCGATTGAGTCAACTGTTGTCTACATCAGCCGGGAAGATTTGACCCCTATCGCCTCATTTAAATTCTCGCGTCCGCCCAAGCCGCTAATAACCACTGCCGCAATTTATCAAGAGGCGTTTGCCGAAATTGTCTCCATTACAAAAGAGGGTGAATTTAAAAGACGCATCCCTATTGGACCAAACACCTTTGATGTTAATCAGCTCACTATGCTGGGCAGAGCGCTTCGCTTTGCCCAATCCAAACCCTACAACATTCTTATCGTAGTCCCCACAACTACACCGCCCGGCGGTATGTCGCTCGCCGGAAAGGTATCGCCCTCTAATATCGACACCATAACAACGCCTGCCGGTACATTCGAATGTTATAAACTCCTAATCGAAGCCGATTCAACAAAACAACAACTCTGGTTTGAAAAAATCGGTGCCCGTCGCCTTATTCAGTTAATAGATGGTAAAACAGGTGAAACTGTCCGCCTTATATCATCCAGCATACCCCAGACACCAGTTAAAATCGGTGCGACAACCACCATCGGGTCGCATAAAATAAGTAACGAAACTAAATAAGTTAACAAATAGGGTAACCACAAACGCAAACCGTTGAAAAGAGCCACGACGATCGTCTAATATATTAATCACGGAATTAGAATAAGTTACACAACTGGGCAAAATTTTATTTGTGGCACGGTTAATGCAATTAAACTATCTGGATAAAGAAATGAACACAAGCAAGGCGGAAGTTGCCGGGGTTGTTTATCATCCAGAGAACATCTGCCACAAGTTCGGGGCTGGTGCATCTATCTGTTCTTTTCCACCCCATGCAGTCACCCCTCAACACCGGACCGAAGTAAATTCACCCCCTCGGCCCGTATAAAGTGCCCCTCCGGGCGCTTAAATGACTGCTCAGTTTAAGATAGATGCTCCAGCCCTCCGCTTTTTTTTATATCTGTCGCATGCTATCCTTCGTCAGTTCAATCGGCTAAACGCCGCTATCACTCCCCACTGACAATAGCCTCAAGGGTGGAAATTAGGGCAACCTGCCTGTTACCTATTTACCGTTGATGACTTAACCGGTTTTAAATCGCTACAACCTGCCGGCACAAAAGATGCAAATTATTTAAATGGTGTTGAGGGCGCTGCCCTCATAACAGGAAAGAGAAAAATACAGCCCAGGAAACCGGGACCTGGCTGTACCTTCCTCCCTGATATCCCGGTAGCTTCCTCCTTGCGGGCTCCCAAATGGGAGCCCGTCAATTTTTCTCTTTACTCTACTCGCACCGCCTTGGCCACAGTGCCGTTGATATCGATGAAAAGAACACCTTTCTGGCTTGCCTTGGGCTGCCAGACAAAAGAGCCGTTCAAGCCACCAACGGGTATTGCAAACCTTTCCACACACCGACCCAGCGCATCGTAAACCGCCACATTTAAGGGCTCAGCTTGAGTTAACGAATAACGGATTGTCACATTTTGGGAAAACAGCCGGGGATTAAGCTCTATAATGCACCGGCTCGGCAAACCGCTTACGCCCTCTCTGACACCGACCTGAGGTTCATACCAGTTAAATGCGGTGTCAGAATTGGCGGTCATCTGTGTTACGGTCCTACCACCGCAGATAACAAATGTGACAATCTGGCTGTCGCCCGGGGGAATTGTAAAAGGCCCTGTTGAAGAAAGGGCATGCCAGTTCCCCATAGATGTCCCGCTTGTTGAACGCAGCCTGCCATCTAAGAATCGCATCTTTTCCGACTTGGTAAATCCGTCATTCACATAGGTGTTGTGGAATATACAGTTTGCCCAGCCATTTGCTCCCGGCGGATAAATTGGCCTTACTCCGAGCGCCAGCGTCTCCGGCGACGCCCGCACATAAGCAAGATTTCGGATAGAGTCGGTTCCGGCATAGTCAAACTCATCGTTGGAGTTCCAAGGTGCTGTGCGAAAGTCACAGGCAACTCCTGCCCACAGGTCAGAAATCGGTAGCGTGTCATTGTTGTGAATCCGGTACTCTAAGATGATAAAATCATTTTTGTTGGTGTCCGCGCTGACAAAACTGCGCTGGGTTATTGTTATTCTTTTCGGTGCTGAATGCCGGGCGTCGGAAAATACACACCGATACTCCTGGTCGCCAAACTCCGGTGGCAGCACCGGCCGGAGCGACTCAACGACCGCAAAATCCTGTGGGGTAACCTGCCATGGTTGTCCGTAATAGTTGTCCGCCACCCAGTAGGTATCAGGAGCGGCAACGCCGATTAGAAATGAGCCGTGCATCATTGCCGAAGAAGACCAGGCGCGAGTTTTGGGATAAATAAAACCTAAACCCTGACCGCGCCAGGTGGTTGTGCCAATCCCGCCATTGGCGCACACGCCTATAACAAAATCTCCGGTGTCGTGCACTGCCCACAACCCGGCACGGGCGTAAGGCATGCCAACCGTTATTTCAAACTGTGTACGCCAGGTGCCACTATCGCCTTGCACCGTTAGGTTCATTCCCAGCCTTTCACCATCCGGACAGTCTCTATCCACCTTTACCCGATAGGCACTTCCCCGCGCGGTATCGCCCACCGCAACCGAATCGTAAGAACTGGTGGCAACAAGCAATGTCAAATAGGGCGAACTGGAATGCAGTGTACCGGTGGTGTTGAAACTGGTTAAATTACCCAGATTGCTCACCACCACATACAAATCCGCCTCATCGCCGGGGTCAAGCCTGCCATTAGCATCATCCACCCAATAATGGTCATAAACCACGAGCGGCGTTGGCCTGCCGCTTCTGGTAACTACCGTCTTTTCAAACGGCTCCCCATCCTGCGCTGTAACCGAAACGGTCAATGTCCAGGTGTCTTCAAGCGTGGGCAGAACAACCCTTGCCCTGCCTTGAGAGTTCGTCACGGCACGGCCAATCAGTTCATTTTGATGAAGAATTGCCACCCGGGCACCAGGCGTTGGTACCGAGTCGGGATAATAGACCCGCACCACAACAATCTGGGGGTTGGCAGCAATCGTATCCGGGCAGCTGACCGTAAGTGGCTTGGGCACCTGGCGCCACATCAGCATCGTCGGGTCGCCCTGCAATGTCCATTCATAAACTGACCAGCGATAGGTCATCTGACTGAACGCCGCATTGCGGTAAAAGTCCTTAGCCAGCGCATAAGCCTGACCCTGATTCCACCCCTTGATGTAGTTGTTGTAAAACTCCATACACAGATTCTCCGAAGGTCCCATATTAGGAGGCGCGCCCCAGCCATAGCGAGCGTTCAGGCAGGTCGAAACCGCACCGCCGTTGGTAATGTTGACAAACTGTTCCGCCAGACAGTCGTACTGGTCAAAGTTACCACAGTCACACGCCATGGAATTGACAATTACCGGCTTGGTCCTGTTGGTAAGCGAACCTAAGTTTGAAGTTGAAAAGGTTGAGCCAAACGCGCTGTAAGAACCGTGCCCGGCAAAGTGAAAGAGGTGTCTGCCGCTGTTAATGCTCGCCACACACTGACTCGGAGTCATACTGTAAACCGAATCCACCAACCAGTTACCGATATCCGAAAGCGCCAGCGCAATATTTTTATTCACAATCCTGCCGTAGTAGTCGATGTTTTGCCACAAATACTCAAACGGCAAAAGGACATTGTGAAGATAGGTTGTGTCCGGATGCCGCTCGTAAATGCTGTCTTTGTAAAGAAAGTTGGCGCAATTGCTGGCGTCGTCCAACGGCAATCTGCCAACGATGATGTCAGAATAAAGGTCAACCGAATCCGGGTTGTAGTTTGTGTAGGAGTATTCACCAAACTGACTGTTGTTGTTTGCATCCCAGGAACCATCAAGGTCCGAAAAGTACAGGTCAGCGGGCACATTGTAAGGCGAATAGGGCAGATACCCGTAACGACAGGGCACATGCTGAACATCCCCTGCTAAAATCACATACTTCAAACCCTGATGGGCAAACTTGTCTTTGAGCATATTCCGAATCTTCTCTGGATTGTCCCGGCCGGGATATCGGGCATAAATCGTTTCGGTCGGCACAATCTCGGTGAAATAACCCTTGCGCCGCAGATAGTTGCGGAAATCAATCAGTGCCGGTACCAGTGTTGAAGATGTCACAATCACAACATCCAGTTCCGGGTTGTCCAGTTCCGCGCTCAAAGGTGCCCAGCGGCTGACATCCTGAGCATTGACCACCAGCGCGGAAACCGCCGCACCTGCCAGTTCCAACTGTCCCGAGCTCAGTACCGTTTGAGAAAAGGCGTTGTTTTCGTACTCAACCTCAATCTCTCCCCGGGTTGCAAGCAGCAGTCTGCCTGATACCGGATGGTACCGGAAAGGGCAGAAAAGAAAACCGGCGATGCGAAAACCGGCCTTTGAACCGGCGGGCACGCCGGTAACCAACTCCGCTGGATATACCTCATCCGAACTGTAAACCGCTGCTTTTGGTTCAACAAAAGGTAGCGAGCTGAATTGTGACAGGGGCCGCATCGGCTGCACCGGGTAAATCTTTACACCCCGCGCCAGTTCCTGCCACTCTACATCCTTTATCCGCACCGCAACCAGCCGGGCATCAGGTGGAATAAGCACATTACCCGAAATTACCGGTAAAAGCGGTTCACCCGGTTCCGTAGTGGCAACTACCGTAAAACCTGGTCCGGGCGGCATTAGTTGCACAACCGTAAAATCGCCTTCGTTGTGCAACCGAACCTGGTCTGGTAAAATTGTCAATGGTACCGAAAAGGTCCCGGCAAAAAGCAGATTAACGCCAACCGTTAACAACAACAAGCTCTTCATAAATCCTCCTTTAATTGGGTTTGACTGAGCCGCCAGCACAACAAAAGAATTATCACTCAACAATACGCAAAGTCAAATAAAAACCACTAACCAGCGCGCGCTGCCCAAACCCCTTCCCAGACCCGAACAAAGTTTAAACCAAGTATCTTTTTAATGTCCGTTTCTGTGTAGCCCATTTTTACCAAACCCCGGGTGATTTCAGGTAGCCGGGTCACATCCTCAAGCCCTTTTAAACTACCGGAAAATCCGTCAAAGTCTGAACCAAACCCGACAACGCCCGGCCCAAAACGCTGCACAACATAGTCAATAGAACGCAACACATCATCCACCGATGCTCGCTTGGGATTGGAATGCAGAAATGAAGGCAGGAAAACCTGTCCCATCACCCCACCCTGCTGGGTTAAAATGGCAAGTTGCTGGTGCTTTAAATTACGATTGTGTTTTCGCAAAACATAAACCCCGGAGTGAGAGGCGATGACCGGTGCGGTGCTCAAATCTACCACCTGGTAAAATGTCCTTTCTGCGGCATGGGAAACATCAACTATCATCCCCAAACGGTTCATCAACCTTACCGCCCTTTTGCCAAGCGCCGACAGGCCCTGATGGGGCTGGTTTTTGTCCCAGCTGGCATCGGCCAGTTCGTTTGAGTTGCACCAGGTCAGCGTCAAAACCCTCACACCGGCTTTAAACCACCTTTTCAACCGGGAAAGGTCACCCTCAACCGCATGCCCACCCTCAACACCGATGACAATAGCGATTCTGCCTGAGCGCACAATCCGTTTCAAACCATCAGGCGAAAGAGCCAGCCCGACCCGGTTGCGGTTCTGAACGCAAATCTTTTTTATAACCCGGCAGCCGTTCATCACAAACCGGTCAAACTCCCCAGGCTTTAAGCTCTTGGGGTTCGGAAACAGAGCAAAAACCTGCACCTTCACCCCACCCAAAACCAGCCGCGGCAGGTCCAGATGACCACGCCGGCTGCGCCGGGTGATATCTCTTTCCCCTGAGATATGGGCAAGAATCGTATCACAGTGCATATCAACCACTAACGAACTGAAATGCAACCTTTCTGGCGTCATAGGCGGTAAGTTTAACACCCGCCAGACCGGGGTCAACACAAACCGACAGAATTTTCTTGACAGCCAGGGTGGTTACGATAAAATCCTTTTGTGGAACGGCTCCAGGTTCTGGTTCACCTGACCCGACGCAACAAGGCTTTGACTGTTTCCTTTCCTATATACTATATATATGTCGCGGTTGCGGTTATATTCGGCTTCTTTGTTTTTAGCGGGGCATTTACCCGGTTCGTGGTTAATCGGTTTACCGACCGGGGCCTTTTAAACCACCTTATTGCCGAAAACAGCCGGTTAAGCAAACAACTTACCGCCTATGCAGCGGCGGTGGACAGTTTCCGACAGTTCCTTGCCTTCACCGAACAGATGGACAATAAACTCCGGGCTGCGGTCAACCTAGGCCTGGTGCCGGCTGATGTTCGCCTGATGGGTATTGGTGGCAACCAGCCTCCGACTCCGGCACCAGAGGTTGATGAACTTCTCCGCCGGGCTAAATTCACCCAGCGGTCGCTACTTGAAATCGACCGGGCGGTAACCAGGGAACAGGAACGGTTAAAATGTACCCCTTCAATCTGGCCCGTTCAGGGCTGGGTCACATCCGGGTTTGGCTATCGCCAAGACCCGTTTACCAGTAAAAGGGAGATGCACGCCGGTATGGACATCGTTGCCCCGCGGGGCACACCGATTGTCGCCCCTGCTGATGGTAAGGTGGTTTATGCGGACTGGAAATCGGGCTTTGGTAGAACCGTGGAAATTGACCACGGCTGGGGCATAAGGACATTCTATGGCCACTGCAACACTATCCGAGTTACGGTTGGCAAGTATGTCAAACGGGGTGAAGTCATCGCCACGGTCGGTGCCACCGGACAGGCAACTGGCAATCACCTCCACTACGGTGTAACCGTTAACGGTAACTGGGTCAATCCTGCAGACTACATCCTCTCCGGCCGGGGCAGATAGCCCTATCTTTTAACCAACACACACGGCTGTTTTGCCGAAACCTTGCGCCCGGCGTACCGGTATTCAAGATAAACCACATAAATCCCAACCGGCGCCAAACCGCCTTGGTCCATCCTACCATCCCAGTAAACCGTTCCCTGTTTTTCAGACACCAACCGTCCCGCAAACAGGGTTCGAACCGTCCTGCCTGACAGATCAAAAATCTTGAAATTCATTCTGCCCCCGGGTTCGGGTAAATCAAAAGTAATCGGCAGGCTATCTTCAAAACCATCACCGTCAGGACTGAAGTTCGTTAAACCCAGGCTCAAAATCCCCCCAGCCCCTCGCGGCGTAACAAAAATCCGGGCAAAGTTGTTTACCGTGTCCTTATCACCCGGGCACAGAACCCGGCACCACAAACCGGTCCGGGTCTGAGGACAGGTTGTTTTAAAAACAAACACACTTTCCTGTTTGGGGCTTAAAGATTCTACCGTCAGCTCAACAAAAACTTCGCCTTTATCCCAGCCACACAATAACCGCCATTCTGGCGCCGGCACAAACCCAGAATTTGCCACCCCAACCTGAAAATTAAACTGCGCTTTGGGTTCTGGCAGCACACTGTCAAGCAAGAACAGCGCCCTAATTGTCAGGTCAAAATAGGAACTGACCGCATTCGGCCTGCCTGGGGTCGCACCCAACGAGTCCGGGCACACCGCCCAGTTATCTGACCGGTCTGGTGCATTGATGTCTATCCTCTCCCAGGAAAAACCGTCACCGGCATCGTACGGAAAACCATCACCCGGCTCTGAAGGTGTGCCAAAAGTTGTCGTATCGCCATAAGGTGAGGCAACTGTTATCGGGTCATTACCCGCCAGCCCATTACCGATCGTGGTGTTGCCAACCGTTAAAATCAAGGTTGAATCGCCAAATCGGTAAGGCTGGAGATAGCCCCCTAAACCACCGCTGTCGGTGTACTCCGGGTCCAGAATCACCGCCAACCTACCGGGCATGAGCCAGGTGGTACCGATAATTACGTTCGGACTTATCCTTAAAATTGTGGAGTCGTTCCAGGCAACAATTCGGTCAATTGCATCACCATCATCAATCGTGTAGTTAAACAGGTCTATCGCCTCGCGCCCTGCATTGTACAACTCAACAAACTCGTTACGGTCCTCAGGAAACAAAATCCCACTCCCGCCTTTGGGGTTTGCCATCACCTCAGTAATGACCAGTTGCCCGGGGACAAAAATCAACAAGAGAACAATCTCAACCGCTAACATCGGGATAAACCTTAAACCATACTTGGCTGCCGGTCAACAGTTGCCTTAAAAGCCCTATCAAGTTGAAAACGCCCTGCCATAATATCCCCAATAACGATTCAACCAACCACTCAGGGAACCGTTCCCCCAACGACTCAGGAGGTAGCTCGGTGAACCCTTTTCGATGCGGTTTTCTGCTTAAATTTCAATATGATACCTCAATATGACCGCTTTTATAATCTCGGTTTGCCTTTTGGTCCTTTCACCATAACAGCGCCGGTCATTTATCCCGAACAGGCGTTATCGTTTGGTTGGTCTCGCACGATGTCCGGAAACCGCCGCGTACCGCCATTCGGGCCGATTCCCGGGCTCACTGCACGATATGCACCTGCCAGTTTTCATCCACCCATAGCCTAACAATTCGGGTGTTTAACCCCCAGGACTCAACTGTTTTCTCTGCCTGGTATAACTGGTCTAACTGTACCGTTTTGTCTGCGGGATTGCCTGCGCAGTCAAAGTGCGCCACAAGGGCTACTATCTTCGACCCGTGTTTTTTGACCGATATCGCCACCCGCCTTTTAATCGACTCAACCGTAGCCTGCTCCCGATTTTCCGCAAGGATTTTGTTCGGTCCTGGCTCAGTTACCGCATCAACATAATCGAGCCCGAACTCCTTTTTAAGAAACTCAATCACCGGGATCTGCACCCTGCCGTCCATGCAGTTGATTGCCACACCAAAAGCCTTCTGGTCCATTGCTCGGTTTACAGTATCGGCAGATACCGTTTTATCTCAAACTCGGTTACCTGTGCCTTGTACTCGTCCCACTCCTGGCGCTTGTTGCGCAAAAAGAAGGTAAACAACTCATCACCCAGTGTTGACCGTACCAGCGCGCTCTTCTCGGTCAACCTTATCGCCTCGGAAAGGTCTTTGGGCAGGCAGGCGATTCTTGCCCGGGCCCGCTCCTCTTCGGTCATCCGATAGATATTATCTGTGGTCGGCGGTGCCAGTGGTATCTTCTCCTCCACCCCCTTGAGTCCGGCGGCAAATATCACCGCAAACGCCAGATAGGGGTTGCACGCCGGGTCCGGTGAACGGTACTCAATCCGTGCCGCCTCAGGCCGGGCCGGGGAAAACGCCGGCACCCGCACCAGGGCGCTGCGATTGACCCTTGCCCAGCACACATAGACCGGGGCCTCAAATCCGGGCACGAGTCTTTTGTAAGAATTGACCCACTGATTGGTGATTGCGGTTATCTCCGGCGCATACTTGAGCACACCGGCGATGAAATGCCGGCAGATGGGCGAGAGGTTCATATCGTCTTTGGGTGAATAAAAAGCGTTCCTCCCGTTACGGAAAAGAGAAATGTGGGTGTGCATCCCGGAACCGTTAACTCCGAAAATCGGCTTGGGCATAAAGGTACAGTGGATATTGTGCCGCTTTGCCACCTGGCGGGCAACAAACCGGCTGGTAATTACATTGTCCGCCATCGTCAAAGCATCGGTGTAGTGCAGGTCAATCTCGTGCTGGCTCGGTGACACTTCGTGATGGCTGTACTCGACCCCGACACCCAGTTTCTCCAGGGCAACAATCGTCTCCTCGCGCACCTTTTCCGGTAATGAGGTGGGCGTCAGGTCAAAATATCCGCCACCGTCCAGCAGGCTTGGTCCCTCACCGTTCTGAAGGTAAAAACATTCCAGTTCACAGCCGACATAGAGGGAAAAACCCAGTTTTTTTGCCTTGCTCACCACCCGGCGCAGTACCTGCCGGGGGTCAAATTCAACCGGTTTGCCATCGGGCGTGTACACATCACAGAACATCCTTGCCGCTCTTTCGCCCTGCACCTCCCAGGGCAGAACCGCAAAACTGCCCGGGTCAGGCTTGACAACCATATCAGACTCCTCAATCCGGGCAAAACCTTCAATCGACGAACCGTCAAAACCCAGCCCCTGCCCCAGCGCCCGCGCCAGTTCCTGGGGAGAGATGGTAATCCCTTTGAGAAACCCTAAAACATCGGTAAACCACAACTGGACAAAACGGACCCGATTTTTCTTTATCTTACTCATCACTTCAATCGCACCCAATTCATCCTCCCTTTTTTTCTTCTTGCCACCGTAGAAGATACACCGCTTCATTTCAATGTCAAGAGTTGTAAAGCCCGTTACCACCGCCTCCGCTCCCCGCTACAGATCAAACCCCATTTCTGTTTGACTGAATTACGCTTTTCCGCTACCCTTTTGTTATGGTGGTAACATTTTTGTCTCTTGCCATTTTCCTTGGTCAAACTAATCCTTCACCCGGCTTTCTCACGGTTCGCTCTGACCCACCGGGATTTAAAATTTTTGTTGAAGGTGATTCCGTGGGTTTTGCCCCCTTTGCCCGTCACCAGTTGAACCCGGGCCGTTACTGGGTGACGATTGTGTCCAACGACAGTTTGGAGACGCTCTATCGGCGGTTGCGTTCCGGTGCGCTCAACGAACGGCTCAACGCCCTCTGGACATTAGCGCGTATTGACGGCGCCACTTCCCAGATTGAGGTTTTACCCGGAGTTGAAACCCGAATTTTAATTGACCGGCAAACGATGGAGAAAAATGCCTGTCGGGCAAAATGGCTGTTGTTCGGCGGCGTGGGCGGGGTCTTTACCATCGGGCTCGTTTGCGGTGTAATCATCGGGTTGGTCGCCAATTAACAAATGAGCCGGTTTCTGCTCCTTGCTGGACTGATGCTTTTGAGCCTCGCACCCGCACCGCAGAAGGGAAAACCCTTACTTACGGAAGCCCGTTACTACCGAAAACTGGAAACCAAAATGGTCCAGTGCGAGTTGTGCCCGCGGCGCTGCCTCATCGCTCCAGGGAAAAGGGGTTTCTGTCGGGTACGAGAAAACCGCAACGGTACCCTTTACTCGCTGGTCTACGGTAAACCCTGTTCGATTAACCGTGAGCCGATTGAAAAGGCGCCCTTTTTCCACTTTCTACCCGGTGCCCAGCGCCTGACTCTTGCCACGGTTGGCTGTAATCAGCGTTGTAAGTACTGCCAGAACTGGGAAATTTCTCAGGCAACACCCGAAGCGGTGCCAAGCCAGGAACTCACTCCCGAAGAGGTTGTCTCCCTTGCCCAAAAACTCCAGCTGCCCATTATCTGTTTTACCTACACCGAACCGGTTGTCTTCTTTGAGTATATGATGGACATCGCCCGCCAGGCGCGCGCCCAGGGCATCAAAACTGCGGTCGTATCAGGTGGTTATATCAACCCCGAACCCTTGCGCGAACTCTGCTCGGTGGTCGACGCGGTCAAAATTGACCTGAAAGGTTTTACCCCTGAGTTCTATCGCACGGTGTGTGGCTCAACCCTTGAACCGGTACTGACGGCAATTAAAACGGTTGCCCAAACCTCCTGCCACTTAGAACTGGTCAACCTCGTTGTCCCGGGGTTCAACGACGACACCGCAACCATTCGCCCGATGTGTTCCTGGATAAAAGAAAATTGCGGGGACACCATTCCCCTTCACTTTACCCAGTTTCATCCTGACTACCAGTTACGGAATGCGCCCGTAACACCGGTTAAAACCCTGGAAAGGGCAATCGCCATCGCCCGTCATACCGGCTTGAAGTTTGTCTACATCGGCAATGTCCCGGGCCATCAAGACGAAAACACCTACTGTCCTAAATGTCACCGATTACTCATCCGGCGTCAGGGTTATACCGTGGTTGAAAATCATATTGTCAATGGTAAATGCCAATTTTGCAATACCCGCATCCCAGGGGTGTGGCAATGAGTTCTTCGGTAGTCTGGTTTGTGCCGCCCGAACGGGTGGCAGATGGTGTCGGCTTAATCCTTGAGCAGTCCGGGTTCTTCAACCGCACCCGTTCCCGCAAAAAGGTTGGCATCAAAGCCCATTTTGGCGAAGCCGGCAACAACAACCACATCAGCCCGGAACTAATCCGGGCCGCCGCCATCGCCTGTGTCAACCACGACCTCCAGCCGGTCGCAATCGAAACCACCGCCCTTTATCGCGGCCGGCGCCAGCGCGCCTCGGAACACATCAAACTCGCCCAGGAGCACGGGTTTACCATTGACCTGACCTTGGTACCCATTGAAATCCTTGACGGCGAGTACGGCGCGCACTTTTACCCGGTTGCGCTCGACTTTTCTCCTCAAACCAGCGCCTTTCTCGCCGGCAAACTGCGCTTTATTCGTTACCTCATCAACCTCGCCCACTTTAAAGGACATTTTGTTACCGGGTTTGGTGGGGTGATAAAAAGTATTGCGATGGGTTTGGCAGCAAAGGCGGGCAAACTGGCGATGCACTCCTCGTCAAAGCCCTATGTAGATGAAGAGAAGTGCCTCAGTTGTGGCAACTGTGTGGACTACTGCCCCCACGATGCGATTGACTTTGTCCATTATGTTGCTCGCATCGGCCGCAGTTGCGTTGGGTGTGGGGGCTGTCTTGCCATCTGTCCGCACGGTGCCATTAAAATCAACTGGGACGCCGCCTCGGAGTCGGTGCAAAAGAAACTCGCTGAATACTGCTATGCCGCGCTCAAAGACCGAATCGCAATTCACTTTAACATCCTGCTCAATATCACTCCGAACTGCGACTGCTACCCCCAGACCGAAAAACCTATTATGCCTGATATCGGGCTATTTGCCTCTTTTGACCCGGTGGCGTGTGACCAAGCGGCTTGGGACCACACCCGTTCGGCTCTGAACGAAATCTATCCCCACCTCAACCCTGAGACTGTTCTCCGACGGGGTGCCGAAATCGGCTTGGGCAATCGAAACTACCAGATCGTGAACTTCTGATGAACGAAACCCTGGTTAGACTCGATGTCTTTGAGGGCCCGCTGGAACTGCTGCTCTACCTCGTGCGCAAAAATGAACTGGATGTGTTTGATATCCCGATTGCCCGTCTCACCGACGACTACCTTGCCCTGCTGCGCGGCGAAAACCTTTTGAGCCTTGATGCCGCCAGCGACTTCCTGGTGATGGCGGCGGTACTCTTGCGTCTCAAAACCCGTGCCCTCTTACCCCGCACGCCCGAAGAGGACCTCACTACCCCGCAAATTTCGCTCGAGCAGATTGTCGACGCCTATCGTTCATTCCAGGAGGCGGCACGGCACCTTGCCACGCGCGAAGCCCAGCAACGGCAGCGCTTTCCCCGTCAGGGTGAATCACCACCCCCGCTCCTCGCCGAGTCCGAAGACATCGCCCTGCTTGCCCGTGCCTTCAGCCGGCTCCTTGCTCGGCTCAAGCCTCAACCGACCGTTTCGATTGCGCCCCAGCGCATCAAAGTTGGCGACAAAATCGCCACCCTCCGCAACCTGCTGAAAGACAAAGAATCCCTGACCTTTGAAGAGGCGGTGACCGGTGCCACCATTACCGAACTCATCGTCACCTTTCTTGCCCTGTTAGAACTGGTGCGCCTCGGTGAAGTGCGGGTCTTCCAAGAAAATGCCTTTGCCCCGATTCTGCTCCGGCGTCAAACACTTGACAGTTGCCGATAACTGTTTAACATCAATCTGTGGAGATTAAGGCAACTGGCTTCGGCTGGATTGAAACCGAACGCGCCCGATTCGATACCGATATCGTCATCTATCCTGATGGCCGAATTGAAAACCGCTATCGCCACCTAACCGGTGACAACCACACCGTCGGGAAAAAGGAGGTGACGCGGGTGCTCGCCAACACGAAAGCCCAACTGGTCATCGGCACCGGCCAGGAAGGCATTGTGCAACTGAGTTCTGATGCCCTTCAATTTCTCCAGGACAATAACATCATCTACCACCTTGCTCCCACGCCGGAAGCGATAACAATTTACAACCGCCTCGACCCACCCAAGGCAGCAATTTTTCATGTCACCTGTTGATCAACAACAATGAAACTGTACACCCTTGGTACCGGCCATCGTCCGGAATACGAATTCAGCCGGCTTTTGTACAAATTTGGCATCCAGGTTTTGTTCGACATCCGTTCCAACCCCGGACCGATTGCGGAAAAACTGCCTCACCTTTCGCGTGCCGGTATGGAAAAGTTGTGCTCGGACAACAAAATCAACTATGTGTTTCTGGGCAACGAACTGGGTGGTGGCTGTCGCGCCCTGCTTGCCGTGCCCGACCGCCGGGCGGTAAAGAACTGGCTTCAGACCGAAGAGGTGCAACGCGGTCTTAAAATCATCAGCAGCCGGGTTCCCACTCGCGTCTGTTGCATCCTCTGCTCCTGCTACACACCGGAGTTCTGTCGCCGGCTAATCCTTGCCGAAGAGGTTGCCCGCCAGGGAGCAGAGGTGGTTCACATCCTGGAAGAGGACCGGTTCTGGCAACCCAAGAAACCTAAACCGCACCGGCCTCGATGAACACCGCATTGATAAAAGAGATTCGGGAGTTAAAAAAAAGCCAGCGGGCAGTGATCCTCTGCCACAACTACCAGCCACCCGAAATCTACGAAGTCGCCGATTTTATCGGTGATTCGCTTGAACTGGCGCGGCAGGCACAACAGGTGGACTGCGAACTGATTGTATTCTGCGGGGTCAAGTTTATGGCTGAAACCGCCAAACTCCTCAATCCCCAAACCCGGGTGGTGCTTGCTGAACCTCAAGCAGGCTGTCAGATGGCAAATATGATTACCGCCCAAACCTTGCGGCGCAAAAAAGCGGAACTGGGTGCCGACCTCGTTGTCGCCTATGTCAACACCGATGCCGAAGTCAAGGCCGAAGCGGACATCTGCTGTACCTCGGCAAATGCGGTCAAGGTCGTTAACGCGCTACCCCCAGCGCGTCGCATCCTTTTTGTACCGGACAAAAACCTTGCCCTCTGGGTGGCGCACGAAACCGGACGTGCCCTCATTCCCTGGGAAGGGTTCTGTTATGTCCACGCCTTTTTCACCCCGGAAGATGTTGCGCGGGCAAGAAAAGAACACCCCAACGCGGTCGTCATTGTTCACCCCGAATGTAAACTGGATGTGATTGCCGCCGCCGACCGCGTGGCTTCAACCGGTGGAATGCTGCGGCTCGCCCGTGATTATCAAGAAATCGTTTTGGGCACCGAAATCGGGATGTGCTGGCGCATCCGGCGGGAATATCCAGGCAAAATCTGCCATCCGTTGCGCCGCACCGCAATCTGCCGCAATATGAAACTGACCACCCTTGAAAAGGTCCGCGCCGCCCTGCTCGGCACACAAGCGGAAATAGTCATCCCGGAGGAAATCGCCCCCCGCGCCCGCGTCGCCTTGCAGCGGATGATGGACATTTCTTGACACAATTTGTCAAAATGGTAAAGTTTAATGGTGCTAACTTCTTTACTCGCCGCCTTCTTAATTTTTACAGGCTTTGACTTCGGGGGTCGGGTCGGCGCGGCATTTCCCACGGGCAGTATCACTCGCAACATCCGTTCCAGCACCCTGTTGGGCGCCGAGTTAGGTTACACCTTTACCCGGCACCGTTTCGGAATCCAGTACACATTTCTTGACTTCGCCGGAAAGCAGAACAGCCCTTACGAAATGACCATTCACGAACTCGCTTTTTCCTACAGTTATGCGCTGATTATGAAATCAAACTGGGGGCTTGCCTTTGGTGCCGGGCCCGGTTACGGTTACATCCAGCGCAACTATCGCAGCGCCCGGGAAAGCGGCACCGCACCTGATGTTCACCTCAACCTATTTGTCTATCAACAGGAACGTCATAGCCGGGTTTGTGCCGGCATCGACAACACCATCTTCTTCAATGCCCCAGCAAATCGGGCATTGGTATTTACCTACTTCCCAGCGGTATATGCCGAGGTGGGTTATGCATTTTAGAAATCATTTAACCATCGTTCTCGTTGCCTCTCTCTCTTGGTTTATTTTCTCTTGCTCCGACACGCTCCTCTATCGCGCCGGCGCCAACTACTTTCCACTAACGGCGGGGACGGGCTGGAAGTATCTTGCCGGTATTGACACAATTTATGTTGAAGTTGACACCGTGCCGGCAGTAATGCTCAACCAGAGTTGTATCAGGGTTTACCGCAATGGCGCACCGGAATACTACCTAAGTAGCCCGACCGAAATCCGGCGTTTGTTCACCAACACCATCTCCCGCCCCAATGCCCCAGATACGGTTGAACACCGCTTTGCCCTCGTCTATCAACTGCCCTTTGTCGTCGGCAACAGTTACCTTGAACGGTTTGATACCACCTTAACCTATGGTCCCGATACAGTTAAATACACCCATATCCTTGCCGTACGGGTTGCGGCGATAGAAAATGTCTCAACCAGCGCCGGGACCTATTACGACTGCTATCGGCTTGAATTCGGGGAAAAGATTTTTGCCCGGGACACGACCGAAACAACCTGGATTGAGTGGCTGGCACCCGAAACCGGCATAGTCAGACGCCAGACCGCCCAAGGTGAAGAGGTACTGGTTGAATACCGGCGCTGAAAGGAACAGAATGCCCCCGCGCGACTACATACCAGTAGCACCGGTGTGGGAACGCAACCCCGACGACAATGACATCTGGCGCCGCGTTGTCGTAATGCCTTCCCTCGCTTTGAACCAGGCGGAAATGGAGTTTCTGGGTCCAATTGCCGGCAAAAGGGTTTGTGTCATCGGCACCGGCGACGGTATGGCACCGCTTGCCCTTGCCGCAATGGGCGCAAAAGTACGGTTGATTGACCCTTCGAACAGCGGGCTGGATGTGGTTATGGTTCGGGCGCAAATTGTTGGTGTGGAACTGGACTATCAGGAGGCAGAGTTAACCAACCTCTCTTCTCTCGGAGAAAATGTTTGCGAAATCGCCTATGCGGCTCAGGTTGCCGGACTGATTGAGGATTTAGGTTCATTTTACCAAGCGGTGTTTTCCATACTTGAACCCGGTGGTCGTTTGGTTGTCAACGAATACCACCCAATTCGTCGCATCTGGAAACAAGAACCAGGACCGCCCCGACTCGCCTTTTCCTATTTTGAACGCCGCCGCCCCCGGGGCGAAGAAGACTTTGAAGAGGGTTTTACCACCCCGGGCAAGGCATTCGGCAGATACAACTATCACTGGACCGTGTCGGACCATTTTTACTTCCTGTCGCAGGCGGGATTTAAGGTCGTCGGCCTTGAAGAGGTAGGCGATGTCCGGCAGCACTGGGAAATGCCCAATCTATCCGGCATGCCCGAACAACTGGTGATTGCCGCCGACAAACCCAAAAAGTAAAATTGACATAAACGGCCTTTTGTTTATGATGTAGTATCGTCGGTTAATTAATTTTTTAACTATCAGGAGGTATCTGATGAAACTGCGCATCTTGGCGTTAACCGTTCTGGTTATCGCAACCACTTTTGCCTGGCCCGACCTCAAGCGGCCGGTGGTGCGTACCACCGATGGCGCAGAGTACCTTGCGGGCCAGTTGATTATCAAACTAAACCCGGAACTTCGGGGTAAGGTCAATATCACAGCCGTCGACGGCATCGCCCTCTTTGGCATTCCAGCTCTTGACGCACTCAACCGAAAGTGGCGGGTTAACGAAATCGCGCCCCTTTGGCGCCGGCCCACCGTTGACCCAATTGCCCAAAAGTACGGTTGTGACTTGCAGTACCTGATTCAGTTTGATGTTGACCAGGAGCTGGCGCCGGTTGCCGCCGATTATGAAAAACTGCCTGAGGTCGCTTACACCTGCCCCAACGGTTATATGCGCTTTGACGAAGTTCCCAACGACCCCTACTACTCCTATCAGTGGCACTACACCAACCTCGGCGCACCCACCGCCTGGGAGGTGGCAAAGGGCAAAGCCCGGGTGGTAAATTGTGTCCTTGACGATGGTCTTGACATCTTCCATCCCGACGTCAAGGCAAACCTCTGGATTAATACCCCGGAAGATATCAACGGTAATGGCCAGTTTGACACCCTGCCCTATCCGAACGGCGATATTGACGGCATTGACCAGGACGGGAACGGCTATGCCGACGATGTTGTCGGCTGGGACTTCCTCTATGGCGACCCGATTCCAATGCCCGATGGTGTTGACACCCACGGCACCCACTGCTGGGGCATCACCAATGCGGTAACGAACAATGCGATCGGGGTTGCCGGTACAACCTGGAACTCCCGCTCGATGGCATTACGCTGTGGCTCGGGCGGCGGAATATCAATCTTTGCTGCCATCGGCGCCATCTACTACCTTGTACCCCTGAATGCCTGGTCAATCTCTATGAGTTTTGGTTCTTCATCGCCCTACCAGCCAATGGCAGATGCCTGTCAGTACGCCTGGGACTCAGGCTTGGTTCTTTTTGGCTCGGCGGGCAACGACGGGCTGGAGGTGATGCGCTATCCTGCCTGCTACAGCGGAGTTGAAAATGTCGCTGCCTCTACCTCAAACGACACCAAGGCGTCCTGGTCCAACTACGGCGTCTGGGTTGATGTCACCGCTCCGGGCCAGGGGATTTACTCGACATTGAGCCGCGCTGCCGGTTCTTATGGGTCAATGGATGGGACCTCGATGTCCTGCCCACTCGCTGCCGGTGTTGCCTGCTGGATAAAGTCTTTTGACACCACAATTTCCAACGCCACCTGCATCCAGATGCTGCGCGACGCCTGTGACTCAATGCCTGACCCGCTCTACGCCCAGGGAAAACTGGGTGCGGGCCGGGTGTCAATGGCAAATGTCGTCCTGCCCCTGTACTACTGCAATCTGACTTTGACCGGCTGGCGCTTTAACGACCAATCAGGCAACAACAACGGTCAGCCTGATCCCGGGGAAACTGTTGCCCTGATTGTCACCTATGCCAACAGTGCCGGCTGGCGCAACGCCACCGGCGTCTCGGCAACACTCAACGCAATCGGCACCGATGTCACCGTGGTCAAAAGCAACGCCACCTTCCCGGACATCCCGGCGGGTTCAAGCGGCTCCTGTTCTGCTGACTCGTTTGTTATCCATATCGATGCCAGCGCACCACCCCAGCGCATCCGGTTTCTGCTCACCGTACACGCAACCCCAGACCCTGCCTATCCCGACACCAACTTCATCGCCGTGTGCGGTTCACCCCGCGTTTTAATTGTTGATGACGATGAAGGCCAAAACTATGAACGTTTTTACACTTCGGCTTGTGACTCCAACGGCATACTCTACCGTACCTATTCAGTCCAGACCGCAGGTTCACCCCCGGCGGATACGCTCAACCGTTATCCGGTAGTTATCTGGTTCACCGGTGACGCAACCAGCAACACCCTGACCGCAACCGACCAAGCAAACCTGACAACCTACCTGAACAACGGTGGGAAACTTATCCTCTCCGGGCAGAACATCGCCCGGGAGCTAAACGGCACATCTTTCCTCAGCGACTACCTCCACGCCCAGTTTGTTGCCGACTCTACTGGCAAACCATTCCTGCCCGGAATTTTGGGCGACCCGATAACCCGGGGTGACACGATGGTTGTTGCCGGTGGTGGCGGTGCCGGCAACGCCCGCTCGAGCGATGCGATTTATCCGCTGGGTGATGCTGCTGCCTGTGCCCGGTTCAAAGACTACCCTGACACTGCCGCCGCTGCCCTTATTCGCTACGCCGGCAACTACAAACTGACTTTCTTCCCGGTTGCGTTTGAAGCGATTGACCACTCCTCCCGCTATCTCCAGCGCTGGACATTAATTAAACGGATTTTTGAATGGTTTGGTGAAAGGCTACCGGGTGTTGAAGACCAGCCGCTCTGGCATTCGCGCCGACCTTACACCCTCCACATTACGCCCAACCCCATCAACCGGATGGCAACGGTTGAATTCACCGCACCGGTTACCGGAACGGTTGAACTCTCGCTCTACACCCTCACCGGTACACTAAAAGCCACCCAGCGCAAACAGGTCAACTTCGGCGATTATGTGCGGATGACACTCAGTGCCCTTGACCTTGCGAGCGGCACCTATCTTGTACAGTTAAAAACAGCCGCTGGTGTGTACGCCCAGAAGGCGGTAGTTCTTCGGTAAGTTGGTCACATAAATAATTGGGGCGGCAGAAATAGCCGCCCCTTTACTTTTCATCGACCGCGACTGAGCCGTTCCGCAAGCTCTTCCGGCAATCCGACCTGGCGCATTTTTTTCTGGGTTGCCCGGATATCGTATTCCACCCGATAAAAACTTACCGACCGTTCGGTCAGATTGACAATCAAACAACAAGCCCTGGGGTCGCCGTCGCGGGGTTGACCCGCGCTACCGGCGTTCAGCAAATATTTAGCGTCGTTCCGGAGATAAAAACCTTCACCCGATTTCAGTTGAACCCCGCTCCCCGAAATCCTTTCCACCGCCATCGGAATGTGGGTGTGACCAACAATACAGATGTCCTGGATAAAAGCGCCCATCTCTCCCGCAAAATCTTCCAGACTCAATAAGTAGTCCCAGCTCGCCGGGTCGGACGGCGCCGCATGGACCATATGGATTGGACCGAACTGGTAAATCAACGGCAGATTCGCAAGATAATTCACTTGTTCCGGACTCAGCTGTTTTTTCGTCCAGTTTATTGCGAACCGCGCTGCCGGGTTAAACAAGTCAATATTGGTCCGCCCCAAAACACCCCATTCGTGATTGCCGGCAACCGTTTTTGCCCCAATTTTCTGCACCGTCTCTATGCACTGCTGTGGGTCCGGACCATAACCAACCACATCCCCGGCGCAGAGTACCATCTGCACCCCTTTTTGAGCAAACAGGTCCAAAACAGCCTTTAAAGCCTCAAAATTGCCGTGGATGTCACTCAACACCCCGAGAACCATCGTCCCCACCCATTTGCCGATTAAAACAGTCCTTAAACACGCCGTCCAGAACTCCGTTCACAAACTTACCGGCATTGTCATCGCCAAACTTCTTGGCGATATCCACCGCCTCATTAATCGCGACCTTGGGTGGCACATCGTCAAAAAAAAGAATTTCCGCACAACCCATCCGTAGAATTGCCCGGTCGATAAATGTCAGCCGCTCCAGACGCCACCGCTTCAGATGCTTCTTTAAAACACGGTCTATCTCGTTGCGATGGTTCTCAACCGTTCTAACGAGCCGCCGCAAGTAACTTTCCGCCTCTTCAGACGGGTTTTTCCGCACGCAAATTTCCTGAATCACCGCCTCGGGCTCATCTGCAACCAAATCAAGCCGGTAAAGCACCTCAACCGCACTCTCCCGTGCCAATCGGCGCTGCGTCATCACGCCCCCCTGTTGGCACGCAGTTCGAAAGGCACCTTTCCTCGGGCGTTCAACCCTCTATCGGCAAGTTGGCAAGTTCAATTACCGCCAGCGCTGCCATCCAGCCTTTATTCCCCTGCTTGGTACCGGCACGCTCCAGCGCCTGTTCCAGACTTTCCGCAGTGATGACCCCGAAAGAAACCGGCACCCCGGTATCGTAAGACACTTTCGCCAGCCCCTTCGTCACCTCAGCCGCGATATACTCGGCATGCGGCGTGTCGCCCCGAATCACCGCCCCCAAACCGACGATACCGCGGTAACGCTTGGACCGTGCCAATCCCAGAACAACCGCTGGCATTTCAAACGCCCCCGGCACCCAGACTACATCAACACCCGCTGCTTGGTGCCGTTCAAAACAGTCAAGGGCACCATCCAGCAACGCCCGGCTTATCAAATCGTTAAACCGGGATACAACCACGGCAAATCGCTTACCGCTTGCGTCCAGCAGCCCTTTAAACTCACGCCTTTCCATTTCTCACCCCTTTCTCAATATCGCCTAAGATATGACCCAGGCGGTCCCTTTTGGTAACAAGATAACACAGGTTGCGCCGGTTGGGTTTAACCACAATCGGCACCCGCTCGACAATCTTCAAGCCAAAACCCGCCAGCCCGACTACCTTACGGGGATTGTTGGTCAAAAGCCGGATTGACGACAGGCCAAGGTCACAGAGAATTTGCGCCCCAATCCCGTAATCCCGCAGATCAGCCGGAAACCCCAACGCCAGATTCGCCTCGACCGTGTCAAGCCCCCGGTCTTGGAGCGCATACGCCCGCAATTTATTGGTCAAACCGATGCCTCGTCCCTCCTGTCTCATATAGAGCAAAACCCCGCAGCCCTCGCGGCTTATCATCTTCATCGCTTCCGCCAGCTGCTGGCCGCAGTCGCAACGCAGGGAATGAAACACATCCCCGGTTAGACACTGGGAATGAACCCGCACCAGGACCCGCTCCTTTCCCGCAACATCGCCTTTGACCAGAGCGAGATGGGCATACTGCTCAACCTCATCCTCATAAACAATCAACTTAAACTCGCCAAACTTCGTGGGCAAGTTTGTTTCCACAACGCGGCGCACAAGCACCTCGCGCTGCCGCCGGTACTCAATCAGGTCTTTAATTGTCAGAATCTTAAGCCCGAACCTTTTTGCCAACCGCTGCAACTCGGGCAGGCGTGCCATCTTGCCGTTGTCCGCCATCACCTCGCACAAAACCCCGGCAGGATAAAGACCGGCAAGCCGGCTCAGGTCAACCGCGGCTTCGGTATGGCCGGCGCGCACCAGCACCCCTCCGGACCGTGCCATCAAGGGAAAAATGTGGCCCGGTCGCGCCAGGTCTGTTGGTTTGGTTTTAGGATTCACCAGCGCCTTGATTGTCACCGCCCGGTCGTGCGCCGAAATGCCGGTCGTTGTGCCCTTAACCGCATCAACCGAAACTGTCCAGGCGGTGCCGTGTAACGCCGTGCTGTTCTGAACCGCGGGCAAAAGGTCCAGTTCCGCGCACCGCTCCGGAGTCAGCGCAACACATATTAAACCCCGGCCATGTTTTGCCATAAAGTTAACCTTATCCGGGGTAACCTTCTCCGCGGCGCAGATTAAATCACCCTCGTTCTCGCGTGCCTCATCGTCCACCACAATAACCAACTTACCCTTTCGAAAGTCCTGCAGAACCTCCGGCACGTTGGCGAACACGCCGTGTGACAGGGACTTGCTTTTCATATATTAAATAAATTACCACGAATCGCCCGATAAGTCAAGGACACAACATTTTGTTGTGTTGACCAATGACGAAAATGTCATATGTTATGCCCAAAGAATCGCAGCCTCATCTTGCCTATTTTTTGCCCTTCCCCAGCCCGGTAACAGTTCCCGGGATTACCTCCAGCACCCCTTGGCTTCTTACCCCTTTTACCCTTATTCCCAACACGCCGCAAACGATTCCTTCTACCATTTTTATGCCTATCTTATTGATAATCCATAATCTTATACCAAACACCCAATCAGCCACCACTTTCAAATAAACAAGCCCAAAAACCTGCCGAATTGTTTTTTATCCCGCTATCAGGTCTGTTTCAATCTCCGCTTCAAAGATGGTGTTCAACTTTAACATCCGGAACTCAATCCGGGCCCTTAACCACAGTACCCGGCAACAAAAAATAACTTGACACCGCGCCGATTTTAAGGCAAAATATATCAGGCTCAAAAAGGCGTGGTGCTTATGACCATCTACTTCGGTCTGGCGAAACAAACCACCCTCCACCACAATTTGGTGGAAACTCATCCGGTAAAATCCTATTCAGTAAAACAGCTATAAAACAAAGGAGGTGCCAGAATGAGGCACAAAGTCATTGTTACACTCATTACATTAGCATTCGGACTGACCGGCTATTCAGTTGGTGCTGGTTGGTCGAAATCATTTCAATTTTCGCCTCAGTCATTTACAGTAGAACAGATTTACCAAGACGGCAGGGCATTCTCTCTCCTTGCCCCCAAAAAAGACCCACAACTCGACCGTTATCGTTTTACGGTTGACTACACCCGGGAAACAGGCAAACCAACCCTTCCTCTTTACGCGTTCACTCTTGTCATCCCTCAGGGAATGAAACCGGGTTCAGTTACGGTCGCACCGGCAAACATCGTGACATTAAAGGCAGAAAACCCACCGTTTCCCGCACAACCACCGGTGCCGATTTCCCAGCGCAACCTGCCGCAATTTGTCGAACCTGACCCTACAGTTTATCAGGGTACTAACCCCTGGCCCGAAAATCTAATTTCAGTCAGTTCGGTGGGCATCAAATCCGGGTTCCGGCTTGTAACCATCACCCTGAATCCGGTCCGCTATGACCCTAAAACCCAATCTTACATCATCGCTTCACGGTTAAATCTATCAATAACATACGAACCCGACCCCGCGGCTGAAAACATCACCTTAACCGAAAAGCAGCAAAAACTTTTCTCGGCTGCGGTCCAATCCATCGTTGCAAATCCGGAAGATGTGTCGCGCTATGCACCACCAAAAAAGGAAACCGACTTTGGCACCTACGACTATGTCATAATCACCAACAGCACCCTTGAACCCTATTTCCAGCCTCTTGTCAACTGGCGGACCAAAATGGGCTACTCAACCGTTGTCCGCACCACCTCCTGGATAAACTCCAACTACTCGGGTCGGGACCTCCAGGAAAAAATCCGCAACTTCATCCGGGACTACTTCAACAACTACGGCACAATGTGGGTCCTCTTGGGCGGCGACATCAGCGTTGTTCCCTCCCGTCAGGCACGTGCCTACTGTGCAGGATACACCGGTAACATCCCGTGCGATTTGTACTATGTTGACCTCCAGTGGTCCTGGGACTCAAACAACGACAACATCTTCGGTGAGTATGGCCGGGACACGACCGACCTGTACTACGACCTTTATGTTGGTCGGGCAAGTGTTGACGACACCAATCAGGTAAAAACCTTTGTCAATAAGGTCATCACCCATGAAACCAATCCGCCAACCGACTACCTGCGCCGCATCCTCCTTGTTGAAGCCTTTCTCTGGAATGGCTACAACGACTCAATGTGTAACGACTCCATCCGTGATCTCCTGCCTTCGGGCTGGACTGCAGTCCGCATTAAATATCCGACCAACACCACGATGGTGCGCGACTCGCTTAACCACGGGTTCCAGTTCGCCCATCTCGTGGGCCATGGCAACGAGACCGGTATCTACCACAACTCAACCGCTTTCTACTCAACCAGTGTCATTCCGGGCCACAACAACGGTTCCCGGGTTGGTTTGATAAACTCTATCGCCTGCTACCCGGGAAACTTTGAGTACTCGGACTGCCTTGCCGAGGCGAGCCACAATTGCGCCACCGGTGGTGCCCTCAATGTAATTATGAACTCCCGCTACGGCTGGGGCACACCACCGTCTCTCGGCCCTTCGGAAATACTGGACATCCGCTTCTACGACTACTTCTTCAATCACGACACGATGCCCATCGGCTTAACTCATGCCGAATCCAAAGAAGTTTATCGGAATTTTGCTAACATCAGTGACGGTGCCTGGCGCTGGTGTTACTTCGAACTGAACTACTTCGGCGACCCGCTCCAGTTGATGTATGAACAGGTCCCAGCGCAACTCGACGCCCAGTTCGCTTCACCAATCAACATCGGCATCCAGAACTTCACCGTTACGGTCCGCTCGGGTTCAAACCCGATATCTGGGGCCCTGGTCTGCCTCTGGAAAGGTAGCGAGGTGTACACCCGTAACTACACCAATGCCGCCGGACAGGTAACATTCTCCATCAACCCAACCACCCCGGGCTATCTCTATGTAACCGCCACCAAACCAAACTACCTGCCGGACCGGGATTCAGCTCGGGTTATCGCCACCAACCTTGATGTCGGAGTCAGCCGCATCATCCAGCCAACCGGTACTGTTGAGTACGGCACCCCCATCGTACCTCAGGCACGCGTCCGCAACTACTCATCGGTCCCGGTCACAAACTGCCCGGTCCGTTTCACCATCGGCACCAGCTACACTGCGGACACTATCATCCCTTACATCGGTGCCCACGACTCTGCCCTTGCCACCTTTTCGGTTTGGACCGCCCAACCCGCCGGCAACCTTGCGGTTCGGTGCTCCACAATGCTCGCCGGTGATACCTATCCGGCAAACAACCGCCTCAGCAGCTCGGTTTTTGTCCGCTATCGCGATGTTGGGGTGGTTTCCATCTCGGTACCGGCAACGGTTGACTCAGGCACCGTTGTCCCGATTCAAGCCACGGTCCGCAACTACGGCAACACCGACGAAACCTTTCCGATCGTCCTGTCAATAAGCGGCACCAGCTACAACCAGACCCGCACCAAAACCCTTGCCGCCGGCACGATTGACACCGTTAACTTCCCCTCTTGGACCGCATTGCCGCGGGGCACGCACACGGTACGGTGTTCCACCGAACTTTCCAGTGACAACAACCCGGGCAACGACCGCGCAACCGCCAATGTGTTTGTCCGGGTCCGCGATGTCGCCTGTACAAAAATTCTCGCGCCGATTGGCAATGTTGACTCGGCATCAAGTTTACCGGTCCAGGCTCGGGTCCGGAACCTCGGGAACACCACCGAAAACTTCCGGGCAATCTTCCGCATCACCGGCACCACCACCTGGCTTGACAGTGCGCTGGTAAACAACCTGGCACCGGGTGAGTCGGTTAATGTCTTTTTCTCCAACTGGCCCTGTGGTCCGCGCGGCACCTACACCACCGCCTGCTCAACTAAACTTGCCGGTGATTTGGTTCCCGCAAACGACCGTATTACCGGTTCATTCGTCGTTGCGGCACACGACATCGCCGCGCGGGCGATTGTGTCGCCTTCGGCTTTTGTGGACTCCAACTCAATAGTGCCAGTTCGGGTAACAATCGCCAATTTCGGCTCGGTCCAGGAAAATGTTCGGGTTTTTGTTCGTATCGGCTCCTTTTACAACGACTCTTTGTTAACAACGATTAACCCCGGGGCGCTTGACACCATCAACCTGACCCCCTGGCGGGTCAACGCCCCGCGTGGCACCCTGCCGGTTCGCTGTTCGGTCTATGTGGCAAACGATGCCAACCGCAACAACGATACGATAGGGTCAAGTACAACGGTGCTGGTGCACGATGTCGCCGCGGTCGCCGTTGTTGCACCGGTTGGCGATGTTGATTCGGGCGCAGTGGTTGTTCCTCAGGCTCGCATCCGCAACTTCGGTTCAACCGGTGAGGTATTCTTCTGCCGGTTCACCATCACTGATGGCTACCTTGCGCAACTATCTATCTCTCTGCCCGCGGGCACCGATACGGTGATATCGTTCCCCGACTGGTATGCTAACACACCGGGGCTTTTCAGCACCCGCTGTACCACATTACTGTCTCGGGACCAGAATCCAGCCAACGACCGTGTCATTGGAACGGTCAGCGTGGTTGGTACCGATGTCGGAGTTGTTCAGATTGTCGCGCCGAGTGGTGATGTCGACCCGGGTGATATAACTCCGGTTGCCCGCGTTGCCAACTACTCGCCCACTGCCCGCTCCTTTAAAACCTTCTTAAAGATAACTGGCTCCTCAGGCACGGTGTTCTCTGATTCCGTCCTTGTCAACCTCCTGCCTAAAGACTCAACCCGCGATGTTCAGTTTTCCACCTGGCGCGCCGCTCCTGGAAATTACACTGTGCGTTGTTCAGTTGGGCTCGGCGACCCGAATCCCAGAAACGACACCCTTTCAACTGTCTGTCGGGTGGTGATGCGGGATGTCGGACTGGTTTCGCTTTCCCCGCAGGGTGATATGCGACCGATGATTGTTTCACCCATCGCCCGGGCAAAGAACTTTGGTTCAATCCCGAGCGCGTGCCGGGTATTTCTGACCATCATTGACACGGTCAGTGGTAGTACAGTTTATTACGATTCGGTCTCATCAACAGACCTTGCCCCAGGCGAAACCCGGGATTTGCGTCTGCCACCCTGGGCAGCAACCATCGGTTACTATCGGCTGATTGCCGCGGTTGTCGCACCCGGTGATGCCGAACCGACCAACGACAGTTTGAATGTAAAACTGCGGGTGTCGCCCGGTGCCCTTGGCTGGCAACGCCGGCCCGACCTTCCGCCTGGAGCCAATCCAGTAAAACACGGTGGTGCCCTGACCGGTATTGAAACCGACTCCGCCCGAATCTATGCCTTGCGCGGCAATAAGACGCTTGACTTTTATGTTTACAATGTCCCGGCTGGAATCTGGCGTGTGCTGCCCTCAATGCCGACCGGACCATCCGGAAAACCGGTACGCAAAGGCGGCGCGCTCTGCTCAGATGGCGAACGGTATGTGTATGCCACGAAAGGCAACGGCACACTCGAATTCTGGCGCTACGATGTCATTAACAACACCTGGACGCAACTGCCCGATGTACCCGCCGGCAGCAAAACCTTAAAGGGTGGCACCGGCTTAGCCTATGTCAACAGAGATAACAGCGGCTTTGTTTACCTCCTGAAGGGGTCTAACACCTACGAATTCTATGTGTATTCAGTCGAAACCAACACCTGGCGTGCTCTGGCTCAGGCGCCCGCTGGTCCTTCTGGGAAAAAGTTTAAGTCCGGCTCGGCGCTCTGTGCCCACAACTCAGACCATCTCTATGCCATCAAATCAAAGGTCAACGAGTTCTACCAGTATTCAATTGCGGAAGACGCCTGGTATCCGAAGACCCCGGTGCCTGATTACTCCTCTTCGGGTAAGCGTTCGCGCTGTGGTGAGGGGTGCGGTATTACCAGTGATGGTAACAATACACTTTACACACTCACGGGCGGTAACCGCAACTACTTCTACTGCTTCAACCTGACGACGAACAACTGGTACGAACTTTCCGAGATGCCCGAAGGACCTTCAGGCAAACGGGTAAAGGCCGGTGGCGCCCTCACCTTCCTGCGCCGGCAGGTCTGGGCGCTGCGGGGCAACGGCACCAACGAGTTCTATGTGTACATTCCCGACACAATGAATCTATTTTCACCTCCGGCGCCACGGCGTAACGGAATATCTGCTGACCTTACACGGCGGACCGAAAACTCAATTATCGCGCTTGCGCCCAACCCGGCACATCGCATCTTGACCATCACAGCGCCGGCTAACACACAGCTCAAGATAGAACTGTTCAACTCCGTTGGCACTTTGGTCAAATCCGAGCTCCTCCCAACCGGCCCAATACATCGCATTGACGTCTCCAACTTAACAAATGGCATCTACCTCGTTCGTATGTCAACCCCATCCGGTACCGTACAGACAAGAAAGCTGGTCATCCAGCATTAATGCCATCATTAAACGTTGCGGGGCGTCCATCAGGACGCCCCGCTCGCTTTAAAAGCCGCTTTATTTCAAAGGACCAACTTCGGCCTCAACCTGTGCCAACAGCTCGCCCGAACTCACCAGCGCTTTTAGCCGGTTGATATCGTACTGCAACGGCCGGTCTTCTTCCAGCCTTTCAACGACCGACCTGATCGCTTGATAAGCCCGGTTTGTCCCGACACCCAGCTTCAATGGCTTGCGGAATTCAACCGCTTGCGCACCGGCGAGCAGTTCAATCGCAATCACGTACCAGGTGTTCTCAAGAATCTGTGCCATTTTCCGGGCTGATGTAAAGGACATAGATACAAAATCTTCCTGGTCGGCAGCCGCCGGAATCGAACCGGTTGCGGCCGGTGCGGACAGAATGCGGTTTTCACAAACCAGCATCCCCTGCGTGTACTGGGTCAACATCAAGCCCGAAAACATACCGGCGCCCTTGGTCAAGAAAGCCGGCAACCCGACCGAAAGGTTGCGGTTTAAAAGCCGGTTCGTCCGTCGCTCAACCAAAACCGCAATCATCGTTACCGCCGTACCGGTCAAATCCAGCGCTAACGCCAGCGGTGTTCCCTGAAAATTCGCGCCCGTGAGGTAAGCCTGGTCTTCAGGGAAAAACAGCGGATTGTCGCCAACCCCGTTCAACTCGGTCTCAAACATCTCTCTTGCCCAAAAAAGCGCATCCTTGGCACCGCCCACCACCTGAGGTGTTGACCTTAGCGCATAGGCGTCCTGAACCTTTTTCCCAGGCTGCTTCAGCATCTCGGATTCGGCGGTTAGCCGCCGGATATTCTCGGCACATGCAATCGCGCCCGCATAACCCCGCGCTTTATGAATCCGCTCGTCGTACGCTGCCATGTTGGCATTGAGCACTTCCAGCGTCAGCGCCGCCGCAATCTCAGAAGTTTTTATCAACCGCTGGGCATCAAACAGCTCCAGCGCACCCATCCCCGCGGTCATATTGGAACCGTTAATCGTTGCCAGCCCGTCTCGGGCTTCAAATTCAATCGGCTTCAGTCCAGCAGCAGCCAGCGCCTCCGCACCTTTCATCCGGCGACCTTGGAATACGGCCTCACCTTCACCCAAAAGCACCAAGGCCATCTGACTCATCGGTGACAGGTCACCACAGGCACCAACCGAACCCCGGTCAAATACAACCGGTGTCACGCCACGATTCAGCATCTCCACTAGAAGCTCAACGACCGCCAGTCTGATACCCGAATGACCATTTGCCAGCACATTTATCCGGGAACATATCGCAGCCCGCACTACCTCTTCTGGTAGCGGCTCGCCGCACCCCGCAGAATGGGAATAGACCAGATAGCGCTGAAACTGCCTTATCTGTTCCGGAGACAAAACAACTTCGGAGAGCTCGCCGATGCCAGTGGTAATCCCGTACATCACCGCCCGCTGGCGAATTTTCTCCTCAACGAACTCACGACATCGATTTATCCGCTCCCGCGCCGCAGCCGAAAGCTCCACCTTCTCCCGGTCCCTTGCCACTTTAACAATATCCTCAATTTTCAAACCCTTACCATCCAGGACAATCGCCATAAACTCCTCCCTTTCTAACCTTTTCTCTTAACATCTTTCAACATATTCTGGACATGGCTGCCGGGCCAGTAAATCCGGCGACACTTCGGACACCGTCGAAACTCATAATGAATCTGATAAATGAAAAAAGGCACCGCCGGCCGTGCCTCATCCCGGCTTATCCTTGCTAAAGGCTCATTGCAAACCAGGCACCGTGATAGCAGCCCGGCTTCTTCCTTTTTTTCAAAAACACCCGGACCCAAACCCAGCCGGTTTTTTAACTCTGCTATCTGCTCCACCGGCTTTTCTTTCTCAACAAACAAAACTCCAGGCAAATTTTGCAGCCGCCGATTGCGGGTTAAAAAAACCCGACCTTCAGCACGGGCAGCGCGATAAGCCGCCATGCCGCTACGGTTCCTTTCATACCTAACATCCAGACCGTACAGCCGTAACTTCTGTGCCAGTTTGCCCAGCATCACATCACAGTAAAAACGCTCTTTTGCGGACCTCTCGTTTTTTCGCGACTGGTTATTTTTCACCTGCGTTAAATCTACCCGACTCCTGTCAAACAATCAAGGCTTGCAATTTTACCCAAACGATATGGGCCGTGCAGGATTCGAACCTGCGGCCACCGGGTTAAAAACCAGGTGCTCTGCCTGCTGAGCTAACGGCCCAAAAAACCGTCCCGGCAAAGATGCCGGAGGCCGGAGTCGAACCGGCACGACCCTAAATGGGTCAAGGGATTTTAAGTCCCTTGCGTCTGCCTATTCCGCCACCCCGGCAAACAGGCAAGGCGGCACGGGGATTTGCACCCCGGAATTGCGGTTTTGCAGACCGCTGCCTTGCTGCTTGGCTATGCCGCCGAAAAAAGCGGGAGACGGGATTTGAACCCGCGACCCCCACCTTGGCAAGGTGATGCTCTACCAGCTGAGCTACTCCCGCACTCATACCAAAACCAGATGGCCCCAACCGGAGTCGAACCGGTGCCTTCACCTTGAAAGAGTGATGTCCTAAACCGCTAGACGATGGGGCCTTTTGGCCCATCACCCTTAGATATAATATTAATTGAAAACCGCCCTGTGTCAATATCCCCGAAACAGACGTAGGTCTCTTGATTCCGGCTCCTCGGTGATTTTCTGCCACAACTCTTGAAACAGCCGTTGCTGTTTTTGTTCGATAAATTTATCGGCTGTCATAACCGGCGGTTCGGTCTGCTGCTTGCCATCGCAGCGAATGATGAAACTGCTCCAGTTGGTCTCAATCGGACCGGTGGTCTGATTTGGTTCCAGTGCCAGCGCCGCCACTACGAACTCCACACCATACCTGCCTCGTGCCATATAGTCATAAATACCTTTAATCTCTTCCTGAATCAACTCAACCCCAGGGTGCTCACTCGCATACTGTTCCAGCGTCTTTCCGGCTTTAATTTCGGCAACCGCATCCTGTGCCTTCTTGCGCCACAACTTCTTTTGCTCCTCCTGACGCAGTTTCCAGCGCACCGCCTCTTTTACCTGTTCAAAGGGCGCCGGTTTAGCCGGGACAATCTTACTCAACTGAAAAACATAAAACCCGTACGGACCGCGTAGCGGAACATCAAGGATATCACCTGTATTTGCCTCCCGTGCCCATTCCACCAGTTGGCCCGGGTTGTAAATCTCCACCGCCCAGTTCAGCTTCTTTTTCCCAACAATGCGCGCCGGCGTCGGGGAAATTGTCAAATTCTCGCGCGCCGCCACCGAATCAAAATTGTCCGCCTTTGCCTGGTCGATAAAAGTCTTCACCCGATCGAGTAGCGCCAGTTCCCGGCTCTCGTCCGGCTTGATGCGCACGCGAACCCGCCGGACCCAGACGGTGTCGTTGCGCGCGCTATCAAGAAATACAATCTGCCAGCCATTTTCGGCGACAACCGGTCGGCTGAAATTTCCAGGCTTTAAGCGCCGTACCACCGATTCGGTTGCCGGGAAAAATTGCGATAAGTTCAAGGCAACGGCTGCCGTCTCTGGTTCAAAATCACCAAAGGTGTAGGAAACCATCTCAAAACTGTCGCGGATACTTGCCGGGTCTGCCGCCTGTAACCGTCGGTAAGCCTCTTCGATCCGCTCCCGTGCCGCCACCGAATCCTGTTGGGTAACACCAAAGGGAAAGAATACAAAACGTGCTTCCCGGATTTCTTCTTTAGGCTGATACTCTTTACTGTGAGCACGATAATAGGCGCGCATCTGGGCATCGGTGGGTTCAAACTTCTTTTCCTCTTCCGTAAGGGAGCCTGGTCCGAAACGCAGGGCGGTAACGCTGGTAATGGTGTTCGCCCGGGATAGGGCATCTTCAACCTCAGCTTCACTCACCTGTAAGGCACCAGCAACATACATCTGTAACTTCTGGGGCCGCAACTGCTCGTAAATCTCCCGGGCATATTGCGCGAAGAACGGTCGGTTTTGCGGGTTCTGGAGCGCCTGAAGGTACTTCGTGGTGTCAAACTTACCATCGGTCATTAAATCGGGGTGGTCTTGCAGCGCCTGCGGGGGAAAGTGGGTAATAATCCACTCCAGTTCGCCCTCGGTTATGTTCAGCTTTGACTCCTGCAAAACCTTATTCCAGGTCAGCTCCTTTATCAGGTAATCCCAGGTAAGGTGTTCAATTCTCGTCTCGTCTTCATTTGTCAGGTCACGGAACAGGCTGTCTTTTCGATACTTCTGGGTAATGAACTCCCGCACCTGCCGATATTCGTCAAAGCCGATGGTCTGATTGCCCACCTTACCAACTCCACCCGAAAGAATTTGGCGCCGACCGCCTCTTTCCCGGTAGCGGATGAGCTGCCACAATTCGCTCATCAGAAACCCGGCGATAAATGCCGCCGCGACAATAAACATAATCACCTTAACCCGTTTGCGCATTGTACTCAACATATTTAGCAATTTTACTTAAAGTTTATCTTGTGTCAATCAGACGAGCCGGTGGTTATAAAACCAAGGACATAACGCTTGCCCCCTATCTCATAGGTAGTCACTTCGGCATTGAGCCGGAAAACTGTACCGTCTTTGCGCCGACCATCGACTTGATAACGAACGGGCGCCGGTTCGCCTTTTAGACGGGCCGCGGCATATTCGGCAATCCGTTTTTCCTCGTATTCAGGAATAAGCTCTTTGACGGGCATGCCGATTAACTCCTCCAAAGAATAACCAAACATTTGGGCAAACGCCGGATTGGCAAAGACAATTCGGCCATCGGTTTGCGCGGCAATACCGTGGGGCGAAATTTCCAGAATTGCCTTGGCGTGCAACCAGGCTTCTTCCGCCCGCTGGGTTAATTGTTTCTCGCCGCTTAAATCCCGAACAACAACCAGCACCGCGGGCCGTCCTTTCCAGAGGAATGGGGCATTGACGACCTCTATCGGAACATAACTGCCATCCCGCCGCCGGAACCTTTCTTCAACTGGCGCCCCGGACTTTTGTTGTTCAATTACATCTCTAATCCGCTTTATTGCCAATGGCCGGTCTTCCGGATGAACAATATCCAGAACGTTCAACCCAACGACCTCTTGTGGGTCGTCATAGCCCAGTAATCGCGCACCTGCCGGATTGACCATCACTATCTTGCCATCCTGATGGACGCCGATGCCAACTGGGGCGGTGTTCATCAATGTCTCGTAGGCGACCATCCTTTCCTGCGCCTCGGCTTCAACCTGACGGATTTCGGTTACATCCTGGGCAACACCAACAACACCAACCAGCGTCCCTTCATCACTACGTAACGGTTCAACCTGGCCCTGATAACTTCGCCCTTGATAGGAAAAGTTGATATGTACCGACTCTCCTCTCAGCGCCTGAAGATGCGCCTCATTGACCAGGGGCTCTTTAAAGAACTCCTCGTATTTTTTGCCTATCAACTCTGCGGGGGTTAAGCCCAACTTACTTAAGGCGGACCCCAGTGCTGAAGTAATTCGCCGTTCAATATCGGTGGTCCAAACAAATGCCGGTATTGAGCGAAATAACAGCTCCAGCCGGGCTTCATCCTCCTTTATTTTCTCGAGGAGTTCCTTCTCTCGGGTGATATCCCTGATATTGACCAGGATAAAGCCTTTGTCCCCCACCTCGATAAAAGTTGCCGCAACTTCTGCCCAGATACGGCGCCCGTCAGGCAGTGTCGATACAACATTGATGTTAAACTCCCCCCGGTCAAAAAGCACCGCTCTAATTTCCCGAAAAAGCGGCTTAACATCGTCCGGCACCAAATCCCGCAGCTTTTTCCCGATCATTGCCTCGCGGGTCGTCTGGAACATTTCAACTCCCTTGACATTTACATCAACAATCGTCCCGTCGACAGTTTCCAGAAACAGCGCGGTGGGACTGGCTTCAAACACCCGGCGAAACTTCTCCTCAGCCAAAATTTCGGTTGCCCGCGCCGCAACCTCCTGAGTTATGTCCCGACCCGCAACCACAATGTGCCACTCCCGGGCACCTTCAACGACCGCGGCCCGTACCGCAACCTGTCTGATTTCTCCAGAAAAAGTCTTGACACCAATTACCGCTTTATGCCTGCCCTGGCGAAACAAAATGTTGCGGAATGAAGTCAGCTCCGTTTTCTTCGCGGGCTCAACAAAATCCCCGATGTTTCTGCCGACAAGAAATTCCGGATTGGGGACGGCAAGCAGTTCCGCAGCCGCATCGTTTGCCTTGACAATACGGCCGCGCGAGGTAAGAATCAGTACCCCATCGGTGGTCAATTCGCTGAGGGTAGTAAACCTCTTCTCAATCTCCTCAACCTGCTCATAGGGATGCCAGAAATGAGTGACATCCCGTCCGACACAAACCACGCCGGCAATCATCCCCTGGTCATTCCGTACTGCCGTCGCATAGAAATAGAGTCCGACCCGAGCCGAGTCTTTACGGTGGGCTTCAAACCCATTGGCAAACTCCTTTCCTGCCAGCACCGCTTTTATATCCAGGCCGGAATTAGGAAACACAACCACCCAGGGCTGACCAACGACCTCCTCGGCGCTGAACCCCAAAACCCGCTCCGCCTCTTCGTTCCATTGGACGACCCGACCATTCTGGTCTAACATCACCACGATATCACCAGGTTGAATGGCAATATTGGTAAAGGCTAGACCAGCCTTTTTCCTCTTTGGCCTTGCCGGCGTCATCCCAATACTCCGACGCCATAATACCGATTTAAAATGAGTTTGTCAACTGTTGAAGCGGGCGTTATTGTTTTTGCGGCTGAAAGTATTTGTCAAGGTACGCTTCGCGCACCCGTTTCAGTTCGGCACGAGGAAACATCGCCAAAAGTTCCCAGCCCAGATTTAGCGTCTGTTCAATCGTCCGGTTCTCGTACTCACCCTGGGCGATATACCGTTCCTCAAAAACCTGGGCAAATTTAAGATAAACCCGGTCCGCTTCCGAAAGGGCGGCTTCGCCTAAAATCACCTGCAACTCCTCTGCCTCCTTGCCCCGGGCATAGCAGGCATAAAGTTGATTGAAAAGGTCGGCGTGGTCCTCGCGCGTTTTACCCGCACCAATACCCTTGTCTTTCAGGCGGGACAGGGAAGGTAAAACATCAATCGGTGGGGCAATTCCCTTGTGGTGTAGAGCCCTTGACAAAATTATCTGCCCTTCGGTGATGTAACCGGTAAGGTCAGGAATCGGATGGGTTTTGTCATCTTCGGGCATCGTCAAAATCGGCATCATCGTAATCGAACCTTCGCGGCCCTTAATTCGGCCACACCGTTCGTAGATTGATGCCAGGTCGGTGTAGAGATAACCGGGGTAGCCGCGGCGCCCGGGAATCTCTTTGCGCGCCGCCGATATCTCGCGCAACGCCTCGCAGTAATTGGTCATATCGGTTAAAATCACCAGGACATGCATCCCGAGGTCAAACGCCAGATATTCCGCCGCCGTCAGCGCCGTGCGCGGGGTTGCAATCCGCTCAATCGCCGGTTCGTTTGCCAAATTAAGGAAGAGAACCGTCCGTTCGATGGCGCCCGATGCGGTGAAACTCTGAATAAAGAAGTCCGCCTCTTCAAAGGTTATGCCCATCGCGGCAAACACCACCGCGAACGACTCTTCACCTCCCAACACCCGTGCCTGACGGGCAATCTGGGCGGCAAGCCGGTTGTGGGGCAAACCGGTGCCCGAAAAAATCGGCAGTTTCTGACCCCGGACCAGGGTGTTCAAACCATCAATCGCTGAGATTCCGGTCTGAATAAACTCGTTTGGATACGCTCGGGAGTAGGGGTTAATTGGTGCGCCGTTGATGTCGGCACGCTTCTCGGGAATCAAGCGTGGTCCGCCATCGCGTGGCTCTCCTAAACCATCGAAAACCCGGCCCAGCATATCTTCGGCAAGTGCCAGTTCAATCCCGCGAGCAAGAAATCGCACCTTCGCCCGCGGGACATCAATCCCGCTTGTACCCTCGAAAACCTGGATGAGCGCCCGGTCCTCTTCGGCTTCCAAAACCTCACCCCGCCGCTTCTCGCCATTGGGTAGAGTGATTTCAACCAGTTCCGCATACTTGACACCAGCCACCCCTTCGACGACCATCAAGGGTCCGGCAATTGAGTGCACGGTTTGAAACTCTTTAATCATAATTTCCGCTCAATCGGTTTATTTCCGCCTCCAGCTGCCGGTGCAGGGCGTTAAGCGCCGATTCAAACTCCTCTTCGGGAATAAATTTCATACGGGCGATTCGTTCCCGCACCGGCAATTTCTCAATCTGGTCTATCTCTGCCCCGCGGTTCAAAGCCTCTCGGGTTAGGGCGTAAAACCTCAGTATCACCGCCAGCATTGCTGCCTGCTTTTTAAGCGAGGTGTAGGTGTCGATTTCGTGGAAGGCGTTCTGGTGGAGAAAATCTTCTCGTAAGGAACGGGCAACCTCTAACACCAGCCGGTCTTCTGCCGAAAGGGTGTCCTTGCCCACGAGCCGAACAATCTCCTCCAGTTCTGCCTCTTTTTGCAGTAGCGCCATCGCCTGCCGGGCATGCTCTAAAAAATCCGGCTGGGTCCTTTGCGCCATCGCGGCGGCAACAACATCGGTATAAAGTGAGTAAGAACGCAACCAGGAGATGGCGGGGAAGTGCCGCTGGAATGCCAGTTTGTCTTCGAGAGACCAGAACACCTTGACAACCCGTAATGTTGCCTGCACCACCGGGTCGTTAAGGTCGCCGCCGGGTGGTGAAACCGAACCAATCACCGTCAGCGAACCCTCCATCTCTTTTCCCTGATACCTTCCCAGACAGGTAACCCGTCCGGCACGCTCGTAAAACTCGGCGATGCGGGTCGCCAGGTATGCCGGATACCCCTCTTCACCAGGCATCTCCTCAAGTCGTCCGGAAATCTCCCGCATCGCTTCTGCCCAGCGTGAGGTTGAATCGGCCTGAAGTGCCACCGAATAACCCATATCACGAAAGTATTCACCAATCGTGATTGCGGTGTAAACCGAGGCTTCCCGTGCTGCCACCGGCATATTGGAGGTGTTGGCAATAAGCACCGTCCGTTTCATCAGCGGTTCACCGCTCTTCGGGTCCTTCAGTTTGGGAAACTCCAAAAGGACATCGGTCATTTCGTTGCCCCGCTCCCCACAGCCAACAAAAATCACAATATCGGCATCAGACCATTCCGCAAACTGGTGCTGGATGACCGTTTTGCCGGAACCAAAAGGCCCGGGCACACAGGCGGTGCCACCTTTGGCAATCGGGAAGAATGTGTCGATAATCCGCTGCCCGGTCAAGAGCGGTTCATCAGGTGGTAGCCGGCGCCGCACCGGTCGCGGCTGACGCACCGGCCAGCGCTGAACCATCGTTAACCTATGCTCTCCGGTCGCGGTTTCTAAAACTGCCACCGGGTCGGTAACGCAAAAGTCACCTTCGGCGATTTCCCGCACCCTACCCTGAACTCCGGGCGGAACTAAAATCCGGTGTTTAACCAGAACGGTCTCGGCAACTTCACCAATAACATCGCCTGGTCCGACCGTGTCTCCTTTCTGACAGAGGGGAACAAAATGCCATTTCCGCTCCCGGGATAGAGCCGGTACCTCAATACCCCGGGTGATGAAATAGCCCGCCTTCTCCTCAAGCAGGTGCAAAGGTCGCTGGACGCCATCATAGATGGTCTCCAGAAGCCCGGGCCCCAGTTCCACCGAAAGCGGCTCATAGGTTGGGTAAACCGGTTCACCCGGACCGATGCCGGCGGTCTCTTCATAAACCTGAATCGCCGCTTCGTCGCCGCGCAGTTGGATAATCTCGCCCAACAACCGCTTTTCTGAAACCCGTACCACATCGTACATCTTCGAGCCTGCCATACCCCGGGCAACAACGAGCGGTCCGGAAACCCGAATGATGGTACCTGTTACCTCACTCATAACTCTCCCCCGACTTTACATCAAGCACATCGGCACCGCAGGCCCGGCGCACCGCGGCGCGCAAACGCCTTTCCCCGGCATCGCTACCGGTGAACGGCAATGCCACTAAACAGGGCAGCGCAGCATTGTGGAACTTTTCAATCAGCGGTTGTAAACTTTCGGTAAGGTCGTCGGTAAAAAACACCAACTGGTAGCCGGTGTTAATCAAACTCTGGACAAGTTCAACCGGGTCGGTACCAGGCTCAACGGGAAACACATCAAGCCCGACGCCACGGAATGGCGTCACCACCGCACCCGGTCCGACAACCGCAACCCGTCCCGCATCAGAATCCATAAACCACCACCTCTTGACACTGTTTCATATCCCAGCCCGCAAGCTTTGCCGCATAAATCTGCCGCAGATTGGTCAACTCGTTTTCCCGCAACAAAAAGAAGCGCCACAGCGGTTCGTAGCCCAAGGCAATATAGCGGGCGCAGTTGATGTAGTCAAGCAAAAGTTGTCGTATCATATTCTCGATTGGCAGCAGGCTCGCACCCGCCTCCTGTGCCTGCCTGCCCGCCAAAAGTAGCGCCCCAAAAGGCGGCGCGAGCGTCACGCCTTTAACCGCGCCCGACTCCGATTCATAAGCCCGTTGCAGGTTTTGCCGGCTAATTTCCCCTCCGGGCAAAAAGGCGGCTTCTAATGTGGCAACAGTCTCGTTTAAAACCTTGAGCCGTATTAAAGTCCTGATGTTCATCAGGTCGGCATAAAGCCGAAAGTAACCGGAGGCAAAATCGTTACCCGTCGCCCAAATCAGCGCCTGTTCCTGCGCCAGTTTATCAAGCAAAAGGTCAATCATTGATGGGTCCTGCTTCTCACGTGCCAGGCGCAGCGCCTCCTGGGCGCAGCGGTGGGCTAAGACGAGAATTTTCTGCTCGGCAAACGGGCGTTTCAGTTCGGACGCGGTAATTGCGTTCAGCTCGTTCAAACTCCACTCGCCACCGCTCAACAAATCCTTTGAAGCGGTACTTTTTTCTTGATAACGGTTTTTTAATATCACCTTGAGATTAAAGATATCGGCTTGATTTCCGATAAGCGCCTTTAACCATAGTTCGGCCGCATATGTTTTACAGAACCGGATGTTCTCCTGGTGCGCGGCGGTAAAAATCTGACTTGGTTCTGCGTTCTCGTTGACAAATTGCCCGTAACGGGTTTCGGTAAGAGCGGCAAGGAACTCTTCAACACCGTTTGCTTTCAACAGTCGCTCATACTGATTTCGGTCCAGAAGCGATGTTTCTTGGGCACGGACTCTGCCATTGGCAAACCCGTAGTTGAGATTTTCACTCCAGCGTATCCGGCAGAATGTCTTCACAAGATTAAAAATATATTTAAACCAAATTAAAAGTCAACAACTGTATTGAACTAATTTAACAATAGTCACACTCAGGATGTACTGCCAGTTAGCAATCTTTCTCTTTACCACCAATAAAACACCCACTTTGTATCATCTATTTATAATTATATACTAATTTTAAATAGACTCGGTATACTCTACCTTTATACTACATCATTTATAAGATTTATTTAATCTGCTGGGGTTGATGGCAATCGGTATATGTGTGATTTGTTGTATATTGTTGAAATGTTTTATTTTATACTGCAATACTACTGTGTAATCTAAGGTGGATTGTGTATGGGTAGTGTGCAGGTTTTACAAACCGTGGACGACTCCACAAACTTTTACACACCGTTTTCCGTATCAGTGGTTGTTTATAAGACGGGAAATTCGTTCAATCTGGCTGGCAAACATTGGGTCGCGGGATTTCAAACCGTTAATTTTTTCTATTGCATGCATCACCGTTGTGTGGTCTTTACCACCAAAATGAAAGCCAATGTCCTTTAAAGAAAGGTTTAACACATTACGCATTAAGTACATCGCAACCTGCCGGGCGAGCGCAACCCTTTTGGTGCGGGAGGTGCCTTTCAACTCCGGCACAGGAACCTGAAAATGCTCGGCAACCTGGTTGATGACCCGCGTTGGGTCCAATGGGTCGTCGTGCTGGATTAAATCTTTTATCGCCGCTTCTGCCAGTTCTGCGTTTACCGGCCGACCGGTTAGTGAGTGCATCGCTATCAAACGCACCAGCGAGGCTTCCAGGGTGCGGATATTCGAGCGCACTCGGTTGGCGATGTAACAGGCGATATCTTCGCTTAATTCAAAATTTTCCTGTTTCGCCCTTTGGAGTAGTATGGCGACCCGGGTTTCCAGTTCAGGAGGTTGAATGTCGACCACAAGACCGCTTCCCAAACGGGAAATCAACCTTTCCTGAAGGGTCGGGATGTCTTTGGGTGGCCGGTCGCTGGTAAAAACCACCTGACTGCCAGCGTCCTGGAGCGCATTGAAGGTGTAAAATATCTCCTCTTGCAGACTTTCCTTACCGACGAGATAGTGCACATCATCCAAGAGGAGCAAATCCAACCCCCGGTACTTCTCCTTGAACTCCAGCCGGGTGTTTTTCTCAATCGCCTGAATTAACTCCAGAAACAGCACTTCAGCCGGCGTATAACACAGTCTTAAACCCGGATGGGATGTTAGGGCGGCATTGCCAATCGCCTGAATTAGATGGGTTTTACCCAAACCAACACCACCATAAATGAAAAGCGGGTTGAAAACCTTACCGAGGTTTTGTGCCACATTACGCGCCGCTGCCCAAGCAAGCCGGTTACTTTCACCAACGATAAAAGTTTCAAAGGTATAGCGGCTCTTTAACTTAAACTGAGAAGCGCCATTAACGGTGGGTTGTGCCGAAACTGTTGGTTGGGGCGTAACAGCGGGACGGACTTTAACATCAGCAGGAACCAAGAACTCAATCTGCAAATCCCGGCCGGTTACCGCTTTTAGCGCATTGGCAATTTCGTTCTTGTAATGGTGCTGGAGCCAGTCGGCAAAAAAGTTGTTCGGGACCGCAACCTGTACCGTCCCGTTTACCATATTGAAAACACGGGTAGGCGCAAGCCAGGTTTGGAAGGCCTGCGGATTCACCCGGAGTTTCAACAGCTCCAGAACTTCAGCCCAGACCCGATCGCTATTCATAAACCTACTTCACTTACCACAAAGTTTAACCCGACTTTTCCACACCCTTTTCCACATAAATATGTGTAGTAAGTGTCGTATAATAAAATAGATATAAAATAAGGAAAAACTCTGTCCACAGTTGTCCGCCTTTTATTTTAATCCGGCATTGATGATAGAGTAAATATACCTGATGTCAATAAATGATGTTCAAGTTTTGTTAAAAAATCGGCACAACCACCTGGCCGATGGCAACGCCACCATCGTTGAGCGGAACCGCCTCGTTGTGATAAACCGTTATGCCCCTTCGGCGGAGAAGTTTTACCAACCCGGCACGGAGCAAACTGTTTTGCATACTGCCACCTGATAGGCACACCTGATTAATACGGTAATTTTTTGTTAAATTTGTCAGCATCTCCCCCAAGCCACTTACCAGGGCAAGGTGAAAACCAAGGGCTATCTGGGGCGATGGTTTGCGGGAAAGGGTTTGCGCCACAACCCAGCGTAAAATGGGCAGCGGGTCGAGTTCAGCAGAAAACGGCGGCGGTTTAACCGTTAACCGGCCCGCATCAACCGCCGCCTTTTCCAACGCGATTGCCGCTTCACCCTCAAAAGTTGCCCGGCGGCAGACACCAACAATCGCAGCAACCGCATCGAACAGCCGACCAAGACTTGATGTTAAATAGGGCAAATCCGGCTCCCCCCTATTCGGCGTTAAGCCGAGGGCGCGGATTTCCGAAGTCGTTATCCCCGCTTGCCTGCAGTAAGCAAGGGCAACCTTTACCGGGTCAGCAATCATACCACCGCCGGCATTGTGCCGGAGATAGCCGAGATGAGCCAGCCGTTTCCAGGAAAGGTCGGGCTGTACAACTATCGTTTCACAACCCCAGATTGCACCATCAACGCCGTACCCGGTGCCATCACACGCCAAGCCAATTACCGGTGGAGTTAAATTGTGCTCAACAATTACCGAAAGTATGTGGGCATAATGGTGCTGGACCCGATACAATTTAGCGCCCCACCTTCTACTCAACATTTCTGCCAGCCGGGTAGAACTGTAGTCAGGATGGAGGTCACACACCACCCTTTGAGGTTGAATGCCGGTCCAGTCAATGAGCCGTTCCAGCGTTTGCAAGAAAAACTGTTCGTTGCCGCTTGATTTCAGGTCGCCGATGTGCGGGCTTAAAAAAAGTTTATCACCCCGGGCAAGGCAGAAGGCGTTACGGCCATCACCACCCACGGCAAGGGTGGGATGTTTCACGTGAAACATTTTGCCGAGCGCGATGGGCTGGGGCGCATAGCCGCGTGCCCGGCGTACCATTATCGCCTTCTTTTTCTCAACGAGCACCACCGAGTCGTCGCAACGGTTGGCGATTTCCCGATTGTGGGTCACGGCGTAGTCAAAAACCCGTTTTAGGTTCTTGTTTAGTTCATCGTCGGTGCAAACAATCGGCTCGTCGCTCTGGTTGGCGCTGGTCATCACTAGAACGGCCGGTTTGCCAGTAATCTGGCGCAGGGTGTAAAAAAGCAGGGTGTGGAGCGGTGTATAGGCGACCATTACGCCCAGATAGGGGTTTTCTGGTGCGACAAGAGGAGAGAGCTGGATTTTGGGGTTGGGCAATTTGGGTGCTAAAACAATCGGCGCCCGGGGCGATTTCAGGGTCTGGAGCGCAAACCTATTCAGTTGACAGAAAAGCCGGGCGACATTGGCATCTTCCACCATAACCGCAAAAGGTTTGCCCGAGCGTTCCTTGCGTATCCGCAATGTTTTAACCGCCCGGTCTGATGTTGCGTCACAGGCGAGGTGAAACCCACCCAGCCCCTTTATTGCTACCACTTTTCCCTTGATGAGCGCCTTTGCGGCGCCGGTTAATGGTTCCCAAGACAACTCTGTTCCGTGTTTATTAAATAGGGTTAAAGAGGGGCCACATACCGGACAGGCGAGCGGTTCGGCATGAAAACGGCGGTTCCGCGGGTCACGGTACTCGGCGGCGCAGTTCGGGCACAGGCGGAACCGGCTCATCGTGGTCCTTTCCCGGTCATAAGGCAGGTTGAGAATTATGGTGTATCTTGGCCCGCATTGGGTGCAGTTTATGAAAGGGTAGTGGAACCGCCGGTCGCCAACCGAGAAAAGTTCCTTTTTACATTCATCACACAGGGCGATGTCCGGCAAGACAAAGGCCCCTATTTTTTTCGATTTTACATCGCTATAAGCGATGGTGAAATTTTCGTAACACCTTGATTTTTTATAAGATACGGTAAAGGAGTCAATAACCGACAGGGGAGGTGGTGTGGTGCGGAGTTGGGCGATGAACTTTTTTAGATTTTTGCCCTGGGCGACAATTTTTACACCCGCTTTGGTGTTGGCAACGACGCCTTTAATAGTTAGTTTATGGGCAAGACGGTAAACAAAAGGGCGAAACCCAATCCCTTGAACCTGTCCCGTGATTGTGATGTGGGCGGTTTCTATGCGGGGTGGCATCAACGCCGCTGTTTGTTAACCAGTTGATTTTAAATGATTTATACTTGTTTTACCTCTTGTTCGGCGGGCTCGATAATCTCCTCTTCCTCTTCGGGGTTTTCAAGGATGTTTTTGTCGTCTTTCTTTCTGATGATGATGGCGAGGGTGACAACTGTGCCGGTAAACCATACGGAAAGGCCGTAGCCCAGGACCATTAATGCAATCGCATAGCCGCACATCCCGAGGAGAATAGAGCCGATGCCGGTACTCCAAACTGGATTTGCCCAGTAAGATGGCGCATACAACTGAGGTAAGCCATAAAGTTTGGTTTCCAAAACAAACATCTGGTGCAGGGGAGAAAACACACCCCAGTTCGGTATCGAAAGCTTGAATACAAATTCCGCGCCGCTGAGCATCTCTGCCCACTGTTCGCCCATAAATGTGCTTAACACCAGCGAGCCGATTCTGCCGGCAAGGCTGGAGGCGAGCCCAAGTAAAAAAGAGCCCAATTTGGCAAGCACGGCGCCAAGGAACGAGTACCAGATTAAACGGGCGGGCTGTTCATTGACGCAGGAAAAAACCTCAAACAGCGTGTCAAAGGTGTCGTTGCCCATTGCGCCAACAACACCGGGGGCAAACAGAAGGGTGAACAAGAGCACGAGGAGGAGGTAGACGATGAACAGGGCAGCGAAAAAGCCGACGATTGCAAGCAGCCCGGTGAATATCGGTCCGAAATGGGGGATGGCACCGAGCGCACTGAGGACAAGTCCGGCAACGACGATGAGGACGATGATGGCGATAATTAAAAGCGGGCTTGATATCAGCGCCCGGATGTTCTTTAAGGCGTATTGAAACCCGGAACCGGCCTCAAAAAATTCGTTACCCCGCAACTGTTCATAGGCAACCTTGGCAACCGCGGCGCCGGTGACCAGCATTACGATTAAAAACCAGACGACGCCCGCGCCGTAAATCACCCAGGAAAACCAGGGAAACGGTAGGTTCGGGTTGGGGAAAGGTAACAGGCGCTGTGTTTCCCAGATTGATAACCAGTCGTTACCCGCGGCAATGTGGGCAATGTAGGTGAGCAGAGAGTATCCGGCAAAGGCGAACAAAAGCCCCATCATCACCATCCCGACCTTTTTGGCGGAGAACCCCAGCCGCAAGGCACGGAAGATGTCTTTGTAATTAAAATTCAAGCCGGTCATCTTACTTCCTCCCTTTTATTTTAGAAACACCTTCAGGACCCAGAAAAGAAAGACGGTAATCCCTACCCAGAGCGCCCAGAAAATCCAGCGCAGGGGCAGCCGGTATTGCCGCTCCGGGAAAAGGCGGCGCCCAAACCGAATCATCGCAACTTATTTTCCATAAAACCGAACGGTTTGTCAATGGGTGACAACAACCCTGGCGCCGACGCCGTTACGGGTGCGCAACAGGTAAACGCCGGGCGCAACCGGCTGGCCAACATCGTTTCTGCCGTCCCAGTAAGTTGTCAAGGTGTTGATTCGGGCAACCCGGGCACCGAGCGGTGTGAAGACCTCAAACGCACCGGGTGCTTGAATGTAAAACGGTGCCCGGCCGACCGTGGGCTTTACAACAAAGGAGACATCCGGTTGTGCCCGGACGGCGTCGTTAATACCGGTATTAGGGGGCAGGGCACCAGCCAGTTTCGCAATCGTCGCCACCGCCGCCTTGATTGCCTCCGTTGCCAGCAGCCAGTTGTTGGTGCCGCAGTTCACATAGTAGAGCGTTCCAATCGTATCGCCAATCGTGTGATACATTGGGGTAAAGTCGCGTTCAATCCCGCACAGGGCGACATAGCCGCGCTTCCAGAAAGAGTCGTGGTCCGATGAAGGGTATGATGTGACGAGCCGGCGCCGGGTTTTCAGCGTGGTGTACAGGTTGGCGTTGGCGATAAAAGAGTCAACCAGCCAGGCGCAGTTCGGGCTTGATGTCTTGCCAACAACGTTCAAACTGTCCCGGTTTTCTCGGCCATAGGATATCATATCAAAGTTCAAAACCGCCCGGATGGAGTCGCCGCGGCGTGCGGCACGGGCGGCAAAACTGTCCGAGCCAAAAAGCCCCTGCTCTTCACCAGAAAAGCCAATGAAATAGACCGAGTAGGCAAAGTCGATGTCCTGAAACACCCGCGCCGCTTCTAAGACGGCACTGGTGCCGCTGGCGTTGTCGTCCGAGCCCGGACAATGGTAGGGTTGTTGGTCCGAGGTGTTGTCGATATGGCCACAGATGATGTAAATCTGGCGCGGGTTTTCCTTACCGCGCTTGACGCCAATGACATTGGGGGCATAATCGAGCCGGAAGGTGTCAAAGGCGACCGAGTCGCAGTTGTAGGAACGGAGTTTTTCGCCCATCCAGGCGACCGCAACCCGACAGGATTCGGTTGTTGAATAGCGGGTGTAAAAGTTCTGCAAGCGCCGGATTGTGCCCAGCACTGAATCGGCGTCAACTCTTGACACAATCTCCTGCACCAGGCTCTCGGACACTGGATAGGGTACCGCCAGTGGGCCAAAACCCGCCACCGGTTTTAACGGTTCGAGGTCGATGCGGGCGAGTTCGATTGGGAGCCGGTTGAGCGATAGCAACTTTTCTTCCGTAGTGGCGAGGACAACACCGCTGGGGTCGGTGGTGAGCACCGTGCCCAGTTCGGAAAGTAAACCGCGGTCAAAATCGGGTCCGGTCCAGACATAGAAGATGGTCTGGTGCCGGGGTTTTCGGTCAGCAACTGGCAAGGCAAGCCCTGCTTTTGAAGATAGGCGTAATCGGCTTCTGAGCCGCAAATCAGACAGTAGCCATCAAACTCCGCCACCACCGGTAAATGGTGCGCCATTAAATCGGGCATCGGTCGGTCAACACGCAGTAGCAACTCTTTGCCGGTTAACAGGGAAAAAGCCAAACCGAGCCAAACGATTACCTGTGCTTGACGCATCTTATACTCCTTTCTGGTTAAGTTGTTAACATAATATGATAGCGGTGAGCAAGTTTAAGTCAATCTGACAAGGGGTGTTGGGTGCATCGTCCAAACTGGGCTAAAACGGTTGCGGTGGCCGGTCTGGGAAGATAAAAAAGTTCGAAGATGAGGGTTAAAACGGGCGTTATACTTTAAAGTTGCCAGGGGGTGAAGGGTATGCCGTGTGTAAATTGCCGGTTTTTAAAGATTTAGGCAGAAGGGTGAAAAAATCCCGTGCCAACCCCGGGGCTATTAGGGGGATGGTATGGGAAATCACAGGATATTGGGCTCGGGCTTTTTGTTTTTGGGTGGTGTGTGTATATAATCTGGGCTGGCAACCGCGGTTTTGTTTAAGGGCAAGACCGTTTTCTGAACCCGGGTCCGGTTTTAGCGCAATTTGACAATTTTTTTCAGGGTGGTGCCCGACTGCTGGAAGTAGACCCCAGATTGTTTTTGAGGCGTGGCGGGGTTTACCCTTCTGCCGGTAACATCAAACAGGTCAGGAAGCGGTTGAGATTGGGGAGAAGGCACGGTTCGCCGCGGCAATTGATTGAGTTCTGGTGCGGGCAACACCGGCGCAAAGTAAAGGCCGCGGGCACCGGTTGGTTCGTAGAGGCTGAAGAAAAGTGCCGGGAAAGACGGCTTATCTCTGTACAGCGCTACCGGTCGGGGACGGGCGCCTTCGATTTGGACATTGAGGCGGGGGGCATTAACCCGCACCGGTGCCGACCACAGGTGCGGTGCGTATGAGCGGCAGTTGCGCCAGTACAGAACCGTGGGCCCGTTTTCGGTACGGGCACCGGCATTGTAGCACAATTCGGCACTACCGGTTGCGGTGCTGAGTTCAGGGAACCATTCGTCAACAAACGGCACGCCGAGATTGGTAACTGTGTCCCAGGAGCGGCCACCATCGGTTGAGAGGGTATATTCGATGTCCAGCATCTCGGTGTCGCGGCGTGCCACGGTCCAGCAAGCCCAGACCGGTGCCCGCCAGTAAGGGTTGATAGGTGCCTGGGCGACAACCGGGTTAAAACACCTTTCATTGCCCGCTTTCAGGGCGTACAAACCGGACCACCGGCCGGCAGCACCGTAGTAACGATTGGTGGCGTAATGTATTTCCCGGCCGGTGATGGCGTAGCGCCAGACACAGTGGAGGAGTGAGCCGGTACCAAAGGAAATTGCCGGGTCAAAACAGTTCCAGAAGGGCTGACGCTCTTCCCAGCTCCTGCCGCCATCTAAAGAGCGGGTAAAATAGCCGTTTAACCCGGTGCGGTGTTCGTTTACATATAGCAAATAGATGTAGTAGTTGGTGTCGCGGTCGATTGTCACCGAAAAGTCGTCAACCGTGTCCAAGCCTACGGCTAATGGAATCGTCTGGGTGTCCTGCGATAAGGCGTCAAAGCGGAACAGGTAAAGGTCGCCGTGATTTTCTGCGGTGAGATAAAAGATGAACAGGGGTGCGGGTACGGCGGGGGCAATAAGTTCAATTAATCGGGCGGGCTGGTTGAGGTTGACGGTTAAAACATCTTCCCAGGTGCTTCCCCTGGTTTGCGAGCGGTAAACCGTCAGTTTGCTGTCCGGGGTGCCAACCGCAACCCAGAGGTGTTCTTGCGCATCAAGGGCAGCGCCGAATGCGTTCAGAAGCGAACTGTGGACCATCACCGGAAAGGAAATCTCGCCCTCAGCTGGGAGCGGTTGTTGGGCTGGGTGCGGCGAGCCGTAGACCGGCACCGAGTTGACCAACAACCCGGGCCCGGAAAGGGAGAAAAAAAGGCAGATGGCGATGAAAAAATCCAACATAAAAGTAAACACCGGGTCGAGCCCGATGTCAATTGCGGTGCAACACAGATTTAACAATCCAAAAAGGGGATAATCGGTTTTGTTAAACTGTGTTTTCTGATGGACAAACGGTTTGTCCGTTGACTCACCACCGCCGATATTAGCCTTACTGGCGAAAAAATCGGCAACAATGAGCCGCTTGCCAAAAATTTTTCAGCAGTTATAATTTAAAAAATTATGAGTTTGACCAAAAGAAGGAAGCCCGTGATTCTTGTCTGTTATGACCTGCGGGACAAGTTTGAGGCGTTAATTACTGCGGCGCGCAATTACGAGGCCGGCAAACTGTTGCAAGAGTTTGATTTTGAGTACTGCGGCAGTTTACCGGACCTGAAGAGTTGGTACAGCCGCAATCGGGGTGATTATGTGGCGTTGATTGTTCTCGGGGTTGACTTTTCGAAAATGGGTCCGGAAAACAGCGAAAAACTGGTTTCGTTTTCAATCAGCGCCCGGCCGGTTGGTGCGCCGACCGACATCAGAAAGATTCAGGGTCTGATAATCTTTCAGCACCTCAGGCAGGAGCGGATTGATGGTGTGGCGCCGGTACTATTTAACCTTGATGCGGAACAGTTCGAAGCGGTACGAAACTTTGCGCAGTTCCTCTGCGCCACCCGTAGTGCGACCATTGCCTTTACCACGGGCGACCCGCTTATCAGCGGGCAGGTGGACGATGTGCTGCATGGGATAAACAACTATGCGCTCCGGCCGTTGAACGAGAACGAGCGCCGGAATTGGCGCGAGACGCACAAAATGGTTGTGGGCCGGGCGCGGCGGATGGCGTGGTTGGCGCATGAGATTGAACGGCTCGCGGTCACCGATGGCAATGTCCTGATTTTGGGTGAACCGGGAACAGGTAAGGAGCTGGTTGCCCATGCCTTACACCGGAAGAGCTTTAGGTTTTCAGCCGAAGAGCCGCTGCGCCGGGAGCCGGTTACGCTGAATATGACGGCGCTCGAGCGTAATCTGGCAATCAGTGAACTTTTTGGCCACGAGAAGGGGGCGTTTACCGATGCGAAAGCGCCCCGTGCCGGGATTTTTGAAACCGCGCGCGGTTCAACCGTGTTTCTGGACGAAATCGGTGATATCGATGAGGAGTTACAGTTAAAACTTTTACGGGTTATTGAGTACCGGAAAATCAAGCGGGTGGGTAGTTCGGTTGAGAAGCAGGTTGATGTCCGAATCATTGCTGCAACCAACCGACCGCTTGAAGATTTACAGGAACGGTTCCGGCCCGACTTCTATAGCCGGATGGTGCAGGAGTGCATCTGGATACCGTCTCTAAAAGAGCGGTGGGAAAGCGAGTCGCCGGCAACAATTGAGGAGGATATTGCGGAGTTTTTTGAGTTTGTTGTTGAGGAACGCAACCGCGACCCCTGGTACCGGCGCAAGTTAAAGGTTGAACCGATGGCGATAAGGTTTCTTAGCCATCTGGTGCTACAGTATCTGCGCGGGGAAAACAGTCTGTTTAACGGCAATATCCGGGCATTACGCGGGTTGATGGAAAGGGCATACGAACGGGCACAGCACGAAAATGTTAATTCAATTAGCATTGGCCAGATTGCCGCCGCGGTGGCAACGACTTCACCACCACGGGCGAAAAGTGCAACTGAGAGCCATAGCGCAGGGGGCTCGATTGAGAAACTTATCGGCAGTTTGAAACTCGCCGAGATTGAAAAGGCAGCAATAAAAGAGGCGCTTGAAGTGACCAACGGTAACCAAACCAGGGCGGCAAAAATCCTCGGTATACACCGGGACACCCTGCGCAAAAAGATGCACCAATACCGCATCGACTGATTAAACCAGCCGATTTTATCGACACAACAGCATAAAAAAACAGCTAAACTATAAACCGAAAGTTTTGTTGTTTTTGTGTAACTTTTTGTTTTTTTGTGGTTTGCTGTTGTTGAGTTTAAACTTTTTTTGGCATAAAATTTGCACAATTTTAATCAGGCGAAGGGTTGGTTCGACTAGACCGAGCCGGAGGAGGTGTTTGGAGGGTGTCGCGCTCGAGGTCCTCGCCTCACCAGTCCAGCACTCTTAATGGGGACCTAATTCTACGGCGTGCCAGTGCCCACGGCACGCCGTAGTGTTATTTATTCAGTGCGGATGATGGTCGGTTGCAAGGCTGCTTGGCACCTTATGGTGTCAAGTGCTTTGGTGGGGACGGTCCTGCGGGTCTTTTGGATTTGTGGGACAAGGTTGACAAACTGTTTTAGCTACTTATCCTTTTGAGAAACGGGTTGATGTATGAAAAATTTTCTTAAAGGAATTCTCGATGGATTGACCGTTGACTACGCCGACATTCGGGTTGAAGAGAGCGAGTCAACCCAGGTGGTCTATTTAGGAAAGGAACTGGAGCGGATTGGCACAAGTTTCGAACGGGGCGGCTGTATGCGCGTTTTCCATCAAGGCAACTGGATTACCGCAACCTTCAACACCATTGACGAAAGTTTGAAGGAACTGGCCGACGAACTGGCGTTGCAGGCACTGGCGTTGCCGAGACGGGAAAACGGTTTGGTATTTCTGCCGTCTCTGGAGCAGCGCATCCGCTTACCAAAGGAGCGGCACCCGGCAAGGGTCTCGCTGGCGGAAAAGCACGACCTGATAAAAAATTACAATGCGATACTTTTAAAGACGCCGGGTATCGTTACCACCGTTTCCGCTTATGCGGACCTGCATCGGCTGACATACCTGTACACAACCGAGGACCGTTATATTGAACAGGAGCAGGTTTACACCGGTGTTACCTGTCGGGCGGTTGCCCGGGACGGTGCGAACATTCAAAGTTATGGCGAGACCTTTGGTAAATGTCAGGGTTTTGACTCGTTGCGCCATCAGGAGGCGCGCTTTGAGCGGGTGGCGCAGATCGCTTTAGACCTGTTGACCGCCGAGCCGGTAAAGGCGGGCAGGTACACGGTGGTCATTGACCCGATTCTGGGCGGGGTGTTTGCCCACGAGGCGTTCGGTCATATGAGCGAAGCCGACTTCATCGCGGAAAACGAGCGCTTGCGGGAAAAGATGAAGATTGGCGCCCGGTTTGGGGTTGAGCAGTTGACAATTGTCGATGATGCCACCCTGCCTGAGGAAAGGGGCAGTTACCACTTTGATGAAGAGGGCACGCCGGCACAGCGCACCGAACTCATTCGCCGCGGGATTCTCGTGGGCCACCTCCATAGCCGCCAGACCGCGCAACAGATGCGGGAGGAGCCGACCGGAAACTGTCGGGCGGTTTCTTATCGATTTGCACCTATCGTGCGGATGAGTAACACTTATATCGAACCCCGGGACAAAAGGCTCGATGAGATGGTGGGGGAAATCGATTATGGGCTTTATGTTGTTGGCAGCCGAGGGGGGATGACCGAACTTGAGGCGTTTACCTTTTCTTCTCAGTATGCCTATTTAATAGAAAAAGGTAAATTGACGAAGATGGTGCGTGATGTCACCCTTTCCGGTAATGTGTTTGAAACGATGATGAACATTGATGCGATTGGCAACGACCTCAAGATTCACGGCGGACTTGGCGGTTGCGGCAAGGCCGGACAAGCGCCTTTACCGGTGGGGACCGGTGCACCGCATATACGGATTAAAAATGTTGTGGTCGGGGGCCGATGATTTTGTCAAGGGGGTAGGATGAGAGAAAATTTGCTGGCACTTGCCGAGCAGCAAGCCGACCAGGCGGAGGTGTTTTCAGTTGAAACCGACCGCAGTGAGGTTGAGTTTCGGCAGGGTAATTTGTACTCCCAGGGCACAAAACTGACCAAGGGCTGGGGGTTGCGGGTAATCAAACAAGGGCGGCTCGGTTTTGCTTCCAGCTCTCACCCCGAAAAACTGCCGGAGTTGGTGGACGCGGCCTGTGCCGCCGCCTCTTATGGCAAAGAGGCACGGTTTGACTTCCCAGAACCGATTGAGCCCCCAGCAGTAACCACTTTTGAAAATAAGGTGATGCTGGTTTCGGCGGCACGGATGATAGAGTGGGGGCGTGACTTGATTGATGCCCTAAGCGCCCGGGTTCCAGAACTGAAGGTTGATGTCAGTTTCAGCCGGGTTTATCAGGAGATTGGGTTGAGCAACAGTGCCGGGCTGGATGTGAGTTTTGAACGTACCGAGTTGCAGGCATCAGTTACCGGGCTTCTGGTTGACGATGGGATTTACTGGTTTTATGACTATGTCAACCTCTCGGACGCCAAACCGTTCCCGCTCGATGCGGTGGTGACACGGATGGAAAGATTTGTCCGGCTGGCAAAGCGCCGGGCGCGCCTGAAAACCGGTGATTATCCGGTGGTGGTGACACCGCTGGCGCTGGGCGAACTGCTTTTACCCCTGCAGGTTGCGGTTGACGGCAAACAGCGGGAAAAAGGGACATCGCCCCTGCTCGGCAAGGAGGGGCAGAAGGTGCTGAACGAGAAGATAACTTTGATTGACAACCGGTTGCGAAATTTTGGGCTCAAATCTTCTCCCTTTGATGATGAAGGGATGCCAGCGCAGAAGAATGTGCTTTTCGAGGCCGGGGTTTTTAAGGGTTTTCTATTTGACATCGCCACCGCGGCGGCGTGTGGCTGCGCTTCAACCGGTTCGGCGGTGCGCGGTTATACGGCGCCTCCTAATCCCGGCACGAGCAATTTAGAACTGGCACCGGGTGGGGCAGAACTTGATGATGTGTTGAGCGGGATTGAGGAGGGGTTACTTGTTTACGGATTTATCGGGGGCGGTATGTCCAACATTCTTGCCGGCGAGGTGACGCTCAATGTTTCCTGCGGGTTTAAGATTGAAAAGGGCGCGGTAGCGGGCAGGGTAAAGGATATAAGCATCGCCGGCAATGTGTACGAGATGTTGCAACGGGTTGATGCGGTGGGCAGGACTCAGCGTGACTTAGGTGACGCCTTTCTTCCCTTTGTCAGTTTTTCATCTCTGAAGGTGGCGGCAAAGGAGTAGGTATGCGAAAAAATGACCGAATGGCAAAAGGGCCGGCAAAGAGCAAACGCCGCCCAAGAAGAGACCCGTACCAGCGTTTCCGGGTGCCGATTGATAAACTGCGCTGGACTTGTGACCCGGATGGACTCGGGTTTAAAACGACCGATGAGATTAAAACCAGCCAGGAGATTGTGGGACAGGAACGAGCAATTGGTGCCCTGCAACTGGGACTGGAGATTGAGACCGCCGGATACAACATATTTGTTACCGGCCCACCAGGAACAGGACGGGCGACAACTGTCCAGAAACTGCTGGAGAAGACCAGGCCTATTAAAAACCTGACCGATAAGTGTCTGGTCAACAACTTCCAGGACCCGGACCAGCCGCGGCTGCTTGTTTTGCCGGCGGGTGAAGGGCGGCAGTTGCAAGCGGAGATGGATGAGCTGGTTTCTTATCTGGTAAAAAACGTACCCCGTTTGTTTGAAGGGGAAGGGTATCAGAATGCCCGCCAGGAAATTGTCGACCGGTTCAAAGAGCAAGGCGCCGCCCGGGTGCGTGATTTTGAGAAAAAGGTTGCCGCGGAAGGTTTTGCCCTGGTCCAGACCGCGCCGGTTTCCCGACCGGAACTGGCACCGATTGTTGACAAACAACCGGTGAGTGTTGATGTGCTTGACCGGCTTGTTGAGGAAGGGAAGTTGACCGAGGAACGGGCACGGGAGATTAAAGCCCGTTACCGGGAGTTGAGCAGTGAACTGCTGGCAATCTTCAAGGAGATTCGGGAGTTTGAGCGGCAAGCCCGGGAGGCGCTGGCGAATCTGGACCGGGAAATCGTGACCCCGGCACTTGAGGAACGGATTAACGAAATCCGGGAACGGCATAAGGACCATCGGGTTGATGAGTACCTGAACGAGGTCAAAACCGCAATTCTCGAGCGGCTGGATTTGTTCCGCCAGCGGGCATCAGAAGAAGCGGGCCGGGGCGTTGACCCATATCTCGAATTTCGCGTTAATGTGTTGGTTGACAACTCCGGCGCCAAAACGGCACCGGTTGTGTTTGAAACCAATCCCACCTACCGCAACCTGTTTGGTTCCATCGAGCGAGTTTGGGACCGCTCCGGGCAATGGCGCACCGATTTTACCCACATCAAGGCGGGTTCACTTTTACGGGCGGACGGTGGTTTTCTGGTGGTCAATGCGCTCGACCTGTTGGTGGAACCAGGTGTCTGGCCCAACCTGAAACGCACCCTGCGTAATCGGCAACTGGAAATCGCTGCCTATGACCCGTTTGTTTCGCTTTTCGGAACAACGGCGCTGAAGCCCGAGCCAATTCCTCTTGACCTGAAGGTGATTATGATTGGCGATGCGACCGTGTATGCACTGCTTGCCGCTTACGACGAGGAGTTTAAAAAGGTGTTCAAGGTGCGAGCCGACTTTGATTGGGTGATGGACCGGGACCGGAGTGCGGTGCAGGAGTATGCGCAGGTGATTAAAACGCTTGGTGAGAAGGAGAACCTGAAGCCGTTTGACAAAACCGCGGTTGCGAAGGTGGTTGAGTACGGTGCACGGCTTGCGGGAAGGCAGGGTAAACTTTCGACGCGGTTCAATGTGATTGGTGATATCCTCAAAGAGGCGAACTACTGGGCAGGTAAAGCCCAGGCAAAGGTCGTCACCGGCGAGTTTGTGCAACAGGCGATTGAGGCGCGCCGGCACCGGGCGAAGATGATTGAAGACAAGTTACAGGAGAGCATTCGGGAGCGGGTTTTATTTATCGATGTTAAAGGCAGCGTTGTGGGTCAGGTGAACGGGCTGGCAGTTTACGAGATGGTTGAACACACCTTTGCGATTCCGGTGCGCATTACCGCCAAGGTTGGGGTGGGTAGCGCCGGGGTCATCAGTGTTGAGCGGGAAGCCGAACTGTCCGGACCAATTCATGACAAAGGGCTCTACATCATTGTTGGCTATCTGCGCAACCGCTATGCGGCGGATATGCCCCTGGTGTTTTCCGCCTCGATAACATTTGAGCAGTCTTACGGTGGTATTGACGGTGACAGCGCATCGTCAACCGAACTTTACGCTCTGCTTTCCGAACTTGCCGGACTGCCTTTGAGGCAGGACTTGGCGGTTACCGGTTCGGTCAACCAGAAGGGCGAGGTGCAACCGATTGGTGGCGTGAATGAGAAAATAGAAGGGTTTTTTGATGTGTGTCGGATAAAAGGTATAACCGGTATGCAGGGGGTTTTAATTCCCAAGGCGAATATCGGGGATTTGATGTTACGCGAAGATGTAGTTGCGGCGGTTAAACAGGGTGTGTTTCACATCTATGCGATTGAGACGATTGATGAAGGAATTGAACTGTTGACGGGCGTACCTGCGGGCCGGGTGGACCGGAAAGGTGAATACCCACCGGATTCAGTCAACGGTCGAGTTAAAAAACGGCTGCGGGAGTTAGCCGAGATGTTCCGGCGGTTTCGGGCTGAAGAAGGGGGCGCGGGAAGCGCGCGCTAACCCGCCGGAGATAATAAACTTCAAACCTTCCTCAATGCTCAGCGTGGTTTCGGTAATGTCCGCTTCGGGTACCAAGGCAAGCCAGCCGCTGGTTGGATTCGGTGTCGTCGGGAAAAAGACGAGGTAGGCGCGCCGGTTATCGGCAAGGAGCAGGGGCTCTTCACTGGTGAGAAAGCCCACGGCGAACATACCGCGGCGGGGGTACTCGACAATAACCGTTTTCCGCAGGGAACTGCGCTGGATGAAAACGGCATCGGTGAGTTGACGGGCGGATGTGTAAACAGAGCGGGCAAGTGGTAGTCGCTGGAAGAATCGGTCGACCAAATGGACCAACTGCCGGCCAACGATGCCGGAGGTTAAAGCCCCGACAAGGGTGATGGCGAAAATCAGCAATACAAAACTGATGATGGTGATGAGCGCTGCCGGGAGTTTCTCAAACCAGTGGGGATAGAGGAGGAGCGGACGCAAAATTTTCCCCAGGCTGGAGACGATAAACCAGAGGACAAAAATTGTCAAGCCAACAGGGAGAACGGTAACCAGACCGGTGAGAAAGTAGCGGCGGAGCCGGCTGAGCACAGAACGCCTCCGATATCGGAATCAGGCGCTGCTCGTTGAAGAGCGGATGATTTCGAGGACCTCTTTAAGCGTCTTAATAAAGCGCCGGTTTTCCATCTCGCGGCCAATTGAGACCCGCAGGGCGTTGGGGAAGTTGTACTCTTTCAGGGTGCGGGTGATGACGCCGCGGCGCTGGAGTGCTTCAAAGACGAGCTGGGAGTCAACCGCAAAGTTGATAAAGACAAAGTTGCCATAACTTTCCAGATAGAACAGTTTGAGTTGTTTGAGTTCTTTGTAGAAGAGATTTTTACCAACTTCGTTGACGCGGCGGCTGCGCTGAATGTGTTTGGTGTCGTTCAGGGCGGCGAGCGCTGCCACCTGGGCGGCACGGCTGACATTGAAAGGCAGGCGTACCTTCATCAAACTCTGAACGATTTCCGGCTTGGCGAACCCGTAGCCAATACGCATGCCCGCCAAACCGTGGATTTTAGAGAAGGTGCGGAGGATGAGGATATTTTTATTTTTGTTGTAGTAGTCGAGTCCCTTTGGGTAATCGCGGGAGGAGATGTACTCGGCATAGGCTTCGTCGAGGATAACAAGGACCCGCTCCGGCACCTCCTCCATAAATGCGTCCAGCTCCTTTTTCGTGACGATTGTGCCCAAGGGATTTATCGGGTTGTCCAGGTAGATGATTTTTGTCCGTGGTGTTATTGAGGCAAGCATCCGGTTGAGGTCGTGGCGGTATTCACTGGTCGGGACTTCAATCAGCTGGGCGTTCATCACCCGGGTGGCAACGCGGGGGGCAATGAAGCCCCCGGCACTCATAATCAATTCATCGCCCGGGTCAAGATAGGTGAGGCACGCCATATAGATTAAGTCAACCGAGCCGTTGCCGACAATTGTTGAGTCGTAGTCAACCTTAAACCGTTCGGCAAGCTCTTTGCGTAGGTAAAAGCAGGTGTCTTCCGGGTAGAAGTGGAGCTGGTTGAGGTGTTTGCGTAGTGCGGCGAGCGCCTTAGGAGAAGGTCCGAGGGGGTTTTCGTTGGAGGCAAGTTTTATCACCGGCCCTTTAATACCCAGTTCCCGGATGACCTGTTCAACCGGTTTGCCCGGTTTGTAAGGTGAAACCTTTTCGATATTCGGTCTTGGTTGGGGTAAAAACATCACTCCTCCTTTTCGGGGTTGTTTTCTTTAATCGGGCGGGGAGTTAAGGCAAACAAAAGTCCGCCAAGCAGGGCAAAGAAGAGGTCGAGTCCAAGAAAAATCAGAGCGGTGGCAAGCGCCTGCTCAGCACCCATCTTGCCCGGAAGCCAGTCCGGGGTAAAAAAGGCAAGAAAAGCCGCTTCGCGAACACCAAGCCCGCCGATTGTCGGGATGTTGACGACAATGTTCAAAAGGGGGATAAATACAAAGTAATAACCTAAGGGAACGGTTGCCCGTACGGCACCGGCACAAAAGAACCAGGCGAGCGATAGTGTTGCCTGTACCCCAATCCCCAGAATGAAACTTAATGCCAATGGCCCGGGTTGGTGGCGATACCTTTTTACCGCATCGTAAGCCCGGTCAAGGGTCTGGGTAAGACGGTGCAATTGAAATGGGAGATGGGAGAAGATACGGCGGGCAATATTATGGCACCGGTCGTTAAACAGTACCACGGTGATAATAAGCAAAAAGAGCAGAATTAAAAGTAGTAAAAGGATGACCGCGGGTCCAGTCAAACCGGCTTTACCCAGACTCAATGCGTTGCTGCGGCGCAGGGCGATAAAAAGTGCCATCAAAACGGCAAGAAATGTTAAACTTTCAAATCCGATGAGGCGGTCAAGAAATGTGGCGGAGAACGCCTCGGGTCCTTTCCCCGGTTTAACGGTGTAGGCAATGCGCATCACATCACCCCCGATGGAAGTGGGAAGGAGTTTGCAGAAGAAGAGGCCCAGAGTAAAAACCCGGGCAAGGAACCAGGCGGAAAAGTGAAGCCCCTGAGCGTTGAGAAGAATCTGCCAGCGCCAGGCTGAGACCCAGATGAAAAGGATGTAGGTGAGGAAGGCAAGGAGGAGGAATTTCAGGTCGGCCTGGCGAATGGTGCGCAGACAGGCGCCCAGTTGATTCCGAAACAAGAATGCAAGCAGGGCAAGTAAGCCAAATGAAATTACGAGACGAAGCACAGTAGAAGCGGCGCGTTTCACTTTTCATGCCTTTTGTCCCGGTCCGGGTTGGGGCGCAGCACCTGCTCCAGGTGTTCAATCCGTTCATTGATATAGGCGAGCGCTTCCCCCAAAAAACCGGCGGCAAAGAGTAAAAGTCCGGCAAGGACCGAGAGAATTACGAGATAAAGTAGGGGGCGAAAACCGTGGCCAAGGAGGCGCAGGATGATGGCGATTAAACCGACGAGAAAACCGATTGAAAGGCTGACCAAGCCGAGGGTACCGAAGTAAAGCAACGGTTTGCGCATAAATGTGACCTGGAATCCAACCGCAAGCAGGTCAAGAAAACCGATGACGATGCGGCCGGGTTTTGAGTATTTCGGTTTTCCCGCATAGCGCGGCCGGAGTTCCACCGGGATTTCGACGATGGAAAATCCTTTCTGCGCCGCCAGAGGAACGATATACCGATGCCAGTCTTTGCGAAGCGAGAGGGCTTCGAGAACCTCCCGGCGGAAGGTTTTGAGAGCGTTGATGTCGTGGACCTTCAATCCGAACAGTTTCCGGGCAAGCCAGTTGTAGATGGCAGAAACGGTGCGCTTTTCGTAATGGCCCACCTTTCGGCCGGTCACAAGGTCATACCCCTTTTTTAAAAGTTCAACCTGATTTTTTATGTCGTCAGGCGTAAATTGCAGGTCGGCATCAAAGATTGAAACATAATCGCCGGCGGCGAGTTCAAATCCGGCAAGAAGCGCGGCGGTCTTGCCCTGATTTTTATTAAGACGCCGGGTTTTAAGAAACGGGTACTTTTCGCGCAGCGACTCGGCTTTAGTACCGGTGCCATCGGTTGAGCCATCATCAACCACGATTACCTCGTAAGAGTCGTCCAGTTTTTCTGCCAGTTCGGTCAGGAGGGGTTCGATGTTGTCGACCTCATTGTAAGCCGGAACAATCACCGAGACAAGCGGTTTTCGCCTGTCAGCGGCAACTTCGGGTTGTTTTGTAAACCCCATTTCAGTCCCAAATATACCAGATTTTGTAGAGTTGTCAAGAGGTGCAGGGGGTATTCGGGCGTGTTTTCTATAAAGTGCCTGATTAATAACTACTTGAAAAACAGTGGGTTACGATAAAACGCCGGTTAAGGGGTTGTTTAAGTGTCGGGCTTGTCTTCTGTTGGTCTGTTAGTATAATTAAATGTTTTAATACCAAAAAGGAGTAAAAGTGAAAAAGACGGTTTTGATTTTAGGTGTAGCGTTGTGTGTCCTGTTTGCCCAAGAGTTTTTGGCGATTGTCCCCGGGGCTGCGCCTGAGGAACTGGCAGAAAAGTTTCGTGTCGTGGGGCAGACTGACAATGGCGTGCTGATTGTTGGTAAAGAGGAGCAGATTACAGCGTACGGCGGCAGAGTGCTGGATTTTGGCCCCTTTGACAAGTTGTACTACCGGGTGCGGCTTGTTAACTGGGCGGCAAGGGAGGAACTGGCAAAATGGGCGCGAATTCTCGACTTTGACGGCACGGAGTTTTTGGTTGCGGTCGAGCCGGACAGGGTTGAGCAATTGATGAAGTTGCCGGCGATGTTAGGTCGGGTGAACCTGCAAGGCTGGGTTTTTAATAAATCGGAGTGGAAAGCGCCCCGAGTTTTTTCCAATCCTTTGGTGGAACAGATAATCTCCCAAGTGTCAGCCGATTCGGTTCTTTCCTATGTCCGGCGGTTACAGCGCTATCGGACCCGCTATTCAACATCCGACTCCTGCCGGGCAGCGGCCGAATGGATAAAGCAGAAGTTTATCGCCTATGGCTGTGACACGGTGCTGATGCAATACCACACCTCGGGTCATGCACCGAATGTAATCGGGATTAAGTACGGGGTGCGCGGTCAGCGCAACCCTTATGCGGTGGTCTGCGGCCATTTTGACTCTTATGAGGCAAGTAATGCACCAGGTGCGGACGACAACGCCTCAGGCACCGCGGCGGTGGTTGAGGCGGCGCGGGTTACTCAGGGGTTTTCTTTTCAAAACGACTTGCGGTTTATCGCCTTTTCCGGTGAGGAGTTCGGGCTTTACGACAGTACATACTACGCGAATCAGGCACGAGCCCAGGGCGATTCAATCCTCGGGGTTCTGAACTTTGATATGATTGGTTATGTGGATGCGGCACCCGAGAACCTTGATGTGTTGGGAAAGATAGCGAATCCTGCCTGTGAGCCTTTTGTTGACTGGTTCACCGCAGTGGCGGATACCTACACCGGGCTACCGATTTACAAACGGATGGTGAACGACAACCAGAATTCAGACCACGGGCCATTCTGGAACAACGGATATGTCGCCTTCTGCGGCATCGAGGACTTCTGGCCGGTAAATCCATATTATCACACACCGGGCGACTCAATCGGTGCGGGTTACAACAACAATGAGTTTTGCACCCAGGTGACAAAAACCGGTGTTGCGGGATTGGCGCTTCTGGGTGAGCCGGTGCCATCAAACAAGCCACTGCTGGACTTGCTGCGCTATTGGGTTGATGACGGTGCGGGCAACAACAACGGTTTTTGGGACCCGGGCGAGAGTGTCGGCGTGTATGTCACTTTGAAAAACTTCGGGGTCGTTGATGCCCATGCGGTAATTGCCCGGCTCAGCACTGCGGACAGTTTTGTCACCCTGTTTACGGACAGCCTGTTTTTGGGCGATATCCCGGCGCGCGAATCTGTTATCGGGAGCGAACCTTACACAATGGTTGCAACGGTTAATACCCCGCGCGAGCATCCGGTTCAGTTTGAATTGGTTATCACGGCACAGGAAAGCAGCTATCAGAGCCGGTTTGTCGTACCGGTTGGGCGTTATCTCATTACCGAACCGATTCCCGACAACAGCCAGCCACCAATCTACTGGGCGTATGATGACATTGACACCGCCTGGATTCAACATCCGGTTTACCAGTGGGTGGAAATCAACACCATCGGAACGCGGTTGAATTTCCCCCAAAACGACAGCGTAAAGGTGATAAAGATTCCCGAGGGTTTTGGTGTTTTCCGTTTTTATGGCCGGGTTTACGACTCGCTTTCCATTTCGGCCGATGGTTGGCTCTGTCCGGGCTTCTACCGTCAGCCGAACTACACCAATCAACCGTTACCCGGTTCCGGGACACCACCCGGGGTAATCTGTGTCAACTGGGACGACCTGTATCCGGGCTACAACAACGCCGGTTTTGTCTACTATTATTACGACTCTTTGAACCACCGGCTGGTGATTGAATACGACAGCGTCTGTTACTACGACCCCCGCACCGTGCGTGATAAGTTTCAGGTGTTAATCTACGACTCTACAGTACGGACGCCAACCGGCGACAATGTGATTGTGTTTCAGTACAAAACCGCAAATTACCTGACCAGTTCTACGGTCGGGGTTCAGGACCCCACCCGCACGATTGCGATTCAGGTGCTTTACAACGGTAACTACCATCACGGCGCGGCGCCCATTGTGCCGGGCAGGGCGATAAAGTTTACGACGGTAGAGCCTACCGGATTACAGGAGAGAGTTTTGCCCAATCTCAAAACCGGGCTTTTTGGACCGCAAATTGTTATGCCCAATCCGGCACGGGGTGTGGTGCAAATCCGGTTGAGTCCCGCTGGCAGTCAAGATACGGAAATTCTGGTTTACGACCGTTCCGGAAGAGCGGTTTCCCGGCTAAAAACTTCCCAGGGATGCGGTGTCTGGGATACGCGGTCAATTCCCAACGGGATATACTTCCTCAGAGTAAAAGGGGCAAAGGAAGTCAAGAAGGCGGTTTTGATTAACTGAGAAGAGTCAAGGACAAGTTATTGTTCAGCGGGCAACGGTAAACCGGCCGAGCCATCTTCCCCGAGCGGTCTGGGCTTCAAGGTGGTACACACCGTTGGGCAGGCGACTGACATCAATGGTCACCGTTCGGGCGCTTGAACCACCCCAGACCTTTCGTCCTTGCGCATCGTAAAGGGCAAGGCGCACCACCGGCTGGTTGATTTGTACGAAGACACTTTGGCGCGCGGGGTTGGGCACGATGTGCCCGGGCGCGGGCTTAGAATCAGAAAGTTCATTGACGCCGGTGGAAAAGGTCCAGCGGTATCCAGCACCGTTAGCGGTTCCGGCAAGGAGGCTGAGTTCCGGGGCGTGGACAAATTCAAGGCTTGTTATCCGTAAACAATCCAGCCCGTCGTTCATCTCCTGCCAGTGGGCGCCACCATCGGTGGAAAACATCACGCCGTAGTCACCGGCGGCAACGATGGTGTCGGGCGCGTCCGGGAAAATTTTTATCGTCCGCATGCCGCGCCGAGCGAGAAGGTTGGTCCAGGAGTTGCCGGCATCTGTTGACCGGTACACACCGCCCGGAGTGGCAGCGTAGATAAAATCGGGATTTCGGGGATGGACAACGAGGCTAAAAACGGTTTCAATCGGTGCCTGATTGGTCCTGGTCCAGGTGCTACCGTTGTTTGTTGAACGGTAAACGGCACCGAAGCCCGAAACCTCACCACCGGCATAGACGATTTCGGTTTGCGATGGGGCGACAGCAACTGTGTAACATAAACCGGTGCTTGAGCCCGAGAGATTGCATCGGGTCCAGTTGGTACCGCCGTTTGTGGAGTAGGAGACAACAAAAGACCAGTTGGTCTGGCTCACCGGTCCTCTGCCACCGGTGAGGATTAAGTCCGGGTTGGCAGGGTGGACAAGGCAGCAGCCACCGTCGTCGTAGTAGGAGTCGATTTGTTCCCAGACGGACCCGCCGTCGGTGCTCTTAAAGAGCTCAGAATAGCCTCAACCCTTGCCTTCCAGGGCGTAAATTATGTCAGTGCCGATACCCGGGGCAATGCCGATGCCGCAGATGTTGCCGCAGGCGAGAAAGTCGGCACAGCGGCGCCAGGTGTTGCCGCCATTCAGGGACTTAAAAATCCCGTTCTCGTAAAACTCAAGGTACACCCGGCCGGAGTCAGCAGGGCTGACACTGATGGTTGAGATATTGCCAAATCGCATCCCAAAATGGCGTTCTGTCCAGTTGTTGCCCCCATCGTTGGTCCAGAACACGCCTTGCGGGGAATAGATATAGGCGCGGTCGGGCACTATTGGGTCGGCAATCAGTCCACCCCCTTTGTCAAGGATAATCCCGGGCTGGGCCATATTCCAGGTTGCGCCGCTATCCCGGGAGACAAACAGTCGGTAGGATTGGGTTAAAGTGTCATAGCCGAGCGCATAACCGATTGCACCATCGGTTAACGGAAACTGAACCGGACCGGGGCGGACAACACCAACATTTTGCCAGGTTATTCCTGCGTTGGTCGTGCGGTAAAGCCCGAAAGTAGTGGCGGCAAGGATTAGGTTATTGTTGCCCGGGTTAACGGTTAACGCCGGGATTGAGGTGTTTGCCGGCAGCCCCGAACAGCGCCGTTCCCAGGTGAATCCGCCATCGGTGGAACGATAAATCAGGGAGTCGGAGCAGCCGAGCCAGATGACATCGCTGACGCTCGGGTCAAATTCAATACAAAGGATTTGGTTGTAGAGAGCCGATGAGTCCGGAATCACCCGAATCCAGTGCGCGCCATAATCGGTTGATATGTGAACCGCAGGCAGATAGTTGCCGTTGACTACATCATAGCCACCGACAAAAAGCCGGCCCGGGAGATGCGGGTCTGGTTTGAGGGTGAAGTTGAGCCCGGGTAAAGAGCCCATCCGCCAGGAGACACCGCTGTCGGTTGAAAATAGTATATTGCCGTTCCTGTTCAGGGCATAGACCCGATGGGGTTGATGGGGGTCAATTGCCAGCGCCGCCGGATAGATGTCACCAAACTGGCTCAGTGCTTGCCACCGGGCGCCAGAATCAACCGTAAAAAACACGCGCGGTGTGTCCCGACCTTCGTAGGGTATTGCCAGCAGCCGGTTTGGGCTTTGGGGGTCAATTGTTAGAATTTGAATATTGCCGCCGTCCGGTCCAACTGAAATCCACGCCGCTCGGGTGGCTGTTAAGAGAAGGGGAAGAAGCAAGAGGGATTTTAACTGCATTCCCTTATAATAACAGGCGCGATGGCGCTGTCAATACCGCACGCGTTTTTCAACGGGTTGGCGATATTTGTTTTCCGGAATGCTGGAAATAGAACGGGGCGTCAGGATGAGCCTGACGCCCCGCAAGGTGTTTGTTTGCTTTATCGGGTTTTGATGAGTTTGCGGGTGAGTACGGTATTGCCTGCGGTCAGCCGGCAGTAGAAGACGCCGTAGTTGGCACTGTTACCGTTTTTCAGATTGCCGTTCCAGATGACGGTGTGGGTACCAGCCGGTTTTACGGTGTTGATGATATCGGCGACAAGTTCGCCGGTAACCGAGAAAATCTGGAGTTTTACCGTGCCGGATACCGGCAGGTTGAAGCAAAGCAGGACATTGTTGCGGAAGGGGTTGGGTTCTGCGGGAGCAAGAAATACCCGATTACCAGCAGCAATCTCTTCTTCAATGCCGGTTCCGGGCAGGATTTCAAACTCAAAATAGGCGGTGTCGTTCCCCGGGTCTTCGTCACCGGCAAGGATGGTGAAAGATGTTGCGGTGTGAGTGCCGATTGCTTCCGCGGTCCAGGGGTTGAAGTCAAGCGTTTCTGTGGCACCGGCAGCGAGCGTTACAGTCTGGGTGTCGGTGTAGATTGAGGAGATGTTGAACACCACCGTAATGTCTTCCTCGGTTGTACCGTAGTTCTTGACCAGTGCCTGGGGGGTAACGACGGTGCCGGAGTCGATGTCACCATTCGGGGTGATGATTGCCATTACGCCGGCGTCGTGGGTTGTCGTGGGCAAGGCGAGTGCGCCGGTGATTGTCCATGCAAAGGGCTGCCGGGTGCTGGTGGCGACATTGCGGCCATAAACCCGAATTGTCCACACGCCGGTGTCCGGGGCGTTGATGCGGCAACACTCTTCGGTGTTAATTGAATCCCAGCCCGTGGGGTTGGCTATTGACTGGCCCGCGCTGTACTTGTTGCCGCGGTAATAGGTGCCGGTGGGTGAAATGAGTTCTAAGTCAAGGTTGTTGACAAGTGTTGGGTTGGCGTTCGGGGCGGCAGCGGTGTCCGACCAGGCAAGGGCGACCCTTAACGGGATTTGACCTTCAACCCGGAACTGCTCTTCGGCATATTCGCCGGTGGCGACGCCAATCGTGTCGTCTTTTAAGATAAGTTTCCGGGTGTCGCCGGCGAAGTAGAGCACCGAATCGACATCAATTCTGCCCCAGCCGATGTTGTTGTCCGGAGGCGTGTAGGAACCGATGTTCGGGTCCGCGGAGGCGATGGCCATTGAGCGGAGTAGCGCCGCGGAAATGTAGGAGAGGCGATTTTCCGGTGTTGCGGTGCCGGTTGGATAAAACCCTTCTTGCAGGTAGCAGCGGATAAGCCCGACGGCGCCGCTGGTCATCGGCGTTGCCATTGAGGTGCCGTCCATTGACTGATAGGTGTTGGTGCCGGTGCTGGTTGCGGAGTAAATTCCCTGGCCCGGTGCCATAATGCTCGGTTTGAGCCTGCCGTCCTGGGTTGGGCCACGGCTGGAAAATGAGGCGATGGCGTTGGAGGCGGTGCCGTTCTGAAGTGCGCCGACGGTCAACACATTTTTCGCAATGCCCGGGTTCCGAATTCTGCGGGTCGAAAACTCGTTGCCCGCGGCCATTATGTTCAAGAAGTCTTTGTGCGCCCAGATGAAGGCATCGGTTGATGCGTCTTGGAGAAGATAGGTGCCCGAGGAGTTGGACCAGCCCCAGGAGCCAGAGTGCTGTTTAATGGGGCGGAGCGAGTCCGGAAGTCCCCGACCCCAATAGACGGTGTCCCATAGTGTCCAGAGGTCTGTGCCCAGAACGAAACTGGTGCCGTTGGTCAAGTCGACAAAGTAGAGTCGGCCCTTGATTGACATCCCGTCGTAGTAACTGGTGCCGCCGGTAATTGAGTCGTCACCGGCAACGGTGCCGTTCACATGGGAGCCGTGATACTGGCCTTCGGAGGCATCGGCGGTGCCGTACTTTTTGTAGGCGACCACCTTGCGGTGTTCGGGCCAGATGCCCGGCGCGGTAACCGGTAGCGCCGGGTCGCGAAACATATTGTGGCCGAGGTTCAAGCCGGTGTCGGTAGTTGACATAATGACCCCCTGACCACGCACCCCATTGCGCCACACAGGCCGCGCCGCGGTTGAGGTGTCGGGTGGTGCGGTGGCGCGCCAGCCTGATTGGGTGACCCATTGGCCATGGTTGTTGGCGGTGCTCGGTTCGGTCCACTCCTGAATCCAGAACGCCTCAGGCGCGCGAGCGATTAAGGGAATTGCCCAACCTGCAAGCCGCGCCTGAATCACGGTGCCAAACGGGCTTTCGGTTGTCTGAACAACGGTACCACCCTGAAGGGTGATAAGTTGTTCAAGGGGGGTTGCCAGTTCCCCGGGTGTTACAAGAATTGCGATGTCTCTTGGTTCGGTGCTGTTTAGGAGTTCGGCTTGAATTTTGTAGGCGGGCTGAAAGACGCCGGTCCAGCGGACAAAAGGCAGTTGGGCGAGCTGTTCCCGTTGCATTGGGGTTAAACGGGCGATTGTTGCGTAATAGGGCAGATAGCCGATGGTTTTTACACCGAGGCTTTTCAGTCGGGAAAACCAGGACCGCTGAATCGGTCCGGTAAACTGGACGATGTAGTAGCGGGCTTCGTTGGGTTCAAGACGCAAATCAACCGGCAGGCTGGGTTCGCCATAGCGGGTGTCAATGGTAAAACCGTTGCTGAAAGAGATGTAATTGATTTCCTCACCGGGTTCGGGTGAAAAGCGGTGAATTTGCCCGGAACGAAAATGGTCTGCGGGCAAGGCGGTAGTTGCACTGAAGCTCAGCATTAAGAAAATGCTGGCGATGATTGTTTTACTCACCAGTCCTCCTTTAAGGTTTGTATCGTTATATTATACTTGATAATTTTTGCCGGTCAAAATAATACCGAAATCGGTTTTAGAACAGTGCCGCTGGGCTGTTGCCTTATTGCCCGGCTTTGCTCGCCTGAAATAGGGTACCAATTGCGACACATAACCGCAACCGGTATACTTTAAAGTATACAGACCAGGAAGGGTTGTTTTTAGATAACAGATTGATTTTTTGTGTGCTATACCGGTTTTGCCCGATTTTCCCTACCCAACCCCGGGACGGTATCGGAGATGGTAGGGGAAATTCAGGTTGACGCGGTCTTGTTTTGCACTCCTTGAGGGCATCTGTTGAGTGAAATGGCGGGAATTGCTACGGCGTTTTTCTGAGGTAGTAGCGGGCGCCTCGGCCTTTGCCCTTGAGGATAAGTTTACCCTGTTTTACCATGCGGGTAAGGAGACGGGTTGCCTGGTCGGGTGAGACACGCAAAAGGGTGCGGACAATCTCGTTGGTGATGAAGCGGGATTCTTCCGGTAAAGAAAGGTCTTCAAGGTAATGGATGATGGCGGATTCGGCATAGGCGGATTCGGCATGGCGAAACGGGTAATAGGTGACCGATTTACGGAGTCGGGCATAAGCCATTTTTGATAGCCGGTAAACCCGCCCTTTTTTCTCGCCAAATGGTTCAAGAAGCCCACGGTTGACCATTGCGGTGAGCGCCTCGTGCGCCTCCCGTTCAGACCGGCCCAGGATGGTACGGGCTTCGGTCAGGTCGAGTTCACGGTTGCGTTTCAGCCAGTTGAGGAGTAGGAGGTCGGCAAGGGTGAGTGCCTTGCCCTCCTGCTGACAGCGGACAACAAACCGGGCAAAGTTTTCGTCAATCTTGCCTTCAGTCCGGCCGGAGCGGAGCGTAACCCGGACGAAGTCGGCGCCCGATTCATACAGGGGTGGTTCTTTGCCATAGGAGAGGAGGATTTGAAACATCCTTTTGACGCCCATTCCCGCGCGCTCGACCAGGCGAATCCGTTCCAGGATTTCGGCCAGGAGCGGGTTGCGGCTGATGGGCTCATGGCCAATGATGTTTTCCGGGGTGACATCGCTTAAAAATCCGCCCGGGGAGGAGATTTCCAGCCGGTCGGGAAAGTGGCGGAGATAAACCGGGGCCGGGATTGAGTAGTCACGGTGGGTGAAGGCGTTGAGCAGCGCCTCGCGGTAAACCTCGGGCGGAAAGTCGGGAATTTCAAAGTGAAAAAGCCCGAACTTGAGGGTGAAGATGCGGTTGTGGGGCTCAACCGAATTGGTGAACTCTTCCAGGAGGGCGAGCAGCGGTTTGGTGGAGTCGATGCGGCGGTCGTATTCAACATCGTTTTTCATATGGAGGTAAATCGCGCTGTGGCCCGGAATGGTCATCCGGAGCAGCTCCTCTTTACCGACAAGGAGCATACCGGCGGTGGTCAACTTGCCCTGAGCGGTTAAAATACCCAACCGGCTGAGCATCTCTTCTACCGGAAGTCCGCTCAGGTTTGAGCCCGGTTGCTGGGCAATTATCACCCGGCGTAGCCTTTCGGTTTCGAGCGGGTCAACCGCCTCAATGCCCAGTTCAAGGGGGCGGGCCGAAAGGTCGGCAGCGCGGTTTTCGCTCATCGGTGATAGATTAGCCGATTTCGGATGGGAGTCAATCGGTTAAGTCCAGAAGCCTTGCACCGCGCGCGGCAGACGCCGTTTTAACGGTTGCCACCATTCGGGGTGTTCCTGATACCAGCGGACGGTGCGTTCAATACCGGTGGTGAAGTCAACGGTTGGGCGCCAGCCAAGCCGGTTGATTTTGCTGTTGTCAAGGGCATAACGGTAGTCGTGGGCGGGCCGGTCGGGCACAAAATCAATCCACTGGTTGTCTTTGCCCAACAGGTTGAGGATTGCCTGGATGAGTTCGATGTTGCGCTTTTCGCAGGAGCCGCCGGCGTTGTAAACTTCGCCCGTTGTACCCTTGAGCAAAACCGTTTCAATTGCCCGGCAGGTGTCTTCAACAAATATCCAGTCGCGGATGTTCTGCCCGGTGCCGTAAACCGGGACCTTTTTACCTTCAAGGAGGTTGGTAATTGCCAGCGGGATGAACTTCTCCGGGAACTGGTAAGGTCCGTAGTTGTTTGAGGGCCGAATAATGGTTACCGGCATGCGGAAGGTTTCGTAAGCGGCGAGGACCAAAAGGTCAGCAGCCGCTTTGGATGCGGCGTAAGGAGAACGGGGTGCAAGCGGGTGCTGTTCGGTGAAGGGCGGGGCGTGTTCGGGCAGGGCGCCGTAAACCTCATCGGTTGAGATGTGGACAAACCGGGGAATGCTTGCCTGGCGGGCAGCTTCAAGCAGAACCTGGGTGCCGAGAGTGTTGGTCTGGACGAATGGCAACGGGTCAACAATTGAGCGGTCAACATGGGTCTGGGCGGCAAGATGGATTATCGCATCACAGCCGTTTAGTGCGGCGAGTACCGTCTTTTGGTCTTCAATTGAGCCCACAATCAAGTGATAGCGGGGGTCTTTTTCCAGTGGGGCAAGGTTTTTCCCTTGGGCGGCATAGGAGAGGTTGTCGAGGTTGGTGATGTGCCAGTCCGGATGGCTGTTCAACAGGTGGTAAATCAGGTTTGAGCCGATGAAACCGCAGCCGCCGGTGATAAGGATTTTCATACTACTCAATCTTAAACGGGCTATCCGGATTGGCTTCGTGGCGGATTTCGTCCACCGGTTCTGAACGGTTAGTGCCCTGATAAAGCCGGTTCGGGGTGTTGATGACCAGTCCGGGCACAGACCCGATGTTTTTATAACCATGGACAACACCAGGCGGTACGATTAAAAGCGCCGGCTGGGAAGCGCCGAGGGTTAATTTCAGTTGATGCTGAAATGTGGCTGAGTTCTGCCGGTTGTCCCAGAGAAAAACAAGAAAGTCCGATGGGCCAAGAAAGGCAAATATATCGGTCTGGTAACGGTGTTCGTGCGGACCACGGGTTACACCCGGATTGGTAAAAGAAACATAACCCATCACCGGATTGAGTTCGGTTAAGCCGGCAGTTTCCAACCAGTCCTGCCGAAAGGTTTCACACAACCATCCCCGCTGGTCGGCGTGGACAAGAGCAGGGGCAAAAAACACACCTTTAATCGACAACTCCTGAAACGGGCTTTTCACAGTTCAACCTCGCTGGAGTCGGAAAGAAGCAGGCGCAGGTCGTGTTCTTTTTCCGGATTTGCCCGGACTTTTACCTGCCTGCCAATGAGACTGCGGGTTATCCGGTTGACGCCGATGATGGTGCTCTTCTCGAGAACGACCGACCCTTCGATGTGGGACGCCTGGATGGTGCAGTTGTTGCCGATTGAGGCGAAGGGTCCAACGGTTGAACCCTCAACAACAACACCGGCGCCGATGACGGTGGGACCGTAGATTTTTGAATCCACAATCCGGGCGTCGGGTGCGATGGAAACATTGCCGATAAGTTCGGACCGCGCCACCGTGCCGGCGATGGCGCGCGGGCAGTAGGTGTTGAGGACGAGGTGGTTGGCATCAAGGAGGTCGTCTTTCTTACCGGTGTCGAGCCACCAGCCTTCAACGATAACCGGTTTAACCCGCGCCCCCTGTTCGATTAATGCCTGAATCGCATCGGTGATTTCCAGTTCGTTGCGCGCAGATGGGCGCAGGGTTTCAATCACCTGGTGGATTTTCGGTGAGAACAGGTACACACCCACCAGGGCAAGATTGGAGGGCGGATTTTTGGGCTTTTCCACGAGGCGGACGATGTCACCCTTTTCCGAGAGAACGGCAACACCAAAGGCAGAGGGGTTCTTTACCGGTTTTAGCATAATCAGGGCATCGACATTTTCCGTGGAGAATGTGTTCAGGGCAGCTGTTATGCCATCCTGAAGCAGATTGTCGCCAAGGTACATCACAAACGGCTCATCGTTGAGAAATTCCCGGGCGATTTTGACCGCATGGGCAAGACCGAGCGGCTCATTTTGCATTATATAACTGATTTTTGTGTGCCAGTTGGTGCCGTCGCCGAGAAAATCTTGGACCGCAGCGCCGGTTTCCGGTGAGACGATTACCCCGACCTCCTTAATCCGGGCAGCAGCGAGATGGTCAAACACATACGATAAAATCGGACGATTGGCAACCGGGATTAACTGTTTGGGGAATGTATAGGTAAGGGGACGCAGGCGCGTACCCCGACCGCCACACAGGACAAGCCCTTTCATAAAAACACCTTATTATGGATGATACCGCGGATAATGTCAAGTAAAATTGACCGCAATTAAACCAAACCACCTTTCCGGGCAGAATTGAACGGTCTTGAAAGTGTAAGGAACAATTTTTCAAATAGTTACAGCATAAAAACGGCCGTTTTTTTGTTTTTTTACTGCCTTTGTAAAATTTTGATTTTTCTTGATTTCAGGGGGTATATTTCGCTAACTTACTATAAATTCAACACCTAAAAATGCGATGAAAGGGTGCGGATTTTGAGCAAGACGGGGTTTTTTGTGTAAGTTGTTGAAATTATGCAACTAAACAATTAAATAAAATATTCTTGACAGGGTGGGTGGGGTTGGTAAAATTTTACCGGTTTCGGGTGAGGATAGTTTAAAATTCTTTTTGACATTTTAGCGCTCGAGCCCGACAAAATTCAGCGGTTACAGGAACCATCGTACCTCCTGACGGCGCCGGTGCGGGCGCCGTCATTTTTTACTCTCGGACTATTTGATATGTGTAGTTGACCGGGCAGTTCGGTTTGATAAGTGCCGATACCGAACAGTACTTCTCCTGGGAAAGTTCAATCGCCCTTTTGACCGCCTGTTCGTTCACATCTTTGCCGTACACGATGTACTCTAAATCTATTCGGGTGAAGGTTTTCGGATGCTCTTCCCGCCGCGCACCTTTGACCTTAATTTCAAATCGGCTGAAATCGACCCGCATCTTTTTCAAAAGCGAGACCACATCCATTCCGGTGCAGCCGGCGAGTGCGATTAAAACCAGTTCCATTGGGGTCGGTGCGGTGTTGGTGCCGCCGTGGTCGGCTCTGGTGTCCATCACCACCGCATGGTTTGAGCCACTTTGCCCGATAAACTGCAGCCCGTTTGTCCATCTAACTATCGCTTCAAGATCCATTTTCCACCTCAGTTGTTCTTTGCGCCCTGAAGAATCCAGTCCCGGATGATGCGCAACTGTGCCGTGTCAGGCTTTTTGCCGAACGGATGTCCTTTTTGTAAGTAGATATAAAGCAGGCTTTTTTCTGGTTCGCCCGGAATCACATTGGGGACAGAGTCGGTACCGGGTGCCATCACCGCTTCGTAAGAGTTGAGCGCATAGTTGCCCGCCATATCTTCTGGCGTGTGGCAGTCCGGGGCAAGTTTCTGCAAGATGGGCAGTACATCGCGGGCAAAGGACACCTCGTTTGCCGGTGCGGTTTTCTCTTCTGCTGCGGCTGGTGGCGGGGTGCTTTCTTTTGCCCCAGTTGAGACGAGCGGTTGGGTCGTCTTTTTAGGGTTTGGGCTGGCACAGAGGGCAAGGATGAAGGTAAGGAGCAAAGATAGATAAAGGCAATTTCTCATAGTGATAAATTTTGCCCGTTTTAGCGGCGCTGTCAAGGAGTGCAACAGACAAAACTTGCCTTAAAGGAAATAATCGGTAAGATAGCGACGGGTAAACTATGCCGGCAAGAAAAAGATTTAACATCTTAAAGCAACTGCTTGAACCGGAAATCCGCGAACTGCTTGAGGAGAAAAACTGGCAGGGTATTAAAGACACCCTGACCGAATGGCCCGCACCGGACATCGCGGACCTGATTGCCAGTTTACCGGACCCGGACAAGGTTGTTGTTTTCCGGCTTCTGCCCCAGAAGTTGCAGTCTGAGGTTTTTGCCGAATTTGACCCGGACAAGCAGTTGACCCTGATAAAAAACTTATCCGATGAGCAGGTCCGAAGCCTAATGGCGGAACTGGCGCCCGATGACCGGACCGAACTGTTTGAAGACCTGCCCCCAGCCGTGATTCAGCGGGCACTTAACCTCCTTTCGCCGGAAGACCGCCGGGAGACACTGTTAGCCCTCGGGTTTCCGGAAAACAGCGTGGGCCGCTTGCTCACGCCGGACTATGTGGCGGTGTTTTCCCACTGGACCGTAAAACAGGCGCTGGAACACATTCGGGCAAACGGGGTTGATGCCGAGACGATTAACACTGTGTATGTGGTGGACGAAAAAAACCGCTTGCTTGACGATATCCTGTTGCGCCGGCTCATCCTTGCGGCGCCGGACGAGAAGATTGAGGCGATTATGGACCATCAGTTCATCTCGATTGAGGCGAGTGCGGACCAGGAGGAGGCGGCGCGGGTGATGGAGCGTTACGACCTGCTGGCGTTACCGGTGGTGAACAGCGATGGGGTGCTGCTTGGGATTGTGACGATTGACGACATCCTTGATGTCCTGCGCGAAGAGCAAACTGAGGACATCACCAAGATTTCCGGTATTCATCCGGGCAAGATTGACCTGACCTTTATCACCAAACTGCGCGAGGTGCCGCTGAAACTGCTCTATCGCAGCCGGGTGGTGTGGCTGCTGGCGCTTTTGATAATGGACTTAATCACCGGCGGCATCATTCAGGGTTTTTCCGAACTCCTTGCCCAGTATGTGGTCCTGGTCACATTTCTGCCGGTTTTGGTGGACACGGCCGGTAACGCTGGCTCCCAGTCGGCAACGCTGGTCATTCGAGCGCTAGCGGTGGGCACGGTGCGGATGCGGGACTGGCTTTTTCTACTGGGCAGGGAGATTTTGCTCGCGCTGGGTTTAGGGTTGACAATGGGCTTGGGTATTTCAATTATGGGGTTCGTAAGGGGCGGGCTGAAGATTGCGCCGGTGGTGATTCTGGCGATGATTGTAAATGTTATTGTCGGCTGTGCCATCGGCATCGTTCTGCCCTTTATCTTTACCAGACTAAAGCGCGACCCGGCAACCGCCAGTACACCCCTCATCACCACTTTAGCCGACATCTTTGGCACGGCGATTTACCTGGGCATCGCCTATCTCTTCCTCGGTCGGCCCGGATAGTTTCAGTCGAGGTTAAACGAGACAAACCGGATTTCGGTCATCTCCTGGATGGCGAATTTTGGGCCCTCACGGCCTGAACCCGAATCCCGGACACCGCCGTAAGGCTGATGGTCAACCCGAAAGGTGGCGGAGTCGTTGATGTAAACCGCACCGACCTCCAGTTCCTCAGCCGCCTGAAAAGCCCGGGCGAAGTCCGAAGTGAACACCCCGGCGCAGAGCCCATAGGCGTAGGTGCCGGCAGTTGAACCCTGGTTGTAGAGTTGAAGCAGCCGGTTAAAATCGGGCGCGGTCTCAATTGTGACTATCGGGGCAAATGTCTCTTCATTCACAACCCTCATTTCCGGTGTAACAGCGGTGAGGATGGTGGGAGAAAACAACGTGCCTTCTGCCTTCCCGCCGAACAGAACGCGGGCACCAGTTGCGCACGCCTGTTCAATTAGCCCGGTGGTGCGCTCAATTGCTGCCTGGTCAATCAACGGTCCGATGTCTGTTTCCGGTTTTTGCGGGTCACCGATAATTAGTCTTGAAGTTGCAGCCACAAACCTTTCAATGAACTCCGGGGCAATTGCCTGATGGATAATCAAGCGCTGGGTATGGTTGCAAACCTGTCCAGAATAGGCGAAGGCACCAAGGACGCAGCGCGCCACCGCTCGGTCAAGCGGTGCGGTCTCATCAACGATTGCCCCGGAGTTGGAGCCGAGCTCCAGGGCTACCGGTTTCAGACCGGCGGTTTTTTTGATTCTTTCACCCACTGCGGCGCTGCCGGTAAAGGTTATCATCCGGACCCGCGGGTCTGCAACCAGCATCTCGCCCACGCTGTTGCCTGGTCCAACCAGAACATTAAGCGCCTCAGGTGGCAGTCCGGACTCGAGCAAAGTTTCCGCCAGTTTCAGGGCGCAGAATGGAGTCTTGGTTGCCGGCTTTAAGACGACCGCATTACCGGCGGCTAAGGCGGGTGCAACTTTGTGGGCGACGAGGTTTAAGGGGAAGTTGAACGGTGTGATGGCAACGACAACACCGCGCGGCACACGGATGTAAAACCCCCGGCGCTTTTCTGAACCGGGTAGCGCGTCCATTGGGACGGTTTCCCCGGCAATTCGTTTCGCCTCTTCGGCAGCGAATCGGACAGTTTCTACTGCCCGGGACACCTCAATGTGGGCAAACTTCACCGGTTTACCCGCTTCAGCAACAATAAGCCGGAGAAACTCCTCGGCGTTCTTTTCAATCAGGTCCGCGGCGCGGTAAAGGATTCGGGAACGGTGATGGGCGGGCAAAGAGCGCATCACCTTCGCACCGTTTTCGGCGGCGGTTAAGGCGGCGGCAACTTCCGCAGCAGTGGCAACCGGTACCGTGCCCAGAACCGAGCGGTCATATGGGTTTACAACATTAGTAGAGACACCGGTTGTCACCCATTTACCGGCAACGAGCAATTTAGGTGCGGTGTTCATTGGATAAAGATAGAGCAGGAGATATGACGGGTCAAGATAGGAAAGGCGGGTGGCTCAGGTGAGCCACCCGCCGGTTAGTTACGGACCGAACGGCGCGATGTCGAACACCTGGGTGCGGATTTTCTCCAGGACCGGCACCGCCAGACCACGCGCTTCCCACTTGGCAATCAGCACCTGGGTCTCACGGGCAAGGGACGAACCCGGGATTGCCTGCCGGCGCTTGCGCCACAACTCGCGGGCGAAAGCGAGATAGAAGGGGTACTGGATTACCGAAACACCTTCACCGTCCAGCACCTGCTTGGTCTCGATTTCCATCTGCACCAGTTCCGGGAAAACCGTCTGGGTGTTGGCGAGCATTGCGGGCCGCAACTCCTCAAGATTCGCCTTCACCTTATCCGGACTGGTCTTTACGGTCCAGCGATTGATGCGCTTCATCAGGTCGCTCATTTTTTCACCTCCTTTCTGCGGCAGATTTTTCTGGCGCCGTCCCTGCCGCCGGAGACGACGCATTTCCTTTTCGGTCATTAAGACCCCGAAGATGCCCAAAATTCACGGCGCTTTTACTAACCAATTAGCACGGTATTGTTTAGGGCTCTTATTTCCTTGACATTATTAGGAAGGGGTTTATAAATAAGTAATAAGGAGGCTACTGTGAGTTCACTCTTTCTGGTGTTTGGCGCGATTGTGATTTTTGCCTTTGCCTACCGGTTTTATGGCGGGCTTCTGGCGCGGCTGTTTGATATGAACTCGCAGAATAAGACGCCTGCCCACACCCATTTTGACGGGGTTGACTATGTGCCAGCAAAGAACTGGCTGGTGCTATTTGGCCATCACTTTTCTTCAATCGCCGGTGCCGGGCCGATTCTGGGACCGGTGATTGCTGGTGCGGTCTGGGGCTGGGGTCCAGCGGTGCTCTGGATTCTTATCGGTTCAATTTTTGTGGGCGGGGTGCACGACTTTGCCAGTTTGATGGTTTCTTTACGCAGCGACGGTAAGTCAATCGCCGATACAACTGAGAAGTTGCTCGGCAGCCGGGTGCGGTTGATTTTTTCGCTTTTTGTCTGGCTGTGTTTGATTCTGGTGATTGCGGTGTTCGCCGCCTCGGCGGCAAAGACGCTGCAGACAACACCGGAGATTGTGTTGCCGACCTTCGGGATTGTTTTTGTGGCGGTTTTTGTCGGGCTTTTGCTCTACCGCTGGCGGCTCAATACGATTGCGGCAACGGCAATCGGGATGGTGTTGTTCTTCGTGTTGATTGTTGCCGGGTTGCACTTGCCGATAAGGTGGAGTTATCACGGCTGGCTATTGGTACTTTTGATATTTTATGCCGGGACAGCATCGGTTCTACCGGTGAACATCGTTCTTCAGCCCCGGGACTATCTGTCGTTTTTTGTTCTGCTTTTTGGTATGGTGGTTGGGTATCTGGGGCTTTTGTTAACCCACCCGCCGGTTCAGACCCCGGCGTTTGTCAGTTTTTCGGGCAGCGAGGGTTATCTTTTGCCGATGCTCTGTGTGACCGTTGCCTGCGGCGCAATCTCCGGGTTCCACTCGCTTGTTGCCAGCGGTACGACATCCAAGCAGTTGAACCGGGAGGCGGATGCGAAGAAGATTGGTTACGGTGCGATGCTGACCGAAGGGGTGCTGGCGGTTCTGGCGGTGGTGTGCGTGACCGCGGGTTTGTACTGGTTTGGTGGACCGGCAGGGCTGGTTTATCCGGAACTGGTCAGGGGCGGAAACTGGATTGTGGCGTTTGGTAAGGGCTACGGGATAATCACCCAGCCGATGCTGCGCGGGCTCGGGATGTTCATCGGGATTACGATGCTCAAGACTTTTATCGTTACAACTCTTGACACCGCAACGAGAATTACCCGTTACATCGGCACCGAACTTTTTGGCGAGCGGCTGGGGTTTAAGCCGATGAAGAATATGTTCTTCAACACCGCAGTGGTAATCGGGCTGGCAACCTATCTGGCGTTTGGTGCTTGGCAGTCAATCTGGCCGGTTTTTGGTGCGGCGAATCAACTGGTGGCGGCGCTGGCGCTGCTCGTGGTCACCGCCTGGCTTTTCAGTCGGGGTAAACCGACCCTGTACACCTTAATCCCCGGAATTTTTATGCTTTTGGTTACGACTAGCGCGCTGGTGCTTCTGGCGATTAAGTTTCTCAGCGGGCACAAGGTTGTTCTGGGGGTGATTGCGGTTGCCCTTTTGCTCCTTGCCGGGTTTATGGTTGAGGAGACGGTGCGGAATTTGCGCCGGTTGCGAACGGGTTAGGTTTTAGACCCGGATTTTGAACACCGGAATTGAGAGTCGGTCCTGAGAAGATGGACTGGTGCTCGGGGCAAGTCCATGGGTGAGGATGTTAAGACCTTCCTGGGCTTTAAGTTGGTCAACCGCCTGATAAAGGCGGGCAATTTTTTCGAGGCGCACCGGGTCGTCAAACAGGCTCGGCTGGACCCGGTGCGCGGGAACAAGGTGGGTAAGGATTACCCCGGTCTGGCGATACCAGACTCCATCCTGGAACAACCGGTTGAACCCCTGTTCAAAGAAAGGGGTGAGGAGCGGTGGATAGGCGCTCGCGGTGGTCAGTTTTAGTTCCACGGCACACTCTTTGAACTCCTGAGTGCGGAGGAACAGGACCAGCCGCTGGGGTGCCAGTTGATAGCGCCGGGCTTTGAAACAGGCGTCTTCAAGGTTGTTGCTGAGGTGGGCGAATACGGTCAGTCGGTCACCTGTTGGTGGAAAGGTGCGGGCTTTGCTGATGGAAAGGTAGGTGGTTTTGGGCTGGGGGTTGACCGGATATACGACGGTGCCGTTTAACTCCTGCCAGATTTCGTAGAACGGTTTGGAGAAGTGGCGCTGGATGAACCCGGCGGGTTTGCGGGCAAGGTCCAGGGCGGTGTGAATCCCCAATTTGGCACACCAGGCAGCGGTGTTGGGTCCGATGCCCCACACCTCACCGACCGGCAGAACGCTGAGGTAATGGTGAATCTGTCTGCCGGGGATTAAGGTGAGACCGTCAGGCTTCTGATGCCGGGAGGCGATTTTGGCAAGGGTTTTGGTCAGGCTGATGCCCACCGATACCGTGATGCCCAGTTCATTCCGGACCGCGGTTTTTATCATCAAGCCCAGTTCTTCATAGGAGGCGTGAAAGGGGCGGCGTAAGCCGGTGAGGTCAACAAACGCTTCGTCGATGGAATAGGGTTCAACCAGGGGCGAGAAGCGGCGCAGGATTTCCATTAGACGGAACGAGAACAGGCTGTACTTTTCGTAGTCTGAGGTGACGAGAATCGCTTCCGGGCACACCTTTTTTACCTCACTGAGGCGCATACCGCGCCTGATGCCCCGGCGTTTTGCCTCATAACTTGCCGCGGTCACGATGCCCCGTTCTCTGCCGACCACAACCGGTTTGTTCTGAAGGCTGGGGTTGGTCGCTTGCTCGCACGCCGCGAAGAAGGCGTCGGCGTCAATATGGAGGATGGCGTTGTTCCAGTCGTGGACGAGAAGGGGGGTGTTTTTCATCGGTACTTCCTGATGACCGCGGTAACGACACCGCCCAGTTTTAACTCCCGGCGGGGTTTGATTGGTGGGTATTTGGGGTTGGCGGCAAGGAGGACGATTTTACCCCCCTCTTTATGAAAGAACTTCATTGTCCAGGCGCCATCCACTTCGGCAATCACGATATCGCCGTTCTTCGGGGTCAATGAGCGGTCAACCAGCACCGCATCACCGGGCAGGATACCGGCGCCCGACATCGAGTCGCCGGTTACCTTGAGGAGGAAGGTTGCGGCGGAGTTGGTGACCAGCCAGCGGTCGAGCGACACACGGTCAAGGAGTTCTTCTTCGGCGGGTGAGGGAAATCCGGCTTCAACCGTGCCGAGGAGTTTAATGCGGGCAGCGAGATTCTTGGGGATGAGCCGGCCCGCGCTGTCTTTATCGACGATGTGGAGCCGGCGCAACTTCTCAACAAGGCGAAACACCGCATTTTTCGAGCGCAAGCCCAACAGTTGGGCGATTTCCGAATAGGAGGGCATCCGGCCGTGCTCAAGATAGAAACCCTGAAGCCGGCGGACGCGTTCACCTAAATCCGCTCTCTCTTTCATCAACCCAATTATAGTGAACGATTGTTCACTTGTCAAGAAAAATCCCGGGGTGTGATTTGACAAAGGCGTTGGGGGTGGTGATAATCAGGTGTGGCGATTTGGTGCAACCGAAAGGAGGTGTGGTGAGTTTCTTTAAGGAGTTTAAGGATTTTGCCCTGCGGGGCAATGTGATTGATATGGCGGTCGGCATCATCGTTGGCGCGGCGTTCGGTAAGATTGTCTCCTCTTTGGTGAACGATGTGATTCTGCCACCCATCGGTTTGATTCTTGGTGGGGTAAACCTTTCCCATCTGGCGATTACCCTCAAGGCGGTGAGCGGGGACAAACCGGCGTTGGTATTAAAGTACGGCAGTTTTATCCAGACGGTCATCGACTTTCTGCTCATCGCCCTGGCGATTTTTTTCGCCATTGTCAAACCAATCAACCTGCTCAAGCGCCGTCAGCAACAGACACCGGCACCACCGGCGCCGTCAAAAGAGCAGGAACTTTTAACCGAAATCCGTGATTTGCTTAAAGCGCGCATGCGGTAGTAGTTGGGCGCGATAATGAAAGGAGAAAAAATGTTGAGGTTTGTTAGAATTGGTGCTGTTGGGGCAGCACTGTTTTTAACCTTTCTTGCCTGCGGCAAGAAGGAGACAGGACCGAGAATAAAATGGCAATTCATTGGAGCGGCATTTACGAGTTCACCGGCACTCGGCGCCGATGGCACCGTCTACGCCTTCAGTGAGAGAGACACCCTTTACGCATTTAATCCGGACGGCACGGTAAAATGGCGGTTGGGTTTGCCCGATACCGTGTTCTACCACCCCTCAAACATCTTCATCACGCCGGTTGTGGCTTCAAATGGCACAATCTACATCTTTGCCGCAGATGGCAATCTTTACGCCATCAACCCGAACGGCACGGTCAACTGGCGGTTTCCGATTAAAACGGACTTCCCGACGATTTGCGGCACGCCGGCGCTTGGTGCGGACGGTACGATTTATGTCTACGCGCCGGAATCGCTCTATGCCCTGTCTCCTGTCGGAATCATTAACTGGGTCAGTTATGTGGGTGGCGGCTCCTGTATAACATTTCCTGCCGTGGCGGGAGACGGCACAATCTACATTGGTGCCGACGGGGAACTGGTTGCCTTGAACCCGGATGGGGGTGTGAAATGGGTAGCCGATATGGCGCCGCTCATACAGACCGCAGACCGGATTGCACTGGGTCCTGATGGAACGGTCTATGTCTTTGGTACCGGTCAAAACGATGCCGGCAATCTTTTGGCATTCAGGGATGACGGCAGTTTGCGCTGGGCCTGCGCCCTGGCGGACAGTGATTGTATCAATGTCGGCACGCCGGTGCTCGGAACCGATGGTACTATCTATCTGGGTAGCGCCACGAGTTCGGCACGGGGCTGGCTTTATGCGGTCTCTCCTGCCGGACAGGTGCGCTGGCAAAAAAGCACCAGCAGCCTTGTGCAGGAGGCTTATGATATGGCGATTGACACCGAGGGCACAATTTACTGCGTTGAGGGTGCATTTGACGCTGATGGCAACCTGAAATGGCGCTATCCATTCGTCGGTAGCGTGCCGGTAATTTCGCCGGGCGCACCGGCAATCGGCGCGGATGGAACGGTTTATATCGCCAGTACTACCGGACTTTTTGCCTTTGAAAGCAACGCTTCTGGGCTGGCAAACTCATCCTGGCCCAGGTCGCGGCATGACAACCGTAATACTGGCAATACCCTGAACCATTAAAGGTGGACAAGCGGTTTTCCGGCGGGATGATGGTTAAGGTCCAATTCGGTGTGGTCTTGCTGGTGTTGGTGTTTGGGTTGCTTGTCTGCCACAAGGATGAGTTGTTGATTACACCCATTGACAACCCGACGCTACCTGCCCGGGGTTTCTTTATGGGTGTTCTACCTTCACCGGCACAGGGTCAGGATTTCAGCGCGGCGTATCAACAGGCGGCGGATTATGCCGATTTTGCCCCGGTCTGGGGCAGACCAACGCCGTTTTACAACCTTGCGGCGGATTTGAGGAACGATTGGGGAAACACCTTTGTTAAGGGTTATATTCGGGGCAACGGGATGTTTCCGCTTGTTCATTTGTCTTTTATTGATGCCGGGGTGACACTGGCAACTCCGCCTGGAATGAGCGGCGCAACTTTAAGCGATTCTGCCTGGCGCGCGGCTTACAAAAAGGCGGCGCTGGATGTGGTGCGGGCAATTAAACCCCGCTACCTGTCGCTGGGCAACGAGGTGAACCGCTGGTATGAGAAGTACGGGCTGGAGGGTGTCAATGGGTTTCGCCATTATGTCACGCTCTACAACGAGATTTACGATGCGGTGAAGACGCTCGCGCCCGGGACCGAGGTGTTCTGCACCTTTGCCCGGGAGATAGTTGCCGAGCATCGGGAGGCGGACCTTACTATTCTTTCTCTGTTTGACCCGGATAAACTGGACCTGCTGGTGTTGACCAGTTACCCCTATGCGTTGGGCTGGGTTAGTCCCGAAAGTATTCCGGAGGGCTACTACATCAGGGTAGCAACTTATTTCCCGAATAAACCGTTCGGCTTTTCTGAGGTCGCATGGTCGTCTTTGCCGGCACTGGGCGGTGAGGAGGCGCAGGCGGCGTTTCTCAACCGTTTGGTGAATCGTTTAACCCGGGACCAGGGGCTGGATTTGAAACTTATGGGCTGGGCATGGCTCCACGACTTAAGCGACCAGGATGGCAATGGATTAATCAAGATTGACGGTACCGAGAAGCAGGCTTATCAGGTGTGGAAGCAAATCTCGGGCCGATAGATTAATCGGCGGTTGAGGTGCGGAATTGCCGGACGAACCCGGCAAGGAGCTGGGGAAACTGGGCGGTTTGGACCGCGAAGCGGTGAAAATGGGCGGTTGCCACCGGCTTCTTGCCCGACCAATTCTCAAGGGTTGATAGTACCTTTTGCTCCCGCGGGTTTGCAGCGGTGCTGAAAAATGCCACTTTGGGCAACCGGCTTTGGTACAAATCAAGATAAACCTTTACCGGTAGCGGCGGACGCCCAGCCCAGGTTGGGGCACCGATGATTACGAGGTCATAAGAGCCGGGGTCAAATTTTTGCGGTTGCAGGGTCAGGTTCTTTTTCTTCAAGAAAAGCCCGTACCAGATGGCCCAAAACAGGTTTTTGTACTCGTTACACTTTATCTCTTCAAGGTCAGCCTGCAAGGTCTCGGCTAAATACCGGGCAACTTTCGCGGTAACGCCGCTCCAGGAAAAGTAGACGACAAGGCAGCGCACAATTTATTTTACTCCGCGGTGGTGTTGAGTCAAGGGCACCTGTTGCTGGTCTATTTTGCGAACAGTTTTAGATAGGCGCTGTAGCCGAGACGGGTAAGTTCGCTTTTGGGGATGAAGCGTAAGGCGGCAGAGTTGATGCAGTATCGGAAACCGGTCGGGGTGTTGTCCGGAAAGAGATGACCCAGATGGGAGTCGGCGTGGCGGCTGCGCACCTCGGTTCGGGTCATGCCGTGGGATGTGTCAATGCGGGTGACGATGTTTTGTGGTTCTAAAGGTTGGGTGAAACTGGGCCAGCCGGTGCCGGAATCAAATTTGTCAAGAGAAGAGAAGAGTGGCTCACCTGAGACTACATCAACATAGATGCCGGCTTGATGGTTGTTCCAGTATTCGTTGTCGAAAGGTGGTTCGGTGCCGTTCGTTTGGGTCACCTGATAGGACAAAGGCGTAAGGGTCGCTTTCAGGAGTTCGCGGTCTGGTTTCTGATAGCCGAGCCAGTACGGTTGCCGCTCTGGGAAAAGGCGAAAGTTTTCATACCCCTGCCAGAATCTTTTAACCGTTGCCTCTCGACCCGAGGCGCGGTGGTAAGATTGGAACTGTTTTGGGCACTTTTTGTAGTATTTCTGGTGGTAATCTTCGGCATACCAGAACTTCTTTGCGGGCAGGATTTTTGTCTCGATGTGCGGAAAGATGCCACTGGCAATGAGCCGTGCTTTTGCCTCAAGGGCGAGTTGCTTCTGGGTTTCGTCGGTGTAGAAGATGGCGGTGCGGTACTGTTCGCCCCGGTCGTAGAACTGGCCGCTGTCATCGGTTGGGTCGATGTTCTGGAAGAACACCTCAAGGAGCCGTTCGTAAGAAAGACTTTCCGGGTGATAGGTTATTTCAATCGCTTCCCGGTGGCCCGTAGTACCGCTGCATACTTCCTGATAAGTGGGACTGTCTTTTGTGCCACCGGTATAGCCAACCTTGGTTTGTGCCCCCAAAAAGGAAAAAGCAAACTCCATACACCAGAAGCAGCCCCCGGCAAATATTGCTGTTGCCATCGTGTACCCCTCTTTTTACGGTTGCCAGACTTTCAACAGAATCTCCCGCATTTCTAACAGAAAATCATAAACCTTTTTACCGAATTAGTCAAGATGTGCTAAACCTCCTCAACCTTCACCGCGCCCTTTTTAAGCCGAACAGCGTGACATAGAGACCAAATTGGTCTTTTTCCTTGCCAAATTGGTCAAGCACCTCTTGTGGGGCAGATTGCAATCTGTTCATTGGTTCGGCTTTTGAACGCTTTGCGGGCTCTGCTACCTGTGAGGTCGGGGAAAAGGTTGCCCAGTTACTAAACGCGTTGCCGCTACTTCCGGACCAGCGGATTGCCGTGGGCATCTTTTAACTGGCCCGTGGCGATGAGAATCACATCAATCAGCCACCAGATTCCCAGTCCGCCCAAGGTGACGAGTTTTAACACACCCAGGCCGGTGTAGCCGAGATAGAAACGGTCCACGCCCAGTTGACCAAGAAAGATGGAAAACAAAAGGGCGGTGAGCCAGTCTTTGCCTGGAGCCGGTGTTTGGGTAGTTTCGGTTGACATAGATAACTCCTTGTTTAGTTGGGGTAATCATATAGAGTTACCGGCAATTGTCAAGATGTTTTATCGTTAGTGCCGCCGTAAACCGCAAATGGCGATTGGTGTTGTCAATGGTAAAGGTGCAGAACCCTGCGGCTTGATAAGAATTAGGAGCGGGCGGCAATAATTTCAGCACTTACCTTTCATAACAGCCGATGTCAACGCCACCACCCTGCGGTCGGGGTTGATATTCGCGGTCAATAGCCGGTGCGACTGAGGCATCACCGGCATCAACCGCTGGGCTACTGGTGTTTAAATGGTAGTCGCCGGCGCGTTCCCAGCCGGTGCAAACAAAGAGCGGGTTGCCGTAGATGTTGCCGGGCCCAATCTGACCAACCTCAGCCGCAGTGTAGGTTCTGTCACCCTGGATTAACAGCCGGTCGTCTTGCGGTGTGTAGAAAAGGTTGTGGTGGATGTCGTAGGTGACAGCAGGAGCAAGCCACAGTGCGGGCGCATTTGCTCCCCGGCTGGCAAATATCGTGTTGACAATACGCAAAAAAACCGGCACCGTAGGGTCGTCGTACTGGATATGCATCAAGTAATTTTCGCCCAGCGTATCGTCAACAGTGCAGTTCACGATTTCAAAATAGGCGTGCGCATTCTCGGTAGAGATGACAAGCGGCGACCAGGGCGTAGTGGTGTTAGCGCCATCGCCCCGGCCATAAATCAGGGTGTTTACTACCCTTGAAGAGTCGCCCCACAGTTTTACGCCGTCACAGGAGTTGCTGGCAACCAGGCATTCGTGGATAAAGGTGCGCTTTGCCTTGGAGTCCAGGCCATCGCCGTAGTTGTGAGTGGCGGTCGTATTGACAATCTCAATCGGTCCTTCGGATGCCTCGATACCAAACCCATCAGGTCGGTCATAAGGTCGGTTGGAACCGTCGCCACCTTGATAGTAATGGCCGCTGTAAGAAAGGTCACAGTCTTTAATCAGTACATTGCGCAATCCTCCCTGTTGTCCTGCTGGGCCGCCAATACAGCCAAATCCGCAGTAGGTAAACTGGCAGCTGATGATTTGCAAATCGTTTGCATCGCCGATGTCAATGCCAAACTCGTCGATGTGATGGACTTTGATGTCTTTCAGAATAATGTGGGCAACTGGACCATTAGTGCCGGTAAAGGCTTCGCGAAACGGCCGGCCGTTATTACTGGTGATTTCAAGGTTTTCAATCCGGAGATACTGACAGTTGGAAATGTCAAAGGCGGCTAACAGGTTGTTTGCACCGGCGATTACGGGCGTGCGGCTGCGGTCGCGGGCAAACACCACAAGGGTGTCGCCCGGTTGAAGTTGTGCTACCGCATAACTGAGCGTCTGAAAGGGCGCTGCTGCTGTGCCCGGATTTGTGTCACTTCCGTCCGGTGCCACATAGTATCTGCCCGTATGGTTGCCGCCGATGATGGTTACCCATTGCTGAGCGGTGCCTGAGGGCGGAAAGATGATGTCGGACTCCTGGCTTAAGATATAGTCGTAATCGCCCGGCGGCGCGGGTGCTTTACAGCGCCAAATGGCAAGCAGAACGAACAAGAAAATATAGACCTTTTTCATTTAGCCTTCCTTTTATTCCCTATGCTATTTAAAAATACCTTATATATCATTATTGGAAATATCGAAAAATCGCT
>CAZVDD010000014.1:0-2420 GCA_964626075.1 uncultured bacterium
GCCGAAGCAGGCGTAAGCCGTTGATGGGCTGGAACCATGCCTGGGCGCGGATGTCTTTGTTGGAGATTCTTATCTGGTTAACCTTGACAATTGCATAGTAGCCGTCTTCGGTGCGGATGGCAAATGATACCGGTGCGGTGGGCGGCTGGTTGGTGACACAGTTGACAATCAACACGGTCAGGCAAAAGAAGGACAGCGATTTGTTCATAGACACTCCTTTTCGCAGGATGGGTGTTTTAAGGGCACTGCCCTATAATACCATCTTACTTAAAAACTGTCAAGCGGGCGGTGGGGGTGTTTTCTGGTGTTTTGAGCCGGGCAAAGTAGGTACCGGCGGCGAGGTTGGCGGTGTTGATAAGAAAGCGGTGTTCACCGGCGGCGAGCCAGCCCTGTTTAACCGTTAACCGCTCTCTGCCCTGGGCGTCAAAAAGTAGTAGTTTTATCGGTGCCGCTTTTTTAAGGTGGAATTGGAGGCAAATCTGGTTGGAGGAACAGATGAAGGCGGTCAGGTCTGTTGGCCGGCAAGCGGTTTTCTCACTTTCCTGCACACCGAGAGTTAAGGTGAATGTCTCCATTGTACTGCCGTCTGCTCGTACCGCGGTGCCGGTGACAAGGTCGCCCGCCACATCAACAATGACAAACTGGTAGGCCGCTTCCCGATAAACGGTATAGGGCTGGATAGAGTCCCATTGGGTATGGAGCGGCGCGCCACCACCACCGGAGGTGATGTAGTGGATGCCGTTGACCAAACTGTGCTCATAGGCGTGGATGTGACCGTTAAACACCACCCGGACGCAAAACCGTTCAAAAAGCGGGCAGAGGTAATCCCGGACCTGTTCGTTGTTAGAGTGGCTGGCATTGGTGGTAAAAGGTGGTTCGTGGAAGGTAACGAATATGTGCCGGACATCGGGGTTGGCGCTATCGGCAAGGAGTTGGTCAAGGAGCCACCGGTACTGCTCACTGCCGGGCGCAAAGTCGGAGTAGTTGTCCAGAAAGTAAAATGCGGCGTTGCCGTACCGGAAGTGATACCAGCGTTCGTTGCCGGGTAGATAGAAAAGGTCAAACCAGTTTGGTAGGGTTCGGATGTCGTGATTGCCCAGCACCGGGTAAACTGGCGCCTGCTTAAAGATTTTTCCACCAATACGGAAGAATGTCCGGTACTCTGCGCCTGTGCCGTTAGCGGTCAAGTCACCGACATTAAGCAGAAGTTGGGGTTTGGGGCTGGTTAAGAACATTTGGTCAACAACCGCCTGATGGGCGGCGCTGTCGGTGCGGTTGTCACCGTAAACAAGAAAGCGAAATGGTGCCGAAGCCGGGCGTCGGGTAAAGAAGGTGGCGTCCTCGGTGGTGTCTTGCCCGGAAATAACCTGATAGTGATAGATGGTGTCGGGAAGGAGTTGGTTCAAAACAAGGTGGTGCGTGGTTGATGGTGCGGTTTCCGCGATTTCCCGCGGGTAGTTGGTGCTCAAGCCATAGCGCACCCTGCCGATGTTTGTGTCCGCAGTTTGCCAGACTACGGTTATCGTGGAGTCGGTGAGGTTTTGCAGATAGGGCGGATGGACAAACAAGCCGAATGTTGTGCCGGCAATAAAGATTAAAGTGAGATAAATTTTACCTGATTTCATCGGTAAAGATGATAGCAGAATTATAGACGCAGGGCAATGTCTAACATACGAAACAGTAAGATGTTGTGCGATAACGGGTAAAACTAATACTATAAATATATTATTTTCAAATAGTTGTAAAATTTTGCCGTCCAGTGGACAGTCCCGGGGCAATCCCCGGGATAGTCTCCAACGCCCTTTTTCGGGCGTTTTTACCCGCAATAGTTATGGTGCTAACTGGTGTTATCTCAGTTGTTGCCCCTGATGCCGGTTACCTTGCTATTTAGAGCCCTGTTTTGCCGGTTATTAACGCGGCAATTTGTTGCCCGGTTCAACGGTTTACGGGCGGGCGTAATTTGGGCGCGGTTCGTTATTCTGTTTGTGGGGTGGTATCTTGGGTAATATCCGGTTTTATCATTGGGTTACAGTTGGGAAGCGCTTTATCGTTTTGCGCCGCGGTCGGTATATCAGATTATGTTTAGGGAGCAGTGGTTGCCCAAGTTGGAATCGGATTGGTTTGGCTCAGGAGGTTCGCATCGCTAATTGACGGTGGTTCAGCGGTGAGTTATAATCCGGCTAATGCCAGATGAACAGGATAAAAGGTGCCGTTTTTCAAGGGAATCTCCATTGGAGTATCAATGCCGTTTTTACGCTGAAGAGGGCGAGGATTTTTGTATATTTCACCTTCCGGTAGAGAAAAAAGACCCGGCAAAGTTCTGGAAACATCTTGCGAGTTATATCAAAGCCCAGCTTGAAAAGGCGGGTACAGAGGACACCAAAAAATGGGCAGAAGCTAACCCTGACCACTGGGTTTTT
>CAZVDD010000015.1:0-127547 GCA_964626075.1 uncultured bacterium
CCGGGCAATTGCCAGCGCCACCCTTGAAGTATCACAGGTTATCCACCTTCTGCCCCATTTCTCCGCACAATAGGCGGTTGTGCCTGAACCGCAGGTCGGATCAAAAACCAAATCACCCGGGTCAGTGGTCATCAGAATACATCGCTCAACAACCTTGGTATTGGTCTGAACGGCGTAGAGTTTTTCAGTGAATGTCTGTGTGTCTTCCCAAATATTATTTAGTGGTACAAGATTAAAGTCATTCCAAAATCTTATGTAACGCAATGTGGTGCCAACAAGTTCAATACGATCAGCCTCAACCAGTCTTTTTAATCCCCGTTCACTTGTCTTCCAATGTCCACCAGAGGGATAAAATTTCCGTCCCTTAAATTCAAATGGTTTACTTCCATCTGCTGTAATGCCAGGACTAAATAGTGCGCCGGATGAGTATAGTTTTCCATCTTTTGTTTTATTGTATCCACTAGTATCTTCTCCCTTGTTCCAATAGAGTTGATGATATTTTACTTCTTCGATTCTTCTCGCATACCACAATAGATAGTCACCTGCTCTAGACAGGACCTTAGACTCGAATCCACTTGTCTTAGCGAAGCTAATTACGCTAACAAAATTATCTCTGCCGAACACCTCATCCATCAAACACCGGACCAGATGCAGGTTTTCGTCGTTAATCTGGACAAAGATTGAGCCGGAAGGATGAAGCAGTTCCCGTGCGAGAAGCAAACGGTCACGCAGATAGGTTAAATAGGAGTGGATTCCCAGTGTCCAGGTGTCACGATAGGCTTTAATCTGTTCCGGTTCGTGGGTCAAATCTTCGTCCCGGTCTTTCACATCCCGACGGTCAATTCTGGGTTGGAAGTTGCTGGCATATTTTATTCCATAAGGCGGGTCAATGTAGATACACTGCACCTTACCACCCATTCCCTCGTTTATTAACAGCGAATTCATCACCAACAGTGAATCACCCAGTATCAGCCGGTTTGCCCAGCCCACCTCGTGCTGGTAAAACTCAATCTGTTTGTCAGCAGAAAGTTCCTGATTGCCAAAAAGTTCCAGTTGTGGTTCAGGTTTTTTGACCGCGGCAATTATCGCCCGTGTTGAGACCCGTTCGTGGATGTGAAGAGGGAGAACATCTACTTCAAAAGATGTCCGTTCTGCTTTGCCTGCCCAGACCAGTTGCGGGTCAAGGTTCGAGTCATATTGATACTTTTCCACTCTGCGTTCTCTTGTTTCAAAAGTTGGAGCAAGACCTGCAGGCGGATTGTTTTTTCTTTTGGCACTCTTGTTATAACGGTAATCGCCGATATTGGCATTGATGTTAGAAGACTTTCTTTTTGGCATAATGACACCACCAGTTTGCTTTTAATTACTATGCCTAAAACCTGCCTGGTGTCAAGGAATATAAGGCCTTATTTTTAATATGGTTATAATTTTGTTTTTTTTGTATACCTGTTTTTAAACGAAATAACGGCAAGAATAAGTGCCGATGAATATTGACTTTTCGCAATTTAGGGGATAATTATTATTCTCGATGAATTTAATATCCCAAAGTTCAGACCTGGAACCGGTACGGCTGAGTTCAGGACGTACGCTGACACCGAAGGAGATTGTTGCCGAACTTGACCGCTATATTGTTGGCCAGGAACAGGCAAAGAAGGCGGTGGCGATTGCGCTGCGCAACCGCTGGCGCCGACAACAGGTGCCGGAGCGGCTGCGCGAGGAGATTCTGCCGAATAATATCATTTTGATTGGCCCAACCGGTGTGGGCAAGACCGAGATTGCCCGGCGTCTTGCCCGGCTGGCTCAGGCACCGTTTGTTAAGGTTGAGGCGTCGAAGTTTACCGAGGTCGGCTATGTGGGGCGGGATGTTGATTCAATGATTCGGGATTTGATGGAGATTGGCGTCAATATGGTGCGGGCAGAGAAAACTCGGGAGGTGCAGAGTCGGGCTGAAACGCTTGCCGAGGAGCGGTTGTTGAAGTTGCTGTTGCCCGATGATGAGGGGCGAGCCGCAAACGCCCGGGAGCGGTTAAGGGCGAAGTTGCGCGCCGGCGAACTGGATAGCCAAATGGTGGAGGTGAAGTCAACCACGACCGCTTTTCCTTTTGCCGATGCGCTTGCACCGCTGGGCGGCGAGGAGATTTTGATTCAGTTGCAGGACATTCTGGGCCCAACACTGCCCAAGCAGACTAAGCGGCGCAAACTGACTGTTGCCGAAGCGAAACGGGTGCTGGTTCAGGAGGAGGCGCAAAAGTTGATAGATATGGATGAGGTGGTTACCGAGGCAAAACGCCGGGTGGAAGAGAGTGGGATTGTGTTTATTGATGAGATTGACAAGGTGGTGAGCACGACGCCCGCCAGTTCGGGACCGGATGTGTCACGGGAAGGGGTGCAGCGTGACTTGTTGCCGGTGGTTGAAGGGGCAACGGTTTTGACGAAGTACGGGATGGTGCGTACCGACCACATTCTGTTTATTGCCGCGGGCGCATTTCACAAGGTCAAGCCGTCCGATATGATTCCGGAGTTGCAGGGGCGTTTTCCGATTCGGGTGGAGTTGCAGCCGTTGACGGCAAACGACTTTAAGCGGATTCTGATTGAGCCGGAGAATGCGCTCATCAAGCAGTACACCGCCTTGCTTGCCGCTGAGGGGGTGGAGTTGACTTTTACTCGGGCGGCAATTGATGCGGTTGCCGAAATTGCGTTTCAGGTGAACAGCGAAACCGAGAACATCGGTGCCCGGCGCCTGCATACGGTGATGACCACGCTGCTTGAGGACATCCTGTTTGATTTGCCCAACCCGAAGACAAAGGTGGTGCGGATTGATGCCGGCTATGTGCAGCGGCGGCTTAAAGACATAGTTGCCAGCAAGGATTTAAGTCGCTATATTTTATAATTATGAATAAGGACTTAACATCAATTGCCGATTTAACGAAGGAAGAGATTGTTACGCTTCTGGACGAAGCGGAACAACTCAAGGCTGCGGTTAAGAAGGAAAAGGTGTTATCGAACGCCCGGGGCAAGATGGGGGTTTTGATTTTTGAGAAGCCCAGTTTGCGCACCCGGGTGACATTTGAGCGTGCGCTGCATCAACTGGGCGCAACCAGTACCTATTTGAGTCCAACCGATATCGGGCTTGGAACCAGGGAAAGTGTGCCCGATGTTGCCCGGAATCTGTCGCGCTGGGTGGATGTGATTATCGCCCGGGTTTTTGAGCATGAAAAGGTAACCGGGCTGGCACAGGCGGCAAGTATTCCGGTTATCAATGCCCTTTCGGACCTTGAACACCCCTGCCAGATTCTTGCTGACCTTTTGACAATTCGCCAGCATTACGGTCGGCTTGATGGGGTAACAGTGGCCTGGACCGGTGATGGCAACAATGTGTGTCACTCTTTGCTTCTTGCCGCCGGGATTGTTGGGTTTAATCTGAATGTGGCAACACCCCGAGGTTTTGAGCCCAACGCTGAGGTCAGTGCCCGAAGCCGCGAATTTGCGGCAAAGAGCGGGGCAAGCCTGAAATTTACCTATGACCCGTGTGAGGCGGTGGCGAACGCCGATTTTATCTATACCGATGTGTGGGCCTCAATGGGACAAGAGGATGAGGCGGCGCAACGGCGCCAGATATTCCAGCCGTTTCAGGTCAACCGTGCGCTGCTGGCGCGGGCAAAACCAACGACCAAAGTTTTGCACTGCCTACCAGCACATCGGGGCGAAGAGATTACCGACGATGTGCTTGATGGTCCCCAGGCGATTGTTTATGACCAGGCAGAGAATCGGTTGCACATTCAGCGTGCGCTTCTTGCCCGTTTGTTGAAAGATGGCTGAACCTGAAGTACTGATTGTTGGTGCCGGACCGGCTGGTATGACTGCGGGGATTTATGCCAGTCGCGCCGGACGCAAGGCGTTAGTGATTGAGAGCGAACTGATTGGTGGCCAGGTGGCAAAGACGGCGATTGTGGAAAATTATCCGGGTTTTGCTGAGCCGATTGATGCGGTGGAACTGGTGGCGCGGATGGAGGCGCAGGCACGGCGGTTCGGTTGCCAGTTTGAGACCGGCGAGGTTACGGGAATTGACCGCAGCGCTCAGGGTCTGGAGGTGAAAACATCGCTGGGTAATTTTAATCCCGGTGCGGTAATTATCTGCACCGGTACCAAGCCAAGGCAACTGGGGGTTGAAGGCGAGGAGCGGTTTGTTGGCAGGGGGATATCGTACTGTGCGATATGTGACGGGCCTTTGTTTCGCGACCAGGCGGTGGCGGTGGTTGGGGGCGGTGATTCGGCGCTGGCTGAGGCGAACTATCTAACCCGGTTCTGCTCCCGGGTGTATCTTATTCACCGCCGGGATGAGTTCCGGGCGGCAAAGGTTTGTCAGGAGCGCACCCGGCAGAACCCGAAGATAGAGCTGTTACTTTCCCGTGTAATAACAGGTTTCAACGGCACCAACCGGCTGGAGGGTCTAACGATAAAAGATTTGAAAACCGGCGCGCTGACGACCCTGCCGGTTGCAGCACTGTTTATCTATGTCGGGCTGGTGCCCAACACCGGTTGGTGTCAGGGCATGCTCAACCTGGACGAAGCCGGGTTTATCATTACCGATGAGAGTCTGCAGACCTCTCTGCCTGGTGTTTTTGCCGCCGGCGATGTTCGGCGTAAGTCGCTGCGCCAGATTGCGACCGCGGTTGGTGATGGCGCGCTGGCCGCGATGATGGCGCACGAGTATTTAAACCTGCACGGGTAGTACGGGCAGTTTGCTCACATCCCTCAGATCTCCAACAATCAGCATTAGCCATTTTGTCTCCCCAAAACCGATTCCATAATCACTGACCCGCAAATCTAACATTTTCCTTAAGATTAACACGCCCTATCCAAAATATTGACAAAAAGGGGAAATAGTTTATGATATTACGCCAAGGGTGTCATTGATGTGTAATAAAAAGAGGTCAATATGAAACCCTTAGGCATATTGCTTAACGCACTCTTTATCGCTGTGTTCCCCTGTTGGGGGGGGCTGGTTTAGGCTGACAGATTTTTATGGCCATGCAACTGGTCCTGGAACCGCCTTGGCTGGCGGTAGGTGTCTTGAGCCGGCATCCCCTTCACCCGATGCTACCACCATGGTCTGGCTTCTCCACGGTAAGGATTCTGAAGCGATCAACTACTTTCAGCGTTGGTATGGGCCATCGCCAAATCCCGGTTCGTGGGCACGACGCCAGAACCTTCCATGGGAAGACCCGCGCCGCGACAAGGTAGATTGGGGTGGTTCGCTCGTCTATGTGCCAGACCCAACTTCACAAGCAGGTTGCCGGCTTTTCGCTTTTACCGGTCATCATACCTCCCACTTTTGGGAATATGACCCTTATAATGACACGTGGATGCGACGAGCAGATGTTCCTGTGCCAGTAGGGGAAGGTGGGTCCCTCTGTTATGGTGGAATCTGGGAGTTCAACACGGTTCCCTATGCGTTTATCTATGCATTTGTCGGCGATGGAAGCCCCAGGTTCTTCCGCTACGCATATCCCTGTATACCTGAGTTAAAAGGTGTACCAACCCCTTTAAGTGGCTGGACCGAACTCGCGCCACTGCCAGCACCCGTAGAGGCAGGAGGTTGTCTTGCATGGCTTCCGCTCCCAGGAGATCTGCAACACCCCAGAGGGATTGTGGTTGCTATGCGTGGCGATAACACGATTGGACTTTACTTCTATGACCCAGTTCATAACAGTTGGTCTTGGAAGTGGCTAGATCTTCCTGCAATAAAAGGGGGTGCAGCAATTGCCCCCTGTGCTGATGGATGGCGGGTTAGATTCTGGACTGGCAGAGATGATGATAAGCGTTTCTTCGTGTATAAATATGGCACTACAATTGCAGGGAATGCGCAGCCCACCCCGCTTGTTCCTAATTACGGAGCAGCGCTTTGTCAGGTTGGTGACACCTTCTATGCGCAATTTGGTCGTGGGAATGAATGTCAGTTCTGGGGGTTCTATCAATCAAATTCAGAAAAAGAGCCGAATGGAGGTCAAACTGCATCTACAACCAAATTCAGACCCTCTGTCTATTTAACGCGCTCCCCAAGTGAATGCAGATTTTCTGTTGATTGTCCCCCTGGTTTGGTGAAACTTTTAATAATGAATCCTGCTGGTGTGGTTATCGCAAGGTTAGAAAAGAGCACAACTCAGAATGGGTGCGAACTGATTTGGCATCACGCCGATGTTCCCGCCGGTGTATATTTTTATCATCTCAAAACCCCAGTCGGTGAGGTTGGGGGAAAACTAACAATCCTCCGTTAAGGGGGCATTAATGACATCCTTGGCATATAAATTTCAGCACCTGATTCAGCTCATAATTGTGCTTGGCTGTATTAACAGCCTCCAAGGACAGATAACCTTTTGTCGCCGATTTTCCAATCTTTTTACCGGTTCCCCGGGATATAACTCTATTCTGGTTCTCTCTGATTCAGGCTATTTATTAGAAGTGCTACTAGTTGATGATTCAGCCAATATGAACGGTGGTTACGCAGGGGTATACCGGTTTTCCCTTGAGGGTGATTCCCTCTGGATAAAACGCTATCCACCCCGATTTCCAGGAATCTCTGGTTTTGATAATATCTGTCAAACCATGGATGGCGAATATGTTGCCACTGGTTATTGGGTTGTATATGAACCAGACACAACCCGGGCAAGCCATATTATTGCAAAAATAGGTCAACTTGGCAATCTGCGCTGGATTAAATTTTACGCTGAAGAGAGCGAAGAAAACTACTTTAATTTCTTGGGTCTGTGTGCTACTGCAGATTCTGGTTTTGCGGTAACCGTGGTCAGCACAAAGGAGAATCGCTGGTTTTTATGGAAATTTGACCTAAGTGGTAATCACTTATGGACAAAAGAATATCCGCCGGTTAACGACTCTGCCTTAAAACTTCACCGGGTGCAAAAAACATTGGATTGCGGATTTATACTTGGCGCTGTGGTGACGACGCTGCGTGGGCTGGTTCTCACCTCGGCATTGATGAAAACAGACCGGTCGGGCAATGTCCAGTGGATAAAGGTATTTAATGACAGCGCACTGGACAGGGCTTTTATTTCAGATTTATGCGAGACTTCGGACACCGGCTATGTAGCCTGTGGCATAACCGCCTGGTCAGGAAAACCCGGGGCATGGGTCTGGAAACTTGACCGGTGGGGTAATGAGCAGTGGCGCTATGTGCTTCCTTTTTCACATTCCCCTGATTGGTATTTATGGACAGTTACGCCAACCGGTGACGGTGGCTGTGTTGTTGGCGGACGTTGTGAATACACCCAATACTATGCAGTAGCAAAACTAGTTCGCTTTGATCGCTCTGGGGAGATTGTTTGGGTTCGCGACTATGGTCCCCCAGACTCAAATCATTTTTCTGACATTTATTGTGCAGAAACTGCCCTGGATGGTGGGTTCGCGTTTACCGGCTATCTTGGGGTTGATCTTAGCTGTTTTGTTAAGACCGACTCATTGGGGATGGTTTATTCTAAAATTGATGAGGAGAGAAAAAACATGAATTTCCGAATTCAGCCTGTGGTTTTCCCCAACCCAGTGCGAAAGCGGGCTTTCATACATTACTTTGCTTTAACCTCAGGGAGGTTTTCTCTTGTAGTCAGTGATGCTGCGGGTAGGTTGGTAGAGCAGCGGGAATTTGATGTACCTGCAGGTCCTGGAATATTCAACTGGGAAAGAGGGAATTTGAGTTCCGGTATATATTTCTTAGGAATAAAAACCCCCGATGCCTATACGAGAGCCAAGGTGTTGCTTTTAGAATAACCATTTTCAACACAATGGCTACCACAGGAAAGACCCCACAAAAGCCTCGGACTAAACCCGATAGAGTACCTTCTTGAAAATGGCAAAATGTTGCAAATGTATTTGACTCATACCAATCGTTGACTGGCGGTTAAAACCCTATATCATAGCGCGATGCGCATCGCCGGTTTCATCTCCACTTCATTGATTGACTGGGACGGCAAAATCAGTTCGGTGATTTTCACTGGCGGCTGTAATTTTGTCTGTCCGTTCTGCCATAACAGTTTAATCGCCAACGACGACCCAAAGTTGCCCGAGATTACCTGGGAGGAACTTAAACCGGAACTGGAAAGAAAACTGGGCTGGCTCGATGGTGTTGTCGTAACCGGTGGTGAACCGTTGATGCATCCGGAGATATTTGAGTTGTTTGCGGATATCAAACGGCTGGGGTTGAAGGTGAAACTGGATACCAATGGCTCGTTTCCCTATGCCCTGAAACGGGCGATGGCATTGCAACTGGTTGACTTTGTGGCGATGGATGTCAAGGCACCACTAAACGAGCGTTATTCAATCGCCTGCGGTCGGAATTTGCCGAATCTGGCGCCGTTGCGCCGTTCCATTAAGTTACTGTTGCAATGGGACAAGGAGGCTGAGTTCCGGATTACACTGGTGCCCGGTCTGGTGGAGAAGGGTGATATGGAGGCTATTGGTACCATTTTGAAAGGGGCAAAACGGGTGATTTTGCAGCAGTTTGTTCCCGAGAATGCCCGGTTGAAAAGTTATCGGGAAAAGATACCTTATTCCCGGTCTGACGCCGAGGAGATGCAGAAAACGCTGAGTCGTTTTGTCAGCGAGGTCAAACTGCGGGGCAAATTTTTCTGAAATTTAATCCCGAAAACCTGTTCGAATCCGGCGATGACCGCTTTGCGAACCAGAGGCATTGCCGTCGGACCACCGGCGCGTTCAATCGTGGTCATTACCGAGGGGTTTAAGCCGCAGGGGTTGATGAGTTGAAAGCCGGCGAGGTCGCCCTGGACATTGAGGGCGAATCCGTGCAGGGTGATGCGGTCTTTTACCGCAATGCCCAGGGAGGCGATTTTTTTGTCCTGGACCCAGACGCCAATCTGCTTTGGTTTTACACCGGCGTCAACACCGACTTTTTTCAGGGCAAATATCAACGCCTGTTCCACCCCTTCCACGAAACGGCGCACCCCGAGAAGCCCGGCGCCTAAATGAAAGATGGGGTAGCCGATAAGTTGCCCGGGACCGTGATAGGTGATGTCACCACCTCGTTCAATCTGATAGACTTTTATGCCCCGGCGAGCAAGTTCCTCTTCGGAGACGAGAAGGTTTTTTTTGTTTGCCCGGCGGCCAATGGTGATGACAGGCGGGTGTTCGAGGAGTAGCAGGGTGTCTTCAATCGTCCCGTTGTGCCGGAGCCGGTGCAGTTCGCGCTGGAGTTCGAGCGCGGTCAGATAGTCGACCGAGCCAAGTTGCAGCAAAATCGCCGGACGCATCCCGGATGTTTAGCGGTTTACGATGTGAATGGCACTGCCGAGCAGGGCGTGGGCGGTTTCAAACACCAGTTCACTCATCGTTGGATGGGGATGAACCGATTTACCTAACTGCGCCGCAGTCAAGCCCAGTTCGACCGCAAGGGTGATTTCGGCGATAAGGACATCAGCGCCGGGTGCAACAACGCCACCACCAAGGATTTTACCGGTTTTTTCGTCCATCACGAGTTTGCAAACACCTTCGGAGCGGTTTAATGTTAAAGATCTGCCGATGGCGTTAACCGGTACCCGGGCGATTTTTACCTTTAGACCCTGTTCGTTTGCGACTGTTTCGGTCAAGCCGACGGTGGCAATTTCGGGGTCGGTGTAAACAACTGCGGGGATGGGCTTCTTTTCTCCAAGAATCGGTTTTTTATTTAGGGCCAGCGCCTCGGCAAGGTTGAAACCTTCGTACATCGCCTTATGGGCAAGAAGTTGCCCACCTCGGACATCACCGATTGCGTAAACGCCTTTGATGTTTGTCTCGTATTTCGGGTCGGTTACAATAAAGCCGCGGCGGTCAACCTTTATTCCCAGATTTTCTATACCCAGTCCCGCGGTGCGGGCGGTTCTGCCCACCGCAATCAGTACCTTGTCCGCCTGCCATTCAAGGTGTTGTGGTTCCTGGACGCAAACCCGGGCGCTTTCTGCTGGAGGCGGGCAGGATAAGCCTTTGAGTCCGGTGTGAAACTGGACTCCTTCCCGTTCCATCTGCCGCTGGAGCAGGGTGGTTAGGTCGCGGTCAATCCCGGGCAAAATTGAGTCGCACACTTCAAGCACGGTCACTTTAGCACCGAGACGCCGGAAGATGGTTGCGAACTCCAGTCCAATTGCGCCCGCGCCGACGATGACGATGCTCTCGGGCAACTGGACTAAGTTCAGGGCGCTGTTGGAGTCGATGACCTTTTTGTGGTCTGGTTCAAGTCCGGGTAAAACTGTAGGTTCTGAGCCAGTGGCGATGATGATATGCGGGGCAGAAATTTCAGCATCGTTTTCGTTTCCCTGGACAACAACCCGGTCCGGTGCAACGATTCGGGCTTTGCCCCGGAACAGTTCGACGCCATTGGCTTTGAACAGGAATTCAATACCCCGTGCCAAGCGGTCGATGATGCGTGCCTTCCAGGAGTTAAGGCTTACCGGGTCTAGTTCGGGTGACTGGAATGTGATGCCCATCGTCCGGGCTTCCTGGGCATTGCGCACCACAGCCGCGGCATGGAGCAGCGATTTTACCGGAATGCAGCCGCGATTTAAACAGACCCCGCCGACTCGGGCTTCTTCAACCACGGCAACCTTTTTGCCCAGTTGGGCAAGACGGATTGCTCCAACATAACCGGCAGGGCCGGCACCAATCAGTACCGCGTCAAATTTGTTTTCCATACCTTTCACCAGAGGGTTCCTTTAATCAACTCCGAGGCGATGACGAGGCGTTGAATCTGGTTTGTCCCTTCGTAAATTTGGGTGATTTTGGCGTCGCGCATCATCTTCTCGACCGGATAGTCTTTCATATAGCCGTAGCCACCCAAAATTTGCACCGCATCGGTGGTGACGCGCATGGCGGTGTCGGACGCCATTACCTTTGCCATTGCCGCGATGCCGGCGATGTTTTTGACTCCAGCATCGGCGGCGCGCGCCGCTTCGTAGACCAGAGCGCGCGAGGCTTCAATTTGAATTGCCATATCGGCGAGCATCAGTTGCACCGCCTGGAAACTGGCGATAGGCTGGTCAAATTGAATGCGGGTTTTGGCGTACTCCAGGGCTTCGTCAAGGGCACCCTGCGCAATCCCCAGCGCCTGAGCACCAACTCCGGGCCGGGTACGGTCAAAGGTGCGCATCGTATGGACAAATCCCATACCTTCGCGACCACCGATGAGATTTTCTGCGGGCACCCGGCAGTCCTGGAAAACGAGTTCCGCGGTTTTTGAGCAGCGGATGCCCATCTTGTCTTCAATCTTGCCGTAGGTGAAGCCCGGAGTACCATCTTCAACGATGAAGGCGGATAACCCGCGCGCCCCGCGTGCCGGATCGGTAGAGGCAATAACCGTATAAATCTTGGCAACACTGCCATTGGTGATGAACTGCTTGGTGCCGTTGAGGACATAGTGGTCGCCTTCGCGCCGTGCCCGGGTTTTTACATTGCTGGCGTCAGAACCGGCTTGGGCTTCGGTAATCGCAAATGCCGCGAGTTCGCCTGCGGCGAGTCGGGGTAGGTACTTCTTTTTCTGCTCTTCGGTGCCAGCAAGGAGGATGGGGAAGGTGCCAAGGCCACAGGCGGCGTAACAGAGGGCAACGGCACCGTCAATCCGAGAGAGTTCCTCAACAACAAGACACATCTCCATTATGCCGCCGCCAAATCCGCCGTACTCTTCTGGAATGTAAACACCCATCAACCCCAGTTCTGCCATCTCTTTCATCAGGGCAAAGGGGAATTCACCGGTGCGGTCCAGTTCCGCTCGTACCGGCTTGATTTTCTCCTGAGCAAAACGCCGGGCAAGGTCCCGGATTTCTTTTTGACTATCGGTTAAAAAGTACTCCATAAACACTCCTTTTTATCTTTCGTTAATTTTCAAGGTGATGCCCCGGTTTCAATCGACTTTTGATGTCTGCGGCAACCCGGAGCGCACCCGATTTAAGGAGCAGCGCAATTTGGCGATAAAACTCTATTGAGCGTCCGATTGGGTCCAAAATCTCCTCTTCTTTTTCCGGATAGCCGCCCAAAAGCCGGACTTTCTCTGCCGCTCCAGGCACCTGTTCAAGGATGACCCGGCGCTGACCCTGTTCCATTACGAGAATCAGGTCTGCGGTTTCAACCATCTTTCGGTCGAGTTGCCGTGCCCGATGGCTCGTCAGGTCAACGCCCATCTCCTTACCCACGGCGATTGCGAACTGGGTTGCCGGATTACCAACTGGTGCCGCAATTCCCGCGGAACTGACCACGACCGGCAGTTCGGCGCAAATCTGCGAGAGAATTGCCGCGGCAAGCGGGCTGCGGCAGGAGTTGCCGGTGCAGACCACAAGGATGGAAAGTATCACTTTCGGTCCGAGATGAACCTTTGTACCGAGAATCTGCTCCAGTTTAAGTATGCCCGGTGTGCCTTTACGAAGAACAACCGGGGGTAAATTGGATAGGTCAAGGACGGCGGGTCCAATATCGGCTGGCATATCCTTATCAAGTTGGATTTTTATCCAGTTGCCAGCAATCTCAACGGTCTCGTCAATATCTTCTGGTTGGTCCGGGATGCCGAACCAGACCGGCTGCGCAATTGAGGCAACTGCTGCCGCTAATAACCCTGACGGTGCAACTGCCCAGCCCGGTTGTTGTGTTTCGGTAATCAAAACTAACGGCTGGGTTAAAAGTTCGGGGTATTTTAACTCCCCGGGAGGTAATTTTTCCGGGTGAACAAGTTGATAGGCAACGCCCATAAGTTGGACAATCTTCTCTTTATCTGTGCTCAACAGGCAGGTTGTGCCGAATAGCGGTGCGATAACCCCGCCCTGTTTAAGAGCCCGGGCGATGTCCTTTTCCTTAGCCATAACAGTTCAGGGACTGCTAACCGTGCGGGCGAGGTGTCTCAGCCCTTTTTCGCCGATGTCCCGGCGGTAATGCATGCCGGAAAAGTGGATAAGTCCGAGTCCGTAATATGCCCGGTCCCGGGCTTCAGGTAGAGTCGAGCCCAACCCGGTAACAGCCAGTACTCTACCACCATTGGTAACAATTCGGTCGTCCACCATTTTTGTCCCGGCATGGAAAACGATTGTCTGTTCGCCGTCTTCCAGTTTGCCGGAAATGGGCAAGCCCTTTTCATAGTTGCCCGGGTACCCCTGAGATGCGGCAACAACACACAGTGCCCAGCGATTGCCCCATTCAGGAGATGTCTGCTCTTTTAAGTTGCCGAGTGCGCATTCAAGGCACATTTCGGCAAGGTCGTCTTCGAAAAGGGGAACAATAACCTGGGTTTCGGGGTCGCCAAACCGACAGTTGAATTCGAGAACCTTTGGTCGCTCCGGAGTGAGCATCAGTCCGGCATAGATTGCACCCCGGTAATCAATCCCCTCCTTTTTAAGAGCCAGCAGCAAGGGGTTGAAGATTTCATTTACCACTCTATTGAAAATTTCTCTCGTTACCACAGGCACCGGTGCATAGGCACCCATACCGCCGGTGTTCGGGCCGGCATCACCATCCAGGAGCCGTTTGTGGTCCTGAGAAGGCACGAAAAAGTGAAGGTGTGCGCCATCGCACAGGGCGATGATTGACGCCTCTTCGCCTTCAAGGAACTCCTCAATCACCACCTGTTTGCCCGCTTCACCCAGTTTTCCCTCCTTCATAAAACTGTTAAGCGTGGTGAGTGCCTGTTCAACCGAATTGGCAACAACAACACCTTTGCCCGCTGCCAGACCGGTGGCTTTTACAACAATCGGGAACCGCTGGCTGGATATAAACTTCACCGCCTGGTCATAGTCTTCAAACACCGCAAACCGGCCGGTGGGGATGTTGTATTTAGCAAGAAGATTTTTGGTGAACGCCTTGTCGCCTTCCAACTGGGCAGCGGTTTTATTCGGGCCAAACACCTTTAACCCCTTTTTTTCAAACTCATCGGCAAGCCCGGCAACAAGCGGCGCTTCGGGTCCAACCACAGTGAGGTCGATTTTCTGCTTGCGGGCAAATTGAGCAAGGCTATTGATGTTTAGCGGGTCAATATCAGCGCACTCTGCCAGCCGAGAAATTCCAGCGTTACCCGGAGCGCAGTAAACATTATGGCCCGACCGGGAAAATGCCCAGACAAGGGCATGCTCGCGACCTCCGTGGCCGATTACTAAAACTCTCATATTTTTATATTATCCTTCAATCTACCAGCAATTGGCTCATTGTCAAATGTGCCATATCAGGTTCTTCCACCGTAAGCCGTGGGGGCCGGGTTCAAAGCGGGCTTTGGACCACTAACATAATCGTACCCTGTGGAGGACACGTGAAGACAGAACCGAAAACGGTATCAAAGAGAGGGTAGGAGGTTAAGGACTTTATCTTGCAGGATAGGGTTTCAGATGTGCAATCGGGCATAACTGTAAGGATTGCCAATAAGATAGTAACTAAGATGGGTTTTGGAAAGGTGCTCAAGTTGTTTAGAGGGAGGGGAAAAGGGGTGATGAGCAAAGGGGCGCTGGAGGCTATCCTGGGGATTGTTCCCGGACAACGGAGGGGCGGTAATTTTGTCACTTTTTTGTTTATTTTTCGTATTGTAAAATAAAATAGGAGAAAAGTTTTTTACGACTGGCATCAGCTTTTGGCATTTTATTGGTGATTCACAAGTTACACCGATTAGTTGACAAGGGGCAAAATTTTGGTGTATAATATTTCACTAATGAGATTTATTAAGATAGCTAATCGGGCAGTTGCCCGTTAAAGGAGGCGTAAGATGGCAGACGAGCAGACGCCAGTTGAAGAAAGTGGTTCTGTACTGGAACAGCGTTACGGGGTTCCGTTTATTGACTTGACAACTTTTAAACTTGATTCTGAGGTATTGCAACTCTTTCCCGAAGAGTTTTTGCGTAAGAATAAGTTAATACCCCTTTTCCGTTCTGGCAACACTTTGGCGGTCGCAATGGTTGACCCGGGCGACATTTTTACCATTGATGAGGTAAGGCGGACAACCGGAATGGAGGTTGAACCGATGGTTTGCCGGGAGATAGACCTTTACCAGGCGCTGAATCAGTACTACACCGCGCCGGAACCCGCTGACATCCCGAATGAGCCCGAGATCACCAGCCTTGATGACCTGCCCGAGGAGGAAAGCGCGGCGGTTGCCGAGCAGGGGCTGGAACCGCGCAAGCTGGAGGAGCTGGCTTCCGAAGCGCCGGTGGTACGATGGGTGAACCAGATGATTATTCGGGCGGTACGAGAACGGGCAAGCGACATCCATATCGAACCGACGCGGGAAGGGTTGCGGGTCCGGTTCCGCATTGACGGTATTCTCCATCCTATTGTCTCGCCGAAAAAGGCGCTGCAGCTGGCGGTCGTTTCCCGTATCAAGATCATGTCAAGAATGAACATCGCCGAAAAGCGGGTGCCGCAGGACGGGCGCTACGGCGCAATAGTTGATGGCCGGGAGATTGACTTCCGTGTTTCCACTTTCCCGACGACTTACGGCGAAAAGGTGGTGATGCGTATCCTCGACCGGATGCGCCTGCTGTCGCTGGACGAACTGGGTCTGGTTGAGGAGTCTTACGATACGCTGCGGGAGATGATTGCCAAACCCCACGGCGTTATTCTTATTACCGGTCCGACCGGGTCGGGTAAGTCCACGACGCTGTATGCGATTTTAAATGAGATTCGTTCCGGTGATAAAAATATCATTACGATTGAGGACCCGGTGGAGTATGATATTGACGACATCTGCCAATCGCAGGTGAATGAGCGCGCCGGCTATACCTATCTTGTTGGATTGCGGCACATTCTGCGTCAGGACCCGGATGTGATTATGATTGGTGAAATTCGTGACGCCGAAACCGCCGGGGTGGCGATCCGTGCCGCTCTTACCGGTCAGCTGGTTTTCTCAACGATTCACACCAACGACGCACCGGGTACTGTGACCCGATTGATTGATATGGGGATTGAGCCATTTCTGGTTGCCTCTGGTCTCGAAGGTGTTGTTGCCCAGCGATTGGTGCGCCGGATTTGTCCGAAGTGTAAAGTTCCCTATGACCCACCGGCAAAGATGCTGGAGGAGTTTGACCTACCCCCGGGAACAAAGTTTTACAAAGGTAAGGGGTGTGAGCACTGCCGGAATACCGGCTATCGGGGCCGGATGGGAATATTTGAGGTTATGAAGTTGAATGACCGAATTCGGGAACTGGTCGTTACCCGGCCGCCAACCTCGGCAATTCGGGCTTTAGCCCGGGAGTACGGAATGAAGACATTGTGGGAGGACGGAATGCGTAAGGTCCTCAATGGTGTGACGACGATTGAAGAAGTGATGGACGAGGCGGAAAAGGTCGAGTAATTTAGAAAGGGAGGAGCAATGCCGCTGTTTCGTTATAAAGTCCGTGATAAAGAAGGAAAGATAATTTCCGGGACAATTGAAGGCACGGATGTGGCGAGCGTAACCGAAAAACTTGACAGTTTCGGTTATGTCCCGATTACAATTCGGGAGGAAAAGGCCGCGGCGGCGGGCCCGTCGTTTGATTTGAGTCGGTTCTTTGAACGGGTAAAGCCGGCCGATTTGATTAACTTTACACGGCAGTTTGTTACGCTGCACCGTGCCGGTCTGCCGATGCTGACCGCAATCGGCGCGCTCCAGGCGCAGACGAAGTCGAAACCACTCGCCAAGGCGCTGGACGCCATCCGCAAGGATTTGATGGGTGGAGCGGCACTGTCGGTGGCGATGGCAAAGCACCCCCGAATTTTCAACGAACTTTATGTCAACTCCATTTGGGCGGGTGAAACCGGTGGTGTTCTTGACGACATTCTTGACCGGTTGGTGATGCTTTTAGACCACGAACGAAAACTGAAGTCCGATGTCGGCAGTGCGATGCGCTATCCGATTATCCTGATGGTCACCTTTGTCATCGCGGTTGCGGTACTGGCAACATTCGTTTTGCCCAAGTTTGTGTCGTTAATTGCCACCGTAGGTGGTAAGATGCCGTTGCCGACACAGATTCTCCTCATCGTGACCAATTTTATGGGCAAGTACTGGTATCTGCTGGTTCTAATTATTGCCGCGGCGGTGGTGTTGTTCTATATGTTCATCCGAACAAGTGTGGGGCGGATGTGGTTTGACCGATTTAAGTTGCGCCTGCCGATATTCGGACCAATTATCTACAAGATGGCGCTTTCCCGATTTGCCCGGATGTTTGAGACCCTGGACCGAACCGGGTTACCGATTCTGCGCAGTTTGAACTTAGTTTCGAAGACCGTGGGCAATGTTTATCTGTCACAAGCGATTGATAAACTGGCGGAGAGTGTGCGCCGGGGCCGAGGTTTAGCAACGCCGATGCGTGAACTGGGTGTATTTCCGCCGATGGTCGTGCAGATGGTGGCAACCGGTGAGGAGTCGGGAGCGCTCGATGATATGTTAAAACAGGTTTCCGACTACTATGACAGCGAAGTTGAATATGCGGTCAAGAACCTTACCGGAATGATTGAACCGATAATGATTCTGTTTATGGGTGTAGCCGCGGTGTTCCTGATTGTCGCCATTATTATGCCCTACATGTCAATCCTCACCAGTTTCGGTTCGGGCGGCGGTTACGGAATGCGCTGAGGTTTAATAGTTAGTAAAATTTTCACCGCGGAAACAAGAGCGCAGAAATGACACCAAGAGTAACAAGGGTTTTTATCCGGGCACGAGCCGCGGAACCGGGCTGGCAGGTTTTCCCTTTTGCCCAGGATGCACCCGATTCGACGGACATAAAAATTGTCGAAGTTGCCGAACTAATCCGGCGCAAGCCGGGATTTTTGAACTTTGCCGAGCAGTCAGCAGCACCATTTCGGGTTGCCGCGCCGGTTTCGAATAGTTTTGGTCTCAGTTCACCGATTCTGGTTGCGGTCGATGAAATGGGGGGCGTTTTTCTTGTTGGGTGTCCGGATGAGTCAGGTCCCAATGCCTATCGGACGGTTGTTGCCGATGTGCTCGCGGCAAGTACCCGACTGTGGCGGTTGAGTTATGAGCAGTTCTCCCAGATTTTTACCGAGGTTGAAGGTGCCTCTTTAGAGGAGTTGATGCTTTTGCGGAGCCGTGCCGACTGGGATTTTGACCAGTTCGAGCCGACCGTTGCTGCGAACCTCGAAAAGGGGCGGTTTCCGATTTTGATTGTGACCGCTCATCCAACCGGCGATGTACGCCAGGTTCTAGACTATCTAAAGGGAATGAACCTTGTGGTTGCGGTGGTCAGTTATTCAATCTGGGTTCGAGGTGGAATACTCGTAGTTGAGCCGGTCAGCCCTTCCCAAACCACGCTTGGTGTTTTATCAGCGCCCGCAACTTTTGCCCCGCCTCCAACTCTTCCCCGACAAGAGCCGCCGGTTGTTCAGCAACCGGTTGAGGCGGAGTTGCCCCCGGTTGTTGAGGAAGAAAAAAGGGAAGAGGAACCAACACGCTCGATACCGGCAGGTGCTCTACCGACCGAGCCCGCGAAAACTGTTGCCAAGCCACCCGGTCCCGGAACTAAACCGGGGGTGATGGCTGGTAAAAGACCGCCGCCCAAACCCAAGCAAGGGTAAGCGATGCAGCCCTGTATTATCAGAGCAAATAAGGAGACGCCAGATTGGCTGGAGTTTCCCACGAAGCCGGTGCCGGGTGTGGTAGACCGCATGGAACTTATCAATCAGGCTCCGGAGTTTCTTGGGATGGCGTTTGCGGACGCACCTTTGCCCCGGGCGGTTACGCTGGTAATGGGCGCGGCATCAAATCGGGTACTGGTGGCGGTGGACGAGGCGGGCAAAGTGATGTTAGTTGGTTGTCCGGACCAGAAAGAGGAAACCGGAATAAGTTTGATGGTCGGCGACCTTTTGGCGGCAAGTGGGCGGTTGTGGCACCAGCCGTTTGCTCAATTGGCGGCGATGTTTGGCGACCCGTCGGGTAAAACGCTGAGCGAGAAGATTCGCAGTCGGGTCAAATCGGGGTGGGAGGAAAAGAAGTTTCAAGAGGCGGTGGCAAAGAGCCTTGACGAAGGTAAGTTTCCGGTTGTCGTGGTCGTTGATGAGGTGACCAAGGCGGTGGAAGATATGATTGTTTACCTCAAGGGAATGAACATCAATGTCCGGGTTTTGACCTATGAGCGGTTTGGTGACAACGGGATAGAGATTGTTGTGCCGCGGGGGGTAGGTGAAGCACCGAAGCGGGAAGAGAAAAAGGTGGCGGTTGAGCAGCCGATGTCGCCATTTTTAGAGTACACCCCAACCGTTACCAGTTTCGGCAAAACGGCAGGGGGACCTCCCAAAACATACGAACCATTTCCGACCGCCGGTACGACACCCAAACAGCAGGCGATACTGGAGCGGCTGGTTTACATTGAGGATTTGGGATTGATTCGTCGCGGATTTGAATTTTTCTCACCCCGGGCAGCGCAACGGCCCGAGGCAGAAGGCACCATAGTGGTAGCAGTTGACCCAACCCGCTGGCCCTTTCCCCGTGAGGACGAAGTGGTTGTCGTTGTACGCACGGGTCGAGAACATCTTGCCGGTTTTCTGAGGATGAAACAGCAGGAGGTTGAAGACTTTTTAAGGTTGTTGCCCCGCGATGAAAAGCGGGAGCACAAGGGGGCGCTGCTCTTGTGGGCGCGCAACCCATTTGAGGCAACCCAGTTGGTCAATGAGTTAAAGGCGTTAAAAGAAGTTTCTCAGACCCGACCGCCTGTTTGATTTGAGCACCAGCCGCCTTCTGCTTCATATCTGCTGCGCACCCTGTGCGAGCGAGGTGGTGCGTCGGCTGCAACCGATTTACCAGGTGACCGGTTTTTTCTACAACCCGAACATCTTTCCGGAGGAGGAGTTCCGACGGCGTCAAGATGCGGTGCGGCGATTGAGTCTCCTATGGCACATTCCGATTGAGTATGGGCCGTATGAATACGGGCGGTTTCGGGAAGCGGTAAAGGGGTTGGAGAATGAGCCGGAAGGTGGAAAGCGGTGCGAGGTCTGTTTTCGATTGCGACTGGAGGAGTGCGGAAAACGGGCACGGGAAATCGGTTGCGGCGCAATCGCCACGACGCTGACAATAGGGCCAAATAAGCGCGCAGATGTGATTAACCAGATTGGCAGAGATGTTGCCGCGATGGCGGGGATTGAGTTCATTGAAAGGGACTGGAAAAAACGGGATGGCTTTAAACACAGTGTTGAAATTTCGCGGGAGTTAGGTCTTTATCGGCAGGTCTACTGCGGCTGCGAATTTTCTATAAAAGAAAAGGCGGGGCGGAACCAATGACCGCCCCGCAACTTTTTGTAACCTTTAGCGGGCGATAACGAACTTTGTTTCAGCCTGAATTTCCGGCGAGTTCAGGCGGGAGAAGTAAACACCTGGTGGTACGGGTTTGCCCCCACCGTCTTTGCCGTCCCAAATCCAGTTACCCGAGCCCGAGATGGTGCGCACCAACCGGCCAGTACGGTCGTAGATGTTGACAGTCGCATCGGCGCCAAGATTTGAGAAGAATTGGACCGTTCCGCGGCTGGGGTTGGGATGACAGATGAGTGCCCGTTGATCGCGATGGGTTCTGGGTTCTTCAACGATTGCGGTTGGGTCCGCAGTGGTGTATTTGATTGCCCGGCCTGGAGCAATCGGCGCGCTGCCTCGATGATAGTTGTTGTCAAACAGGCACTGGATAGCGATGGTCTGGCTCGGGTCCTGGATACCAACGGTGCTTGATGTGTACTGGTTGGCGGTGAGGTACTGGACGACAATTAGGTTGTCGCCGGTCGGAGTCGGGGTCGTTGGGTCGTAGAGGATGAGCTGGAATCGTTCATAAGGAGCACCAGAGCCAGGGAAATAGTGTACCGAATCCCATTCGACAATAAAGCGGTGGTTATCGGCGTCGTAAAAGTACCAGACGCCGTTACCAACCGGTGGATAAAGGTCATCCCAGTTAAGGCAGATGGCACCCGGTAGGTATGTCGTGGGTAACGATGTGTTGTTGTAATAGTTGCTGGTGGTTGAACCCGGTGCGACCCAGCCATTGGAGCAGATGGAGATTTGAGTAGAGGTTGAGCCGTAGAACTGCCAAGTAAACGGCAGGTCAATGGTAATCGTCTGGTCATCACTGAGGGATAGTTGAGTGCCCCGATTGTTGATTTCTATCCAGGAGAAGTTGGGATGCTGGGGATAGAGGGTGTCAATGTCGTCGTAAGCCCAGTAACGGGGCGGATTGCCGTTGTCCGGTATCGGGTCGGTAGGGCGTAATTCGCCAACCACGATGTTAAAGCGAATAGTGTCGTTGTAGCCGGTACCGTTGATGAAAAGATAAAGGGTTACCGGTGTTTCAATCGGGATTGAATGGTCCACCTGAATGCCAAATGGGTCGGTTTCGTTGGTTCGGGTTGCGCCAGCAGGAATTGAGCCGTAGGAGCTGATTGAGTCGCTGATAACGAAGCGGCTGTCAGAAGAGCGTAACTTGACATTGACACTATCTACTCCTTGATTGCCGATGTTGCGCAGACTGACAATTAAACCGCCAGTTTCACCGGGGTCAAATCGTCCGTTGTTGTTGCCGCCCGGCGGCGAGTCCAGAACGGTTCTGCTGCTGAGCAGGAGGTAGGGACCTTGATTGTTGTTAATTAAGGAGATGTCATCGGCGGAGACCACCGCCACCGGAGTGCCTCAGCCGCTGTGGGTGTAACTCCAGAGCGCAACTTCAACTCGGGCGATATCACCCGGGTTGACACCGGGCAAATTAGCGGTAAGTTCATCGGCGATGTTTAATTCGTACCGGTTCCAGTCCGGGTTGGTGATGCGGTAGAGGCTTAAAGTCGGAGTTGGTGTCCAGGTGGCGTAGGTGGAGTAGTAGTAACGGGTTTCACCCAGGCGGTTGTCGTTGAAATCATAGTAGCACACCTGAAAGCAGGCTGCGGGCCAGCAGGTCGATGAGCCACCACTTTCAGTAAACTTTGCCCAGAAGGACAGGTTCAGGGCGACACCCGGCACATCAACCTTTTGACTGAGCCTTGTCCAGCCCGGGTTGTCGTATTGATAAACCCAGGCTTCGTAGTCCGGGTCCGGTTGATATTCGGTGCCGCGCTGTACTTGATGAGTGCCGAGACCGCTATCGGTATAAGTCCAGCCAATAGACAACTCCTGTTCGAAGTCGCCATTGACCAGAAGTTCCTGGCTTAAACATAAGCCAAGAACAAACGGCACAATCAGCAAACTGGCCTTGAAACGCATTGCGAGCCTCCCTTTTACATTTATAAATATTATCGCCGGGGTAAGCCAAAAGTCAAGAGACGATAGCCGAACACAAAATCCCAACACCGTTGACTGATTCAGGATATCTTTCTATAATATTTTGATGGCAGGATGGAATGGACCATTAGAGAGAGTGGACGACACCAAACTTCTAATTCCCAGAAGTTATAAGTCGGAGATGCGGGTTGATGGTGTGATTTATGCGGATGCGACTTTGATTGAAGACATCAAGGCGGACCAGGCACCAGAACAGGTTGCCAATGTGGCGACCTTGCCGGGCATTGTTGGTAACTCTCTGGCGATGCCCGATATCCACTGGGGCTACGGTTTTGCGATTGGTGGTGTTGCTGCCTTTGACCTGAATCAGGGCGTGATTTCGCCCGGTGGTGTGGGCTATGACATCAACTGCGGTGTGCGCCTCTTGCGCACCCGTCTTGAGCGGAAGGACCTAAAACCGGAACTACTGGAAAAACTGGTAGAGGCGATTTTCTACAATGTTCCGTCCGGTGTGGGCTCAAAGGGTAAAATCCGGATTTCGCAAAAGACGGTTGCCGAGGTTTTGACTAAAGGGGCACGCTGGGCAGTAGAACAGGGTTATGGAACGCCCGAGGATTTGGAGTTTACTGAGGAGCAAGGTGAGATGAAGGGTGCCGACCTTGCCGGTGTGTCTGCCCGGGCGCTGGAACGGGGGATGCCGCAATTGGGAACGCTGGGCGCGGGCAACCATTTCCTTGAAATTCAGGAGGTGGTGGAAATCTACGACCCAAAGGCGGCAGCAGAACTGGGCGTTTATCTGGGTCAGATTACGGTGATGATTCATACCGGCTCCCGGGGTTTGGGTTACCAGATTTGTGATGACAATGTTAAGAGTCTGGTGGCCGCGGCGCGCAAGTACGGGATTCATCTCGTTGACCGGCAACTTGCCTGCGCGCCGATCGACTCACCCGAGGGGAAAAGATATTTTGGGGCAATGGTTGCGGCGGCGAACTATGCCTGGGCAAATCGCCAGGCAATCACCCATTGGGTACGGGAGGCGTTTTCTCAAGTGCTTGGCATTCCAATTGAGAGGTTGGGGATGAGTCAGGTTTACGATGTGGCGCACAACATCGCCAAGATTGAGGAACACGAGGTCAACGGTAAAAGGATGAAACTGTGTGTGCACCGGAAGGGGGCAACACGAGCATTTCCCCCCGGGCATCCGGCATTACCGGAGAAGTACCGGCATCTTGGTCAGCCGGTTTTAATTCCCGGAGATATGGGGACCAGTTCTTACCTGCTGCTGGGTACGGAAAAGGCGGCACAGGAGACCTTTGGTTCTGCCTGTCATGGCGCGGGCCGGGTGTGGTCAAGAACCCGGGCGCTGGAGGAGACGAAAAAGCGCGATGTGGCGGCGGAACTGCGCGCCCAGGGGATTTTGGTTAGGGCCGCAAGCCGGGAGGTTTTGAACGAAGAGGTGCCGGACGCCTATAAAGATGTTGACAAAGTGGTTGATGTGTGTCACCGGGCGGGCATCGCCCGTAAGGTGGCGCGGATGAAGCCGTTAGGTGTGGTCAAGGGCTAAGCGTAGCCCGCAGGTTGCACCGCAGGCGAGCCGGTTATGAAAGACAGTGTTGCCGAGAAAATTGCCCAGGCACCAACCGAACCGGGTGTTTACCTTCTAAAGGACGATAAAGGTCGGGTTATCTACATCGGAAAGGCACGGATACTGCGTGACCGGTTACGTGCCTATCTCGGTGTGCAGAAGGACCCCCGGCTTGCGGCGCTTGTGCGCCGGACCAGCGACATCGAGACCATCGTCACCCGGTCTGAGGTTGAGGCGCTACTCTTAGAAGAGAGTTTAATCAAGATTAAAAAGCCCCGCTACAATGTCCGACTGCGCGACGACAAGAAGTACCCTTATCTCAAGATTACCATTAATGAGCCGTTTCCGCGGATTTTTGTCACGCGCAACATCAAGCCGGATGGTGCGGTTTTGTTCGGACCTTACACGAGCGCCCGGGAGTTGCGCCGGGCGCTGCGAGCGGTGAAACGCATCTTTGGCATCCGGACCTGCAAGCGCAGTTTGCCCGACCCGACCCGACCCGAGCCCTGTCTCAACTTTCAAATGAAACGGTGTCTGGGACCTTGCCGGGGCACTGTGGATGTCGCTGAGTACCGGCAACGGGTAAACGATGTGATTCAATTTCTTTCCGGCAACAGTGAAAAGTTAATCGAGGAACTGGAAAGGCGGATGTGGGAAGAGGCACAGGCGCAGCGGTACGAGCAGGCGGCGCTGTTGCGCGACCAGTTAATGGCGCTGCGCGAGATTATTCGCAATCAGCAGGTTGTTACTACCGACAAAACCGGGCGGGATGTGATTGGGCTGGCACGGGCGGAAAAAAGTGCCGCAGCGGCGCTGTTCCGCATCCGCGAGGGTAAAATCGTCGCCCGTGAGGAGTACCTGCTCAGCGCCACCTGCGACATACCAGAAGAGGAACTGCTCCAAGGGCTTTTACGGTCGATTTACACCCACACCGTAGACCTGCCAGAGGAAATTGTCCTGCCGGCACCAATCGCCGAGGGGGAACTTTTCCGGGAACTGTTCTGGGAGAAAGGGCGGCGTAAGGTTGAAATCAGCGCGCCCCAGCGGGGGGAAAAACGGAAACTGGTTGAACTGGCACAGCGTAACGCAGAAAAGGCGTTAGTTGAGGCGTTGCCGGTAACGGCACGGATTCCGGAAGGCAGCCGGCAACTGGCAGAAATTTTAGGATTGCCGACCCCACCACGCTTGATTGAAGGGGTTGACATCTCCAATACGCAGGGCAGTAATGCGGTGGGTTCGGTGGTTGTGTTCCGCGACGGCAGACCGATAAAGAGCCAGTACCGGCTGTTTAAGATTCGAACCGTGTCCGGACCAAACGACTTTGCGATGATGGAGGAGGTGTTGGCGCGGCGGGTGCGCGGGCTTTTGGAGAAAAACAGGCCGTTGCCCGATCTGGTGCTGGTTGATGGCGGCAAAGGGCAACTTTCCGCGGCGGTTAAGGCGTATCATCAATTTGACCAGGAGATTCCGATTCTCGGGCTGGCAAAACGGACCGACACTTTGTTTTACATCGATGGCCGAGAGATTTCGATACCCGCAACCTCGGCGGCTTTGAAACTTTTAAAGCGGATTCGGGACGAGTCGCACCGTTTTGCCATCACCTTCCACCGGAAACTGCGCAGCAAGAAACTGGTGGAATCGGAAATTGACAGAATTCCCGGAATTGGCACGGTGCGGCGTCAGGCGCTACTACAGTACTTTGGCTCGCTTAACAAACTGCGCGGGGCGGGTGTTGATGACATCGCCCGGGTTAAGGGCATCGGCCGGAGCCTGGCGGAAAAGATTTATGAGTACCTGCACCCAACGGGCAGTGCCACCTTGTTTAAGTAACAGCAATCGCTCAATAAAACTGTTGCCAATCGAATAAAGGTTGCTGCGCCCAACCGGTTCAATTCAGCGCCCGGTTGATTGTAGTCAGTTGACAATTGTCAATGGGTGCCAACTGGTTATCAGTTCTACGCCTGCGCCGCAAGCGGCGGGCAAGCAGTTTTAGCGAACTCTGAGGCAAAGTAATATTTAAGCGGCTGCCCGGTTCGCGAGACTACTCCTGAATATGGAACTCAACGATGTCCTTGTCGGCGAGGGTGTGCTCCCGTTCCACGCGCTGCCCCGAAAAACCGCTTGTGTTCCAGAGCCGGGCGTAGGAAAGCCTGCGGGCAAAGTCTTTGTGGAGATAGTAGGCGGCGTCAATCACCGTTGCCGGGTTTTTGAGAATTACCGGGTCCTGCATATCGGGCGGTTTGCCCGGTTTCTTGGTGTAGACACGGATGATGTTCAAACTGGTAAAAGCGGCGTGGCGAAACTCATCCAAACCCTGTTTGGTTTCAACTGAGACCAGAAGCAATGGGATTTCACCCCGCAGTTCCTTGAGTACCGCAAGCCGGTCCAGGGCACCAGGGGCATCAACTTTGGTGCCAACCTGGAGCAGTGGTGGTTGGCGATAAGCCTCAGGTCCGATGATGTGGTTCTGGATTAAAAGTTGTTCAATCTGCTCAGTTGTTTCCAGCAGGGTGTCGTCGCTAAGGTCAATGAGCCAGACAAGGGCATCGGCGGTGCGCAGGATGTGAAAGAGCCAGGCCGGGGAATCTTTTTCCAGCGGGGGGGTGTCAATCAGTTGAATCTGGATGTCTTCAAACCGCATCATTCCTGCCAGCGGACGGGTGGTGGTAAACGGGTAAGCGGCGACCTCGGTGTTTAAACCGGTCAATTCCCGAACCAGTGCCGATTTGCCGCAGTTGGGAGGACCAAAAATCGCTACCTGACCGGCACCCTGTTTCTCGATGTGGTACCAGTCGGTGCGTTTGCCGCCGCCTTTGCCCTCAGAGAGTTCGCGGCGCAATCGGGCGATGCGACTCTTGATGTCCGCCTGCATCTTTTCGGTGCCTTTGTGCTTGGGGATGGTGGCGAGCATATCTTCAAGGCAGAGCAGTTTTTCTTCGGGCGTTTTTGCTTGCCGGAACCGCTCTTCGGCTTGTTTGAACTCCGGGGTTAAATTTGCCGGCATCTAATCCGGAAGCACCTCCGTTTCTGCCACATCCATAAACACCAGCCCGGAAATCAGTTTCGGGAAGAAGTCGGTTGATTTTTGGGGCATCCGCTCCATCTTTTCTGCCAGTTTCTGCACCTGTTCAGGTCGTGTTGGGTTAAGGAATAGAGCACAGGCGGCGGCGCCAGAATCAACCCGGGCAACGGTATCCTGCCAGTAGCGCTCATAGAGCACCCGGTTTTCGGTCTCAGCCGGTTTGATACCGAACACATTATCAATTATCAGGGCGTGGAGGAGCGCCACATCCAGTTCTTTGTAGTCCGGGCTCTTTTCCGCGGGGAGAAGGTTTTTCGCCTTCTCAGGGTCGCGCAGGAGGAGCAGATAACTTTTGCCTTTGCCAAAGTAGACAACAAACGCATGCGCACTTTTGTGTTTCTTTAGTTCGGACTTTGCGGACTCGTCGGGGACCAATCGGACTTCAAACAGTTCGTTCAAGCGGGACAGCGCCTCATCGGGCGTGATGGTTATTGTTTTCAATAGCCGATGGGTAGGCAGGATTACAAGGCCGGGGTCGGTAATTTTGAAGAAAGCGGCGGTTTTGAACCGGAGCGCGGCGTTGGCGGGCACATTACCTTTCTGTTCCAGCTCCCGGCGGTAGTTGAGTGCCGTCTCATAACGGTGGTGGCCATCGGCAATCAAAACCACCTGTTCCTGCATCGCCTGACGCAGTGCCGTAATCCAGTTCTGGTCGTTGATTTGCCAGAGCCGGTGGACAACACCGAACTCGTCGGTGGCGGTCAGGTCGGGCTCTGCCCCTTTTTTGCTGTCCAGCAACCAATCAATTTCGCCTTTCGGGTCCGGATAGAGGAAGAATATCTGTTCATAGTCCTTTTTTGTGGCGCGTAAAAGTGCCAACCGGTCCGCCTTTGGTCCGGAATGGGTAAACTCGTGGGGCAGGACTGTTCTTTTTTCAAACTCTTCAACCCGGATGGCGCCGATAAACCCTTTGCGCCGCATGCGCCTGCCTTCAATATCAAATTCCTCTTCAAGAATGTAGAAGGCGGGTTTGGTTTCGCGTACAAGAATACCTTCATCAAGCCAACGGTTACAGGTGTTTGCCGATGTTACATAAGGGTCTTCGCTTTTGGGCAGAATCAGGTTGATGAAACTGAACTGGTGCTGTTTCAGGTACCGTTCGCGCATCTCGGGTGTGACCTTGTCGTAAGGCTGGGTAATCACCTTACTGAGGTCACCAATCTTTGTCAGGTTGTAATGAATTGCGGGGAACGGTCGAACATCAGCCATTATGCCTCCCTGAGTGCATCCCGGACCTTTTCCGCAATCTGGATTCCGGCACGGCGCTGCCCCTCTTTGGTCTGAGCGCCGATGTGAGGCGTACCAATCACCTGGGGCAGGGAAAACAGTTTGAAGTCATCAAGCGGCTCCTTTTCGAACACATCCAGCGCCGCCATCGCCACAATGCCGGACTGAATCGCCTCGTACAGCGCCGCCTCATCAACCACGCCACCCCGGGCACAGTTGATGATGATGACCCCTTTCTTCATCTTCGCAAACGCCTCTCTGTTAAGGAGGTGATAGGTCTTATCGGTCTTCGGAATGTGGAGTGAAATGAAGTCAGACTCTTTTAACAGATAGTCAAGTTCGCAAGAATCGCCAAACTGGACCTTGACATCGGGTAAGTCGTTTACCAGGACCTTCATCCCTAGTGCCAGTGCCCTTTTTGCCAGTTCGGAGCCGATGCGGCCAGCGCCGATGATGCCCAGGGTTTTACCGTAAAGTTCTATGCCGTGGAACGTTTTTTTCTCCCATTTTCCGGCGCGTAACGAGGCGGTTGCCTGCGGAATGGAACGGGCACAGGCGAACATCAATCCCAGCGCCAGTTCGGCAACCGAAATTGAGGTCGCCTCCGGTGTATTCACCACTTTGATACCGCGGGCGTCAGCCGCCTTCTTATCCACATTGTCCAAGCCAACACCGGCGCGGCCAATGACTTTGAGGTTTTTGCCCGCTTCAATCACCGCGGCGGTGACCTTGGTGGCACTGCGAACGATGATGGCATCGTATTCGGGAATGACCTTTAACAACTCATCAGGTGCAATGCCCGGCTTTTCATCAACGGTGCAGCCGGCACTGCGTAATATTTCTACCCCTTCTGGGGCAATTGGGTCGGTAATGATTACTTTCATAGTTTAACTCCCTCGATTTGGTATTAACCGTCTGATTAATAATAACGAACTCCGGTTTTCAGTCAACCCCTTGCCGAAAAGGGCGATTTACGGTATAATTATATGGGGGTGAGAAATGAGGGGTGGAAAGAAACATCACTATTCAGACCGGCAACGGCTGCAGCAAAAGAAGCGGCAACAGAAGAGTGTCGGGCTGCTCGACTTTACCGTTCTGACCGTTAAGGACAATGTCGCCCCATCTTTTTTGGTTTTACCGGTTGGGTCTGTTTTTCACGAGCGGGCGCCAGAACAGGGAAGAGGTCAAGACCGGTCAACTTCTCTACCGAGTCCACACTGACGAGAAATTGGGGCAGGTGCTTGCCGGTGCGCCGGATTGAGTCGTTGGGGACGACAAAGGCGAGAAGTTCGGCTGGTCTTCTGAACACCACACAGTAACAGGCGTGGGGAATGGGCACCTGATGGGTGCCGAGCCAGATGGTGTCGCGGTTCCGATAAAATACCGGACCGACCGTTACCCAGACGGTGTCTTTTACACCAGCCCAATCCCGGATTTTTTTCTCCAGTGATGCCCAGATGAACCGGTTGGTGCTGGCAAATTGGGGGATGATGTTGGTGAGGAAGTAGGTTTCCTTTTGCGCCTCGGTGCCGAACACCTTAATCGCCGCATCGGGAGCGAGATGTCCCTTGTCCAGTTGATGGCGGATAAATCCAGGCACAGATTCGTAAACCGCCGGGAATGCGGCTTCGGCTTTTTTTAACCGGAAGGTGTCGGGCATAAACTTGCCCTGATAGCGGGGTCGGTTAAGTCCGGCGCAATGATGGTAAAGGTAAGATACCCAGAGGGAGATTTTCGCCCGGGGCAAATAGCCGCAGTCAAAAGCCCGATAGTGCAGGACTTTTAGTTTTGGTTCCTGAGAAGCGGGCATTCCATAAGGGTGGAGCGGTGAATCTTTGGACGCGCCAAGAAGGCAGAAGGAGAGAAGAGAAAGGGTAATAAACCGTCTCACAATTAATTTTAGCCCGTAGCAGCCTAAATTCAACCGGGAACCGAAGCGGTTTCCGCAGTTGGTAAATTGCCCGCCGGGCGTTATACTTTAAAGTATAATTACACCCAAGGGGCGTTTTGGTATAACGCCTTGAAATTTAAGGTTTTAGCAGGTTAAGGCCGAATTTCCCTACCCAACCCTGGGGTAGTTCCGGGAATGGTATGGGAAATTGCTATTTTGACCGTTTTTGTTGTTATGCCGGGTGGGGTACGGTGTTTTGGCGCGGGTTTGATGATAAAGGTGGCAGCATTAATGCTGATTTTGTTTATCTTAAGGTTTCAGGCAGGAGTGGTTGCGACTCTCAATTGACTGTACTCTGTTTCAGGCTAAAATGAGATGGTAGTTTAACAAGAAAGGAGTGTTATTTGAATACCCAGGAGCATATTAACCTTGTTGAGCAGTTTGCCGCCCATAACTACCATCCTTTGCCCGTGGTGTTAGCGCGGGGCGAAGGTGTGTGGGTGGAGGATGTTGAAGGCAACCGTTATCTTGATATGCTGGCGGCTTATTCGGCGCTTAATCAGGGTCATCGCCATCCGAAAATTTTGAAGGCGTTGACTGAGCAAGTTAACCGGATTTGTTTGACTTCAAGGGCGTTTCATAACGACCAGTTAGGACCGTTCTGTAAGTTGCTCTGTGAAATCACCGGTCAGGACCAGGTGCTTTTGATGAACTCGGGTGCCGAAGGGGTGGAGACGGCGATTAAGTGTGCCCGGCGCTGGGGTTATAAGAAGAAGGGCGTGGCGCCGGACAAGGCGGAGATAGTTGTCTGTGCCAACAACTTCCATGGCCGAACAATCACCATCATCAGTTTCTCGACGGAACCGCTTTATCAGGACGGGTTTGGACCGTTCACCCCTGGTTTCAGGGTGATTCCCTACAACGACAGCGACGCTTTAAAAGAGGCGATTAATGAGAATACGGTCGGTTTTCTTGTTGAGCCGATTCAGGGCGAAGGTGGTATTGTCGTGCCGGATAAGGGGTATCTGAAGGCGGTGCAGGAGGTGTGTCGGCAGAATCGGGTGCTGTTGATTCTGGATGAGATTCAGACCGGAATGGGCCGGACCGGTAAACTTTTTTGTTACCAGTATGATGATGTTAAGCCAGACCTTTTGATTTTAGGCAAGGCGCTGGGTGGTGGTGTTATGCCGGTTTCGGCGCTTTGCGGTCCCAGGGCGGTGATGGACGCATTTGTTCCCGGAAATCACGGTTCAACCTTTGGTGGGAATCCGCTTGCCTGCGCGGTTGGTAAAGCGGCGGTTGAGGTGATTATTGAGGAGAAACTGCCCGAACGGTCGGCAGAACTGGGAGGATACTTTCTTGCCGAACTGAAGAAACTGAATTCACCCCGGGTGGCAGATGTCCGGGGACGGGGTTTGTTTATCGGCGTGGAGTTGAAGCCGGATGCCGGTCCCGCACGGCTCTATTGCGAAAAACTGCTCAAACTGGGCATCCTTGCCAAGGACACACACGAGAAGGTGATTCGGTTTGCCCCGCCGCTGGTGATTAAGAAGGAGGAGATTGACTGGGCGCTGGAAAGAATCAAGGCGGTGTTTAAAGGGTAGCAAAAGTGGGTGATGATTCGGCTCCTTGACATCAGTTATACCGAGGACCTTTATCAGGAACTGGCGCGGGTCGGTGTTGACCGGGCAGCCTGGGAGATTTTTCGCGCCAAGAGCGCGGTCCGGGCGCTGAAAATCAGCGGGCTGTCGGCTGCCGGTGCCAACATCTTGAAACAAACCGCGCTCGTTGCCGGTGGTGACTGTGCGGTACACCGGAATACAATCAGCGGCAAAGTGCGCCAGACCGATGCGATTCTTTTCGCCACCGAACGGCAGATTGAGGAGATTTGCCAGCGGCTCAGTCACCAGCCGGAGTGTGCCCGCAGGTTGGTGCCGTTTTTGCAAAATTTGCAGGCAAACAGTTCTTGTCCGAACCTGATTTTAAAGGTTGGGTCGTACGAGGTCGATTTAGCCCGCCGGGTTCAGGTAATGGGGATTTTGAATGTCACCCCGGATTCGTTTTATGACGGTGGCCGCTTCTTTGCGCCGGAACAGGCGGTTGAACAGGGGATAAGGTTGAGCGAAGAGGGTGCGGACATCATCGACATCGGTGCCGAGTCAACGCGGCCCGGTTCGAACCCGGTACCGGCTAAGGAGCAGTTGCGCCGGCTGCTGCCGGTGTTAAAGCAACTTACCCGTCAAATCAAGGTGCCGATTTCGGTTGACACCACCAGTGCCCGGGTAGCAAAAGCGGCGCTTGACGCTGGTGCCGGGATGGTCAACGACATCTCCGGGCTGAACTTTGACCCGCAGATGGCAAAGGTGGTGGCGCGGGCCGGGGTGCCGGTGATTGTGATGCACATCAAGGGTAAACCCCGAACGATGCAGAGAAATCCAATGTATCAGGATTTGATGGCGGAGATTGTCAATGGTCTTGCCCGGTCAATAAAACAGGGTGGAGATGCTGGTATCGCGCCGGATAAGTTCCTCGTTGACCCGGGAATTGGTTTTGGTAAGACCGGGGCGCACAATCTGGAAATACTGCGCCGGCTCCGGGAGTTACAGACGTTGGGGAAACCGATTGTGGTCGGACCGTCGCGCAAGTCTTTTATCGGTGCGGTTTTGAACCTGCCGGTTGAAGAGCGGCTGGAAGGCACAATTGCCGCGGCTGTTGTTGCGGCGTTGAACGGCGCCCGTATCGTCCGGGTGCATGATGTCAGGGCGCTGCGCCGGGCGTTGGCACTGGTCGATGCGATTTATCCGCCATTGGCGAGCAGGGGCACACACCGGGCACATTGATTATGTGGTTTTTGCGGTTCCGGGTGATTGATGCCATTGACATCATTATCGTTGCCCTGCTTGCCTACTACTTTTTGCGGTTTCTGCGGGGCACGCGGGCAATCCGGATGCTCTATGCGCTGCTTTTTCTATTGGTGATTGGCGCCGTTGCCCGCTGGCTTGACTTCAAGGCGCTGGGCTTGATTGTCAGTTCTCTGACCACGGTCTGGCTTGTTGCCTTTGTTATCATCTTCCAGCCGGAAATCAGGAACCTACTATCGCGCTTCGGTCGAACCCGGCCGGTGCGTTTTTTGTTTCGGCCCACCGCGGACGCAACGCTGGTTGAGGAACTGGTTGCCGCCGCCGCACAGATGAAGGAGAGAAGAGTGGGTGCCCTAATCGTGTTAGAGCGGGAAATCGGCTTGCGCGAGTATGCCGAGACCGGCACCCGGCTCGAGGCAAAAGTTTCGGCACCCTTGCTCGTTTCCATCTTCACCCCGCCATCGCCTTTGCACGATGGCGCGGTGCTTATCAGCGCCGGTCAGGTGATTGCCGCGAGTTGCACATTGCCTTTGGGTGAGACCGAACCCGGACTCGGGATGCGGCATCGCGCTGCCGCCGGTATTACCACAGTCACCGACGCGGTGGCGATTGTTGTTTCCGAAACGACCAGCAATATCAGTTTTGCCCAGCGGGGCAGGTTGCTAATCAATTTGACACCATCGCAGTTAAAGTATAATCTGATGCAGGCACTATTAAAGGAGAGTTAAAAGATGAATGAATCACGATGGCGACTGATTTTCTTTATTGCAGTTTTTCTGACCGTTCTGGCGGTCTATCTTTACAGCGTGGCACCAACCGCATCGTTCTGGGACTGTGCGGAACTGATTGCGGTTTCTTACATCGCCGGAATTCCCCATCCTCCAGGCACACCACTTTTTGTGATGCTGGGAAGGATTTTCACCCTTTTGCCAATTGGCCGGGAAATCGCCTTTCGGGTTAATTTGATACCGACGCTGTTTGGCGCCTTCTCCTGCGGGTTGCTCTATTTGATTGTTGTCCGGTTGCTTTCCCAGCACAGCGCTGATGAGAAGAACCGGCGCTGGTACTTGCCGCACATCGCCGGAATATTTGCCGCTTTGATGTGCGGTTTTGCCTACTCTTACTGGGACAACTGCGTGGAAGCCGAGGTTTATGGTCCCTGCGTGGTGATTGCCCTTTCGGTGCTTTATATGGCACTGGTCTGGCGCGAGGGCAGAGAGAACAAGACCGGTGACAACCGCCAGATTCTCGCCGCCATCTTTCTCCTTTTTGTTGCCACCGGGATTCATTTCACCCCGATGCTGGTGGTGTTTGCGGTTCTGGTGTTTGCACTGCTTGTTGACCGACAGGCGGTGATTCATTTGCGGTTTATTGAGTTTGCGGTCGGCTATCTTTTGATTCTGACGATAAACGAACTGGGTCTGTCCGCCGGCACCTTCATCGTGGTTCCCTTGATGCTCGTCGGCACCTACTATGCGATTCGGATTATGGAGCGTTCGGAGCGCAATGTGTCGCTCATCTACGGTCTGGGACTTCTGGCGCTGGTTTTCCTTTTTGCCTGGATTGGGGCGGGTCAAAAGATTATGGACGATGTTGTGCTCTTTCTGGCATCGCCCACCGTTGCCCTGATTGAGCGCTGGGTTAAGTCACCAACGCTTTTGGTTCTTTTTGTGCTCGGTTTTGCCGGTTACCTTTACTGGCTGCGCCGGCAAAAGAAACTGCAGCCCCGTTTTGTCGGACTCATGCTCGGACTGGTGCTCCTTGCCGGCACGGTGCAGTTTATTATGCTGATTCGCGCCCGGCATTACCCGAGCATCAACGAGGTTGAGCCGACGCGCTGGCGCGACTTTGTTTCGGTGCTGAAACGGGAACAGTACGACCCGATGCGGCTTTTGCCGCGCAAGACCCAGTTTTACACTGAGGACGATTGGCGCCGGAATCAGAACCCGGCGTTCGGGCTTATCCGTGCCTACATTGAGCAGGTTGCGTTTTACATCCGCTACTTCCTCTGGCAGTGGGGCAACGAAAGGTACCTTGATGTTTTGATTACGAACATCCCGCGCATCTTTCTCCGGCTTGGCTGGCAGGGGATTTTAGGGTTAATTCCGCCGCTCCTCGGGCTCTGGGGAATGTGGCACCAGTTCAAACGGGATAAAAAGTCGTTTGCCTTAATCTTCGTTGCCTTTATCGTTGCCTCGATTGGGCTTTTGACCTATTTGAATTTGAAGTTTTCGCCTTCGGACCCGCGACCGGAATTGAGATTCCGGGAGGTACGCGAACGGGACTACTTCTTTGCTTTTTCGTTTGTGTTTTACACGATTTTTATCGGCACCGGGGTTTACGCCTTTATGAAGTGGGTTGACGAGGAACTGAAATCCCGGAAAGCACCGGTGCCGATGCCGGTTTTAGCCGGCCTAATTTTGGGCTTCGGATTTGTGCCGATGTTCCTCAATTACAAAGGGGTGACCCGGCGCCACAACTGGATACCGGCGGAGTACGGCTACAATATGCTTGTCTGCTGTGAGGGGGAGAAGGCGGTGGTGTTTACCAATGGCGACAACGACACCTTCCCCCTGTGGTTTATGCAAACGGTGCCATCACTGGTGGCAGACAACGACCCCAACTTCGGGAAGAATGTGGCGGTTGCCAACCTTTCTTTGTTGAATACGCCCTGGTACTGCAAACAACTCAAGCGGTGGGGGGCACCGATATCTTTTACCGAGGAAGAGATTGAGCGGCTGCCTTTGGGGTATGTTGCCCGAAACAACCGCACAATCCTTTTGAAGGATATCATGATTCGCAATATCATCGCCACCGCCGGGGGCGTAAAACTCAAATGGCCCGAAGACTACGAATCTCCTCCTGAGCAGTTTATGGCAAAGGTGTTCGGTTCCGGTTACAATCCCAAGAGCCCGGTCTACTTTGCGACAACGGTATCACCGGACAATACGGCTGACTGTGAACCTTATCTCCGGCTGGAAGGTTTGGTGCGCCGGGTGGTGGGTGAGCGCAGTTTGTCGTCCGATGAGGAGATGGTTGATACGCTGCGGACCCGGGTCCTCTTAACCGAAAAGTTTAAGTTGAAGTCGATGCTCGACCCGAAGGTGGAAAAGGATGAAAACACCCGCGGCTTGCTTACGACCTATGCCCATAGCCACCTCTTGCTCGCCAATGCCTATGCCCGAGCTGGCGATTATCAGGCGGCGCACCAGACGCTCTTGCCCGCGCTCCGGTTTGAACTGGAACCGACCCAGAAGATGCTGCTGTTTTACCATCAGTCGCGTTTTGCCGCGCTCAATCGGCAGTACGATGTGGCGCTGGCGGCGATTGACTCGGCACAGAGTTACGCCGGCAATGAGCCACGACTGCAGCTCGAACTGTTCTTGCAGCGTGGTTTCGTCAACCAGGCGATGGGCAACTATCCTGAGGCAGAAAGGATGTACCAGCAGGCGCTGGCGATGGCACCGAATGAGTGGCAACTGGTTCAACTTTTGTACCGCTTCTATGTTGAGGATATGCACAGCGTCGATAAGGCACGGGCGTTACTATCCGACTGGCTGCGCCGGCATCCCAGTGACTTCAATGCTGAGCAACTGTTGCGTCAGTTGCCGTAGAATGCATGAGTTTGCCATCACCCGAAGTTTGCTGAACGAGGCGCTTGCTGAAGGCAGGCGACAGGGTGCGAGTCGGATAACACGGATAAAACTGTTGATTGGTGAAAAATCTTCGGTTGTGCCGGAGTGTGTTCAGTTTTATTTTGACCACATGAAAGAAGATACGATAGCCGCCGGTGCGGTGCTGGAGTTTCACCGTATCCCCTTACAAATCCGGTGTCCGAAGTGTGGCAAAATCTTCTCGTCAATTGAGGAGATGTGCTCCTGTAACGCCGGGGGCGAAATCACCGGCGGCGAGGATCTGGTAATAGAGAGCATCGAAATTGAAAAGGAGGAGTGATGGTCATACTTTTCTTGTTGACAGTTTCCGCCTCAATACCGGCATGGCGGATTGAAATTGCCGGACCAGAAGCCGCCTTACCAGGGATGGCAACCTGGCAGGAGGTTATGGTATCTGAACCCAAAACGGGCAGCGACGAGATTCGGATTATGCCCGGCTGGCCCAAGAAGGTGCAAAGTAATAGCACCTTTTCGCCCTGTAGAGGTGCTGCCCTTGCCGACTTTGACGGTGACGGAAGGCTTGAGGTGATTATGCCATCGCCGGCAGGCCAGCTTCATGTCTGGCGCGCCGATGGCAGTTACTATCCGGGCTGGCCCAGAACTTTTTCGGGAATGGGGCAGTATGCGGCGGCGGTGGGTGATATTGACCACGACGGCGAATACGAAATCGCCATCTGCACCCGGGGAATGACTTCAGGTGGTGCGGTCTATGTGTTCGCGGAGAACGGGACGGTCAAGACAGGCTGGCCCTTTACCGGACTGGTCAACGGTAACTTTGCCGACAGTCCTACCCTTGCCGATATCGACAACGATGACACGCTGGAAATCATTGTGGGTGAGCGCGACTGGCCCATCGGTCACCTCCATGTGTTGCGGCATAACGGGGTTGAACAACCCGGTGCCTGGCCCTGTTCTTTGAGCCATGTGCCGGCGCTCGGTGCCGCGGTCGGCGACATCAACCTTGATGGGGAACCGGAGATTGTTTACGCCTCGTACAATGCGCTCTATGTGCTGCGCCCCGACGGCACGGCATTGCCGGGCTGGCCATTGACAAATCCAAACGGCGGTTCTTTTTCTTACCAATCTCCGGCACTGGCCGATGTTGACAATGATGATACCCTTGAAATCGTCATCGCCTATCACGGCAGTTCTTCCGGGACTGCGATATTCCGGCACGATGGAACGCAGGTTGACGGCTGGCCCTACTCTTTCCCGCGCTGGACCTATTGTCCGCCCACGGTTGCCGACCTTTATCGGAACGACGATTTGAAGGTACTGTGCGGGCTTTCCGGAATTGTGAGCGGTGCCGCCGCGGTTTTGTACGGTTTTGATGATGACGGTTCGGTTCTTAACGGCTTTCCTGTTGTGCAACCGAATGGTGATGCGGCAGAGGGTAACATCACGGTGGCGGATGTTGACGGCGACGGCGATATGGAGATTTTGTTTACCAGTAACCTGATGACCAACGCCGATACCTTAGGTTATCTGTACGCGGTTCATCACGATGGCACACCGGTTGCCGGTTTCCCTTTACGACCTTATGGCTGGACTTATCTCAACGGTGCTACGGTTGCCGATGTTGATGGTGACGACTCTTTGGACATCGTCACGGTTTCCTACGATAATGCAACAACGATGGCGGTTACGGTCTGGGAGACGGGTGTGCCTTTCAATCGCATGGCTTGGGAATGGCCTACCTATCAATTTGATATGGCGCGGACCGGTGTTTATCAAAAACCGACGGTCGGGGTCAGCGAAGAGCATCGTAATAAAACGGTTGTCCAGCGTTTTGTGCCCAGTTGTGTGAAGCCGGGGATGAATGTCCGTTTTGTGCCCGCGCCGGAGAAAGAAGGGGCGGTGACGATTTACGACCGTACGGGAAAGGCGGTGACGGTGCTCAGGATGGGACCGCAGGGTGCAACACTGCCTGCCGCGCTCGAACCCGGGGTTTATTTTGTCCGGGCACCAACATCACGCCGGGCAGCAAAGTTGGTGGTCACTCGCTGACATTTTTGGTGAAGATAAAAAGATGCGGCGTCCATTTCGGACGCCGCATCGCTATTAGCCTTCTTGGGTTTTTACCTTTTGACAATCAGTTTCTGAGTTTGTCTACCGTCCGGTGAAGTTATCCGCAAAAGATAAACACCGTTTGCTACCTGGCGGGCGTCCCAGTTGAGTTTTATCTCACCGGGTTCCATAACCTGGTTAAGAAGCGTGGCAACCGACCGGCCGCTGATGTCAAAAACTTCTGCCTGAACCCTGCCGCTTCGGTTGAGGTTGTAGCGGATGGCGACCGAATGGGAGAAGGGGTTGGGCTGACAAACAACACCCGGGAGATTTCTGCCCCGGGCGGTACCTTCCTCTTCTGCAATGCCGACATTGTTGTCAAACCAGCTCTGGGCACTGTCGGCATTCGCCTCGAAGTTCGCTTCAGAAGAGCCGCCCACCATGGCGAAAGCCACCCGATAACTGCTTCCGGGGTTCAGGTCAAATGGACCGACTGAAACACCAACCGACCAGTCATAAGCGCGGTTAGAGTTGCGCTGATTGATTGTGCCATTGAGGATGCGTAACTTCATCCCTTCGGTCATCGCTGAGTCGGGATAGACATAACGGGCGTGGTCGATAGCACACAGATTGGCGAAAGATTGCGGGGCAAGAATTTTTACCCCGACACAAGGGTTGGCACTTGATGAGGAGCGCATAAAGGAGAACCGTTTAGTTTCGTTCGAGGTTACGGTATTAGAGGCGGCATTGGAACCAACATCAAAGTCGGCGATTATTCCGGCGTAGAGCCCGTTCACAGCGCTTGAACCCTGATTCTGAATGTCGTAGACCAGAACGACGAAGTCGTCATAACCACCGGCCGCGTTCATATAGGAGTTCTGGGTAACCCGGATGTTTTTGGGAGTGGGGTGTCCCGCGTCACTGATTACCGCCCGGAACTGCTCGTCTCCTGTCTGCGGCGGAATCACCGGACGCAGGGAGTCTACAATTCGGAAGTCGGTGTTGTAACTGGATGCGGGCTGGCCATAAAAACGGTCAACAATGTAACTGGTGCTGTTGCCGAGAAGGAAACTGGCGTAGTAAAGGCTGGAGGAAGAACTCTTGGGATAGGAGAAGCCCGCGCCCAAATCAAGAGAGGGTGGTTCGGTAAAACCGATTGAGCCCAGGGCGGTGACCGAAAGTCGGCAGTAGCCGGTGTCATGGTCGAGCCAGACAGCACCCGGTTGGATTGGCGTGCCCACGGTGAGGGTGAAGGTTTGGTCCCAGGTGCCTTCGTTGCTGGTGATGTGGAGGGTGAAAGAGATTTGGGTGCCAGGTGGAGTTGAGGCACTGGCGCTCAGCCGATAGCGGTCGCCGCGCGCCGTGTCGCCCGAATTGAGATTGCCGTAGGCGCTGGTTGAGTCTAATCGGGTGATGTAAGTGGAGGCGGTGCGGAGTGTACCGTTGACATTGGTTGCACCGGCATTGCCGAGATTTTTTAAGGTTACATAGAGGTCGGCAGTTTCTCCGGGGTCCAGCTGGTGATTGGCGCCGTCGTCAACATAGGTGCTTTGGATTGCGATGTAGGGTTGAGGAGCACCAGGCACAACGACAACCGTTTTCTCAACCGGCAGAAACTGCTTGCGGGTAACGGTCAAATACATTGTGCCCGGGGTGATGGGGTTGATAGTAATGCGGGCAACACCGGTGCCGTCGGTGCGGCCAACTTCGTGCAGTTCGCCTGATTTGTAGAGACATACCAAAGCGCCGATAACCGGGTTACCACCGCTGGTTACGGTTACTTGGAAAGTCTGGGCACCGGTAGGGGTGGTGTCTTGATTTTGAACCGTCATCGTTGCGGGAACGCCGTTCCACATAGGCAGCGCCGGGTCACCAAACAGGTTCAACTCATAGTAACACCACCTCCAGAGCGGTTGACTCTGTGCCATATAGCCGTAAACCCCTTTGCTCGAGCAGTGGTTGCGGCCGATTTCCACCGTGTCGCCAATGAAGTAGTAATCGTAAAACATACAGTCCAGTTTTTCTGAAGGACCCATTTGCGGCGGTGTGCCCCAGCCGTAGCGGGAGTTCATAATGGTTGCGACTGCGCCGCCGTTCGGGTTGTTCACCAGTTCTTCGGCCAGACAGTCCGACGCTTCAAAGTTGCCGGAGATGCAGGCGATTGAGTTCAATATCACCGGACGGGTGGAGTTCGTCTGGTTGCGGGCAACGGTGGTGGTGTAGATGGGTGTGCCCGATTGGGTGTAGAAGCCATAGTCATCGCCATGTGCAGCAACATGACAGAAGTGAAAGCCGGTGTTGATAGAATCCCGCATCGGGGTGGTGGTTGTCGGATCTGCGATGTAACGGTCAACCCAGCCCGAGGGCGTTTTGGCGGCGATGGTATCGGACACGATTCGACCCGAGTAGCCGGTCCAGAGTAAAACATAGGGGAGGAGCATCTTTTGCAGGTAGTCGGTGGTCGGGGTTTTTTCATAGTAAAGCGTTTTATTGACAAAGGCACCGACTTGAGTGGCATTGTCAACTGAAGCCCGACCGATGAAAAGGTCGTAGAACAGATCCACCGTATCACCGTCGACTTCACCGAAGATGTTGTTGCGGTTGCCGTCCCAGGACCACTGCAGGTCTGCGTAGTAAACATCAGCCGGGATGTAGTCGGCCGTGCCCTCAACATTAACATAACCGCGGCGGGCAGGAACAATTGAGTTGTCGCCGGCCAAGAGAACATAGATTAACCCGTGGTTCTGCCAGTAGTCGATGATAAAATTACGGATTCTTTCCTGCAGGTCTCTGCCCGGATAAACACTACTGATGGAGTCGGTTTTGAAAATGCGGGTGTAGTAGCCCTTTTTGGTACGCCATTGGGCAAAGGTCTGGAAATTTGATGCAAGGGTGGAGCTGGTGATGATAGCATAGTCGCAGTCCATATTGTCGCGCAACCTTTGCGGCGGGGCGAACTGCCGGATCGCTTCGGGATTGACAACAACACTTGCCACTGCGGGACCAAAATGTTCCAGCTGCTTTTCGGTTAAGGTCGGTGGTGTTATCGCACCTTCCTTGTAATCGACATAGACCCTTAACCGTCGGTAAAGCGTGAGTTTGCCGGTAACGGGGTTCCAGTGTAGGGGATAAACCGCGAAAGGACAGACGCGCCAGCCCATCATCGTCCCGGTATAGCCGTTCCATTCATAAACCGCTTCTGGATACGGTGCGGGTGTTGAATAAACAGTCGGGTCGGGCGGAACAAATTGGGACGGGTTCTTTGCCGAAAGCGGGACCGGCGGCTGTGCCGGATGAACTCGATAGACACCGGGCAGTTCAAACACCTGTTCGGGAACGACCCGAATTGCTGTTACCGAGGCGTTAGCCGGGATGACAACATTGAGCGGGGCGATAGGTAGCGCGGGTTTGCCCGGTTCAACTGTTGAGGCGTATTTCGGCATCTGAACAACATCAAAGCCGTTTGCTTCGGTGATGTAGATGTCGCCGCTATTGAACTCCAGCGTCTGGGTTACTGTGCCGGCAAAGAGCGCCACCGGCAAAAACATGAGAAGTCCCCAAAACTGGGGCACCTTGAAACCTGACAGGTTCTTATTCATTCTCTCTCCTTTATTTAAGGTTTTGGTGCTGGTCCGGGAAGAAAAAGTTTATCTCCCGGTTGACGTCTTCTTCGGGATTGGAGGCGTGGACCGCATTCATCCTAACCGATGTGCCAAAATCGGCGCGGATGGTTCCCGGTTGTGCCTTTGCCGGGTCAGTAGCACCGATAAATTCCCGGAGGCGATGTTGACAGCCTTCACCTTCAATCAAAAGCGCCACCACCGGTCCGGATGTAATGAACTCCACGAGTCCGGCAAAAAATTCTTTGCCGCGATGGAGGGCATAAAACCCTTCGGCTTCAGAGGGGCTCAGTTGTTTCATAACCATGCGGGTGATATTAAATCCTGCCTGTTCAAGACGGGAGATAATTGCGCCGATAAGTCCCCTTTTTACCGCATCGGGTTTAATGATGAGGAGGGTTTTTTCGGGCTGTCGCGCCATCTATATAAAATTTTATCTGTTTAAGGTTGAATGTCAAAATGTTTTTTCGCCCACTGCTGTGCGGCGCTCAAGGCGCGCCGAGCAAGAAGGGTGCGTTTTTTTAAGCCCCGGGCAGTGGTTTTAATGGGGGGCAGGATGCCAAAGTTGGCGTTCATCGGCTGGAAGTTTGGGTTGGCGGAGGTGATGTATTTTACGAGCGCGCCGAGGATGGTTGTTTCTGGCGGGACGAGAGGCGGTTCGTTGCGAATGAGCCGTGCGGCATTGATGCCGGCCAATAAGCCGGTAGCGATTGATTCCCCATACCCTTCAACACCGGTTAGTTGACCGGCGATGTAGAGGTCTGGTCGTTTTTTCGTCTGGAGGGTGGGCAAAAGTAGCTCCGGGCTGTTTAGAAAGGTGTTGCGGTGGATACTGCCGTAGCGGAGAAATTGGGCGTGTTCCAAGCCCGGTATCAGACGGAAGATGCGCTCCTGTTCGGCGCGTTTCAATCGCGTTTGGAAGCCGACGAGGTTAAACATTGTGCCCGCTTGGTTTTCTTTGCGCAACTGGACAACGGCAAAAGGCATTTTGCCGGTGCGGGGGTCGATAAGACCAACCGGCTTCAAGGGTCCGAAGGCAAGGGCGAGCCGGTCGCGGCGGGCAAGTTCTTCGACCGGAAGACAGCCTTCAAAGAACGGGACACGGTCAAAGTCGTGCGCCTGATAGAGCGCGCCGTGGGCAAGTTCTTCAACCAGACGGTTGTACTCCGGTTCAGTTAAAGGGCAGTTTAGATAGTCGGCGCCTTTCCCATAGCGGGAGCCGAAAAACATTTTTTCAAGATTTAACGAGTCGGCAGCAACGATGGGCGCAATCGCATCGTAGAAGAAGAGTTGGTGGGCGCCCAGGAACTGAATCAGGAACTGAGTTATTGCCGGTGAGGCAAGTGGACCGGCGGCGATGATGGTCGGAGTTTCGGGCGGAGAACCGACTTCCTGGCGAATGAGTTCGACGCCCGCCTGTTGAAGTTCGTTTTCCACTTCCCGGGAAAACTTTTTGCGGTCAACAACGAGCGCTTTACCACCCGGTACTCTTGTTCTTTCTGCACACCGGAGGAGGAAGGAACCGTAGATTTGTAACTCGGCTTTGAGTAAGCCGTGGGCATTGGTTGTCTCTTCAGATTTGAGGGAGTTGGAGCAGACCAGTTCGGCAACATCGCCGGTCTGATGTGCCGGGGTCATTACCGCGGGGCGCATTTCGTAGAGCCGGACCGCCACCCCGAGACGGCGGCACTGGAGTGCCGCTTCACAGCCGGCAAGTCCGGCACCAATTACCGTGACCATCAACCGGGCTAATACAACCCGTTTACCCTTTTTCCCGCCGGGTACTCAACATTGTACTCAAGGTTGATTTCAAACCCCTTGCCCGACGGGATTTCGGTAATGTAGGTTAAAGTGCCCTGGGCTTCATTCCCCTCGGTCGGTTTTGGTTCCTGCCGGGTGATGGTGACTTTTATTTCCCGCTGCTGGGACACAGGAACCTGTTCGACGATTTTGATATTAATCGGTTTTGGGTTGAAGTTTTCAACCGTGGTGCGATAGACGAACTGGAGCCGTTCGGTTTTGTTTAAAAAACCGGTGCGGGTTTTGAAGGTCTTGACCAGCTCCCGTTTCACTTTGATGCGGTCGTCAATGCCAAAGCCGATTTCCAGCGACTCCTGCGGTGCGAGGGTGGCGATGGTGGTTGTGCCGGTGTACTCGTCGCCTACATAGGTGCTGGCTTCACCGCTCAAGAGGATGAAATCAGAGGTATTGGCGAGTTGGGCGGTGAGGAAGGCTTTTTCCTGGGCACGGGGTAATGTGTAGTACTCAAACCGGGCCGGCAGGGTAATCTGTTTTAAAGGCAGTTTTTTTGCCTGTTCCCCGGATTTTAAACTCACCCGACCGGGAACGACATACTGGATGGATACGCCGGTTTCCACAGTCGATATCTCTTCGCCACCAGGTGCGGGTAGGGCTTTGAAGGCATCCTCCGGAACAGCGGCTTCCGAGGCATATCCCGCTTCGGCGCGGGCTACGCGGGGCGGGGTTTGTTCAATCAACCAAAGGTACCAGGGATAAGGTTGCGGTGGCTGGAGCTCACGGCTCGGTGTTGCGGTGGAGAGGATGATTTTGACATCTTCCCAGTCTTCGCCGGTGCGCTGGTTGAGTTGGGCAAAGTAGTTGATGTCAACCTGGTCGGTGCCGGGTTTTGCCCGCAGTTCGTAGTAGGGTTGCCAGTTTGCTGCCCGGGGTAGCGAGTAGGAGACGGTCAAGGGATAGGAACCGGGTTCGCCTTCGACGACAAACTGCAACTGTTTGCGGTTTTCAACCAGGGCACGGGTATCAGCCAGTTCCTGGCGGGCGGCATCAAGCCGTTTTCTGGTCTCATCTTGCTGCCGGGAAAGGGTAAGGGCGCGGATTTTTACTTTAGTTAACTCGTCGGCAACAAAGTTCAGAGCACCGCGCCACGACTCCGGGGCGACCTTGCCCTGCTGGAGTTCGCGGGCGATGATTTCCGGTGCACCCAGTTTTATTGAATTGAGGAAATCTTCTTTTGCCTTGAGGATGTTCCCTTCGTCCTCAAGCAGTTTTAAACTGTCTTCCAGTGCCTTGACCAGGTTTTCCAGTTTTCGGACCTCAGGGGTTGGTTCGGCAAGGTAACCCGGTTTTACCTGCACCGCACCGATGCGTAACCCCGGGGCGCGGACCCGCACCGAGTTGTTGTCCAGTGCACCGGGCAGGTTAGGAATCGTCAGTGCCGCGCTCCCGTTCACGGTGACCGAGGCGGTGCGGACAACGACAACCTGATTTGAATAGACGATGACCGTGTCAACTTTCGAAGATACGGTGATACCAAACATCAGCGTTAGAATTAAGTTCATAAAACCTCCTTATCGTTCACTGCTTTCAATTGTTGCCCCGCCCAGAACCTCGTCGCCCTGCCAGAAGACAACAGCCTGACCGGGTGTTGGTGCCCATTGGGGCTGGTCAAAAACGACCCGGACACGATTTTTGGACTGAATTTTCAGGTCAGCCCAGGAGCCAGTGCCCTGATAACGAACCTTTGCCCAGACCCGGGTCGTAGCTTCAGGTGGTTTACCGGAAATCCAGGAAGCGTCGGAGGCGTTCACCACCCGGTGATAGACATCCTGTTCGAAACCAATGATAACCGCATTGCGCCGGGGGTCAATTCTGGCAACATACCGGCGTTCACCCAGGGCGATTTTCAGGCCCTTGCGCTGACCGATGGTGAAGTGGGCGATGCCGCGATGTTCACCAAGGAGATTTCCTTTTGTGTCGTAGATTGGTCCGGGCTGGAAAATTTCGGGACGCATTTGTTTCAGAAAGGCGGCGTAGTCGTTGTCGGGCACAAAACAGATTTCCTGACTTTCCGGGCGCCGGGCATTAGGTAGTCCGAGATCGGCGGCAAGTTTCCGGACTTCCTCCTTGGTATATTCTCCAATCGGCAGCAAAAGTTCTGCCATCTGCTGCTGGGTTAAGGTGTAAAGGAAGTAAGACTGGTCTTTGTTCGGGTCGACACCTTTGTAAAGATGCCAAACCCCCTGAGGGTCTTTTTTCTGTCGGGCGTGATGGCCGGTGGCGATGAATTGGGCATCAAGTTGCCGCGCCTTTTCCCGCAGGGCACCAAACTTTATCAACTGGTTACAGCGCACACAGGGGTTTGGCGTTCGGCCTTGCGCATACTCGGTGATGAAATGTTCAATGACCTGCTGCCGGAACTGCTTGCGGAGGTCAAGGGTGTAGAAGGGGATGTTTAGAATGAGCGCAACACGCCGGGCAATTTTTACCGCCTCCGAACCGCAGCAGCTCGGGTTCGGGGCAGTTGTTGCAGGCTCATCGTAGAGGTGCATCGTTATGCCGATTACTTCGTAGCCCTGCTCTTTCAAGAGCGCGGCGGCGACCGAAGAGTCAACACCGCCGGACATCGCCACCACGACCCGCATCGGTTTGCGCCGCTGTTATTTTTTGCGTTTCAGGTGTTTATTGAGCGTAGCCCACAGTTTTTCGTGAACATCAGGTGGGACGCAGCAACCGGGTTCAAGGCGGCAATAGGCGACGGTGCGTTGCAGGTCGTGTACCAGTTGGGCACAGGAGCGACAGGTCTGGATATGGAGCAGTATCGTCTGTTTGATTGTTGCCGGTAACTCGCCTTCCACATAAGACGCCGCCCATTTTGTTATTTTAACGCAATCGATTGTTTCCGAATCTTTCTTTTTCATAGCGCTCCTTTACAGGTAACGCGCCAGTTGTTCACGCAACGCCATTCGGCCGCGATGGAGGCGCGACTTTACTGCCGGGATAGACAACCCCAGCGTCTTACTGACCTCTTCATTACTCAATCCTTGCAAATCACGCATCACAACCACCGTGCGATATTCGGCGGGTAATCGGTCAATTGCCTTTTGTAATTTTTCGCGGAGGCGCTTCTGTTCAAACGCCTGTTCTGGGGTGGCGTGCGCGTCCGGGATGTCAAACTGGAGGTCGTCGGTGTTTCTGATCGGTTCGTCGAGCGATATCGTGTCCTGGGTTTTGCGCCGGCGTAGTTTTGTCAGGCTGACATTGGTCGCGATGCGGTAGAGCCAGGTGTAGAAACTGGATTTGAATTTAAACCGGGAGATTGACCGATAGGCACGGATGAATGTATCTTGGAGGGCTTCGGCGGCATCATCCTCATTCCCGAGCAACCGATAGGTGATATTGTAAACTCTGCTCTCGTAGCGCCGGACCAGTTCTTCAAAAGCCGCGGTATTACCGCGCTGTGCCCGGCGTACCAGTTCATCATCACCGACCGGTAGTCCGGGAGCGGCTACTTGAAGGGTTTTGCCTGTTGCCACGGCCTTATAGGATATTCACCACCGGAAGGCTGTCAACCTCCCGCAACGGCGCTTTTCACCTTTCAAGCGGTGGCGTGACCCGCTGACCACGCCACTTGCCCGGCGAATTGTCAAACACCTGTACGATATGGTAGAGGACGGCAATCGATTTCTGGGGTGATGCGCCATGGAAGTAGTCGTGGACGAGGTTGACATATTCAACAACCTGTTTTTCGTAATCGGTCAGATGCGGGTCCGCAGGGTGGAGTAGCTGGGTGATGGCACGCAACTCATAAGATTTGGGCAGGTCGAGAAAGACGATGGCGACGCCGGGGTCGGTCATCTGATTTAAAAAGGTGTGGGTTTCGAATGCCGGGTTTGAGTACAGTTCCAGCGATGTTTGCTTGGTAAGGTCAAACAGTTCGGCACCCTGGTTGTAGAGGCTTTCGATGATGGTGATTTTCATTTCCATTGAGTCGTTCCAAGTGCGCTGGAGGAGGGCAATCATTTCCGGTAGTTTTTCCTTTTTCGGCAGCCAGCCCATCCCTTTGACCGCATTGTTGAGGGAGAAGTAAGCGTCGTGGCGTTTTCTGCCATGACTGGCAACGATGCCGTTGTGCGGTCCGGCAATCTCGGGCATATCACCGCTCGAACTTTTCATCAGGGAGCGGATTTTGCTTAACTGGGCAAGGCGCCGGCTGAAGTTCCAGTTGATAAAACCTTCGGGTAGCGAAACGAGTTTGAACTCTTGCCATTTTCCTTCAACCCGGGCACGGATGATGCCCGAATCGAGCCGGCTGACATCGATGTTGTCCTGATGGAACCACCCCTGATAACTGCCCTTGCCCGGAGCACGCGCGCTGGTGTTCGGAACGAACTTCACATCTTTCCAGAAGTTGGTGTCGCTGTGTTCGGGGTTTTCAAACGGCGGCAAACTACCCTCCTTTGCGCTGCTCAGGGCGGTCAACACAATCAGCAGAACGGGCAGAGTTTTTTTCATCTTGACCTCCTAAATGTTGATTTTCAACTGCTGGGCGGGTAATTACTGGTAACCCGGTGCCCGAATGTGCCCGGTGACGCTCGATGAGCCGGAGGATAACAATGGCGATTAAAAGCCCGATGCCGGCAAGGATTACCGCGGCGCGGTCGTTTAAAAGGGTCGCACCGATGAGGACGCCGGCAATCATCAGCAAGGCGGGCAGACCAAATATCAACAGACCGGAACGGAGCCGCTCCTTTTCTTCCCGCTGGATATACACTCTGTCTCCTGGTTCGGCACCAATCGGGTTGCGGGCAACAATCGTTCGGGTGCGTTCACAGGACCAGTTACAGAGATGAGCGGCACCACAGTGGCGGCAGGTGTCTGAAGGGACAACTTCAACCTCAGCCCGGTCGTCGTACACGGTTTTCACAACGCCGGGCTCTTCAGAACCGGTTGGCGCAATTTCTGCGGGCACAGAAAATTTTACCGGACCGGCGGTTGAAGTCAAACCGATAGGTAAAATAGAACCGATTTTATCTCGGGGTGGGCTGGGTGTTATGCTTTCTTTTCCCGCGGGCAGAAATCTGGATAAGAAATCCAACAATGGCAAGGCCAACCCAGGAGAGCGTAAGCACGGGCGAATTGAAACCGCGCCAGTTCCAATTGGTGTTATGCATCAAGAGAGAGAAGATGCCGGTAACTGCCGACCAGGAGCCGATAAAGGCGGTCAAGAGGCAGAGAACCGGACGACTTATTAAAAGGGCGAGAACGCCACCCACGACACCGGCAAGTAATTTGATTAAGAGGTGATAGCCCGCAGTGGTACCAATAAAGGTGCGCGCGAGTAAGAGCGCACCGGCGGCGCCGAGCAAAAAAATCCCCAGTTTTAACAGTAAGGACATCAGAAGAGCACCGACGATTGATAAAACAATGACGATTACGGCGGTTACCGGAACGGTGATGTTGAGGGTCAGGGCGATGAAACTGCCCAAATAGGCGCCGAGCGCCAGCCCGACAACCACAAGGGTGAACCGAAGCAGACGATAGCCGAAAAAGCATATCAGAATGCCAAGAAGGGTTGCGGAAATGGCGACGACTGTTAGCCGGCTCGGTTCCATCTGCGGGTTATCGTTGCCTTTGCCGTTTCTGGCTCAGGACCTCTTTTAACCGCAGTACTGTGCCGGACAACATCATAAATACCAAGCCGATGCCAATCAGTACCCCGCCCCATCGGAACCAGGCGTGGAGGTGTAAGAGGTCGTAAAACCTTTGAAACAGTAGAATCAGTACGCCGGTCAAGGCAGTTACGAGAACAAAGGGCGCGAGTACCATCCCGACATAGATGTGTGCTTTACGAAGACGCCGCATCGTTCACTCCCCGGTGTAACGGTTGAGGAACATCACTTTTTCCTGAGGAAGCCGCTCGGGACGGGTTTTTTCCCATTCCACCTGCTTTTCGGATAGGACCGGGCTGATGGTGGTGGCGTGTTTTCCAATCAGAATCAGGGTAATGATGTTAAACCGTTCCGGGATGTTGAGGAGTTCGCGCACCTTTTTGGGGCTGTAACCGGCAATGGGGTGGGCAACAAGTCCCAGTTCAGTTGCCCGCAGGATGAGAAAGGCGGTCTGGATTCCGGTGTCAAAAAGGTAGTACTCCCGGTCGTGGATGATGCAGTCCGCCTCTTTTTCGGCAAACACCGCAACGACCATTGAGGCGGCAAAGCACCACTCGTTTCCCTTGCTGAAGGCGGGTTTCAGTTGCTCAAGAAGCGCCGGGTCGTAGACAAACACAAACCGTGCCGGCTGATTGTTGAAACAGGTAGGCGCCAACTGGGCACAATGGGTCAGGTCTTGAATCAACCGCTCGTTAATTGCAACCGGTGCCAGCGAGCGGTAAGCACGGCGCGAGTTAATTGCTTCTGATACTGTCATTTTAACCTCCATTACCGGTAAGTTTACTGTTTGCCATAAACCGGTCAATAAAATTAAGAAGAGCGGTCAACCCGTTTTGCTTATCTTTAGCCCAACTCCTGAATGGTAAAAAGTCAAAATGGTGTTTCCGGTTCAGTATACTTTAAAGTATAACACCGGAAATTGCCGGTTTTCACATAAGGTATTGTTAATTAGTATGTTAGCCAATAGGAGCGAACTTTTCCCTGCCCAACCCCGGTACGGTCTCGGGGATGGTATGGGATATTGGGGCACGGGCGGTTTCTGTGGTGAATCGGGCAACACAATTGGGGTTTTTCTAATGGTCAAACACAATTACAGGGGGCGACTGAAAGGCGAGCGGTTTTTCCGATTCGGAAGGTGGTACTGGTCAAGGGTAGGTGGGAACAGTTTTTACTACCATTGTCGGTCTAACCGACATCGGTTTTGACGGTTGTGATTTGACCGGGGTTCAAGAACAGCCAGCAATAATTACAGAACGGCGCTGATGTTCGGGTCGGGGTTTACCTGTCAGGGCAGAGCCGATTAACTTCGCCCTTTATTTCAGAATAAAAAATTTGACAAAGGCTGTTTTTAAGTCTATAATAAAGTTGATAGGGCTAACCCCGGAGAGGGGAATCGGTTTAAGATGCTGGCATTAGTCTAGTCTGACTAAGCGATTCCCAAAATTGTCGGTTTAAGCCCGTCCTGGCGCAGAGGTTTAATCTCTATGCTCGCTGGTTAGCAGGGCATAGTTTTGGGGAGTAATCGCCGACGCCGCTTCAGGGCGGCAAGGCAGTGAAGATGATGTTTAAAGGAGGCTTGAGATGGCAATAAAGACCGTTGACAGTGGCGCTTTGACCCGGCGCCGGACCGGGGCAGCAGCCACATTTAAATGGGAACCAGCCAAAGTTGGGCCAAGGTTCGAATGGCTGGATTATGAAACCATCCGGATTCTTGAAGGTGGGCTCGCGGGCAAAATCCTTGGGGTGAAAACTGAGGTTTTGCGCCATACAGCGACTGTTTCCCTTTATGATGAAGCGAAACAAATCGGCATCGTGTCAATTGAACGGGACCCACCGGGTAAAGGCATAATCCTTTGGGATGCCGGGATTAAGGAGCGTTACCGCCAGAACGGGCTTGCCGCGATAATGACCTGGATTATATTTCGGGAACTTTTGATGGTTCAGGATGTCGCCACCTTTCGAATTCGGATGGTACGGTCGCTCAAAACCGGCGATAACGGTACCGAGATACAGAATGTCGGGATGGGCATAATTGCCGTGCGGTTTGGTTTTACTCCGGAACTCAATCTGCGCCAGCTGCTAACCATAGATTATATTACCGGCATTGAAGTTTTGCCGGCAGCGAATGGCAATCCCCCGGCATTAAAGGTCAATTTGAACCGGGACCCGTTTGTGCTGGTGGCGTTTGTGCTCGATCCGGATACGATGAAACCAATCAACGACTTCCGTACCTATCTTGAGTTAAAGCGAGACGACCTCGTTATTCACGAATGGGCGGAGCGGGGGGCGCTTGCTGTCAACGGTAATTATGTGTTGCGCGAGCCTCAGGTGAACCATTTTGTGAACCGGATTGCGGTGAGCGAAACCGAGGCGCTCATCTTTCGGGAAAAGATTCGCGGCTTATAAAGTAAGTAAAAACAATTTTAACCCCGGTCGCGGTCCTTTGATAGGCAGCGCTTTTTTGTTATTATTAATCGATGGCGGTTGATAACCACCGCTCAAACCGACAGGGTAAGAGTCTGCTCATCGCGCTGGGTTTGAATTTGTTTTTTGCTGGCGCCGAGGCGGTAATCGGCTTCTTTGCCAATTCACTGGTGCTATTGGCGAGCGCCCTGCATGATGCCGGCGATGCGGTGGCGCTGGCGATTTCTTATCTGGGCTGGCGCCTGGCGCTTTTACCACCGAGTCAGCGGCGGACCTTTGGTTATCGGAAGGTGCGAATTCTTGTGGCGTTTGTCAATGCCCTGGGTTTGGTAGTGTTTACGGTATTCGTGCTCCGGGCGGCGGTTTTGCGGTTGTTAAATCCCGAACCGGTCACAGGTTCGTTGCTGGTGGTGATGGCGGTGCTGGGCATTATTGTCAATGGTGGGGCGGTTGGGGTTTTGTCCCGGCATCGCCATTCGCTGAACATCCGTGCTGCGCTCTGGCATCTCCTTGACGACCTTTTGGGGTTTATCAGCGTGCTGGTGGGGGGCGTAATAATTCACTTTACCGGCTGGTATTTCATCGACCCGCTGCTCTCAATTGGGGTGAGCGGGCTGGTGCTCTATGGCATCTGGCGGGTGTTTCGCCAGTCGGTTAGCATACTGATCGATGCAACGCCCGGCGACTTGAAGTTTGAAGATGTGCGGGAGTTTATCTTGAACTATTCGCCGGTGATTAGCGGTGTCCACGACCTGCACATCTGGACGATTGGTGAGGAGGAGCGGGCGCTGATAGCGCATCTGGTTGTAAACGATGGGCGGGTGAGCGAATTTCATCCGGTGCTTGCCGGTCTGGACTGCGCCCTGCGGGAAAAGTTCAAAATTACCCATACCACCTTTGAACTGGAGTGCGGCGGCTGCAAGTCCGAAGATAAGGTGTGCCTTAGTTAAATTTCGGACCGGGCTAAATCGCAGTCCAGGAGTTGCGGCACGGAAGACAGCAACATTTTACGGCAAAGTAAAGGGCGTTACAAGCGCGTGCGGCGCAGACGCAGGGAGTTGGTGACAACGTTGAGGGAGGAAAGCGCCATCGCCGCTTCGGCAATTATCGGGTGCAGTAAGCCAAGGGTCGCGAGCGGAATTGTTAGGAGGTTGTAGAACAGCGCCCAGAAAAGGTTTTGCTTAATCTTTTTAAATGTCGCGCGGGACAGTTTTACCGCTTTGACCACACCGCTGAGTTCGCCCCGAATCAAAGTTACATCCGAGGCGGCGATTGCGACATCGGTGCCGGTGCCGAGGGCGATGCCAACATCGGCCGCTTTGAGCGCCGGGGCGTCGTTGATGCCGTCGCCGACCATCGCTACCGTGCCCAACTCAGCACGCAGTTGTTCGATTGCTTTTTGCTTCGCGGCGGGCAGGACGCCGGCGATGAAGCGGTCGATACCAACCTGACGGGCGATGATGGCCGCAGTTTGCGGATTGTCACCGGTGAGCATTAGCGGCGTGATGCTTAGGTTTTTGAGCTCGGCAATCGCCGGCGCGGCATCGGGTTTTGGGGTGTCGGCGACAACGATTACCCCTAAGGGGTGGTGTCGGGTGGCGACATAGAGCAGGGTGTTGTTTGTTTCGCTGGCATTCACAAGCGATTCTAACGGCGCGGGGTCGATGCCGAGATTTTTTATCAGTTCTAATTTGCCGACCGCAACCAGTTCATCTGCCACCAGACCGGTTACACCGAGCCCGGGTTGGGCGGTGATTGCGGTTGCGGGCAGCGGGGTCACATTTGCCTCTTTTGCGGCCTGAATCACGGCACGGGCAAGGAGATGTTCTGAACCCTGCTCCACGGCACTGGCAAGGGCAAGGAGGTGCTCCTTTGTCGTACCGGGTAAAGGCAGGATGTTGACCACCCGGGGTTTACCTTGTGTGATGGTGCCGGTTTTGTCAAAAACAATCGCCTTGACCCGGCGCAGGGTTTGCAGGGCGTCGCCGGAACGGAAGATAATCCCTTTACCGGCAGCAACTCCGCTGGCAACCATCAATGCGGTTGGCGTTGCCAGACCAAGGGCACAGGGGCAGGCAATCACGAGGACCGCAATACCGGCAAACAGGGCAAGGGAAAGCCGGGAAAGTTCGGGATTGACCCAGGGCAGAAGGGTGTGCGCCCAAATGAGAAGCGGTTTAAGGTTCGGGGCAAAAAAGAACCACAGGAGTGCGGTCAGAAGGGCAAGGGTGATGATAACCGGTACAAACCAGGCGGTGATACGGTCGGCAAGCGCCTGAATCGGAATCTTTTTGCTCTGTGCCTCCTCGACCAGGCGAATCACCTGAGAAAGAAAGGTGTCTTTGCCGACCCGGGTTACGGCAACCTTGATAAATCCGGTCTGGTTGATAGTTGCGCCAATCACCTCATCGCCCGGCTTGCGCTCCACGGGCAGCGATTCGCCGGTTGCCATTGACTCATCAACCGCAGTTAGCCCCTCGACGATTTTGCCATCGGTCGGGATTTTCTCGCCCGGGCGCACGAGCATAATGTCGCCCGGTTTTAATCGGTTGACCGGCACTTCCACCTCAACGCCATTGACAAGGATGCGAGCGGTGCGCGCACCCAGCGCCATCAGTTTGCGAATCGCATCCGCGGCTTTGCCCTTTGCCCGCGCTTCAAGAAATCTACCGGTGAGATAAACCGCGAGGAGCATCCCGGCAACTCTGCCCAGGTTTTCTACCTTTAAACCGAGAAGGACGGCAACGCCCGAAATGAGCGCCGCAATAGTACCAAGACTGATTAACACATCCATTGATGCGGCACCGACCTTTACCGAGTTGAAGGCGCTTTTCAAGGTGTTTCTTCCCGGTCCGAACAGGACCGCAAAGCCAAATATCAGTTCTATTGCCGTCATTATTGACATCGGGAGATGAAACAGCCCGGTAAGGTGAAGAACCATCAAAACCATCGGGGGAACAACCAGAATCCAGGCCCAGACCATACGGCGTTTTGCCCGGTTCAGTTCGCGGGCGATTGTGGTTGGGTCCTCCTTTATCGTGCGTAGTTCGTAACCGGCATCGGCAAGCGCCTTTTCGAACTGTTCGACGGAAGCAGTTTTTGGGTCAAATTCAACTATCGCCTCTTCGGCGGCAAAGTTTACTTGTGCCAGCACAACACCGGGTAGTTTGGTTAGCGCCTTTTCAACGGTTCGGGCGCAACCGGCGCAGTGCATCCCACCAACACTTAAAATTGCGGTTTCGGTATTTTTCCCGGCAAGTGGTTTCTCCATTTTCCGGGGGGTGTCAGGATTCAAAAACTGTTCGGGGTTAGCCTGAAACAGTTTAAGACAGTTTCTACTACAGAAGTAGTAAATTTTTCCCCCATATTCCCAGCTGCCCGCTTCAGTTCCTTCGGCTACCTCCATCCCGCAGACCGTGTCAATGTGAATCTTATCTGCCATACCTATTAGACTTATAAAATTTGGTAAACGGTGCCCAACAGGAGGGTGCCTCTTAACGCCCGAGATAAACGATGCGCAACCGCAGGGTTCGGGCAGTGGTGCGTATCAAAATGTGGTAAACGCCCGGCTCAATTGCGCGGTCGGGTTGCCACTTAATGAGATTTGAACTGAAAGTCAAGCCGTTTTCCGGTGCGCGGGCACGGATTCTACCGCTTTTGTCAACAATCATTACCTGCGACACATTTTCCGGGACATTGACAGTAAAAGTAGTTCGGAATGGGTTGGGGGTCAAAAGGAGTTGTTTCTGGACCGTACCCCTGTTTTCGGCAATGCCAATTGGTCCCCAGCGGGCAACAATTTGATAAGGAACACCGTTGAGGACGTCAACCCGGCCGGAATAGACCGGAAAACTGTCGCCCGACGCCGTAACTGTGGTAGCACACTCCACGCCGACAAACCAGCGGCCCGAGATTGGGAAGTTTACCCGAAGGAGTTTGATGTTGCCCGGGTTTGTGTCCGCATACTCGGCAACAGAGCGAAAGGCGAAATCGCCCGGGTGGAGATACAGGTTAAAATCGGTGGAGTCAGCACCGATGAGATATACGGTCAGGGTTTCACAGCCCGGCGGGATGTCACAGGCAAAGTGGTGATACTGCCGGTCGCCAATCATAACGAATGCCGGATCGCTACCGGTGGGCTGGTTTATCACCCGGGGCACACCATTGGCGAGGATACCTTTAAGGCGCGGCGCACCTTGACCGTCAAGGGCATAACTAATCATCCCCATCATAAACTGCAGCCGCTCGCCGTAACTGTACCCTTCGGGATGGGAACCGGTGAGTACAATACGACCGCTGGTGTCCGCCCCCTTCCATGCCCAGCAACTAACTTTGCGATGCGCCCGATGCCCGGTGGTGTCGTAGCGGAGCAGGATTTCTGTTTCGGGCGGAAAGTCAAGCGACTCATTGGCGAAGCAGCCACCATTGTGAGGGACGCGGGCGATGTAATAATCGCCGCCAAAGTTGTAGTAGCGCAACAAGGGTGACGATTCCGGGACAAAATGGCCTGTTGCCGATGAGGTGATACCGGTCGCCTTTACCCTTCCGGGCCAGAGATGATAGAAGTAGGGGAAAACACCGCTGTCTTGATGACTCAGGGCGGCAAGGTAGGCACCGGCACAGGTGCCGATGTATGTGCCACCCCGGGCGCAAAAGTCGCGGATGCGTTGCCGTCCTGTATCGCCAAGGGCTCTGCCATGGCGGCCCGCATCGCCGCCATTGGTGTAGAGGAGCCGAAAACGCGGCGCGCCATCCGGATAGAGAAGATAACCGTTGGCGTCAGCCGGGTTATTGACCATAATGGATTGCATCAGTGCACTGTCGTCGTGGGCGAGGAGTTCCATCGTTAGGCCCAGGCTTTCCGCAGCGTAAAGTCGTAGGCGATGGGTCAAGCCGGTGCCGCCGTCCATAAAAATGTCTTTGTAAAAACCCTCAGTTGCTAAAGTGGGGAAGAGGCAAGCGGGCAGGATGATTAAAAGTAGGTGTTTTGAGCACCGCAACGGAAAATTATATATAGCGGTTATCGGATGTAAATAATGGGGATTTGAGGAAAGGGAAAAAGGTTGTTCTGATTAAATAAACTGGCGGTGTGTATTTGAAAAAATCCGAACCGATTTTATTAACGGGCTCGGCGTGCGCAAGGGCAAAGACCGACCCCCCTTTCCGCCCGCTTCGCCAAAAAGCGGAAGCGGAAAGGACGATTTCAAGTTTTTCGCAGACAGTAGGCCGCAACGAAAATCATACCTAATTTTCCCCTTTGGCGGCAAATTTTCCTACTTTAATAAATTTTTAAATACTTCCAATGCTATTAATAAACTTTCTTTTCTTAACGCTTTATAATATTCTGGTTTGTGAATCGGTTTATCAACCTTTCTCTCGCCTTCAAGCAAAGTAATGATATTTAAGTCAATGTCAAAATATGAAAGTAGAGTATGTGTAGAGGGACTACCATATTTAACATGATTGGCAGATGAATAATCTCCGCCAAGCTGGCTTTCTAATTGAAATAACACAAAAGCAAGATCGGGATAAACTTGTTTAAAAAGCGTAAAATCAACTAAAATTCTTTTTAACATTGCATTTTCTGTATATGCTTTACACTCCATTGCGATTTTAAATTTTCCGTCTACATGAACATGAACATCTGTTCGTAGTGGATAATAAAAATCATTAATATGTTTCTTAATAAATTTTTTAACTTCTGGGCTTTTGACTCTTTCAATATATTCTCTTTTAATCGGAATTTTTACAGTTTCCTTATCAAGGGATAATCTACTAGGATCTCTTCCTAGTTCTTTCCATGCTATTTCAATTAAACTTTTCGCTAAACTTTCAACAAGCATTCCTTTCCCCGCTCTTATTATCCCACCATAGGCTCGGTCTTCTGATTCTTTTGCCCTTGTATCAATACCTTTAACTAATAACTCGTAGGCATTAATAAGCGATTGTATGTCTTTTGAAAATTTTTTATCCATATTTTTTAAAGTAAACTTATATTAGCTTGAGTATTTTTAAGTCTATCCTCTGCTTTTTTGCAGTATTCTTCAGATACATCAATGCCAATATAATTTCTGGATAATCTTTTAGCTACAGCGGTAGTTGTCCCAACGCCATTAAAAGGGTCCAAAATTACATCTCCTTTATAACTAAACAATTTTAACACTCGCTCAGCAAGGGCTTCCGGGAACATTGCAGGATGCCCGTATTTCTTCATGTTATACTCGGGCTGAATGTCCCATTTCGCATAAACCCATTTTTTAAACTCATCAGCAGTGATATCGGCATTTCTCCAATTTCCTCCGTGTCTCAAGTCGCCCTTGCAAAAAATTTCAAGAAATTCCCAAGTGTATTTTAAGTAAGGATTGCTTGGACTTTTCCAACTTCCCCACGCAGTATATTTACAGCTGTAATGATGTTTATCCCATAAAATTTCGCCTTTCCAAATAAGTTTATTCTTGATAAAAAAATCAGAAATTATATGGTGGATAGGAACATAATCTGAAAATAAAGGCTGGACATCAACAATAATTCTGCCACCATATTTAAGAACTCTTATACACTCCTGGAATATAGCAAAAAGTTTATTAAAGTATTCATTCCAGTTGACCCCGTCTTTGTGATTCTCATAATCCAAACCAAAATTATATGGTGGAGAAGTAAAAATTAAATCAATACAATTATCAGGAAATTTCTTTAAAACTTGCTCACTGTCTCCGACTATTATTTTGTTCAAAAATTCATCAGGAATTTTATTATTCTGTCTAGAGAAATTGTGTCCTCTTGTATAATAGTGAATGCCGCGTTCTATTTCTTTTGCTTCTCTATTCTTTACTTTTCGTTCTTTGTTATAGCCAACATATAATCTTTTTCTGCCTTTTAGCCCATAACTTTTTATTTTTTCAACATTATAAAATATTAAGTTTAATAATTTAGCGGTTTTGCTATCTGAACTTTTAGCTAATGTTTGAATGCTGTTTTTAAAATGAAAAAAGTCTAATTCTCGTAAATAGATAGTTATTCCATTATTATTCAATTCAAAATAAATGTCCTCTTTTGGGAATGAAGAAAATAACTGCCGAAGTGTAGCTTCATTCTGATTCACGTCTTTAATACCAACTTTTATTGATAGGTAATTGTCCATAAATTATATTAATTCGTTCACAGTTATATTTAATGCTTTCGCTATTTAGCCATTACTAAAACCGAATGTTTTTTGATAACTCCGCTTTCAATTTTAGTTAAGGTGGTATATTTGACGCCGGATTTTTTAGCAAAATCGTCCGGCGATAAACCTTGTTTTGTTCGGTTTTTCTTTATATTTTCACTAATGTTATTTTCTTTTGCCATATTTTCAATAATTTGACAGCACGATATTTTAGTATTAACAAGCTCTACTTTCAATGTAATGATAACAATAAATTAAAATCAAGCAAGGAAAACAAAATAATAAAAGTACCCTTCTGAACTTGCTGAGCTTAGCCCACTGGCGGAGAGGGTGGGATTCGAACCCACGGTACCCGTAAGAGTACACATGCTCTCCAGGCATGCCCGTTCGTCCACTCCGGCACCTCTCCGTTGCCGGTTTATAGGAAAATAAAAGAAAATGTGCCCGATGTCAAACCGATTCATCGTGTTGACATTTTTCTCCGGACCGGTATTTTGTCCTGTGGCGTGGTTGAGTTTTCTTGTTCTGGTTTTGAGCCCGGGGGCGATGTCCGATACGGTTTTACTTGTTGGCCGATGTCCAATTGAGTCGGTGATAAGTTTAACCGCCGGTCTTTTTTTATCTGATTCTAATGACCAGGTGTTGGTTGCGCAGCGTTTAGGGGAAGTGAACCTGTTTGCCCTCGATGGCAAGGGCAAAACGAAAGCGGTTGTTTCCCGGCTGGTTTTGCTTAAAGTTGGCACCCGGGGATTTGAACCGGTGTGGCGGTCTAGTTTGATACTTGAGCCCAAGGGGTTGAGTGCCGGGGTTGGTTCGGATGTGGCAGCGGTTGGGGATTTTGACTTTGACCAGTTCTATGAGGTTGTTTTGGTGGGAGGTGATTCGGTCCGGATTTTGGAGTTGAACGGTGCGGAGCGAACGGTCGATTTTTCAGCGGGCGCGGTTGAGGGTGCGGTGATTGCCGATGTTGATGGCGACTCGTTTCCTGAATTGGCGCTGCTGGCGACCGTTTTTGATTCTCTGGGGAATAGGCAGGTGGTGGAGATTCTGGGTTGGCAGGATGGTGGTTTGGTGTTGAAGGGGAAGCCAGTTGAGATTTTGGCTGCTGAGAGGGGTTTACGGTTTTCCCTTTTGGGTGCGGCACGGCTGGAAGATTATCCAGGGACGCCGGTGATACTGGGAAGCGAGGAGAAAAGGGTGAAGCCGGGTGTTTACGGTGCGGTTTATGCGGTAAACCCGGACTCTTTTGCGTTTACTTTTACGCCTTTTCCGGCGCATGACTGGTTTTCCAAGGAGGAGGTGTTGCCCGCAGGTCGGTTGCAGCTTTTTAATGTTGGCGATACCCTGGTCGCTTATGGTTTTTTTGTGCCCGGGTCAAGACCAGGCGGTCCGGCAAAGAGTTTTGCCGCGTTGCAGGACGGCGCGTGGCGATTGTTGCGGTTGAAGCCAGCAGCGCAGCGGCTGAACGGTTTGATATGCCGGTTTCGGTATCAGGGGCAGAACGGCTGGCTGGAGTTGCGCGGCAATATCTTTTACTTTTATCCCGGAGAGCCGTTTTACTGGCGGTAGTCAGTTTGACTGGGTGTTGGGTAATGCTAAAATTGTCAGGTGCGTAAGGTTTATGTTCTGGAGCGGGACCTGCTTTTTGCGTTGACGAATCAGATGAAGGAGACCGCCCATTATCTGGACCTCAAGACCGGTGATGTGATTCCAGTTTTCAGTTTTAACCGGGATGAGATTCTTGCCCGGGTCAGAGCAAATCCGGAGCAGTATGTCCGGTTAGTTCCTCAAACAAGGGGCCAGGGTATTGAGATGATAAACCGGTTTATTGAAACGGTAAGCCGGGCAGATTTGAAGGCAAAATTGAAGGCGGCGGTAAAAGAGGGTAGGATATTTAGTCGGTTCCGGTCGGTGCTGGAAACCGCGCCTGAGGAGTTACGACGCTGGCAGCAGTTCCGGGTTATGGTGCTGACCGAGTCCCTGAAACAGAAGTTGCAGAAGATGAATCTGGAACTGGTGTTAATTGCGGACGATGCTGCCGGAACAACTTGCGTTCCAATGCCTGAAGACGAGCCGGACGAGTAGTAAAGCCGCTAATTCATCAGCACAAACTTTTTCGTCAGCCTTTTGCCACCGGCGGTAAGGCGAATTAAGTAAATGCCGGCAGGAACCCGGTTGCCATAATCATCAATTCGGTGCCATTCAAGCCGATAGCGACCAGCGGTCTGTGTGCCGTTAACCAGTGTTTTCACCTTTCTGCCGGTCGGCGTAAAGATTTCGAGCCGGACATTTTCGGTCCGGGGCAGGGCATAGTTGAGGGCGAGCCATTTATTAGGAGTTGAGTGGAGGAAGAGTTCGTGCCGGCTGAATTCGGGTTTTCTGTTCGGTCCGGACTGAAGACCGACCATCACACTGTGCTGGTCAAGAATCCATTCGTTCGGGTCAAACTCTAAGGCGCTGGGCTGCGCTGGTACGGTGAACACATTGCGCTGCGGGTTTTCGGTTACCGGATAGCGGATAATTGTGTCACCACCGGTATAGGTGATTTTTACCTCAACCGGGATGTGGAAGGTAGGCGGAGCGCCATTGATATTGTCCTGGGCAAGGTCAACAATCACCTGCCATCCGTCTTGCGTTTCTTGTGCCCACCAGCCAATCTGGTAGTTGGGATAGCCGAGGCTGTAAACCCATTCGTCAAAGAACCAGTTCAAATCCAGGCCGGTCACCCGTTCGAAAATTCGGCGGTAGTCTTCGGTGTTGGCGTTACCGTAGCGGAAACTGTCGCCGTAGGCGCGCAGGGCACGGAAGAATATGCCGGGCGCGTTCCAGACCGTGTCGCCGACCACATAGCGGAGCATATGCTGGACCCAGGCGGCTTTGCAGTAGGAGTGGCCCCAGTCAAATTCGTGACCCGAGGGTGGGTTGTAAATCGGGTGCGGGTCATTTGCCTCTTCAGTAAAGTAGTCCTGCGCCCGGTTTTGAATCAGGCTTTGGAAAGCGGCAAGTCCCTGTTGATGCCAGGTGTAGAGTTCGTCCGAGTAGGTGGCAAACCCTTCATTGAGCCAGATGTTGCGCCAGTCAAGACAGGTTACCATATCACCCCACCAGTGATGGGAAAGTTCGTGAGCAAGACCATTGTCGTTGCCCCGCTGGATCCAGTAGCGGTGGACCATCGTCAGGGTTTGATTTTCCATCCCGCCCCATTGAAATGGATACGCGACAACATGGCCATACTTTTCGGTGGCAAAGGGGTAGGGCCCATAGCGTAAGGAGTCGGAGAAGAATCCAATCATATCTGGGACATTGCGAAAGGCGGTGACCGCAAGGCTGGAGTCTTCGGGCCAGACGAAGTTCTGGATATAGAGCGACTCGTTAGGCGCTGGATAAAACCACTGTTTGAAGTTTGCCCATTTTGAGGCGGCAAAGGTTACGAGGTAGGTGCTGATTGGATAGCGGTGGGTCCACCAGCAGGTTTTTTTGCCGCCGGCAACAGTGACGCTGTCGAGAACGCCGTTGGCACAACCCGAGAACGAGTCCGGTGTGGTGATGTTGACTCGACAACCCCGTTCCGCTTTGTCCCAGGGTTCGTCAAAACAGGGAAACCAGTAGCGGGCATCAGAGGGTTCGGTTGTTGAGTAGCAGATGGCATGGGGAATACCCTGTGTTCCCCGGCTGTAGTAAAAGAAGCCACGGTTTTGAATCGTAGCGTTGCGGTGGTAGAAGATGTCAACGGCAAGCGATTCACCATTGGCAAATTCCCGGTCAAGGTCGATGAGGAGGCGGCCGCTATTTTGCGTAAAGGTGCAGGTGTTATTTTCCCGGCGCACCGAGTCGCAGATGAGGTTGACCATATGGAGACTGAATGTGTCAAAGTTGTTATGGCGGGCGATAAGTTCCACCCGGGTGTGGCCGCTCATCGCCCTTGAGTTCATCGGCAGGTCAATGTCAATTGTGTAGTGACGGACATCAAAGTGGTGGGTCGATTCGGCAAATGTGTAAATCGGTGGCTCGAAAGGCAGAAATTTGCCTTCGGTCAATGGCTGGGCAATGCTAATGCCCGCCATCAGAACTACAATTACGAGTAATGTTGAGTTTTTCATTTTTATCTCCTTTTTCTTTTCAATGTTTGTGGCGTGCTGGGAATATCAGCGCCATCAGCACAAATACGATGAGGCTGACCACTATTCCCGGAATAAATCCATGGATACGGCCCGGGTTTTTCAATGCCATCCAGGTTAAGGCGGTGCTGCTGCCGGCAAGCATTGAGGTGAATGCCGCAACCCGGCTCGGTCGGTGCCAGTAGAGGCCAAAAAGGTAGGGCCAGAGGGTTGTTGCCGCAATAACCGCCCAGGAAAAGCCGGTGATGACGAGAATCATTGCCGGTGGCTTGATGGCGATGAGGAAGGCGATAATTCCGATGCCCGCGGCAACGAGACGGGAGATGGTGACCTCTTTTTCCGGTGTAAAACGGGCGCCGAAACTGTCGCGCAGCAGGTCCTTGACAATAGCACTGGCGGCGGTGATGAGAACCGCGGCGAATGTTGACATTCCCGCAGCAACAACACCGGTGAGGAAGACGGCGCCCGCTGCTGGTGAGAGGGCGGTTTTCACGAGATGGGGAATTGCCTGGTCGGGATTGGCAAGGTTGGGGAAGAAGAGTCGCGCTGCGGCACCGTTGAAATAGGGCAAAAGCGCCATTGCGGCACCAGCGGTTGCCAGAGCCGTTCCCAGTTTCAAAACCCGAACGGTTTTGATGGAATAGAAACGGCTGACCAGTTGCGGCATTCCCCAGACGCCAAAACTGACAATCGCCGAGTAGGAAAGGAGTCCAGCCCAGCCCCAACTGCCCGGGGTCTGGACGAATTTACCGCCTTCAATTGCGCTCAGTCGGGCGAACAACTGGCTGAGACCGCCGGCACGAACAACCGAAGCGCCGGTCAAAAGAATGAGGGCGACAATCATCACCCAGGCTTGAAAGAATCCGGTCCAGACCACAGCGAGATAACCGCCCAGTGCGACATAGACGATGATGACAATGCCGGAAATCAACAGTCCATAGATGTAGGGCAAATCCATCAACACCGAGAAGGAGTGTCCCATTCCCTGAAGGACCGAGACGCTGTAGATGGTAAGAAAGAGCCCGATGATGAAGGCGGCAAACAGTTTTGCTTCCGGGGAGTGGTACCGTTTGCCGATGAGGTCGGGCAGGGTAAGGGCGTGAAGTTTGGCGGTCAGGGTGCGGGTCCTTTTACCGAGTACAATCCAGGCGAGGAGAGTGCCGACGAGGACATTGGTGGCACCAATCCAGAGCGTTCCCATTCCGTATTTGTAACCGAACCCGCCGCCCCCGATGATGACCACTGAAGAGAAGTAGGCGGCAACGAAGGAGAAGGCGGTGACCCAAGGTCCGAGCGAACGGGAGCCGAGATAAAAACCTTCAGCCGAGCGTTTCATCCGGGCGCTGGTGATGACACCAATCACAAACAGCGTCGCAAGATAAAGAAACAGCGTCAGGGCATAGATGAGGGTCGGGTTCATTCAGTCGTCCTCAAGACGGGTGAATATCGCCCAGAGCAGGGCGCCAACGATGCTGCCCAGGGCAACAATTACCGCCCCGAATGTGAGCCAGGGACAGTTGAAGGGCCCGCTCATAAACTATTATATTAGCCCTGGTAACAGCAGAGTCAATAAAGTGATAACTGCTTGACATTATAGGAAAATGCCGTTATGCTAATCAACCGGCAGGTTGCCGGTGTTAAGAAAGAGGCATTAAAGTTAACGAAAGGAGTGGTGATGCGTAAGGTAGCATTAGTATGTCTGGCGCTGGGCATTGGCCTGGTGTTCGCGAGTGGCGAGCGCTGGCTGAGCCCAACACCAACCCATCATTACACGATTCCTGACCCTGAGCCTGGAATCTTTCCGCCGGCACCCGAGGTTTTTTTCTCGGTTACCGATACATTCAAGTACGATGACAATATGCCGGCGAGCGCCTGGGCGTGGAATCAGGGCGGTAATGGCTGGGGGGTGAAGTTTATCAGTCCGGCAAGCAGTTTTACCCTGAGTGGGGCGCTGATTCACTTCTACTCGGGCTGGCCTAATCCCGGTGGCACACGGGCGATGGTCAAGGTTTACGCCGATGATGGTCCGGGCGGTTCACCAGGAACCGAAATCTGGCATTCCGACACCCTGAACATAACCCGTGGGCAATGGAACTATGTGCCGATTGGTGAGCCGATTGTGGGTACGAACTACTACATCTTCTATATTCAGGTTGACTCCTATCCCATCTGTCCCGGTCTTTCAATCGATGCGGCGAACAACGCACCTTCGCACCGGATGTGGAGTTTGCTGGGTGGTGCCTTCAGCGAGGATGCCCGAAGGGGCGAGTGGTTGATTCGTTCGGTGGTTGAGTGGGACCCGCCCGCAACCGATGCGGCAACGCTCTGGTTCGCAACCAATATGCCGCAGGATACGCTGCCGAATGTCAACTTGACAATCCGAGCGACAATCAAGAATTTAGGGACCGACCCGCTACCATTAGGCACGCCGGTGCGGCTAAAAATCACCGGTCCGGAGAGTTACACCTATGAAGATACGATGACAACAACTGCCGCCTTGCAGCGGGGTCAGACCGCGCAGATGAACTTCTCACCGGCGTGGCGTATTCCCAATGTGACCGGTGCCTATCAGATTAATGTGTGGACCGAAGCTGCCGGTGAGCAGTACCCGGCTGACGATACCATTATCTATGACCTGAGCGTTGCGCGTTGGATTGAGTATGCAAATTACAACAGCCCGTACTGGATAACCTGGGCAGGACCAGAGCGGGCAACGAAGTTCAATCCGGCGGACTTCGGTGTTCAGTATCCGGTAGGGCTGGGCAGGGTTCGCACCCAGTTCTATCTCCATCCTAATTATCCCTGGCCCGATTCCACCTTCCGGTTCAAAATCTACGCCGGTGATGGTTCAACCCTGCTTTACGAGTCCGAGGACCTTGAGGCGCCAGCCGGTGCACCCGGCAGAATTATTGCCTATGACTTGGACTCACTCCTGATATTCCCTTCGGGTGAGTTCTATGTGGCGGTGGCGCCGGTACACCCTTCCGGTCATCCAACAAGCCTTGCGGACGACACCAGTAACAACCGCAGTTACTACGGTGGGGCGGGTGGCTGGATACCTTGGACCAACGGTGAACTTTTCATCTCGGCTTCGGTGCAGGGTGGGGTCGGCGTCGCAGAAGGTTTCAACCCGAATCTGCGCAACGCCCAGCTGGTGTTCACCAATCCGGCAACTGACCGGGTGGAAATCCGCTGGCAGGTACCCAAATCCAGTCGGGTGCAAATCGCCCTGTACGATGCAACGGGCCGGCTGGTACGCAACCTGTATCAGGCGGATGAGGCACGAGCAGGGAGGTTTGCGGTTGACCTGAAGTCGCTGGCCGCGGGCGTTTATCTCGTGCGGCTGGAGAGTCCGGCGGGTTCAGCAACCCACAAACTGACCGTCAACCGATAAGAGGTAAAGTCGCTCTTCAAGGGGGTCAATATTGACCCCCTTTTATTTTTCCTGTTCCAGCCGATAAAGTTGTTCGTCGGTGAGCCCGAAGTAGTGGCCAATTTCGTGAATTGTCACCCGGCGCACCAGATCGCGGATTTCCTGTTCGGTCTGGCACCGGGCTTGAATCGGCTCCTGAAAGATGACGATGGTGTCGGGTAGGACATTGCCGTAGAATGGTCCCCGGCGGTTGAAAGGTATCCCCTGGTAAACGCCAAGAATTGACCAGGGGTCTTTGCCTAAATGCGCGGTTAGTTCGGACGGTGCCCGGGGCATCACCATCACATTGAGGTTATGGATGCGGTTGCGGAAAAATTCCGGGAGGTTGCGAACAACATCTTCCACTAAATTGAGAAACTGCTCCGGGTCCAAATCAGCTCCGGGGTCCAAACAGCGCGGTACCGATACGAACAAGCGTGGCGCCGGACTCAATGCCGACCTCAAAGTCGGAGCTCATTCCCATCGACAGATGGGGCAGGGCGATGCCGAATTTTTGCTGCGCCTCGTTACGCAAACGGGCGAGGAGTTCAAAACAGGGTCTTGATGCCTCGGGGTCGTTAACAGCCCAGCCCGGGCCAATTGTCATCAGCCCTTCGAGTTTCAGGCGGGGTAGTTCCCGTACCGCAGAAATGAGGTCCAACAGTTTAGCGGGCGGCACGCCGTGTTTGGTCGGCTCTTGTGAGGTGTTTACTTCAATCAGGATGGGCACGATTTTATTTAACTGTTCTGCCCGGCGCTCGATTTCCTGCGCCAGATGAAAGGAGTCGACGCTCTCAATGGTATGGAACAGCTCCAGGGCTTTTTTAACTTTGTTAGTTTGCAGGGTGCCGACAAGGTGCCAGTTAACCGGCGTTTTGATTAAAGGGATTTTGGTGGCCGCTTCCTGGACCCGGTTTTCACCGAAATGGGTGATGCCGGCGGCAATCGCCGCCTGAATCTGTGCTATTGGTTTTGTTTTGGTTACCGCGACGATTGTTATCTCTTGCGGGTCACGGCCGGAGCGGGCACAAGCGGCTTCGATGCGATGCAAGAGGTGTTTGAGGTTTTCCGCGACGCTCATCAGGAGATTATAAAACACCGCAGAGGGAAATCAAGGGGGGATACCGGGAACAGTTCCGAGGAGGGGGAGGGGGCTACCCTAAAACAGCAGGACTAATTTTTCATATTGTTGCCAACCGTATGTAAAAATGTAAGTTAGGATGGCAGTCTTGATAAAAAGGGAAGTTTGGGCGTTAATTTTCTATCTTTTTGGGGTCTAAAAGATGGGGCGGTTAAAAGGGGGAGGGAAAAGAGGCGGTTTTGTGCTTGACAACAGATGGTTAATGGTAATACTCAAAACCGGTGGCACGCAAGAAAAAAGGGACGCCCAAGCCGATGTTGAAACCGCCGCCCTCAAAACCGGAGGGCAAAAGCACAGTTGTTGACTTTTTCCTGGTCATGGGAATTGCAATGGTCTTGCGGGTTATTTACCTTATTCAGGCGCAGGCAAACGACCCGCTGTTTTTTGCCCCGCAGATGGATGCGCTTTACCATCACCAATGGGCGCAGGCGATTGTTGCTCGAACCGAGTTTATCGCTGATGCCTATTTCCGGGCACCACTTTATCCGTTTTTTCTTGCCCTGCTGTACAGAATTTTCGGGGTTAATTTATTTGTTGTCCGGCTGGTGCAAGCGTTACTGGGCGCGGTAAGTTGTGGTTTTCTGTTTCTTATCGGCAAGCGGTTGTTTAACCGGCGTTCTGGACTGGCTGTTGGGTTGCTGATGGCGGTTTATCCTTTGTTTATCTACTTTGATGGCGAGTTGCTGATACCGGTGCTTTTAATTTTTCTCGTCCTTGCCGGATTTGTTGCCTTTTATATCAGTGAGAGGTTTGACCGATACTGGTACTTACCGGGGTTTGTCTTCGGACTGGCGGCGCTTGCCCGACCCAACATCTTAACTTTTTTAGCCGCTCTTTTCTGCTGGTTTTTATGGCGTTATCGGGCGGGCTGGTGGCGCCGGGCTGTGCCGTTTTTTCTTGCGGTACTTTTGCCGATTGTGCCGGTCACGGTGCGCAACTATGTGAAGAGCGGGCAACTAATTTTGATTGCCTGGCAGGGAGGAACGAACTTTTACATCGGGAACAACGAGTTTTCCGACGGTACCACTGCGATTGTGCCGGGCACAAGGGGTTCCTGGTGGGGTGGTTACAACGATGTCAAGGTGAGTGCGGAAAGGGCGCTGGGCAGGAGTTTGAAGGGAGCGGAGATTGACCGGTACTGGATGGCACAGGGGCTAAAGTTCTGGCAGCAAAACCCGGGCCGGGCGCTGCTATTGACCCTGAAAAAGATTTACCTGCTGTTTGCCGGTTATGAGGTGTCGAACAACCGGGACATCTACTTTTTCAAGCGCTACAGTTTTTTGAATTTTCTCATCTTCGCTTTGCCCTTTTTTAAGTTTCCTTTCGGACTGGTCCTGCCGCTGGCGCTCGCCGGCTTTTATCTCAGCCGGAATAAATGGCGCTCCCTGCTGCCGGTTTATCTGTTTATCACTGTTTACGGCTTTTCCTTTGTACCGTTTTTCATCACGGCGCGCTACCGCCTACCCTTGGTGCCGTTCTATCTTCTGGCCGCAGTTGCCGGTATCAGCCAGTGGTGGCAGGTTGGTGCCCAAGAAAGGGTGCGTGCCGGGTTGATTTTCCTGGTGAGTTTAGCTGTCTTTAACCTTGACATTGCCGGAGCGGGAAGAAAGGCGGACCGGGCGCAGAATCATTTTACCGTGGCGCTCGGTTACTATGAGAACGGTAAATGGGAACAAGCAAAGAGGGAGATCGAGCAGGCGCTCAAGATTGATTCGGCAACAAACATCGTTGGCTTGGCAACAACGGTTTATCTTGCTGAGGGTAAATCGGACGAGGCGCGCCGGCTGGCAGGAAGGTTGGTGCAACTTTATCCGGATGAACCGGAGGCGTTGGGAGTAGCGGGCAATGTGTATGCCCAGACCGGCGCACTCGATTCCGCTGAGATGATGTTTCGACGGGTCGTGGCACTGGACCCTTATGGGGTTGAGGGCTGGAACAATCTTGGCAATATTGTTCTGGTGAAACACCGTTTTGGGGAGGCAAAGGATTTGTACCGCCGGGCGCTAAGTCTGAATCCGGTATTCACCACGGCGCTGTTTTCTCTTGGTCTGGCTTACTACTACGAAGGTCAGGTTGACTCGGCGCACATTCTTTGGCAGAGGGTTATAACGCTTGACCCGAAATACGAGAAGGCGCGTCAGGCGTTAAGACGGTTGCGCTGAGGGCGATTTAGAGCGGGCCGACAAACGGCGTAGACTTTTCGGTTTATCTTATAGCCGGTGTAATTGGGGGCGGATTGCGGTTGCCGTAAAAAGGGTAATAAGGACAACTACACCGCTGATAAAGAGGGCAAAGGGCGCGCCTTTTGTCTGCGCCAGCGTACCGGCGATTAAGCTGCCAACCGGAAACATCCCGTTGAAAAAGATGTTGAAGACGCTCATCGCCCTTCCCCGAACATAATCTGGCGAGAGGGTTTGAATCAGGGTGTTGGTGAGGGCAGCGACGCTGGTCTGGCAGAAGCCGATGAAGACAAACAGGATGAGGGCGATATGGGCGTGGCGGACAAGTGAGAGTACCAGAAGGAGGATGCCCAACAAGCCGGTGCCAGTGATGAGGATTTTACCCCGGTGGCGGGTGCGGCTTAATGTTGCGAGGGTCAAGCCGCCGGTCAGGGCACCGGCACCAAGCGCCGACATCAAGAAGCCGTAACCCCGGGCACCGAGATTGAGTACATCACGGGCGATAACCGGCATTAAAGGGATGTAACAGATGCCAAAAGAGGAGAAGATGCCGGTCATTACCATCAAAATCCGGATATCGGGATGTGATTTTACAAATTTTAATCCAAAACCGACGCGACGGAGAAAAGGTTCGTTAGATTGCGGGGGGTGGTGGGGTGTTGAGTTTAATGAAGAACAGGGCGATGATGATGGCGAGAAAACTGAGTGCGTTCAGTCCGAAGCAGACCGCTGGACCGGAGAAGGTCAAGATTGAGCCGGCGAGTGCCGGACCAATCATCCGGGCAAGGTTGAACATTGAGGAGTTGAGGGCGATGGCGTTGAGCATATCCTTTCTTTCGACCAGGTCCGGTACAAGCGTCTGGGCAACAGGGGCATTGAGTGCAACGAAGATGCCGGCAAAACCGGAGATGAGGAGAATGTGGGTGATGGTGATGATTCGGAACCAGGTGAGCAGGGTAAGGAGCAGGGCAAACAGGGCAAGGGCAGATTGGGTCACAATCATCAGGTTGCGTTTGTTGAACCGGTCGGCAAGGACACCGGCCGGCAGGGAAACAAACCAGACCGCAAGCCAGGACAGGGTGGAGTCAAGCCCGACAAAGAACGGTGAGTTGGTGATGGAAAGGACCAGCCAGCCTTTGGCGGTGTTCTGCATCCAGGTGCCGATAAATGAAACCGTATTGCCCAGCCAGTAGAGGCGGAAGTTGCGGTGTTTGAATGCGGCAAAGGTGGCGGGCAGTGATATTGAAGAGTTTGATTTACCTTCGCGCATCAGGTGATGAATTTTACCGATTTTACGGCGTTTGTCTAATTTCTAAAATTGAGGTTAAAATCCGCTTGGCAGGTCGCTGATTTTAAAGCCCAGAGACCAGCGGAAGGCAAAATGGGATTCGCCCGGTTCAGGTTTGCTCTTCCAGAAGGGAAAGTCGGCATAGAGCGGACCCAGTTTAACCCTGATTCCGGCGTCAAGGCAGGGGGAGAATAGTTTCCGATTTAAGGAGTCGCCAACATTGCCCAGGTCAAAAAAGGGCTGGAGTACGGACAGGGGAAAGGGAAAATCGGGGGCCGGAAAAAGGAGGTGGATGTTAAGACCGTAGGCAAAGCGGCCATGCCGGTATTGACCGTAGTAGCCCCGGCAATTGACATCGCCATCGTAGTGCCAGTGTTCCTGTCCGGAGGCAAAACCTTCGTATGCCCAGGAGACCGGTTCTGCGGGCGTGTAAGACAGGCCGCCAGAAAGGTAGAACTCCTCTTGCGGCGGGGTTGTGCCGAAGATGGTGCCGGCAAAAAGCCGAATTGAGACCGGGATGATTTCAGGGATGAAGACCGTGAGGTTTTCGGTGAGGCTGAATTTTGAGTACTCAAACTGGGAGAGGAGTTTTTTTTGCCCCTGATTCAGGAGTAGTTCGCCGTTGAGATTGCTGAACGGCGATTGGAGGTTGTGGGCAAGGCGGAAACGGAGTTCAGCGATGCGGGCAAGTTGCCAGGCACGGGGGTCGCGGCCCGTAGAGTCGAGAAGTTCATAAACACGATAACCAAAGTCAAATTCGGTTTTGGGCGGCGCAAGTGGGGGCCCAAAGTCGTTGAGCAGATATAAGCGTATGCCCCGGTCGCGAAAGGAGTTGTCGCCGGAGAAATAAATTCGGGACTTAAACGGGTTAAAAATTATCGGCGTCTGATAGCTGACACCGGTGTGCCAGTCGGATTTAAGGGAGGCGTAGTTTTGGAGGATAACCCAGTTGTGTGCGCCTTTTAACGGTCCGGCATCGAATAATTTTCTGCCGGCAAGCCAGATGCCAGGTTGAAAGCCGCGGTAGGTGTCAAACCAGAACCAAGGCCCATAAAAAATCTGATAGGTTTCGAAATCAGGCAGGGCGAAGATGGGTTTAATTTTAAGTTGACGGGGAAAGCGGTTGTTCCAGCGGTTGGCATCAAGAACTTTCTCTTCTGGGTCGAGGTTGAGGTAAACAAATTTTTGTCCCCGGGGCAGAAGCAGGCAACTGTTTTGCGGCGAGATGGTGTCGATGCGGCAGCGGTTGTCGGCAAACACGGTTTTAAGTTCGATTGGTAAATTGGCGGCGTTCTGAGCCGAGATAGTAATCTCGGTGTGGTTGTTAATATGACGTACCCGGCGGATGGCAAGGTCGGTTTTACCATCCTGACTCAGGAGCCAATTCACGATAACTTCCTTTTCCGGTCCAGCGACCTGGGTAACAGTTGCAAGGAAGGCGGGAGTTGTGGAATGGAGGTTGCGGTTTGTTTTGATATAGCGGCGAAGCGCGGAGTCGAGTTGGGCGGTGCCCAATTCCTTTTCCAGCGATTTAAAGAGCAGTACCGCCTGCGAGGTAACCATGGCTTCGGTGGCAAGTGGTTTTGGGTTAGGTTGGGTTAAAGAGGAGGTCAGGTTGTTTGTCGCCGCGAGATAGAAGTAAAGGCGGTCGAGATAGGTGTCGGATAACCCATTGAGGAACGGCAGCGAAAACGGCAGGTCAAGCAGGTTGTTTTCACCGTAAACTGTTTTCAGGTAGCGGTGGGCGGCATAGGCGGATATGCCATTGACAAGGAGCGGGTTACGAACTCCATCGGGTGCGGGATTGAAAGCGAAGAACTGTTTGCCGATTTCCTGGGCGACGGTCTTTTCCCAGAGCCGGATGAATGGGAGTGGTTGTTGGCCAATCACGATGAGCCCTGGTGCCGAGATGGGCGCTGGTGCTATGCCCGGCGCGACAACGATAGTAAGCCGGTCGTAAGGGGGTGGGCCAAAAAGGTCCGTGAAGATTGTGTTTATCAGACGAACCTGATGGACGATTTGATGGACAAGGTTGCTGAGGTTGCGGGTCAGGAATATGTCGACAGTCGGAGCGGTTTTTGAGTCGTGGTAAAAGACGAGGTCAGGAGCGATAAATAGGGCAAAGTCGGTCAGGTTTGTTGCCCGGAAATAGCGCAGGGTGTCAGAGTTGTTAGAAAGCTCACCGTTTGTGGCGATAACATACTTTTTGGGGGTGTTAAGTCTGACTTCGTAGTCGGCAAAGGCGCCCGCCGGCGCACCGTGAGGATGAAAATCACCAAGGTGCCAGCCAAACCGGTCAAAAGCGGCAACCTGCGGGTACCAACGAGTTAGGATAAAAACAGAGCCCTTTTTACCGAAATTGAGGATTAGGTTGGGGATATGGGTAGTGAACGACATCGTGAAGGTTATTGACTCTTCAGGGGCAAGGGCGTAAGGGAGTAAAATTTCAAGTACCGTCGCGTCGATTTTAAAGTCTAATGGTGCGTTGTTGTAGCAGACTTTTTCGATTTCGAGGGAGCCGAATTTTTTTCCCCTTCGCCTTGCCCATTCAAGAGAACCTTGTTGCATCAGTTCGGTTACCAGTTGGGTTTTGTGGTGTTTGAAGGCGTTGGGATAAAGGTAGAGGTAAAGTGACTTTTGGGGAACAGTTGAGATGTTGCGAAAGGTAATTGTTGCCGTGCCGGAGACAGTAGCAGGGGCGGGAAGAAAACGGGCATCGATGTTATAAGACACCGGAGGGATGGTGACAAATGCAAGCAGGAAGAGGAGCATCAGGCGCGGTTTTCTTCCTCAAAGATATTTATGCAGAACTGTTTTATCGGAGCGATAATTTGTGGGTCAAGCCCCTGTTTGGTGGCGCGGGCGGTGAGCTGTTCCAGCGCGCTGTTTAACGATTTGCTATCGTTACGGTACCGAACGAGTAGGGCGCAGACCGAGCGGACAAATGTGAAGTAGTCCCGGCGTTTCCCACCGGTCTGGTGTGAGATGCGGAGCAGGTTCCAGAGATAATCCTGGGCGGTTTTTACCTGCCGCCAGTACCGTTCAGAAAACAGCCCGTTCACCTCCTTTTCGGTTGAAACGCCGCCAATCCAGGAAGCGGTTGCAAGCGAGGCCGGGCTGGGTGGAATTATCACCGGTTCAGATGGGGGCTTACTTTCACCTGCCGGCTTGATAACAACCGAAGGGAGAACATCAGCGATGTCCTGCCAGGTGGCACCACAGGCGGCGAGAAACCCGGTAATGGTGCGCATCGTTGGGTTGGGCACAAGCCCTTTTTCCAAACGAAGGATGTACTTGTAACCATGGGTGGGGTTTAAACCGAGTAGTTCTGCCAATTTCATCTGCGAGATTCCAGCGCGGACACGAATATCCCTAAGCCTTGAGCCAAGGGCTTCTAAACCCTCCAAGGTGTACTTTTTTGGGCCGCCCATTATCTATTTAAGAATAGATATAAATTTATGTTTGTCAAGTTTTGGTGGATTTTATCTTTGAAAAGGTTGTGTCTCATTACAAGGGAGTGTATCATAAAGTTTACAATGATATAATTAACATATTTTCCTAATCTTATGATTTTCAGCCCGATTTATCACCGTCTTTGTGTTTCATTTGATGAGACAGTTTTAGTCGATATGCGGTATACAGTTATATAACATATTGTTAATCAGTTAGTTAGTGAAATTTAAATTATGGCATAAAAAATGCACTGCTTTAAGTAATAAAATCAGGAGGTTGTGATGCTTGATACAAGATTGGGTCGGTTGCTGGGTTTTTTGGTGGGAATTGGGTTGTTGGTTGTAGCGGTGGTTCTTTACCGGTCGCATCGAATGGATGAGAAAAAGATTGAGGTGTTGCAGTACGACAATGAGGCAGCAAGGCAGGCTTACGAGGAACGGATTGAGCAGACTAAGGTGATTATGTCCGGACTGGGAGGTAAATAAAATGTTAAGCGGGGTGGCGGAGTTGTGGTTTTACGACCAAACCGGGACGGCTGAAGATTGGGTGGCGTTTATTGCCGGGTCATTATGGGAGGGCTGTGAGTGGTTGAGATGTGAAGGTGAAGGTGGCGGGGTTAGTCACTAACCCTTGCCACCTTTTCTTTCATCGTAACCGGTTTGTCGCGCCGGTCGTCAATTTTGATGGTAGTGACCAAACGAGAACAGCCCATCGTAACAAGGGTTTCGTGAATCTCTTTTATCAGGGAAAAGATTGCGTCCCAGTTGCCCTCGATGCAGGTGCCCATTGGATTGAGTTCGTATTTTAGCCCGCTCTTTTTAACAACCTCAACTGCGGCACGCACAAAGTGACTTACGCTCGGTGAACCGGTACCGACGGGCACAACACTGATTTCAACGATAGGCATATCTTGTCTCTTTACATAAACCGTTCAAATCGGTCTTTTGTTGCCTTGCAAACTGGACATTTGCCCGGCGGCTCGGGCCGGGCGCACAAATAGCCACAGACTTTGCAGCGCCAGACCGGGTAAGAAAGGCGGTTGGGTACCGGTTCGGTTTGCTCTGATGGTTTTGATTCCGAGTAACCTTCAATTACAAATTTTGCGGGCCGGCGTTCCGGGATTGATTTCCGGGGAACTTTACCTTTAATCCAGTCCTCGCTGACATATAAGCCGCAGTAGCAGGCACCGTACTCCTCAAGGTCGGAGTCGCGATAGTAGCAGGGACAGATGATGTCGATGTCTTTGGGCTTTTCGCCCCAAGCGATACGGCAGGGGCAGGCGCGGTAGCCGAACCGCTTCTCATTGGTCAAAAGCCCTTGAATCAGTCTGAGGGTGAACTGTTTATCGGGGTTGAGGTGGTAGCCCCCCTCTTCGGCTTCTTTTTTCAACTGCTCGTAGACCTGCTCAATCTCCGGCGAAAATTGCTCAGCGCTCATTTGATTTCCAGGAGTTGTTTAATCTTTTCTTCGTCAAATCCCACCACAACCGAATCGTCAATCTGAATCGTGGGGAATGATAGCCGGGGGTTTAGTTTTTGAACTTGATTGATAACTTCCTCCCGCTCCTGACCCACGCACAGGTCAACATCGATGTAGTCGTATTCAATGTTGTTGGCATTAAACAAATCTTTGACACGCCGGCACCAGCCGCAGGTGGAAAGGGCGTAAAGGGTCACCTGGTGTTTTTTGTTGGTGCCTCTTATTCGGGTCAGATTCATCGTTTCCTCCCAGGACTTTTTTTAACTTCTTTACCGCATTCCGGACATCTGTTACTACCCCGAGGCAACGGTTTTTCACATTCTGGGCAGTAGACGATTTCCACGCCGCAGGGTTTGCAGAACTGTTCCCGTTCAAGGAGCGGCTCGTCGCAATAGGGGCAGCGACAGCCGGTAACTCGTTTGGCTCTCATTTCTCCTCCTTCTTACCAAGAGCATTTTTCTTTGATTTGTTGAGGTAGTCCTTAATTGCGGCGTGAAGGGCGTCGGCACCAAGGTTGGAGCAGTGTAGTTTGTTCGGCGGTAAGCCGCCCAGTTCGGCAGCGACCGCTTCATTGGTAATCTTTAACGCTTCTTCAATTGTCTTGCCCTTTGCCATTTCGCTCACCATTGACGAGACCGCAATGGCAGCACCACAGCCAAAGGTTTTAAATTTGACATCGGTAAGAATTCCATTCTCAACCTTGATGTAGAATGTCATCATATCACCACAAACCGGATTGCCAACCTCTCCAACGCCATCAGGATTTTCAATTTCCCCGACATTACGGGGGTTACGGAAGTGGTCCATTACCTTTTCTGAATACATAATTACCCTTCTCCGATATTTTCCCGATTTTCCGGCTCATGTCCAGTCTGGTGTTCGTCGGCGCCGGGTTTGAACTGGTATGGGTCTTCACCTTTTATATAACGGGCATAAAGCGGTGAAAACGAGCGTAACCGCTCAACAATCGTTGGGAATTGGGTTAGAAAGTAATCGACATCAGCGTCGGTGTTGTCTTTGCCCAGCGTGAGGACAAGCGAAGATTGGGCGACGGCGTGCGGTAAGCCAATCGCAAGCAGTACATGGGACGCCTTCAGGCTGCGGGCGGTGCAGGCGGAGCCGGATGCCGCCGCAATGCCCTGGTCGTCAAGAGATAAGAGCATCGCCTCGCCTTCAACAAATTCAACACACAGGCTGATATGACCGGGTAACCGTTTTTCTGGATGGCCCGTAAATACAAGGCGCTCAACCCTTTTGGGCAGTTCATCGACAATCCGGCGGGCAAGCGCTCGCATCTTTTCTGACCACTGGTCTATCTGTTTCTGGCATATTTCGGCTGCCTTGCCCATACCGACAATTGCCGGAACATTTTCGGTCCCTGCCCGGCGACCTTTTTCCTGAATGCCGCCCTCAATCAGGGGCACAATCCTTTTACCCGGTTTCAGGTAGAGTATGGCGGCGCCTTTCGGACCGTAAAACGACTGGGCAGAAAAAGAGTAGGCGTCGACACCGAGTTCGGTGACATCAACCGGAATTCTGCCCACCGCCGCGGTGCCGTCAGAATGTATAAGAACGTTTTTCTCATGGCACACCGCAACAATCTCTTTAAGCGGTTCAATTGTGCCGATTTCGTTGTTGGCGTGCATTATTGAGACAAGGATGGTTTCGGGGCGAAGCGCCCGCTTCAGTTGTTCGATATCGACCAGTCCGTATTGGTCGACCGGTAAAATTGTGTAGTCAAAGCCGAGCCGTTTCAGGGTTTTAACCGGTTCAAGAACCGAGAAGTGTTCAATCGCTGAGACGACAATGTGGTTACCGCGGGATTTATTGGCAAGGGCAAAACCTTTAAGCGCCAGATTGTTACTCTCGGAGGCAGAAGCGGTAAAGATTATGGATTCGGCCGGTGCGTTAATAAAACGGGCAACCTGGTGCCGGGCTTGTTCAATCGCCTGTTTTGCCTTCCGGCTAAACTGATGGAAGCTTTGCGGGTTACCAAACTCATCTTTTAAAAATGGGACCATCGCTTCTAACGCCTCAGGTAGCACCGGAGTTGCTGCGGCGTGGTCAAAATAAATCCGGGTCATAACTGTTAGACCTTAAATAGAATAGTCCGGGTGCAAAAAGGGCAAGGAGAAAAACTCAGTTGTTGTTCGGGAACGGTTTGATAAAATAGGACTTACACCCGGGCATCAGCATGCGGGCCGATTTTTCGAAAAGTAAGCCGGTTTTAGGTTAAAATCCTACGGTAACTGGCAAATAAAGGGGTAAATGTATGAGTCTATCTCAAGGTAAGCGGTGAATAACTGGGGCGAGAAGGCGCAGTTTTGAAACGGCGTGTTATACAGGGGCGGTTTAGAGTAGAGGGACGGGTTTAAATTTGGGTGGTTGTTAAGAAAGCGCCGGGAAGGCGTAATCACCGGCAGTTTCCCATACCATCCCGGTAACTACCCCGGGGTTGGGTAGGGAAAACAAGGCAGCATTGAATTAAGTTGTTTAATTGCAAATTGTTATAGAGAGCAAGATGAGTTCGGGCTGTATACTTTAAAGTAGCCATTTTCAGGATAGGTTTTCGGGCGGGTCTACATCCGTTCCATCACTTCGATGCCGAGCAGGTTAAGACCGGTTTTGAGGATGGTGCCGGTCATTTCAACAAGGGCGAGCCGGGCAAGGCGCAAATCGTCGTTTTCAGCGCCCAGGACCGGGATGCGGTCGTAAAAGGTGGAGAAGTCCCGGGCAAGGGCGTAAAGGTGGTTGGCGATGCGATGGGGTTCGTAGTTTTCGGCCGCACTAAGGATGGTGTCTGGGAAGCGGGCGCTGTGGAGTAGTAGGGTCTGTTCTTCCGGGGCGGTAAGTAGGCCGGGCTCGGCTTGGGACAGGTCAATTGGAAATGCTTTGCGCAGGATGGAGCGGGTGCGGGTGTAGGCGTATTGTAGGTAGGGGGCGGAGTCGCCATCAAGGGTGAGCATGCGGTTCCAGTCGAACACGACCTCTTTGCGCCGGTTCTGGGAGAGGTCGGCGTATTTGATGGCACCGATGCCAACCTTGCGGGCGATATCCTCTTTTTGTTCTTCGGGCAGGTCCCGGCTCATCAGGACCCGCTTTGCCCGTTCTATCGCCTCTTTGATGACATCTTCGAGGAGGATTACCCGACCTTCCCGGGTGGAAAGTTTGCCCTGGGGCAGGCGGATTAAGCCAAAGTTGATGTGGATGCAGGGGGTGGTGATGCCCAGCAGTTTGAGCGCGGCGTTGAACTGTTTGAAGTACAGTTCCTGTTCGTTGCCCACGACATAGAGGATTTTTTCGGGCTGCCAGGTTTTGATGCGGTATTCAACGGTGGCGATTTCCCGGGTGGCGTAGAGGCTGGTGCCGTCTGATTTTTGGAGGATGAGGGGGACATCAATACCCATCTGGTCAAGGGGAATGAGGATAACCGGTTCTTCGGGCGTGATTTCTTCGGGGATGTTTTTTTCATTTCGGGGCGGTACTTTTTTCTGGGCAACGCCCTTTTTTAATGCCCGGTCAACTACATCCTGGAGGAAGGGGGCGTAAAAGCTTTCGCCGAGGGTGACATCGAAGGTGACACCGAGGAGTTGGTAAATTTTTTGAAACTCCTGGAGGCTGAGATGGACAAACTGTTGCCAGCGGGCACGGGCTTCGGAGTCGCCCTGTTCGAGCCGGCGGAACCAATCCCGCGCCCGGTTTTCAAGACCGGGGTCCTGTTTTGCCTTGTCGTGGAATCGCACATAGAGGTCAAGGAGGTGAAGGGTGGGGTTTTGTTTTAGTTTGGTTTCTTCGCCCCAGAGTTCGTAGGCGGCAAGGAGTTTGCCAAACTGGGTTCCCCAGTCACCAAGGTGGTTGTCGCCGATAACCCGGTAGCCGAGATAGGTGAGGATGTTTTTTAACGCCTGACCGATGACGGTGGAGCGGAGATGGCCGACGGAGAAGGGTTTGGCGATGTTGGGTGAGGAGTAGTCGATGACCACTGTTTTACCTTTGCCCAAAGTGAAACTGCCGTACTTTTCCGGTGCGGCCTGGTAGTCGTCAAATACGGCGCGCGCAAACTTCTTTGGGTGAAAGCGCAGATTGATATAACCTTTGAGCGGTTGTAGCGAGGAGAACAGGGTGGCGGTGAGGTCAAGGCGCTGACTGATTGCGCGGGCGAGGTCGTCGGGGTTTTGACCGAGGGTTTTTGCCAGCCGGAAAACCGGAATTGCGAGGTCGGCTTCAACACCCGGCACACCGGTGCGGATTTCATCCGGGGTGAGAGAGTAACCCAGTTGCTGAAACTTTTCTATCAGGAGTTGCCGGGCGCGGCCCAGGGTGTAGTTTGTTACCATCACTGCCGGTTTTAATACCGTTCGTAGCGCTCGATTAGCGCATAGACTTCATCAACTGTCTGGGCTTTGAGAAGCCCGGTGCGCACCTCATCGCGGCGCAGCAAACTGGACAGTTTGGCAAGGGTCCAGATGTACTCCCGTTTCATCGTCTCGGGTGAGGCGATGAGGAAGATTAAATGGGAGGGCTTGCCGTCGAGCGAGGAGAAGTCAACGCCCGCACTGGAACGGCCAAAGGCAAGAACGGTGGTAACGGCGGCGTTGGTGCGGGCGTGGGGAATTGCCACACCAAAGCCGATGCCGGTACTCTCTAAGTTTTCCCGGCGCAGAATGGCGCTGACAAACTGGGTTTCGTCGGTGACAAACCCGGCTTGAATAAGCGGGGCGGCAAGTTCTTTTATCACCGCCTCTTTTTCTCGGGCGGCAAGTTCGAGAATTACAGCCGTGCGGGGAAGCAGTTCTGAAACCTTTTTCAGCATCAATCCTCCTTGTTGTTTCCCGCATGGGCGGGTGTTTTTTTGACAAACACCACCGGTTGGGGTGACTGTCGGATAATTTCTTCAGATGAGAGCGGACCAGCAATGCCCACGACAATCAGGTCCGGGTTGTAACTGGTGATAATCTCCTGAAACCGCTTCCGTGGTTCGCCCGATTCGAGCAGTAATGAAATCCGGACATTCTGGTTAAACGCCTCGTCCTCAACTTCATAGAGAAGTTCCCAGGCTTTTTCCTCTTGTTCGCTACTGACTTTGCGGGTTCGGGATGTTGCCGGTTTTTGTTCGGGGGGCAGGATGTAGAGGGCGTAAACCCGAGCCGAAAGGTGCTGGGCAAGGTTCAGTGCCCAGGTGGCAGCGGTACGGGCTGCGGCGCTGTCGTCAAGCCAGAGGAGAATCTGTTCAATCATTTGCCAACGCAGAAGTTTTCAAAGATGCGGTCGAGCACCTCTTCACTGGTGAACGGCTGGTCGATTCTGGCGAGGGCGTCGAGCGCCGAACGGATTTCTAAGCTGCGGGTTTCGAGGTCCGGGCTTGAAAGGCTGGCGTGGAGGTGGTCGCGGCAGGTGACGAGCGTCTCAATCTGGCGTCGGTTGATAATGGGGCAGGCTGGGCTTAGAGAAGAAGCGTGAAGACGGCGGGCGAGGGTCCTTTTTAACCGGTTGATGCCGGCACCGGTTTTGCACGACAGAGCAATTGCCGTGCGGGGTAAAAGGTTTTGTTCAAGATGACGGTTGAGGTCGCTCTTGTTGATAACATAAATTTTAGGGAAATTTTCGGTTAAGGCAAGAATTGCCCGGTCTTGCGCCCGCGCCCGCTCCGAGCCGTCAAACACCACGATGAGGAGGTCGCTGTTTTTGAGGGCGATTTCGGTTTTGCGGCTGCCGAGCCGGGTCAAGGGGTTTTGGGTTTTAGGGTCAAAGCCGCAGGTGTCGATGAGCCGGATTGTAACGCCGTGGAGCGTTGTGGTGGCGTCAAGGTAGTCGCGGGTTGTGCCGGGAATGGGGCTGATGATTGCCCGTTCTACACCGAGGAGGCGATTGAACAGGCTCGATTTGCCAACATTGGGTCGGCCGATAATTGTGACCCGCGCCGGTTCCAAGAGGAAACGGTTCTGTTCGGCCTGTTGGAGCGCCCGGTTGAGCCGGTTGATGAGTTCTCTTGTTTGTTTGTTGAGCTGGGCGGTGTTGACTTGTTCTTGTTCGTCAAATCCGAGGAGGTATTCGGTAAAGGAGTAGAGTTGGCGTAATTTTGCGCCGAGTTGATTGACAAACCGGCTGGTCGCACCCTGATAGGCGGTGATAAGGGAGCGGTGTGCCTGAAGGTTGTTGGCGTAGACAAGCGCGCCGAGCGCCTCAGCCCGGGAAAGGGTGAGTTTGCCGTTGAGGACGGCGCGGCGGGTGAACTCACCCGGTTCGGCAGTGCGACAGCCGTAGCGTTGGCACAGGCTGACAATGAGGTCAACAATCAAGGGGCTGCCATGGCAGGAGATTTCGGCAAGGTCCTCGCCGGTGTAGGAGCGCGGTCCGGGGAATAAGGTTATCACCACCTGGTCCACCGGCTGTTTTTTTTCGTCTTTGAGCCAGGTGACTTTTACAATCGGGGTGTGCCCTTTTTTGAGGGGAAAGTCGGGTACGAGACGGCGCAGTACCGAACGGGTTCTGGGTCCTGATATCCGAACGACCGCAAGGGCACTGACCCCAGCGGGGGTTGCCGGTGCAACAATGGTGTCAGGCGGCATCCGATGGTCGTGGTCCGGTATCGATTGGGGCAATAATGACATTGCGCCGCGGTCCTGTGCCCACGGCATAGATTCGGACACCGGGCATCTCTTTTAGCGCCTCCTGCACTACCACCATCTCCTTTTCGGTAAGGAGGTCCAGCGCCATCTCCCGGCCGGTTTCGGAAACAATCTTGGCAACCGCCAGCGCCTTTTTGCGCAGGAAGTTGTCACGGCGCTGGCGATAACCGGCAACATCAACGAGGATTGGCGCAACATAAGGGAACTCGCGGCGGACAATGGTGCGCACCAGGTGCTGGAGCGCCTTGAGGTTTGAACCCCGGCGGCCGATGAGGATCGCACTCGCCCGTTTGGTTTTGATGTTTGCCAGATAGCCGCGGGCGTCCTGGGTCACTTCAACATTGGCCCGCACGCCGAGATAGTTGATCAGTGTTTGCACAACTTGAGCAATCCGCTCCATTTCAGCGGACTTGGTCGTTTCGGTGTTGGTTAACTCACCCCCAGACTCGGGGACTTTTTGATTTTCTGCCATAAAGCACCTCCTTTGGTTGCGATTAAACTCTCCAGAATCGAGAGGATATTATAGACAAACCAGTACAATTGCAGACCGCTGGAAAGGTTGAGGAAAATTGCGGTGATGAAGACCGGAAAGATAATGGTCATCGCCCAGTTGCGTTTGTCGGTTGAGGTCATAAGGTTCTGGGCAATGAATGAAATTCCCATAAGGATGGGCAAAAGACCGATAGCAAACCCGCCGATGAGCGGTACGCCCTTGGGGATGTGACCGAAAAGGGTGTCGGGCTGGGACAGGTCTTTGAGCCAGAGAAGGAAATTAGCGCCGCGCAGTTCGATGAAGTTGCGCAGGACGGCGTAAAGGGCAAAGAACACCGGCATCTGGACAAGGAGCGGTAAGCAACCGGAGAGCGGGTTCACCTTGTAAATTTGGTAAAGGCGCATCGTCTCCTGGTTGAGCATTTGGGGGTCGTCTTTGTACTTCTTTTTCAGTTCCTCAATCTTGGGCTGGAGAAGTTGTAACCGGCGCATCTGTCTTATCTGGGTGCTGGACAGGGGGTAGAAAATCGCCTTCATCAGAAAGGAGAACAGGACAATTGCCCAGCCCCAGTTGCGCACCAGGTTGTAGAACAGGCGCAGGATGTAAAGGATGGCAAGGGCAATTGGTTTGAGCCAGCCTAAACTGACAACATTTTCAAACCCGAGACGAAAGGAGCGGAGCCGGTTGTATTCGATTGGCCCGGCATAGACGAGGAAGTTTGCGCTGTTAGGAGTTTTTACGGAAGCACTAAACCCGATTCGGTTGTCGGCGAGCGGTTCTGCCCGGACCGAATCAATTTTGCCGGTCTGGTTTACCAGGGCAAGGAAGAAGTATTTTGACTTCAAGCCGACCCAGTCGGCGCTATTAACAAACGGTTTTTTGCGCAGGCTGGCGGTTGCAATCTGACTTACCCTGCCTTCGGTGTGGGCGTAGAAGTGGAAGTTGGCGAGGTCCTCTTTGCTCTCCTTCTCGGTTGTCGGAATGCCTGCTTGGGCATCAAAGGTCAGAGTGCTGGGGAAAGATAGCCCGGCAAAGTTGACCGTGAGTGTGTAATCTTTTCCCAGTACCCAGGTCTTTTTTAGTTGACCCTGAGGCAGGTTGTAGATAAAGGTAACTGCGGATTCGGTCTGGGTGACGGTTGCCGGTAGATTCAGAAGTTCGGTATTGGCGAGCAGGGTGCTGTTTTCCGGTACCAGTTGCACCTGGTAATGTTTCAAATAGCACGATTTGATGCCGCCGCCCTGGCTGGTTAACGCCAACTTTAAGAATTGGTTTTCCAGCACGATGGTGGTTTCCGGGACCAGAGGTTGAACTGTAGGTTGTGGGGTGAGGGCGACCGTTTCCTGGGGCGCAGGCGCGGCAGGTGTCGGGAGGGTGTCGGGCACAGGCAGTGGCCTTGGTTTTCGGGGCAGAATCATCGGATAGAGGATGAGAATTAGCACGATGATGACAAAACCGATTAACATTCGCAGGTTGTCGCTCATTTTTTTACTCCTTTTAATTGTGATTTTTCAGGCACCGGGTCGTAGCCTCCGGCGGAAAAGGGGTGGCAGCGTAACAGACGCCGGACGGTAAGCAGAATGCCAGTGCCGATGCCGTGTTTGTCGAGCGCCTGAAGGGCGTAATGGGAGCAGCTGGGGGTGAATCGACAGGAGTTGGGCAGAACGGTGCCCAAGGTCAATTGGTAGAGCCGGATTAGCAGTTTAAGCAGGGTTTTGAGCATTGCCGCTTCCTTGTTTGTAAACAGCCGGTTTTGTTGAACTAATGGCGCTTGGACACCAATGGGCACCATCCCTTTTGTCCTTTCCGATTAAAGGAGGGGAAAGGGTTTTATTAGGAGAAGAAAGGTTAGCGGCGCGGGCAAGGTGTTGGAGTTCGTTTTTTAACTGCTCGAAGGTTAGTTGAACCGCATTGGGTCGAGCCTGAATGAGATAGTCAAACCCAGGAGAGAACCAGTTTTTGTTACGGCGAAAGATTTCCCGGAGCCGGCGCTTGAGTCGGTTTCGGACTACCGCACCCTTGATTTTTTTGCTTAAATGGATTGCAATTCGGCGGGGCGGGGTAGATTCCTGGTTGTGTTCAGGCTGTTGATGGAAAGAGAGGATAAGGGCATTGCCGTTTACCCTTTTGCCGGAGCGGACAAGCACCGCGAGTTGCCGGCGACCCCGGACAATCTCCTCTCGTTTCAGGCTCTCGCGCATAGATCGGAATGTGCCTTGCGGGCACCGTTCGACTCATACGGTCAGACGACGACGGCCTTTACGCCGACGATTGCTGAGCACCCGTCTGCCACCGACTTTCCTCATCCGGGCGCGAAAGCCATGGGTGCGTTTGCGATGAATCTTTGACGGTTGATAAGTTCTTTTTGGCATAGTTTGTCCTTTAGCGGATTATAAGTAAGTTTTGAGTTGAGTCAAGTTAAGGAGAGGAGGGTACACCGTTACCGGATTAGACATCTTTCTTGACGCTTGGATTTCCATCGGTAAACTGGATTTTGTGAACAGGGTTTATAGCAAATTTGTTTTGCTCGTCGGTTTGATTTTTCCCGTGTCCTGCGGCGCGCTGCCTCAGGCACCGGTTGAAGGGCAAATGGTCTCCCGGACTGCGGTCCAAGAGGATGTTAGCCGTTCCCGGGTTAATGCGATTGTTCTTGCCGCCCAAAATGTAAGTCCGGCGGTGGTTTCGGTCGTAGTGACTCAGACCCGGGTGGTGAGTTATGAGCCTTTTGGCATCTTTGGATTTGACGACTTCTTCCGGGACTTTTTCCCCCGCCACACATTCCGGCAGGAGATTAAATCGATGGGCTCGGGAGTGATTGTTGACCAGCGCGGGTACATTGTGACCAATGCCCATGTGGTTAACAACGCTACCCGGATTAAGGTAACGCTGCCGGACAATCGCAGTTTTGAGGCCGAACTGGTGGCGGTGGATTTGGACCGGGACCTGGCACTCTTGAAGATTCCCGGGGGAAATTTGCCGGTTGCGACGCTCGGCAACTCTGATGACCTGATGATTGGCGAATGGGCGATTGCGATTGGTAACCCGTTTGGGTTTCTGATGGAGGACGCCCAGCCGACCGTTACGGTGGGCGTGATATCGGCGTTGCACCGCGACATTAAGTCGGGCCGGGGCAATGCGGTTTATACCGATATGATTCAGACCGATGCTGCAATCAACCCCGGCAATTCCGGAGGCCCGCTGGTCAATGCGCTGGGCGAGGTTATCGGGATTAACACTTTTATCTTCTCTCATGCCGGTGGTTCAGAAGGGGTCGGCTTTGCCCGACCGATAAATGAGGTAAAACGGTTTATCGATGAGGCGCTGGGTCAGGCATCAAGCGATTACGAAAAGTTTGCCACGAGGATTGGGGCGGTGGTTGCGGATATCAATCCGGCGCTGCGGACGAGATTCGGCATCGCCCATAAGAAAGGGGTGGTGGTGGTAGAGGTGAAGAGTAACAGTATCGCGGAGAAAATCGGTTTGATGCCGGGTGATGTGATTCTTTTAAGCAACGGCAAGGTGGTTGATGGTGCGCGTAGTTGGAAGGAGCGTATCGACCGACAGGGGCGTTTTATCGACCTGGTAATTGACCGCCAGGGTGAGCAGTTAAGGGTTCTGTACCAGTGGTAATGAGTTTGAGATATACAACCCCGGAAATGGCACAACTCTGGAGCGAAGAGGCAAAATTTGGTTCCTGGCTTGAGGTTGAGAAGGCGGTGGCAACCGTTCAGGCAGAGATGGGGATTATCCCGAAGGAGGCGGCGCGCGCCATCCAGCGTGCCAGTTTTAAGGTCAAGGAGATTGAGCGGTTTGAAAAAATCACCAATCACGATGTGATTGCCTTTACCCGCAGTGTTGCCCGAACTATTGGTGAGTGGGGTAGGTTTGTTCATTATGGGCTGACTTCTTATGATGTTGTTGATACGGCGCTGGCGTTGCGTTGCGTTCGTGCCTGGGAGGTTGTCATAACAGCGCTTGAAGAGTTAAAGGCGACCGTTGTCCGGTTGGTGATTGAGTATCAGGATACGCCGATGATAGGCAGGACGCATGGCGTCCATGCCGAGCCGATTACCTTCGGCTTAAAATGCCTTTCCTGGCTGGCAGAGGTTGTGCGGGGGATTGAGCGGGCACGCCGGGCAAAGGAGGATATTGGTCACGGAAAGATTTCCGGGGTTGTGGGTGCCTATACGATACTACCCCCTGAAGTGGAAAGAGCGGTGCTTAAGCGTCTGGGTTTGAAGGTGGAGCCGGTTTCGACGCAGGTTATTCCCCGGGACCGACACGCAGCAACCCTGCTGACCATCGCGCTGATTGCCGGTGGCCTGGAACGCATCGCAACCGAAATAAGAAATCTGCAGCGGACCGAAATCGGTGAACTGGGAGAACCGTTTGGCAAAGGACAGGCGGGCTCATCCGCGATGCCTCATAAGAAGAACCCGATTGTCTGCGAGCGGGTCTGCTCTCTGGTCCGGGTGATTCGCGGCTATGCACTGGTGTCGCTCGAGAACATCGCCCTGTGGCATGAACGGGACCTGACCAATTCTGCGGCCGAGCGCATCGTTATTCCTGAAGGGTTCATATTGCTGCATTACTGCCTGCGCCATATGAACAAGGTGCTCGCCGGACTAGTGGTCGATAAGGAGAAGATGAAAAGAAATTTGCTTTTATCCGGGGAGACATTTTACTCCCAGTCTTTGCTTTCAGCACTGGTGGAAAAGGGGATGAGCCGCACCCGTGCGTACCGGCTGGTTCAAAAACTTGCCTTTGAGGCAACAGCACGGGGCGAAAGGTTTCCCGAGCGGGCGCGGCAGAACCGACAGGTGCAGAGGTTATTGAGTCCGAAAGAGCTTAACCGGGTGTTTGACATCAAGCAACTTTTGAAGAATGTTAAGGCGGTTTACCGACGAGTTGGGCTTTTGCCGGGCAGAGTGGCAAAAAGTCAGGGGTAAAATTGAGCCTTCTCCTCATTGTCGGGTATGGTTTTAATTGACGGCTCACGGCTGATAATTGAGTCGCTGGCTCGGGCTGGTGCCGATGTGTTTGTCGGTTATCCAATTACCCCGGCAAATCTTCTTTACCGCTACGCGATTATGCGGTTTCCGGCGGCGCTCAGCGCGCCTGATGAAATCACCACGATGCAGTGGTTGTGCGGTTTTTCTGCGACCGGACTGCTGCCGGTGACGGCAACATCATTCCCCGGTTTTGCCCTGATGCTCGAGTCGATCAATATGGCGTATATGATGGAGTTGCCAGTAGTCGTGGTACTTGCTCAGCGGCTTGGTCCAGCAACCGGTTCAGCAACTGCGGGCGCGGATGGCGACCTTTTACTTTTAAGGGGAACGATTTCCGGAGGACATCCTCTGCCCGTGCTTGCTGTCAACAAACTGGAGGATTGCTGGACGCTGCCACCGCTGGCGCTGGAGACCGCGGCGATGTTGCGCACGCCGGTTGTGCTCCTGACTTCGAAGGAGATGGTTATGACTCAGTTCAGTTTTGAACTGGAAAAACTGCCTGAGGTCAAGCCGGTAAGCCGTCGCGGATGTTTTTGTGATGGCCAGTACGAACCTTATGCTCCAGGCGATGACTTGGTGCCCGATTTTTTGCCCGTCGGGAACAGCCGGTACCAGGTTCGACTTAACGCCTCAACCCATAATTGGCAGGGTATCATTCAACACCTTTCCGCCGAAGGGCTGGAGAACACCGCCCGACTGGAGAGAAAAATTACCTTGAACCTGGGCCGCTACACCAGATATCACCTTGACGAGGAGAACGGAGCGGACACCCTGATTGTTGCCTGGGGTAATGCGGCGCTTGCCGCCCAAGAGGCGCTGGAAATGTTGCGTCTGAGAGGGGAAAAAGTTTCGCTTTTGCTTCCCAACACCCTGCTTCCGGTACCCGCTGAATATCCTGCCATTATATCCCGTTATCGTTGGGTGTTTGTTGTGGAGGAGAATCTGTCGGGTCATTTTCGGTTTGTGCTGTTTGGCACGCAAGGACGCAACGGTGTGGTGGGCGTAAACTCACTCGGAAAGATGATTACTCCCGAGGAGATTGTCGCGAAGGTGATGGGAAAAAATGGCTGAGTCACCATTTTTATCGGCAAAAACGCTGCCGTTTTGTCCCGGTTGCTCGCACCATCTTGTGGTGCGCCACACCGCCACGGCGCTAGCGCAACTCGGTTTGAAACCGCTGGAGGTGGTTCTGGTAACCGACATCGGTTGTCACGGCGTTGTTGACCCGTATTTTCGCACCCACACGGTCCACGGTTTACACGGCCGATCTTCAGCGCTTGGGGCAGGAATTGCGGCGGCGCGGAAAGGGGGCAAGGTTATTGTTTACCTTGGTGATGGGGGGGCTTCAATCGGACTTCAGCATCTGATTGAGTGCGCCCGGATGAACTTCCCGCTTACGGTTCTGGTGTTGAACAATATGCTCTATGGAATGACGGGCGGTCAGCCAAGTTCTCTTACCCCCTGCGGATTCCGAACCCCATTGCGGCCCGAGGGCAAATTAGAGCCCCATTACGACCTATGCCGGATAGTTCACAGCGCGGGTGCCGAATATGTGAGCCGGGTCAATGGGACTGGGGATTTTTCCGCGGCGCTTGTCGAGGCGTTTGGAATACCCGGGTTTTCTCTTGTCGAGGTGGTGGAGACCTGTACGAGTTACGGGTTAAAGTTCAATCCCGGGCAGAAGACCGGTGAGATTGCGCACAACGCCGGATTGGAGTTTGGCGTGTGGCGCAACCCGGGGAAGCCCGTGTTCCGGTTGTCTTTGAATACCAACCGAAGTTCACTTTTTAAAGAAAGTTCCATTGCCGTACATTGGACGGCAAAACTGCAAAATCGGGTGAGTATTTTGGTGGGAGGTTCAGCAGGGGGCCGGGTTCAGCAAGCCGCTGAGATGCTGGCAAGAGCCTCAATTGCCAGTGGTCTTTATGCAACCAAAAAGGGGACCTATCCAGTTACGGTGGGTACAGGTTACTCAATTGCCGAGCTGATTCTTGCCCGACAGCCAATAAGGTATTCGGGTATTGAGGTTCCAGATGTGGCGGTGATTGTTTCTCCGGATGGTCTTTCCTATTCAGAAAGGTTGTTGGGCGAAATGAAGGGGGGGCTGTTGCTCATCGATGAGGCGCTTACTTCACCGTCAACCGGGGCAAAGGTGGTAACACAGCCTTTTGTTAAAACCGCCGGAGCCAAAAATGCCGCACTGTTAGCACTGCTTTACCTTTTGAAAATTACGGATACAGTTCCGGTCCCGGCGCTTTTAAACGAAATTAAGGTGGCAATCCGGGAAGGACCAGAAGCCGCCTCCCGGTTTGAGAAACAGTTAGGACAATTAGAGGGTTGGTCGGACAGTAATGAGGTGGCAAAAGAAAGGGATTAACAGGTTATTTTAAAATCAGGAGTTAATTTTAAGGAGGCATAATGATTGACTTCACACTGACTGAAGAACAACAGGCGGTTGCGAACCTGGCCCGCAACTGGGCGCAAAAAGAGGTACGCCCGAACATCAAAGAGTGGGACGTCCGGCATGAGTTTAACCGCGACATCAAGCGTCAGATGACAGAACTGGGACTGCTGGGTTTGACCATTCCCTCCCGTTACGGCGGTACCGGGCAGGACTACATTGCCCTCGGGCTTGCCTGTGAGGAACTGGAGTACGTAGACACTTCTTTACGAGTGATTCTCTCGGTGCACATCGGTTTGACATCACTTACAATTCTTACCTGGGGCAGTGAGGAGCAAAAGCAGCGGTTTCTCACCCCTTTGGCAAAAGGGGAAAGGTTTGGAGCTTTTGGTCTCACTGAACCGGGCGCTGGTTCCGATGTGGTAGGGTTGAAAAGCTGGGCGCGCAAGGAGGGGAATCGTTACATCATCAATGGCGAGAAGACCTGGATTTCGCTTGCCGATGTTGCCGATACATTTCTCGTCTTCGCCTGGACTGACCTCGAGAAGCAAAAACGCCGCGACCACTCGGGTATCTCGTGCTTTATTCTTGAACGGGGAATGGCGGGGTTGACAACTTCGACGATTAAGGGGAAACTGGGAGTGCGTGCGGGCAATACCGGTTCAATTGCGATGATGGATGTCGCGGTGCCGGAGGAGAATATGCTCGGTCAGCCGAACGAAGGGTTTAAAATTGCGATGTTTGCGCTGGACCAGGGTCGCTACACCGTTGGTGCCGGTGCCACCGGTTTAATCCGTGCCTGTCTTGACGCTTCCGTTGATTATGCCAAGACCCGGTACACATTTGGCAAACCGCTGGCCGAGCACCAGTTGGTGAAGGAGATGATTGCCGAGATGGCGCTGGATTACGAAATCGCCCGTTTGCTCTACTTGAAAGCCGGCTGGGTGAAGAATCAGGGACGAACCGGGACAAGAGAGACTTCGGCGGCGAAGTTTTACGCCTGCGCCGCTTCCGAAAAAGCGGCAAGTAATGCGGTGCAGATTTTCGGTGCCTACGGGTTTTCGGATGAGTATCCAGTGGAGCGTTTTTACCGGAACGCCAAAGGCGCCCAGATTTACGAAGGGACACGGGAGATTCACAAACTGCTTCAGGCTGACTACGCCTTGGGGCTTCGGGTTGACAAACCGTTGCGTTGCCCGTTACCCCGGCCCGAAGTTTAAGAGGAGGAGTAAATGCCAATTGTATTTCTCAAATCAGGGGGAAGCGCGGTCTGCGGTGGCTACACCGTTAAAGAAGGTGTGGTGAAGATGGTCGATGTAACATTTAAGGACGCCGGTCTGCCGGAGGGCAAGGAGAAGCAGCCCGAGGCGATTGTTTCCCTTGCCAATGTGCTTTACATAATTCCCGGTCAATAACCGCATTTCTGCTTGAATCGCGTCCTGGTTCGGAAGTTTGTCGCGCTGGAGCAGGCGGTCGCCGAGGTTTTTGACTTTCTCGGGTTTGATTTCGCCGGGTAAAAGGTTTGGGTTAAGCCCAATCTCCTGGCGCCCCATCCACCTGAGCGCAGTGTAACCACAAATCCCGAGCTTATCCGGTTGGTAGTTTCGGCGCTTAAACGCCGGGGCGCAAGCCAAATCTGGGTTGGGGATAACCCGGCCGGGGTGCATAAAACGCCACTTGAGCAGTATTTGAAACCAACCGGTGTTGTTGAGGCGGCAGAAGGACATTTTGTCAATCCAGGGTTGGAGGTGTTCAATCTGTCGCTAAGGTCGCGCTTCGTCCCGGAGATTCCGGTATCAGGTTTGGTGCAAAAGGCGGATGTGATTTTAAATTTGCCCGTTTTCAAAACTCACGGGTTAACGGTAATAACCGGGGCGGTCAAGAACATCTTCGGTATCATTCCGGGCGGACACAAAACCTATCTCCACTCAGTGGCGAGGAATGGACGGGAGTTTGCGGAACTGCTTGTCGACATCTACCAGGCGGTGCCGATTCCGATTTTAAACATTATGGACGGAATTAGGGGAATGGATGGACCAAATGGCCCCAGTGGCGGGCGAGTGCTGAAACTCGGAATGGTTATTGCAAGTAGAAACGCCGTTGCGCTGGATGCGGTGATGGTGCTCCTTGCGGGCGGTAAACCGGAGCGGATACCGCTCTTGCAAATCGCTACCGAGCGGGGTTTAAGCCCGATAGGACGGGAGGAGATTGAGATTATCGGTGATTTCCAGCCGATAAGAGGGTTTCGCTTGCCGCCGGTTGAACTCGCTTCCGCGGTCAGTAAGGTAAGCACCCTGATATACCCGCTTTTGCGCCGGACTCCCCATCTGAACCGACGCCGGTGTATTCGGTGCGGTGAATGTGCGCTCAACTGTCCGGTTAAGGCGATCAACCTTGCTCCTTATCCGGTGGTAAATCGTAAGAAATGTATCGCCTGTTTTTGCTGTGCGGAAATTTGTCCGGTGCAGGCGATGACCATCGCCTCTTTACCGAAGAGTTTACTGTTGCGTGTTCTCAGGGCGCGCGTGTCAGGCGCTCGTAACGAGGAAAAGGAAAGTTAACGCCGCTTCAGCCTTTTACGCCGCGCCTTTTTCCATTCTTCGTCTTCAATTTTCTGTCTTAGTTCCCGGATTCGATCACGCAGTTTTGCTGCCTTCTCGAACTCCAGCGCCTGTGCCGCCGAGGTCATCTCTTTTTCCAGTTGTGCGAGCAGCTCGAGCGGGTTTTTTCCTTCGGCAACGAGCCACTTTTCTTCCTCAAGAAGTTCGGTTTCCTGTTTAGCGTCAGCAACTGCGGTGGTTTCCCGGACCTCTGCCGCGGTCTTTTCGATTGAGCGCGGCACGATTCCGTGGAGGTTGTTGAACTCAATCTGCTTTTGCCGACGGCGCTCGGTTTCGGCGAGGGCGTTGCGTATTGATCGGGTGAGGTTATCGGCATAGAGGATAACTTCGCCCCGGACATTGCGCGCCGCCCGGCCCGCAGTTTGAATCAGGGAGCGGGCGTCGCGGAGAAAACCTTCTTTGTCGGCGTCAAGTACAGCAACGAGGGACACCTCAGGCAAATCCAGTCCTTCGCGTAATAGGTTGATGCCAATTAGAACATCAAACTCACCAAGACGCAAACGACGGAGAATGTCAACTCGTTCTATGGGCTCAATTTCCGAATGAAGATAACGGACCCGAATGCCCATTTCGGTTAGGTAGTCGGCAAGGTCTTCCGCCATTCTTTTGGTTAAAGTGGTGACGAGAACTCTTTCGCGCCGGCCAACCCGAATGCGGATTTCGTTAATCAGGTCGTCAATCTGGTTTTGGGTTGGTTTGACCGTTAATTTCGGGTCTACCAGTCCGGTGGGCCGGACAATAAGTTCAGCGACCCGATTCTGACTTATGGTGAGTTCGTAGTCGCCCGGCGTTGCGGAGGTGAAGACCACCTGATTGATTAGTTGCTCAAATTCGTCGAACCTTAATGGCCGGTTGTCAAGACAGGAAGGGAGGCGAAATCCGTAATCGACCAGAACCTGCTTACGGGCGCGGTCGCCGTTGAACATCCCCTTAATCTGGGGAACCGTTACATGGGATTCGTCAATGAACATTAGGTAGTCGGCGGGAAAGTAGTCAAGGAGACAGTAGGGCCTGGCACCCGGTGGTTTACCTAAAAAGTGACGCGAGTAGTTTTCAATCCCCGGACAGTAGCCAAACTCTTTTATCATCTCAAGGTCAAACTTTGTGCGGGTCTTCAAGCGTTGCGCCTCAAGTAGTTTGCCCTGGGCTTCCAGTTCCGCAACTCGCTGCTGCATCTCTTCTTCAATAGATTTTAGTGCCCGCTCAACCCGTTGCTCTCCGGTGACGAAGTGCCTTGCAGGGTAGATTACGACTCGTTCCCGGCGTTCGATTAAGTCCCCGGTGAGGATGTCGAAGATGGTCAGCCGAGCAACTCGGTCGCCATCAAACTCGCACCGGACTCCGTAGTCGCGATGCGAGGAGTGGATTTCAACGACATCCCCCCGGACGCGAAAGGTGGACCTTTTTAATTCAAAGTCGTTGCGAGTGTACTGGAGTTTGACCAGGTGTTCCAAAAGGTCTTCTCGGCTTAACTCACGGTTGAGTTCGATTGGGAAAAGGGCCTCTTTGAACTCCCAAGGCTCACCGAGGTTGTAGATGCAGGAGACCGATGCGACAATAATGGCATCGCGCCGTTCGATTAAACTGGAGGTGGCCCGGAGTCGTAACCTTTCAATTTCTTCGTTGATGGATGCGTCTTTTTCTATGTAAAGGTCGTGTTCTGGGACATAGGCTTCGGGTTGATAGTAGTCGTAATAGGAGATAAAGTACTCTACCGCATTTTCCGGAAAGAACTGTTTGAATTCGCCATAGAGCTGGGCGGCAAGGGTTTTATTGTGGGAAATAACGATGGTGGGCCGGTTGAGCCGGGCGATACAGTTTGCCATCACGAATGTTTTGCCCGAGCCGGTTACCCCTAAAAGGGTGGAGAAGCGGGCGCCGGTTTCGATGAACCGGACAAGCCGTTCGATTGCTTCTGGCTGGTCACCGGCGGGTTTGAATGGTGCCCGGAGTTTGAAACCCTTGCTCATAGATACATTTTATTGGTAAGCAATTTTCGGTCAAGTAGGCTGATTAGAGAAAAAGAGATGACAGGTTTATTGGTATTACACTTGACTTAAGTTGGTTTTGGTTTATGCTGAACCAGTATGAGGAATTTTGTTTTGGTTTTATGGGCGGTTTTGGTTTTGCCGGCGAACGGGGTGATTTATCATATCGACCAGCCGGTGCCGATTTCTCTCGCTCATGGCGAGTATTATGTCGGGCTCCGCATGTGGGGCGAAGGCGGAATACTGGCGCGCTTTGGCATCGGGCTTTTTGACCGATTAACGATGGGGATGTCCTACAGTGTGAATAGGCTGATTGGCAGTGGGACGCCAGAGATGGCGCGCGCGAGACCGGAACTTATGGCACGGTTCGCAATTCTGAAGGAAATGGGATATGTTCCCGACCTAACGGTGGGGTTTGAGAGTCAGGGGTACGATTACTGTAACGGCGAGCGGTTTACGGTGAAAGAAAAAGGGGTATATCTGGCGTTGGGAAAGACGATAGATGGGAGCCGAACTTACTGCGAACTGGGTGTGAACTGGTGGCAGGGGTTTAACGGTTTTTTAGTTGTCAATCAGTTACTGCCCGGAAATGTTGAAGCGGCGGTGGAGTTTGACCCGGCATTAAATGACCTGCCAGCTGGAAGCCAATGGCGCGGGGGGTGGCTGAATGCAGGGATTGCCTGGACATTTCAGGAGCGGGTTCGGCTTGGCTTTGCCCTACGCGATATTCTGGGCAATAATCAACAAACCCGACTTAACCGGGTTTTTTGGGTGTCGATTCAGGAGCATTTTTAAGGAGGCAGGATGGATACCAATAGCCTGAAAAGTTTTCTCAAAGGTATTGAGGGGTTTGAACGTCTGGAGGAGGGGGAACTGGAACAGGTGGTACGCATCGCCCGCGTAGGTTCGGTTAAAGCGGGAGAGGCGATTGATGTCCAGGGGGCGCCGGCGGATAAGTTTTATATTCTAATTTCGGGGCGACTGGCGGTTGTTCTGACACTGGATTTCGGGGTGGCTCACCAGACCTATCAGTTGACGACACTGGGACCGGGGCAGATGTTTGCCTGGTCGGGATTGGTTGGAAACCCCTATTACACCGCCGGCAGTCGGGCGATTACCGATTGCAGTTATCTGGAGTTTGATGTAAAGGAGCTGGAGCGTTTGTTTGAGGAGGACCCAAGGTTGGGCTATGTGCTGATGCGGCTGGTGGCGCGGACGATTGCGTCGCGGTTGCGCCATATGCAGTTACAACTGGCACAGATGTACGCGCTGCGGGAGTCGGTGGAGTGAAGGGAAAGGGGTTTGTTGTTGCAATCGATGGACCGGCGGGGTCTGGAAAGTCAACAACGGCGCGGTTGTGTGCGCAAAGGCTGGGCTTTTTTTATCTCGATACCGGGGCGATGTATCGGGCGATAACTTTGAAGGTGCTGAAAAGTGGAGTTGACATCAAAAATGGGCGGGCGTTGAAGCGGTTGCTTAATTCAACGAAGGTAGATGTGGTATGGTGCAGAGGTAAATTGCAGGTGAAGCTGGACGGGCGGGATGTGAGTGAGTCGATAAGGAGCCCGGAAGTGAGCGGGCTGGTATCCGAGGTGAGCGCGATTAAGGCGGTACGGGAAAGGATGGTTGAGGAGCAGCGCCGCCTGGCAAAGGGTACGAATGTGGTGTGTGAAGGGCGGGATATCGGCAGCGTTGTTTTCCCCGAGGCGCAGTTAAAGGTTTTTCTTGATTGTGACCTTGAGGAACGGGTAAAACGGCGGAAAAAAGAACTCAATGGAGGCGGACGCACAAGAATCGGGATGGGTGTGGTAAAGAACAACCTCCTGAAAAGGGACCGGATTGATTCGCAGCGGCGCATTTCTCCTTTACGCCGGGTACCGGAGGCGATTTTGATTGACACCACTCATTTGACAGTTGAAGAGCAGGTGGCGGTGGTTTGTGCGCTGGCACAGCAGCGCCTGGCAGGAAGGTGATGAGGCTGCGGTGGTGGTTGACATGGATCTTGACTTATCCTTTAGCAAAGGTTTTTCTGGGGTTGCGGGTTTCGGGACGGAAGCATCTGGTTTCAGGCGGGCAGATTATAGCGGCAAATCACACATCTAACTTTGACCCATTGATTCTGGGTTGGGCTGCGGCACGCGAGGTTTATTTTCTTGCCAAGGAGGAACTTTTTCGGTATCGACCTTTTGCCTGGTTAATTAGGAGTTGGAATGCGCTGCCGGTTGGTCGCGGCGGAGTGGATATGAAGGCGATAAGGTGCTGCGGGGCGGTTTTACGGCGGAATCGGACACTGGTTTTGTTTCCTGAGGGAACGCGAAGTAGAACCGGCGAAATTGGAGAGTTTAAACACGGGGTCGGGATGCTGTCGGTTGTTTATCGGGTGCCCGTTGTACCAGCCCGAATTTCCGGCGTGACGCGGTCAATCGTCAGTTATTGGTTTGACCGGGATTTTGTAAGGGCCGGGTTAAGGACGAAGCCCAATCGGCGCGGGTTAATAGAGGTACGGTTTGGTCCACCCATTTACCCGCATAGTTACGAGGTAAATCGAACCGGTTATGAACTCCTCACCGCCGAACTTTTTAGACGGATCCAGGCGTTAGGAGAAAGTTAGCCTTTATGCCCAGGGTGATAGTTGCAAAACCAACCGGATTTTGTTTTGGAGTTGAGAGAGCGGTTACACTGGCAAGAGAGGGATTGAAACGGTTCGGGAAGGTTTATACATTCGGGCAATTGGTTCACAATCCGCAAGTACTGGATGAACTGTCCCGGGCCGGAATAAAGGCGGTGCGTAAACTTGATGAGGTACGGGATGGGGCACTGGTGATCAGGGCACATGGTTGTCCACCCGAAGTTTTTAAAGAGTGTGAAAAAAGAGGAATTGAGGTGATTGATGCCACCTGTCCTTATGTGCGCCGGGTTCAGGAGGTCGCTCGGCGGCTTGCAGCAGAAGGTTATCAGGTTGTTGTCGTTGGCGAAAGAAATCATCCTGAAGTCAGGGCGATTCTTGCTGCTGCGGGTGAGGGGGCAAGGGTGTTTTCACCCCGAATTAAATTAGCGGGCAAGGTGGGAATTGTGGCACAGACAACAGTCGGCCGGGAGCGGCTGAAAGAAGCAGTTGCCAATTCCCTTAATTTTCGCTATAATGAAATCCGGGTTTTCGACACCGTCTGCGCCGAAGTTGTAGCACGGCAGGAAGCGGTTTTACGGATGGCAAAGCGGGTTGATGCGATTGTTGTGGTAGGAGGAAAAAATAGTGCCAATACCCGGCGTCTTGCAGAGATTGCCCGGTCAACTAGGAAACCGGTGGTCCATTTAACCGGTGCGTCGGGGTTGAATTTAAGGCGCTGGGGTCGATTTAAGGTAATCGGAATCGTGGCGGGTGCATCGACTCCGGCCAGAGTGGTGGAAGAAATTGCCCGAACAGTTAGAAATTCTGGTTGTGATAAACAACCAAGTTTAAGGAGGTCTGATAGTAATGAGTGAAGGTCTTAATAAGAGCAGTGAATCACGGATAGCATCGGGAGATGTTTACGCCGATTGTTTCCCGTGTTATCGGGAGGGTGAGATTGTTACCGGCACGATCATTAAGAGGTTACCCAACGCGGTGCTGGTAGATATCGGTCTGAAGGCAGAAGGTATTTTGCCGATTGATGAGTTCCGGAACCCTGAGGAAGCGGTTGAGGGACGACAGGTGCAGGTGTATATTGACGCTCTGGAGGATAAGGAGGGTTTTCCAGTTATCTCCAAGAAAAAGGCGGATTTTCAGCTGGCATGGGAGACGATCAAGCAGAAGTCAGAGCAGGGTGAGCCGGTTGATGCGGTGGTTTTGCGCCGGGTGAAGGGTGGACTGGCGGTTGATGTTTTAGGACTGGACGCCTTTTTACCTGGTTCCCAGGTTGATATGCGGCCGGTGGCAAATCTTGATGCTCTGGTGGGCAAAATGTTTGAGGTGAAGATTCTGTCGGTCAACTGGCACAAGAAAAATATCGTTGTATCGCGGCGGGCGCTGCTTGAGGAACGGCAGACGGCGCTGCGTCAGGAGTTGCTGTCCAAACTAAATGTCGGCGATGTGATTGAGGGAACGGTTAAGACGATAACGGAGTTTGGGGCGTTTATCGATATCGGCGGTGTTGATGCCCTGCTCCACATCTCAGACTTAGCATGGGTTAAGGTTGTTCATCCCAGTGAGGTGGTCCAGGTGGGCGATAGGTTGAAGGTGAAGGTGCTTTCAGCCGATATGAACACGGGTCGGATTACGGTGGGGTTGAAGCAGTTGACACCACATCCTTGGGAGAAGGTCGAGGAGAAGTATCAGATTGGTTCCCGGGTGAAAGGTCGCGTGACAACTCTGGCGGAATACGGTGCTTTTGTGGAACTGGAAAAGGGTATTGAAGGGCTAATTCATATTTCGGAAATGTCCTGGACGAAGACGGTTCACCATCCGGCACAGATTCTTTCAGTTGACCAGGAGGTGGAGGCGGTTGTTTTGAATATTGACAAGGAGAATCGCCGGATTTCACTGGGTTTGAAGCAGACGATGCCCGATCCCTGGTCGTTGATTGAGGAACGGTATCAGGTGGGGCAGCGGGTTACGGGCAAGGTGAAGGCGTTAAAGGATTTTGGGGCGTTTGTTGAACTGGAGGAGGGTATTGAAGGCTTGATTCATAATGGCGACCTATCCTGGACGAAGAAGGTTAAACACCCGCGCGAGGTGGTAAAGAAGGGACAGACGGTGGAAACGATTATTCTCGAAATTGATAAGGAGAACCGTCGGATTTCACTCGGTTTAAAGCAGACGCAGGAAGACCCGTTTTACCGACTGACTCAGGAGATGAAGGAGGGTGATATTGTCAAAGCACGGATCCTTGATATTCCCAAACCAGGAATTGTTGTCGGGCTGAACTACGGAATTGAAGGGTTTGTGCCGTTGAGCCAGTTAGCCCAGGGTGCGGGGAAAAAGGTGAAGGAGAGTTATCAGATTGGCAAGGAGTTGGAGTTGAAGGTGCTGCGGATTGATCTTAACAACCGTCGGGTGATTTTAAGTGAAAAGGCGCTTCAGCCCCGTTTCAAGCAGGAAGAGGAGACAGAAGAGGTCATTGAAGAAGAGTTACCTCCAGACAAGTTTACCCTTGAAGACCATCTGCGCGATATTGAGGGTCTTTAGTTGATGACCGCAGCGGTTATCACCGTTGGCTGTCGGCTGAATCAGGCGGAGAGTGACTGTTTGCGGGCGCGGCTCCAGCAGCAAGGGGTCGTTCTGGTAGCAAACCCGCGGGAGGCGGATGCGGTTTATGTCAACACCTGCACCGTTACCGAGAATGCGGACCGGAATTCGTTAGCCTTGATTCGGCGCCTCAGTAAGTTGCAGCCGAAGCCGCGTATAGTGGTTCTCGGTTGTTATGCGGAGCGGGTTGGGGAAAGGCTGGCTTTGATTCCCGGGGTGGACGAAGTGTGGAGTAATCGACGCAAGCAGGAGGAGATTGCGGGCGTTGTGCCGATGGCGCTGCGCAGTCGCGCACTTCTTAAGGTCCAGGACGGATGCGACAACGGTTGTAGTTACTGCGTGGTGGCTCGGGTAAGAGGCAAGCCCGTCTCGGTGCCGGTGGCAACGGTGCAGGAGCAGTTTAACCAGCTTATAAACCAGGGTTTCGGTGAAGTGGTTCTTACCGGTCTGAACCTGGGGAAGTACCAGAGTGGCGATTTTAAACTGGGAGCGTTGCTTGCCCTGTTGCTTAAAATCCCGGGGCGGTTCCGCATCAGACTGGCGTCGATTGAACCAGACTGTTTTGACGATGAGTTGCTGGAGGTGATACAGGATTCAAAGGTCTGCGCCCATTTTCACATTCCTTTGCAGAGCGGCGATGACCGTATTTTAGCGGCAATGAGACGGCGTTACACTACTGCTTACTATCGACGGTTACTGGAGCGATTGGAACTGGCAAAGCCGGCGGTGAACATCGGGGCGGATGTAATTACAGGATTTCCCGGTGAAGATGAACGGTCTTTTGCCCGCACCGAGCATTTTCTGGAGTCGGTGCCGGTTAAGTATCTCCATGTGTTTCCTTATGCGGTGCGTCCTGGGACACCGGCGGCGGTTTTGAACGATGTTTTGGACCGGTCGATAAAACAGGAGCGAGTTCAGCGGCTGCGGGATTTTTCAGAAAGAAGGCGCGCGGCTTATTATCGGCAATTTGACCAAACGGTGCGGGAGGTGGTGCTCGAACCGGGTTACAAGGCGTTGACCGATAACTACCTGCGGGTCGCTCTTACTCCAGAAGGGAAAGGTTATCGCTGCGGGCAACTGGCGCGGGTTAAGTTGAGGTTTGAGGCGTATGACCCGCTAATGACGGGCTGTTTGCTTGACTGTCCGGAATATGCTTTAGTTAAAGAGGAGGCGTTATGAAATGTTTAGCGCCCACCTGTCAGGAGGAAAAGGTGTTAAGAACAAGACATTGTCTATCGGTACTACTGTCAATAGGTTGGCTGCTGGTTTTACTGCCGGGGGCGCAAGCGCGGGGCAAAGAGTTTAAAGTCGGTTATGTGAACTCGGAAATGATTATCGCCCAGTATGAAGGTGCCCGGGCGGCAAAGAAGGAACTGGATAAGGAGATTGCCGCCTACGAGGCAAAGGCGGAGTCGTTGCGCCAGGAGTATGAACAGGCAAAGGAGGAGTACGAGTCGCAGCAGCTCTCACTTTCCGAGGAGGGAAAGCGGGCAAAGATGGCGGAGGTGGAAAGCCGGAAGCGCCGTTATGACAGTTACCTCACCCAGGTTTACGGTAAAAATGGCAAGATTGAGCAAAAGAATCGGGAACTGCTGGCGCCGATTGTCGCCCAGATTGATTCGGCGGTGCGAAAGGTGGCACAGCAGGAGGGCTTTGCCCTGGTTGTTGATGCGGATAAGGCGGGAATTATCTATGGTGATGTGGGGCTGGACTTGACCGAACTGGTTCTGGACGAGTTGAACCGGCGCTATGCGCCGGTACCGGTAACTGGCCCGGTCAAGAAGATTTATGTGATTATGCCGATTTACGATGGAAACGATGAGGCGCAGCGGGAACGGATTGGCGCCCAGATCAGGGGATTTGTTAACGCCCTGCTCAAATCCAAAACCAATGTCGAAATGGTGCCCGACCGAAAGGTAGATGAGGTGGTGCAGGCACGAGGCTATGTGAGCCAGCAGATTCAGGTGGACCAGGCGCTTGATGTTGCCCGGGCGCTGGACGCGGATTACTGTATTTTCGGCGACTGTTCCAAGCGGGAGCGGCAGATAAATTTCCAGTTGACAGTTGTTGATGCCCGCACGGGCGTGGTGATTAAATCGCAGGATGGCACTGCGGAGCGAAAAGAGGTGTTGCGCGAACGGGTGAGCAGTGTGGTCCAGGCGCTTTATTCCAGTATTAACCCTTAAATCTAATAATAGTGAAGGCGCCGGGAAAGCCGGAAGAGCAAGAAGCCGCGGGTCAGGTTAAATTCGGGGCAAGTGGTTTTGTCTGGATTGAACCCGGCGCAAAAATTGCCGATACAGTACAGCTGGCGCCTTTTGTTTATATCGGTCCGGAGGTGGAGATTGGTGCGGACACGATGCTCGGTGCCGGAGTAATCATCTGGCGCCGGGTGAAAATCGGATGCCGGGTAAGGATTGGTCCGGGCACGGTGATTGGCTGGGATGGGTTCGGGTATAAGAAGGAGGGCGCGGTTTATCAGCGTCTGGAGCACAACGGTTGGGTGATTGTTGAAGACGATGTTGAAATCGGTCCCAATGTTACGGTGGCACAGGCGAAAACCGGCAGAGAGACGATAATTGGCAAGGGGACAAAGATAGACGCCCAGGTCCATATCGCCCACAATGTAAAGATTGGTAAAAACTGTATCATTGTTGCCCAGAGCGGGGTCGCGGGCAGCGCGAAAATAGGCGACGGGGTGGTGATTGCGGGTCAGAGCGGGATAAAGGACCATATTGAAATCGGTGCTAACAGCGTGATTTACGCTAAATCAGCGGTGTTCCGGTCGATTCCTGCCAATGCAAGGTACTGGGGAATTCCGGCACGACCTTATAATGAGATGACACGATTCTGGGCAAGGTTGTGGCGAACATCAGGAAGGGATAAGTGAGCCGGTTTACCATTCGAGAAGATGCCGCGATTTCGGGCTGGGGAATAATAACCAATAAACCGGTAATGATGAAAGTGCGGCCCGGGGTTTTGGGTTCAGGTATTGTTTTTAATCGGGTGATTAAAGCCGATTGGAAAAATGCCGTAGCGGGAGATGGTTACACTTATCTGGTAAACGGCACGAGGCGGCTGCTGATGGTTGAACATTTTCTTTCGTGTTGTTTCGCACTCGGCGTAACCGATATTGAGGTTGATGTTGTCGGTGACGAGCTGCCTTTGGGCGACGGCAGTGCCCGGCACTTTGTCCGGCTTTTACAGCGAGCGGGTTTACGGCGGCGGGGTATTAAAGGTAAGGTGTTGAAACTCAACAAACCGGTAGCGGTGAAGTCGGGCGCCCGATTTATCATCTTACTGCCTGGTACTGGATTGCGGGTCAATGTCTTTTTTAGGATGAAGGGCATTGTCCCGGAACAATTTTTTTCCTGTCGGGTAGCACCTGGTAGTTTTATTCGGGAGGTTGCGTTCGCCCGGACATTCGGGCGGGTGTTTGATGGCCGAGAGGTTGAAACTCATATCGGTTTTAAATTGCGCGAGGTGAACGGCTGGTTTTTCCCGGCGCGGAAACGGTTCTTAAACGAGCCGTGCCGGCACAAACTGCTTGATTTGCTGGGTGACCTGTCGCTTCTGGGGTGCGGGCTTGAGGCGGAGGTCATCGCATTCAATCCTGGGCACAGGTTAAACTTGATTCTGGTTCATAAGTTGAGACAGTTACTAAGTGGCACCTTATGCCGTGTTTCGGCAAAGGAGGATTGATGGCAGTTGATATAGATGTTAAGGAGTATCTTCCCCATCGGGAGCCATTTCTGTTTATCGATGGTGTGGAGCGGCTGGAAACGGATGAGATTGAAGCGTGGCGTGATGTTAGGGGGGAAGAGTTTTACTTTCCAGGGCACTTTCCCGGTAATCCGATTCTCCCCGGGGTTTTGATGGTTGAGGCGATTGCTCAGGCGGGCATTGTGCTGGCACTGGTAAAGGAACCGGAGAAGAAGGGCAAAACTACCCTTTTTGCTGGGATTGAACGGGTGCGGTTTCGGCGCGTGGTTCGCCCTGGGGAACGGTTGCGGATTGTGGTGCGACTGGTTACGGCAAAAGCCGGTTTGTACAAGTTTGAGGGTAGTGTGTTTGTCGGAACGGAGCTGGCGTGCGAGGCGGTGGTAATGGGCGCAGTCCGTTAGTGCACCCGAGTGCCATCATTGGCACGGAAGTAATTTTAGGTCCGGGATGCGAAGTTGGACCTTTCTGCCGGTTTGAAGGTAAGGTGACAGTCGGTGCGGGTTGTCGTTTTGGTACCGGGGTAGTTGTTGGGACCGAGCCGATGGACCGTTCTTATCAGGGCGAAGAGAGCGTGGTGGCGATCGGTCAGAACAATGTGTTTTTTGAGTATGTTACGGTGCACCGCGCCTGTGGTGCGGGAAAAATGACGGTGATTGGCGACGGCAACTACATAATGAACTATGTGCACATTGCCCATAACTGCCGGTTGGGCAACAACTGCGTTTTGACCAACGGCGTGCAATTGGGCGGTTACAGTGAGGTGGCAGATGGTGCCAATCTCGGGGGATTGACCGGGGTTCATCAGTTTTGCCGCGTAGGTAAACTGGCGATGGTTGGTGCCCATTCTTATGTTAACCGTGACATCCCGCCTTATGTGCTGGCGGCAGGACGACCCTGTCGGGTTCGCGGTTTAAATCTCGTGGGACTAAGACGCGCCGGAATGGCACAAGAAAAAATTGCCGTCCTTGCCGAACTGTTTCGGATTTTATACCGTTCTGGGCTTAACTTGAGTCAGGCACTTGGGAAGATTGAGCGGGAACTGCGTGCCGGTTGTGCCGATGATGAGGTCAACGAGTTTCTTGAGTTCTGTTACCGTTCGCAACGGGGTATAGAGTTGCGTGCCGGTCCTGAGGAGGTGACGGATGACCTATGAAACAGCACGGGCGTTTCTTGACTCGCTAATAAATTACGAAAAGAAAGTCCTGGTCCGGAACGAGTTTAAACTTGATAACATCCGGCGCCTGCTTGAGATTGCCGGGAATCCGCAAAGCCGAATTGAGAATGTAATTCTTATTGCCGGAACCAAAGGCAAGGGTTCGGTGGCGTATATGATTGAGGCGGGCTTACGGGGTTGCGGGCTACAGACCGGGTTATTTGTTTCTCCCCATGTGGTGTCGGTTCGGGAACGGATTCAACTGAATGGAGAAATGGTAACGAAAAAGGTTTTTGCCCGTTTAATAGAAAGGTTTCAACCGCTGGTCAAACGCCAGCGGGTAAGTTATTTTGAACTGCTTACCGCAATGGCGTTCGATTTTTTTGCCCGCACCCGGGTTGATTATGCGGTAATTGAGGTTGGGTTGGGGGGCAGACTGGATGCAACCAATCTGTCGGAACCGACTATGTCGGTGATTACGAGAATCGGTTATGACCATATTCGGGTGCTGGGCGGTACGCTGCGGAAAATCGCCCGGGAAAAGGCGGGAATAATGCGAACCGGTAAGCCGGTGGTGATTGGGGCGCAATTTAATGAGGCGCGGCAGGAGCTGGAAACTCAAGCCCGTAAAGTGGGTGCAAAACCGTTCTGGGTTGATGAGCGGTCACGGGTCTGGGATGAGAGCGTTGCTTATCCCGGTGTCAGTTTTTCCTGCTGGACTGAACTGGGTGGGGGTAGGGTCAATCTCAATGTTTTAGGCCGGCATCAAATTGAGAACTGCCGGACGGCGCTAACCGCGCTCGGAATTTTGGCAAAAACCGATACCCGGATTAGATTTGAGCCCGTGGCGCAAGGTTTGTCCCAGGTTAAAATTCCTGCCCGCTGTCAGGTTGTCGGTAACAGTCCGATTTTGATTGTTGACTCTTGTCACAATCCAGAGTCGGGCACGGCACTTGCCGGTGTCATCCGGGAGTACCTAACAGACAAGGTGATATTAATTTACGGTTCGTTGCGTGGTAAACTGGTAAAAAAGACGGTGGCGCCCATCGCGCCTTACACCGATACGGCAATTTTGGTTGCCCCCAACTCCCCGCGGGCGATGAGCCCGGTGGTGCTGAAAGGGTTGTTTCGGCGGCTTGGGGTTTTAGCGGAGACGGCACCGGATTTGAAGGCGGCGCTCAAACGGGCTGATGAGCTTTCAGCCGGCAGGTTGCCGATTGTTGTTGCCGGGTCGTTTTACCTTGCCGGCGAGGTGCTAACTCTTCTAAGCGGAAGTCGGGCTGCAAAACGGATTGCTTGACATTTAGAAGTTTCATTTTTATAATTAGTTATGCCAATTAGAGAGTTTTGTTGCGGCTCCTGTGGCAAGGTATTTGAGGAGCTGTTATGGAATGAGGAAGAGGAGAAAGGTTTACTGTGCCCTAACTGTGGGAGCAAAAAGATTTCCAAGGTTTTTTCCGTATTCGGTGTTGCCGGTGCGGAAAAGAAGGTTCAGTCTGCGAGTAAGGGCTGCAGTAGTTGCAGTTCTCACAACTGCAGCAGTTGCTCATAGGAGGGTAAGATTATGACGATAACGAAAGCCGACATTGTTGAGACCATCTCCCGTCAGATGGCACCAAACATTACCAAGCGCGATGTGGGCAGAATTGTTCAGTTGTTTATTGAAGAGTTGTGTCGCGCCCTTCAGGAGGGGAACCGGGTAGAAATCAGAGGGTTTGGCGTCCTATCAACCAAATTGCGCAAGCCCAAGGTTGCCCGGAATCCGCGGACAAAGGCGACGGTGAACATTCCACCACGGCGCGTACCGGTATTCAAAGCATCACGTCTTTTGAAGGCAAGTTTGATGAAAGGTGGAGTGCAATAAGAGCGTAAAAAGGAGCGTTAATGCCCTGCGGTCGGAAGCGTAAATTACGGAAAGTCAAACGGCACAAGTACAAGAAGCGTCGTAAGGCACTGCGTCATAAAAAGAAGATTCGCTAACCACGGCTGATGCCTTCAGCCGTGCTTGCCGCGGCAGCGCGAGAAATTAGATTGTATGAACCTTGCCAGCGGGCGAAGTAACGCAATTTTAATTTTTCTTGAACTGCTGCTGCTTTTTATCGTTATTTCACTGCTGCGCCTTTTTTTTGTGCCTTTTTCCATCGGGGTCACCACCGTCGTTGTTGTCTGGTTTCTCCTTGCCCTTGCCAGTTATCTGGTAGGCGAATTTGAGTCCACGGCGCGCGCCAACTACGGTTTAACAATCCGGACCCAAGCGGCATTTGCCCTTGCCTATGTGGCTTACAGTGTTGCCCATTCGCTCTGGTCCTGGTGTGAGCCGCTCACGGTAAAGTTCTGGCTGGCACTCTGGTGCTATCTGAATTTTATCGCCCCGGTTATCGGGGTTGTGCTGCGCTGGTTTGTACCCCAGAAGGTGCTGTTTGTGACCGATTTTAACAGTGATAAGGTCGGGCTTTTGCGCTGGTGGGGTTTTCAGTGTCGGGAGCGGATTCTCATTGAAGATTTAGAACCGTGGATGAAGGAAAACAGTGATAAGGCAGGGAGAATTGATAAGGTCGATTTGATAGTCGTTGACATTACCGACCCGAAAACCGAATACCTGATTGTGCAGGTGGCACCGCGCTACTTTAGCGACTTTGTTGGTATCCCATCGTTTCGGATATCAGCCTATTTTCTCAGTCCGCATCCGCGGCCGATTGGACCATTTGTGCCCTACAGCATCGGGCGCCGTTTGAAGCGCATCGTCGATTTGACAATTTCGTTGCTTGCCCTGTTGCTGCTCGCGCTGCCGATGCTGGCGGTGGCAGTCTTAATCAAACTTACCAGCCCAGGGCCGGTTTTCTACAAACACCGCCGGTTGGGCAGAAATATGCGGGAGTTTGATTTATTGAAGTTCCGGACGATGTACAAGGATGCCGAGCAACGGCTTGAGGAGATTTTAAAAAGTGACCCGAAGAAGCGGGAGGAGTTTGCCCGCACCTTTAAGTTAAAAGACGACCCGAGGGTTACGCCGTTGGGGCGCTGGCTGCGTAAATTGAGCATCGACGAGTTGCCCCAACTGTTCAATGTCCTTGTTGGTCAGATGAGTCTTGTGGGGCCCCGGCCAATTGTGGAGAAAGAGGTTGAGTACTATCGGGACTACTCGTTGCTGCTGTTTCGGGTTCCGCCCGGGCTTACCGGGCTCTGGCAGGTTTCGGGTCGCACCGATACCAGCTATGAGGAGCGGGTCAAACTTGACACCCGCTATGTCCGGGAGTGGACGCTTGCCGGCGACCTGGTCATAATCCTGAAAACAATCCCGGTGGTTCTTTCCCGGCGGGGCGCATACTGATTTGCGAAGTAGATTGGCTGTTAACATTAAAAGAGAGAGCAAATAACAAAAGGAGGCAGGATGGTTGTGCTTGAGCCGGCAGACCTTAAGGCGCTCAGAATTGCGGAGGTCTGGGGGTGGTTTCCCGAAGAGGCGGAGTTAAGTCCGGCCGGATTGGATGAAGCGGAGTACGGGCGACGGCTCGAGCGGCTGCTGCAGGGTGGCTTGATTCGGTCGTTCCACTTGACGCTGGTTGTGCCCCCGCTTTTAGGGGGGAATTGGGTGATGGCGGCTTTGCAGGTTAAAAGTGATGACCCCCATTCACTTGCCGAAGACATTGTCAGCCGACTGCCATTTGTTACGGAAATTTTTATCAACACCTCGCTTCCATCGGGTATTGGCCACAGCCTGGCATTGATTTTTTACTCGCGGGATTTTAAGAATGAAACCCGATTCATCCAGAACTTTAGCGCCACTTCTGAGGTTGAGGTTTTTCGGGTGGAGGAGTACACATTTCCGGTCTCCCTGCCGCTGTCACGCGAGGAGCGGGCGTTTCTGCAGTTTCTCTATCAGAACCCAACTCTTCCCCCGGGCGAAATTGCCCGGTCGTTCGGGCAGAGTGTCAACTGGGTCAAGGCTAAAATCTCTCGTCTGTACTGGTCGCGCAACAACCCTGCGGGAGTCTTCCGGATGCAACCGAGTATTGACTGGAGTCGCTGTGCCAACTTTGGCCATTTTCATTTTCTGCTGGAAACCGGTCACAAGCCGGAAATGCTCGAGAAGATGATCGCCGGACAGGGTTTTGAACTTGTGTTTTGGGGCAGGACGGGCAAGCGGCGCTATGTTGAGGTTGAGTCCGATGTCTGGGGTGTTGCCGACCTTTTAGACCGGGTGTCGTTTCTTGAGAAAATTAACGGGGTGCGTGTTGCCGGGGTCGTTCACAATCGGGAGACAATCATCAATGACCGGTGGGTAAAAAATATCGTTTCCCTTACCGGATAAGGACGATTTTTCCCCGGCGCGGGCTGGCATTGAACCTTTCGATTTGATAGAGATAAACGCCGGCGGGTAGTTTTTTTCCGGTGAGGTCGGTATAGTGCCAGGCAAACTGACGGTGTTGAGAAGCGAGGCGGACAACCTGCCTGCCATCCGAACCCCACACCCGTACTACGCTGTTGGGGGGCACCATCAAAAAAGCGCGCCGGCTGTTTTGTAAACCGGGGTACAGGTCAGGCGATAGTTTTGCCGTAAGGGGCGGAAAATGTTCAAAGAGCCCAATCGGTAAGCCCTGAATGCCGCCCCGGATTACCAGCGCGTAAGGCTGGCGTGGAGTGTAAACATTACGGGCATAAATGCGGACCTTCCAGATTCCGGGGAGCGGATGGGCGATGCGAATCACCTCTTCCACATTCCTTTCATCCCATTCACCGGGGTTGGGAATTGATTGGTTGAGGTAAATTTGATTGCCCCGATAACGGTTGCCGTCCGGGCTTATCGCCTCTAAGTTCAGGTCGTTGACCAGAGCGATTTCGGCCGCGGGCAGCGCCGCGGTGTCGGTCCAGGCAAGGGTGATGAACAACGGCTCCCTGCGGTCGAGGACAATTTCGTACTCATCAAACTGCCCGGTTTCTAACCCCATTGAGTCGTCAACAAAGGTGAAGGCAATTGAGTCGTCCGGCAGGTGCATAATCCGGGACAGGTTGAGCCTACCCCAGCCGGTTTTGTTGTCCGGAATTCGGCCTGCGCCGACATCGGTGTCGGTGGCACAGATGGCAAGGGCGCGTATCAGTGCGGCACTGGGCGCAACAAGAGACCTTTTTGGGTCCGGTTTGCCGGACGGATACCAGCCCTCTTTGAGGTACTGACGGAGTAAAGTCAGGGCGCCGCTAGCCGCAGGAGCGGCAAAACTGGTGCCGGCGCGGGCGCGATAGGTGTTGATGCCGGCACCGTAAACGGTGTAGATGCTGTCCGCGGGTGCGACGAGGTTGGGTTTGATTCTTAAGTCCCGGGTCGGACCGGCAGAAGAAAGGGAGTAAATCAAATTGCTTCTTGTGCCGTTACCGGAGCCGCCAACCGTGAGGCAGTTTTTCGCGCAGGCGGGGTGGCCAATCCGATACTGAGTGCCGGCGCCGTTACCGGCTGCCCAGACAACAAGAAAATTTTTGTCCTGCCAGGTGACCGCATCAAGGGTCGCATCGGCAAGCGTGTAGTAGCCGGTCTGGTCCATTGAGCCGAACGAACCGGACACCTGGCGCACCGGTTCGGGCATGCCATAACTGAGCCGGATTGAGTCCAGCATTTCGGTCATATCGTTATCAAAAATGTACTGGCCACTGGCGGTGGCGATATCAAGAAAGTAGATGCGGGCATCGGGTGCGACACCGTCGAGGTCGCTTAAATTGCCGCACAAAGAGTCGTTACCGGCAAGCGTTCCTGCAACCGCAGAGCCGTGATAGACTACGGCACTCGGGTCACCAAAGGCGGCGTTGCGGAAGAGTTTGTAGGCGACAATTTTACGGTGGTTGAGATAGATGCCCGGCATTTCCAGCGGTACCCAGGGGTCGCGGAACATATCGTGCTCGGTGTTTATTCCCGAATCAAACAGCCCGACGATTATACCCTGACCACGCAGCCCGGCATCCCAGAAGCGGCGAAAGTTGGTATTGGGTTCAACCGGGCCCAGTGAGTCCCAGCCGGTTTGCACCACCCATTGAACATCACGGTTAAAAGGTTCAAACCGGTGCCGGCGTTCAACCCAGCTGACTTCTTCGAGTTCGGTTAGTTGACCGGCGTTCAGGTTTGATAGTTTTAACGGTTTCTGTTCCGGGTGCCAGAGGGCAAAGGCAAGTTCGCTAAATTCGGTTGATGGTGTGATATCTGGGCTCATCTTGTATTCGGGCAGAAAAGGTCCTGCCCAGTCAACAGAATGTTCCTTGAGCCGGGGAATTAAGGCGGCAACGGAAACGGTGGTTGAATTTCGACAAACGACCGTTTGATAGGCGATGTAACAGACCGGCTCCAGCCCGAGGCGGTGTAAATGGTCCAACATCTGTTTTCGGATTGGTTGAGAAAAGTGGATTAGCCAGTAGCGGGCGCTGTTCTTTTGGTAATTCAGTGCGTCCTGGTTAATTCTTAAAACGGTGCCATTGGCGAAACGAATCTCACTCGCCGAGGCATAAGGCTCTGGTGTAAAAATTGCGGCGCTCTGAGTTTTAACGATTCCTGGCTCGGCAAATGAAAAAAGCACCCAACCGAGCCAAAGGAAGAAACTCACAATTTCAGGATTTCGACAATCGCCGTGGTCACCGCCTCCATATCTTCCATTGTCAAATCACCCATATGGGCGATGCGGAAGGTCTTCTCCTTCAGGTCGCCGTAACCGTTGGAGATTTGCATTCCCCGCGCACCGAGCGCGCTGTTCAAATCCTTGACGCTGATGCCCCGGGTGTTGGTCACGGTGGTCAATGTCACCGACTCGTAGCCCGGTTCCGGGTACACGGCAAAGTATTTTTTTGCCCAATCCCGGGTGAACTGCGCCATCTTCAAATGGCGCTGATAGCGATTTTCCATCCCTTCGGCAAGGATGGCGTCTAACTGGACATCAAGCGCCCAGAAAAGAGAAATTGCCGGTGTGGTCGGGGTCTGCTTGTCCTTTTCGTACCGCTTGAGCATCGCCTCAAAATCAAAGTAGTAACCACGCGCCGGATTGTTCCGGCACTTCTCCATCGCCCGGGGCGAAACGATGGCAACGGCAAGACCGGGCGGCAAAGCGACGCACTTCTGGCTTGAGGCGATGACAACATCCAGGCCCAGTTCGTCGATGTCAAACCAGTCGCCCATCAAACTGGAAACGGCATCAACCAGAATCAAAACATCCGGATACTTACTGCGTACCATCCGGGCGATATCCTCAATCGGCGCGCGGACCCCGGTTGAGGTTTCGTTCTGGGTAATCGTGACCGCCTCAAAACCGCCTTTGGCAAGTTCCTGGTCAACCATCTCGGGCTTTATCGCCTTGCCCCATTCAACGCGCAGCGCCTCAGGCTCTTTGCCACAAGCCTGGGAGATTTTAAACCAGCGGTCCGAGAATGCACCATTGACGCAGTGCAGCACCTTGCGCCGCACCACATTTCGGATGGTGCCTTCCATCAGACCGGTTCCGGATGCGGTCCACCAGAAAACATAGTTTTTCGTCTGCAAAATCTGCTGGGTCTTTTCAATACAGCGGGCATTTAGGTCACCAAACTCCTTAGAACGGTGACCAATCATCCATTTCGCCTGTGCCTTAAGGACCTCTTCCCGGACTTCGGTTGGACCGGGAACAAAAAGTTTCTTATGAACCATTTATCCTCCTTTTAAGTAGTACTTTTGATTACCTGAACAAAACAGGTTCTATTTCGCGGACCATCAAACTCGCAAAAAAATATCCCCTGCCACCGGCCCAGACTCAGTTTGCCGTTTTCCACCAAAATCGCCTGACTGGTGCCGACCAGTACCGATTTGATATGGGCATCGGCATTGCCTTCGGTGTGCTGATAATGGGCATCAGGTGGGACAAGTTTCGACAGTGTACGGGTAATGTCTTCGGCAACATCCGGGTCATAACTTTCGTTAACGCAGATGCCGGCGGTTGTGTGGGGCACATAGACAAAACAGACCCCGGATGAAATGCCGGTTTTTGCCACCGCCTCCTGGACCTGGTCTGTGATGTCGACAAGTTCGGTGCGGCGGTGGGTTTTGACCGTAAAGGAAGTCATACCCTTACCTATATTAACTGAGATTAAGTTACAGTCAATAGGAACAGCTGCCCCTGAACCTGAACCGGTATTTCCGATACCGCAGGCCGATTTAGCATCAATGTCAGGGCAGATTTGATATCAAGTTTTAAGTCAGAAACGGTTTGGGAAAACCAATAGCAAACCGTTAAGTTAGCAAAATCCAATACCATCCCCGAGAGCACCCCGGGGTTGGGTAGGGAAAATGTGGTCAAAATTGCCTAACTTCCTAAATCACAAAATGTTATCCATTCACACCCGATTTCCGGCTTGATACTTTAAAGTATACTTGATAAGTTTATAGTTGCCGGTTGGTCGCTGGATAAGACGACCAAAATAGTTTAGAAAGTAATCAAAATGGGGTTGTAGGAAAACCCGGTTTATTGACAACAGGGACAGTTACAGTTTATAATAGGTTAACCTATTTTTTGTCGGAAGCAAAAAGGGATTTTTATGCAAATTAAAATCGGTGATGTTGAGCTGGAGTGTGTGCGGGGGGATATTACGAAGCAGGAAGGGTTTGACGCGGTGGTGAATGCGGCGAATGCCCGATTGGCACCGGGCGGCGGTGTTGCGGGTGCGATTCATCGGGCAGCAGGGCCAGGACTTTATGAGGAGTGTAAGCCGCGGGCACCGATTAAACCGGGTGATGCGGTGATTACGGGCGGGTACAATCTGCCCAACCGGTATGTGATTCACTGTCTCGGACCTTTTTTTGGGATTGATAAACCGGAAGAAGAGGTTCTTGCCCGATGTTACGAGAACGCCCTGAAGGTTGCCGAGAGGCATCAAGTTAAGTCCATTGCCTTTCCCTCAATTTCCACCGGGTATTTCGGTTATCCAGTTGCAGAGGCGGCAGCGGTGGCGCTCAAGACCGTGATTAAGAAGATACCCGAGTTGAGGTTTGTCCGGCGGATAAGGTTTGTCTTGTACAGTGAGGCCGATTTTGCAGTTTACCAAACTGCCCTGGTCCGGGCGGCAAAGAGGTTGGCGTGACTTTTTGCGCAGCGCTGATATGCGGGCTCGGCGCAATTGGGGCACCGTTTTTCGCGGATACGATTGAGAACTTTGAGACGGGAAATGTGTTTCTGGTTTCCTTTCCGGGCGAAGATGTCCAGCCCGACTCTTGGGTCCTGGATTCAGCGGTAACCCATAACAGTTCCCGTTACGCCTTGAAGCTGTTCGGCAACACCTGGAAGGTTGAGCCGATTTCGCCAATGGCGCTGGACTCGTCAACGGTCTGGGAGGTCTGGGTCTATGTGGAGAGTGTCGGTGCGGTCCAGGGGTTTGGTCTGGTTTCGGAAACGGAGACACTGCTGTACTCTTTTGCGGGTCGGGAGCGAGTTGCGCCCGAGCGCTGGAACACCGTTTATCAGGGGGCATTTCCGGCACGGTCCTGGAATCGGTACCTTTTGCCCGTGGGCGAGGATTGGCTCAGCCGGTTCGGGCATCTGACGACTTTGAACGGGATGGTGTTTATCAACGACGCCGACCGCGGTGCCCGGGGCAAGGTGTATTTCGACGATGTCTCTGATGTTACATTTGACCAGCCGCGGGCGCCCGAGGTGGCGGCGTGGTTTGAGACCAAAGAGCCGGTGGCAAATCGTGATGGCACCTGGCGTGTGACGGTACAGTTTTATTGCCGGGTGCGAGACCCGGACAGCAGAGAACATTTTTATCACTGGGAGTTTGGTGATGACGCCCGCAGTAGTGATTCCTGGCCGGTTCACACCTATGTTGTCAAGGACAATCACACTTACACGGTTTTGCTGCAGGTGATGGATGAAAGCGGCAGGTTGGGCCGGGATTCGTGCCGGGTGAACTTGGCGCCCGGACCAGGCTCTTTCCCTTTGCGGTTGAATTTTGTCGGCGATGTGATGCTGGCAAGGCGCTATGAGCCGCTGATTGACAGTCTGGGTGTGGAAGCGATTTTTCAAAAGATAAAGCCCGAGCTGGGTGATGTTGCCGACATCACGGTGGCGAATCTTGAATGTCCTTTGACCGACCGGGGTGCACCACATCCGACCAAGCCGATTGTTTTCCGGGGGCGGCCGGCTAACGGGCAGGGACTGAAGTTTGCCGGTATCGATGTGGTATCGCTTGTCAACAACCACATTGTTGATTACGGACTGGAGGGGCTGCGTCAGACCCAGGCGGTGCTGGATACCCTCGGGATAGTTTACTCGGGCGCAGGTGGGGCGGCTTACGAGGCTTATCAACCGGTCTTTGTTGTGAAGCGCGGGGTGGCGCTCGGGTTCCTTGCTTACAGCGACCGTACCGGGCAATACGACAACTATCAGCCTTATCTTGATGCCGGGGAGAACAAACCGGGATTTGCTAACCTTGACACCTTTCGGGTATTCCAGGCGCTGCGGTGGGCAAAGGCGGTTGCCGACTTTCTGGTGCTGGAACTGCATTCGGGTGAGGAGTACCAGCCCGAGCCGATAGATGAAGGGTGGTTTACAACAGATTGGGTTCAGCCGACCGCAAGCCAGATTGCGTTGCGCCACCGAATTGTTGACCAGGGCGCAGCACTGGTTGTCTGTCACCACCCTCATATTCTGCAGGGTTTTGAGGTCTATCAGGGAAGGTTGATTGCCCATTCGCTGGGCAATTTTGCGTTTGACCAGGAGTATCCCGAGACCTATCCCTCAGTGATTCTCAACGGGCTGTTAGATGAAAGGGGTTTTTACCGCTACTGGCTGGTGCCAGTTTACATCGATGATTACATTCCGCAGCGGGCAAGAGGCGAACTGGGGACAAGAATTTTGCGTTATGTCGCACGGCGTTCCCGGGAGTTGAACAGTTACCTTGTTGTGGACCGGGAAAGTGTGATTGCCGAGGTGGTGCTGGACAGTGCCAATCTTAACCGGCGCCGGCAACAGTACGAGGTGGCACTGGAACTGGAGCCTGATTCCAATGGATTTAGGTCTTTGCCCCACAGTTTGCGTGATACCGGGGATTTGTCAATGGTTATGATTGTTAGACCGGCCGGGGCATGGCAACTGCGGCTGGGCCGGGACTTGTTGTGGCTGGGGAATATGGAAGATGAAGGAGCAAGTTTCTGGCTGCTGAATCAGGCGGATGAGTTTTATGATTGCCAGGCGCACCGCGGGGCGCGGTCGTTATGTCAGCGCCGGAGCGCAGGGACGGGTGTGATTGTTACCAATCTGGAGGAGCGGATGGCGTGTTCCCTGGATTCGCACCGGCTGGGGGTTTACGGCTGGATCAAAACAGACAATGGCGCGGGCGCGACCGTCGTCTTAAATCTTTACAATAGCCGCAGCGGCGGTATGCGAGTTGCGGTGTGCAGTCTGCCGGCGGTTAACGGGACAAATGAATGGCAAAAGTTCTATGCCGAAATACCGGCACCGTGCGCCGGCGGATATTTTGATGTCCTGTTGAAGAGCGCCGGACCGGATTCGGGCACAGGTTGGGTGTGGTTTGACGACATCAGGGTGATTGAGTGGGAAAACTGGCAGGAGTTTGGTGCGCCGCGGTTGGTTACAGCGCCCAACGACTACACCTGGCTTCAGGTTCGGAGTGGTGACTCAATACCGAATGCGGTGGTCAAATACGAGGCGACTGAGTTCCAGCCGTTGATGGGCGTTGAGACCCGAAACCGGGCAATTGTCTTTAAACCTGACCTAACTGTCAAGCCCAATCCGGCAAAGGGGAGGTTGACGATAAATTACCATCTGGGCGCTGGTCAGCGGGCAGATTTAAAGGTCTACAACAGTCTTGGTCAGATGGTGCGGAACTGGCATGAGGAGGGGAGAACACAAGGTCTGATGACCGTTAACTGGGATTTGAAAGACGGGCGAAACAAACGGATTCCCAGTGGCACCTACTTCTTCCGATTGGAGATTGATGGCAAAGCAACTGGTGCCCGGGTGGTGGTGTTAAGCACCGGATTCTGATTGCTTGGGGTCTAATTGATAAAAACGGAGGATTTATGAGTTTGATTCAAAATACGGTGAAGAAACAGCTTGAGCAGTTGCTGCTCAATTTGCCCAATCCGGTGCGGCTAATCGTTTTTACCCAGGAGATGGAATGTCAGTTCTGCCGGGAAAATCGGCAGTTAGCAGAGGAGGTTGCGGCGCTCTCGGATAAGGTTAAACTGGAAGTTTACAACTTCCTGGTTGATAAAGAGAAGGTGGAGGAGTTTAAGGTGGAAAGGGTGCCGGCGCTGGTGGTGGCGGGCGAGAAAGATTACGGGATAAGGTTTTACGGCGTTCCGGCGGGTTATGAGTTCACCTCGCTGGTCAATGCGATTCAGATGGTCGGGAAAAGAGACCCCGGGCTAAAGCCGGAAACGAAAGAGAAATTAACCCGTATTGGCCAGCCGGTTAAAATTGATGTGTTTGTCACTTTGACCTGCCCTTACTGTCCGATGATGGTTTCTTTAGCCCATCGGTTTGCAATGGCGAACGAAAAGATTACCGCGAGCGCAATTGACGCCCAGGAGTTTCCGGTTCTGGCAAACTACTACGGGGTGATGGCGGTGCCCAAGACCGTGCTCAATCAGCACCATCAGTTTGAGGGGGCGTTGCCCGAAGAGCGGTTTTTGCAGGAGGTTTTCAAAGTGGTGGATACGGACGCAGGATTGGGCTAAGTTCTGGGTCTAATTATTTGGGTATTTGGAAAAAAATAGCGACGAAGCACTGGTTCAAGCGGCAAAAGCCGGCGACTTGGCCGCATTTGACGAACTAATCCGGCGTCACAGCACAGCGTTATATGCGTTTATATACCGGATGGTTGGTGACCCGGCCGATGCTGAGGAGTTGACTCAGGAAGCGTGGGTCAAGGCGTGGCGGGCACTGAGCGGGTTTAAAGGGAAAAGTGAATTCAAAACCTGGCTTTTTAAGATAGGAATGAACCTTGCTTTTAATTTAAAGAAGAGGAGAAAGCCCGCGGCAGAGTTGAGCGAAATTTTGCCCGCAGCAAACGGGGTTGAGCCGGTTGTTGTTTTTGAACAGAAACGCCGGGAACAGGTAATCCAAGCGGCGCTGGCACAGTTGCCGCCTGACCAGCGGACCGCACTGGTCCTTAACATTTATCAAGGTATGAGTTATCGAGAAATCGCTCAGGTTATGGGGCGCTCGGTGCGTGCGGTGGATGCCCTTTTGTTTCGGGCAAAAACCAATCTGCGGCAGATTCTCACTCCGGCAAGAAAAAAGGGCGTCGTATGACCGCAGGAAAAGTGCCGGGAAAGGGGTCTAATAATATGAATATGAAGTGTGCGAAGGTTAGAAGGATGTTATCTCTGGTGCTCGACAACGAGGCACCGATAGCGGTGATGGCACAGGTTGAGGAGCACATTGCCCGATGCGCTGCTTGTCGCAGGGAGTTTGAAGAGTTAAAAGCCGTGAAGAGGCTACTAACATCGGTGCCGGCTCCCGAGATGCCGCCTTATCTGACGGCAAAAACCATCGCCCGGTTGCGGGAAGCAGAAAAGTCTTACCGACCGGTTGTATCTGTTCTATGGCGCATTGCGGCGCTGTTGTTGATTGTGGTGGGTCTAGGACTCGGGGTTGTTATTGGCCGGGGTTTGACCGGTAACGGTGTCATCAGTGAGGAAATTGCGACCCTTAATGCCGAGCCATCGTTTGAGCAGTTTTTGACCGGAGGTAGATGATGAAAGGACGCTGGGTTTATCTTGTTCTGGCGGTTTCGGTGGCACTGAATCTGGCGGTGTTCGGCACGCTGGCTTATTACCGGTACCGGCGCTGGCGCTGGCAGCAAAGCGATTTTCGTTATTTTGCCCAACGGTTAACGCCCCGATTGACACCGATTCTGGACCAGCACCGGTTTAAAATGGATTCGCTACGCATCGAGTACTGGAAAGCAAGACAGGAACTGGCACGATTGGGGTTTGCGGAAAAACCGGACCCGATTCAGGTGCAGAAGACGCTGGAACGAATCGGTTTTTTGCATCAGGAGATGCACCGTCAGGTGTTTGAAATGGGTAGGCAGAGTGAAACCTTTTTACCACCACCGTATCGGGAGATGGTTCGGCGCCGGTATTGTGAAATGATGGAAGGTCCTTATCCGCCGCCCCGGCGAGAAATGTTTCATCGGCCGGGATGGAAACGAGGTCCAAGAAGATTTTAATAAAACAGGAGGAGAAAATGAAAATAACAAAGATAGCAGCCCTGGCTGTTTTGGTCGTCGCAGGATGGGCAATCGCACAGCCGGCAGTACCGGAGCAGAGGCCGGCACCAGCCGAACAATCGATGGTGCCACCCAATCCGGAAATGGCACCACCGCCAATCGGGTTGCTGAATTTGCCCAACCTTACCGATGAGCAGCGGACGCAGATTCAGAGTTTACAGATTAAGCATCTGAAAGAGGTTATGCCCCTTGAAACCGATTTGAGGATTAAGAGGTTGGAACTGGCAATGCTCTGGCAGGCGGAGAAGCTTGATGCGAAGCAGATTGTGGCAAAGGTAAAAGAGATTAATGAACTGAGGAATAAACTGGAACTGGCACGGGTGAACCAGCGGATTGAGATTTACAATCTGTTGACGCCGGAACAGCGTAAGGCGTTCCGACCTGGTATGGGGCAGGGCAGGATGCGTGGTATTGGTAATATGAAGCGGTGCGGCGCGCATCACCGATATTTTACTGAAGATAGGGATGGGCCGGGCGTGATGCCGATGCCCTACGGTCCGCAGCGCTAAACGCCTCCTTTCGGCTCGGTCTAACCGGGAGTCCTTTGTGGGCTCCCGGTTTTTATGTTGACTAATTATTAAGGTAGAATATATTTTACAGTTAAGTGTACATAAAAGAACTGCAGATTTTTGGTTTCAAGTCGTTTCAGGAGAAAACAATCGTCCGGTTTTCGCCGGGCTTAAACTGTATTGTTGGGCCTAACGGCTGCGGAAAGTCCAACATCCTTGACGCGCTACGCTGGGTGCTGGGCGAGCAGTCGTTTTCAGTTTTGCGCTGCGGGAAAACCGAGGATTTGATTTTTGCCGGAACGGCAACCGCACCGGCGGTGAACTACGCCGAGGTTAAACTTTTGCTTTCAACTGAAGACCGACCGGAGTTGGGTAGCACTTGGTGGCAGGGTGAGGGTCTTGCCGAGGTGGAAATCCGGCGGCGTTTTTTCCGTTCCGGGGAAAGCGAGTACTATCTGAATCGCCAGCCCTGCCGGTTGCGTGATATCCAGGACCTATTTCTTTCCCAGGGTATTGGTAGCAAGGCGTATTCGATATTTGACCTGCGCCAGATGAGGGAGATAATCGCTGGTAATATTCGGAAGATGTTTGAGGAGGCGGCATCACTGGCAAAGTTCCGGGATGCCAAGGAGGAGTGTCAGCGCAAACTGGAGTTGACGCAAGCCGATTTAACCCGACTCGAGGATATCATTGCGGAGAGGGAGCGAATTGTGCGCAGCCTGCAGCGGCAGGCGGGAAAATTACGCGCATTTCAAAGGCTGAAGGAGGAGGAAAAAGGGCTCCGGTTAATTGAGCTCAAAAGAAATTATGAGCGGCTCACCGCCGAACTGGAACAGGTAAGGTCGGAAGTGGCGGCGTTAGAGCGTTCCGAGGCGGAACGGCTGGCAGAGATTAAAAGGCTGGAGGAGGAGTTGAAAGGCCTCCATTCCCGGTTGCTCGATGTTGAAGGCGACCGGGAAAGGGTACTTGGCGCAGTACAGCGGCATCGGGAGATGATTGCCGCGGTTGAAAAAGAGGCGGCGATGGAGCAGCAGGAGCTGACTTTCCTCAATCAGCGCGCCGCTGAGGCAAGAGTAATCCAGACACAGCTTGAAGAGGATGGGGCGCGACTTGAGCAGCTTTTTGCCCGGACCGTTCAGCAGTTAGAGGAGCGCAATCGCCGGCTCGATGAAATAAGGGCTGAACTGGAGAAGGCGCGATTGCAAACCCGCGTGCAGGAAGAGCAGTTGTATCGGTTGCAAGAGGAGGAGAGAAATGCCCGGGTGCGGTTGCAAGCACTTTTTGAGGAGGAGCAGAAACTCCGCAATGACCGAGCAAAAGCCGAAGCCGAACTGGAAAACACGACCGGTGCGCAAGAGCGGGTGAAACAGGAACTGGCGCTACTGGACGGGCGCATCGGGCAGGTTGAGACGGAGTTAACGGAATTGAACAACGAGGTGGCGCAGGCGCGGGAGGCAAAGCGGAGTTTGCAGAACCGGGTGGCAGCGCTCATCGCCGAGCTAAAAGCGGTCAATGACCGGCTGGAGGAGAAGAGAAAGACAAGGACGGTGCTGCAGGACGAGAAGGGGCGACTGGAGCAAGAACTCGCGGCACTTGCCGCACGGTTTGCTCGGGAGGAGACCGGTGTTGCGAAGAGTGTTTTCGGTGCGGAGGAAACCGCTGAGGTAGGTAAATTTCTCGAACCGATGCCAGGCTGGGAGCGGACGTGTGAAGCGGCGTTTTTTCCTGTGCTCGATTTTATCTTTTGTGCCGATGTTAGCGCCCGGCATCTGGCGACACTGGAAGCGAATGCGGTAAAGTTGCGCATCGGGTTTCTCGTTGACCAGCCGGCAACGGAGTTAGGTGATAGGTCAGAGGGGTTAATTAAAGATGAACGGGTGTTGGGGATGCTGGCAGATTTTGTCCAGATTAAACCCGGCGCGCCCCAACTGCTTTCCCGGATAGCGCGAAGTTTTGTCGTGGTGAAAGACCAGCAGACACTGCAAGAGTTGCGCGAGAAGTTTCCTCACAGGTTTTTTGTAACCCAGGATGGTGTTGCCTGGTTTGGTGATGGCAGACTGGTGTTTGTGGGCTCGGGCGCAAGCCGGCTCGGACTCGGTCGGGAAATTGCGGAGAAGGAACGGCGTCTTGCCGAGATGAGAGGGGAGATTGAACGGCTCAACGCCGCGGCGACAATAGAGGAGCAAAGAAAAACCCAACTATTGAGGGAACGGGAGGAGTTAGAAAGCCAATCGGTTGTTTTGGAAAAGGAACAAATACGGGCGGAGTCAAAATTGGGAATGAACCAGACACTGCAGGCAGAGTTACAACGGGATAGGGAGCGATTAAGAATAGAGGCGGCAAGGTTGGAAGGGGTTCAGCAGCGTCTTGCGGAAAAGATGCAAGAGATCAATGGGCGGTTGGCTAATGTTTCTCAAATAATAAGTTCGGCAAAGGGTGAACTGGAACGGCTGGAAGAAGCTGTCGGTGAGGGAACGGCGGTGGTGAAAAAAGGACTGGAACAGGCGTCACAACTTCTTGCGGCGGTCGGTGAAGAACAACGCCATATCGAGCGTCTTGAAGTGGAAAGCGGGCACATCCGTCAGGAGATTGAGATGAAGCGGCACCAGATTAACGAGGCGCAGCAAATAATTGAAGGCGCCGAAGCGAAGAGAAAAAGTGCCGCGGTAAAAGAGAAAGAGCGGCAGGAGATGACGGAAAGGCTGCGGCGCGAACTGAAGGCGCTGGAACAGGAACTGGAAAGTTTCAGCACCCAGGAGATTGCTCGGGCTGAGGAGGCGCTGGAGAAAAATATCGCCGAATTGCGCCAGCATCAGGAGCAGAACCAGCGGGTGCTTTTTGAGCGGCGGCTACGGATTGCCGAGTTGGAGTCGAGGGTTAAAACGGTAATTGAAGAGGCGCAGACCAGTTACCAGACGGACATCACGACCTTTGTGCCCGAAGCGGTTGAGGGATTTGAAGAAAGGCTGCAGAAGGTCCGGCACCGAATCGAGGCGCTGGGACAGGTTAATCCGCTGGCGCTCACCGAGTATGAAGAGGAACGAAAGGACCTGGAGCGGCTTTTGTTTCAGCGCAACGATGTGATGCAGGCACGGGAAAATCTGCAGCAGGCTTTGGTTGAGATTGACCGCCATGCCCGCGAGCAGTTCATCACAACTTACCAGGAGGTACGGACTGAGTTCCAGAAGATTTTTAAGGAGCTGTTTTTGGAGGGGGAAGCGGACTTGATTCTCGTCAATGACACCAATCCGTTGGAGTCGGAGGTGGCGATAATCGCCAAGCCTCGGGGCAAGAACCCGAAACGGCTGGAACAACTTTCCGACGGCGAGAAAGCACTGCTCGCGGTCTCGTTGCTTTTTGCTTTTTATCAGGTGAAGCCGGCGCCGTTCTGTTTTCTTGACGAGGTTGACGCACCGCTGGACGATGTCAATGTTGCGCGATTTGCCGATTACCTGAAACGGCTTTCGGAGCGGACGCAGGTGATTGTGATAACCCACAACCGTTCCACGGTGGAACGGGCTGATGTGCTGCTCGGCGTGACTGCGGAAGTGCCAGGTGTGTCGAAAGTTGTTGCGGTGAGTCTTGCTGAATATCGGGCAAAGGAGAATAAAATGCCCGAGCCAAGGGCGCAAAACTGAATGGGTATCTGGCAGGGGCTGGCAAAGACAAGGGCGTTTTTTCGCCGGTTGGTCAAATCGGTTAACACCGAGGAGCTGGAGGAGTTGTTATTGGCGGCGGATGTCGGGGTGCGGGCGACAGCGCAACTGGTTGAGGCGGTGCGGCGCAGTGGCACTGACCCGACCGAAGCGCTGAAAAAGGAGATTGTCAAGATTTTTTCGGCGGCAACGAGGGTGCCTTTGAAGAGTGTTGAGCCACCACTGGTCATAATGGTGGTGGGCGTGAACGGCTCGGGCAAGACTACGACCATCGGTAAGTTGTGTTACCGCTTTGCCCGTGAGGGTAAGAAGGTTTTGGTGGCGGCGGCGGATACTTATCGCGATGCAGCGGCAGAGCAGGTGCGGATCTGGGCAAACCGTTCGGATGTGGAACTGGTGTTTTCTCATAAGGGTCAGGATGCGGCAGCGGTGGCTTTTGACGCGCTACAAAGGGCGGTGCGGGAGAAGCGGGATGTTGTGCTCATTGACACCGCGGGTCGTTTGCACACGCGAAAGGATTTGATGGCGGAGGCGGTGAAGATAAAAAGGGTTTGTGCTAAGGTCAAGCCCAATGCCCCGGAAGAAATTTGGTTGGTGCTTGATGCGACGGTGGGGCAGAATGGCATCAGGCAGGCAACGGCTTTTCATCAAGAACTCGGGCTTACGGGGATAATTATGGCAAAACTGGACGGCACCGCAAAAGGCGGGGTTTTGATTCCGGTGGTGCTGGAGCTGGGATTACCAGTGAGGTTTGTCGGTGTTGGTGAAGGGGTAGAAGACCTTGTGCCCTTCGTGCCGGAAGAGTATGTGCAGGCGTTGTTTGAAGGGTAAACAGGTTGTTGCGGCCGGGCAGTTGATCAGGGACTAATCCTTTGGTGTTATCCGGGAAAGGGACTCAATTGCCCAGCGTGCCACCTCTTTTACTTGTCGGGGTTCGACACTGAGAGGCCAGGGCCGGGTAATCCGGCGCAGTTTTTCAATTACATCGGTTACCCGCAGGTCAGCGAGCGCCTCAATCGCGGCAATGCGTATTTCTGGTTCGCGGTCGTCAAGGGCTTTGATCAGTAAGGGGATGGCGGCCGGGTTGCCAATCTTTCCCAGGGCACGCAGGGTGTTACTACGCACCAAATCGCTGGGGTCGTTGGTCATCTCGATGAGTTTGATGCTCGCTCGGTAGTCACGCAGTTTGCCCAGCGCCTGGGCAGCCATTGCCCGGACAATATGATTGGTGTCGTCGAGAGCCGCAACCAGTGCCGGTGCAACTGACGGTTCACCAATTTCGCCCAGTGCCTGAGCCGAGACGATACGCACCCAGACATTATTGTCGGTCAAGCCGGCGCAGAGCCGTTCGCAGGCGCCCTGGTAGCGCAACCGGCCCAGGACATCTATCGCCCGGGCGCGGACCTCAGCGGAAGGATGGGTCAAGAGGGCAAATACCGGCTCCACGGCGAGGTCACCGAGTAGATCCAGTCCGTTTGCCACGAGTCCGGCGACCTTCGGGTCAGCGTCTTCAAGGGCGTGGCTCAGTTTTTCCGCAGAACGGATATGGCGGATTTTGCCCAGTGCCCGGGCGGCGACAATCCGCACATTGGCATCCCGGTCAAGTAACAGCCGGGCGAGCAGGTCAATTGTTACTGGTTTGCCAAGCGTTCCCAGGACTTCGGCGGCGATTGCCCGGATAAACTGGTTGTCATGGTTGAGTAGTTCGGTAAGGGGCGGAATCGCGGCATCGCCCAGTTCGACCAGCCGATTTAAAACCTGGTCTACGACACCGGGGTCATCAGGTGACAGGGAGTGAAGGATATTTTTAACCGAGCGGTCGGAAAGTTCTTGAAGCGCCCGGGTTGCGGCGTTGCGCACTTCGGGCACCGGGTCTTCAGCAGCAAGCCGTGCCAGGGCGGTCGCGGCGCTACGGTCGCCAATTTTACTCAGTGCCCGGGCGGCGGCAAGGCGGACCTCAGGATGGCTGTCAGCCAGTTCATCGATGAGCGGGTTGACCGCTTCTTGCGCGCCGATTTCGCCCAGGGCGTTGGCCGCGGTAATTTGAACTTCCGGGTTGAGGTCGCGCAGTAGTTCGAGCAAACCGAAGACCGCCGGGGTGTTAAGTTCGCCCTGTGCCCGCTGGTAGTTAGCAATCTTATTTAATGCTTGGGCAATCGCTTTGCGAGTTGGGGGGTCGGGTTGATTTAAATTGCTGAGCAGGATGTCAAGTGCGCCCGGATGGTTCAGGTTGCCCAGCAGTTCCACAACCTCAATGGCAAGTGGTCCCCGGCTGCCGGCGAGATAGCGAACAACCGGTTCTGCGGCCGCTTTTCCCATTGCATTAAGCGCGGCGATTGTTTTGGTCCGGATGGTCGGTTCGGTATCGTCAAGGAGGAAGACAAGAGCACCTGCCGCGGTTTCAGGTTCAATGTTGCGTAACTGGTCAATCGCATGGCTGCGGATTGCCGGGTCCGGATGCTGGAGCTGGGCGAGCAAGGCTTGTAAGGGCATCTTAGTTGTGGTGAGGGTCTGCTTTGTTCAAAGTTGCTTTGAGCCAGTTAAGGTACTTCTCGTAACCGGTGGCAATCGGCAGGGCGATGATTTCCGGAACATCGTAGGGGTGCAGGGCTTTAACCGTTTTTTCCAGCGCAGGGTAAGCTGACCGGTCCGTTTTCACAATGCAAAGGTACTCGCGGGAGAGCGCAATTTTTTTCTGCCACCAGTAACGGCTGGTAATCGGTCCGGCAATCTGAACACAGGCGGCGAGTTTTTTTTCAAGTAAGGTGCGGGTGATTTTTTGCGCGGTTGTCCGATTCGGAACGGTGATAAACACCTGAAGATAAGGCAAGCGACTTTTCATACTAAAAGTGTGCCTGCAGTTTTATGCACAGTCAAGAGGTAATGCCAACGCCCGCTATTTAGATTCTATCAACCGCTAATGGTGGGAAGTTAGCAGGTTCAAAATGGAAACGGCGATTTGATGCCCCAGCCATTCACTTGTCGTCAGAAAGATTAGCTGCCTTAGGGCGTTTAATAGCCGATGGTTCGTGGTTGATGGTCGAATGGCGGGCTGGGAATTAAAGATAACCGCGAGACCGGGACAAGAAACCCGGCAATGGGCAATATCCATTACCATCCCCGAGACTATCCCGGGGTTGGGTATGGAAAATGGGATGCAATTTGTTAATAGTTTGAATAATGTAAGGTTACACAAAAGAAGCTATTTTGCATCAGTATACTTTAAAGTATAACAGTTAAAGAGCGGTGGGGGATGTTTTTTATCCGTCGTGCCTTAGCTGGACACATCTTGCCGTTTCAGTTTACCTGACAGTGTTTAGAATTGACTGTTGCTGCGTCGGTTGGTGATTGAAGTGAGACGGGGGAAATGGCTTTTAACATTTTTCAGATATTGACCGAAATGGGATTATATTTATAATTGAAACTGAGTGGCGGATGTTGTGTGGCTGGTTGGTAAGTTTTAAACTCAAAAGGAGGCATTATGAAGAGAGTGGTCCTGGTGCTCCTGGCGCTTCTCATCGGTGCGAGTTTCGGGCTGATGAGTCCGGACCTTGAGCGGCGGCTGGGAGAGGCGGATGGTGGTCGGCTGCCAGTGCAGATTGTGTTGCAGCGGCAGTTTGACCGGGATTTGCTGTACTCGCTGGTGG
>CAZVDD010000016.1:0-10988 GCA_964626075.1 uncultured bacterium
CTCTCAACCCGGATGAGCAACCCTTTGACCAACGGGTTACGCTCCAGCGCCTGCAACTGCCGGATGGTCTCCTGGGCGTCGGTGATTGTCCCTTCAATTGCCACATAGCCGATGGCTCCGGCCCAGGGTAAGGGGCCACCGAATCGGCGGCGGGCCGCCGAAAGAAGCAGGCTGCTGGCCAGCCCGAACACCATCAGAGCCACCACGACAGTTGTGACAATCAGAATCGCGCGCGTTTCCCGTCTCACGGCCTGAGGGAGCACCCGAATTTGCCCTTGGGACTTCGAACTTCGGACTTCATAAATTGGTAAATGGGCCCTAGTGGACTCGAACCACTGGCCCCTGCGTTATCAGCACAGTGCTCTACCACCTGAGCTAAGGGCCCACAACAATTTATCATAATCAAAAAAAATCTTATGTCAAGCACGTTTCAGTCGCCAACCAGTTAAGGTATCTTCAACAATCCAACCCCGGTTTCTTATTTCATTACGTAACTGGTCGGCACGAACCCAGTCCTTTGCCTTTCTTGCCCTATCTCGCTCAACCGCCAGTTGATAGATGTCTGCCGGTATCGTTTCTTCCTCGTTAGATTCTCCCAATCGCAAACCCAAAACTAAGTCAAAGTCTAATAATGTCTGCCATGCTCTGGAGTCCTGACGCCGATTCCCCTCGCGCACAAGATTCCAAACCACTGCTAACGCCTGAGGAAGGTTTAAGTCATCCTGAATTGCCGCTTTAAACTCCGCCTTTGCTCGCTCTAACCAGTCGCTTTCCTCGCCCTCCTGCCAGAACTGTGCATTCCTGCCCAGTTCTCTCAACCCCCGTAACCCGTTCTGCGCCGCACTCAACGCTTCACTTGTAAAGTTGAGCGGCATTCGGTAGTGTGCGGTCAAACACAGGTAGCGGAACGCCAGTGGTTCAAAGCCTTGCGCTTCCAGTTCTGGTATCGTTACAATGTTACCCTCAGACTTCCCCATCCGTGCCTCACCAATCTGAAGAAACGCATTGTGCATCCAGTAATGAACGACCTCTTTACCGGTGGCGGCAAAGTTCTGCGCCCGCTCATTTGTGTGATGAATTGGAATGTGGTCAATGCCGCCCGTGTGGATGTCAAACTCCTCGCCCAGATACTTCATCGACATTGCCGAGCACTCAATATGCCAGCCCGGAAAGCCTCGCCCCCAGGGTGAATCCCATTGCATCAAATGTTTGGGCTGATTTGTTATCCACAAGGCAAAGTCCGATAAGTTTTTTCGCTCCGGGTCAATTTCAACTCTGGCACCAGCACGCTGTTCATCGAGGTTCAACCTGCCCAACCGCCAGTAATCAGGATACTTACCAGTGTCAAATATCAAACCAACCTGGGTCTTGTAGGTAAACCCGTTCTGTTCAATACGTTTAATTAAATCAATCATCTCGTTGATGTGCTCAGTTGCCCGGCAGACGATATGCGGCATTAAAATGTTAAGCTTTGCTGCGTCACGGAAAAAAGCTGCCTCATAGAATCGGGCAATTTCCTTTGGTGTTTTACCATCCCTTTTGGCGCCGGCTTCCAGTTTATCCTCTCCCAAATCGTCATCGGTTGTCAGATGCCCGACATCAGTGATATTCATAACATGACGCACCTCATAACCTAAATACTCAAACACCCGGCGCAGGGTATCGGCAAAAATGTACGCCCGAAAGTTACCGGTGTGGGCAAACCAGTAAACGGTTGGACCGCAGGTGTATATCTTTACCTTACCCGGTTCCACCGGCACAAAGTCCTCTTTTCTTCTTGTCAGCGTGTTATAAACCTTCATCGCCGCCAATTTTACTCTCAAACATCGCTTTGGTCAATTAAGAGTAAAATTAATTAAAGCGGCTGACGGGCAAGGGCAGGGAGATTCAAAGACGAGGGGCCAAAGCGTTTAAAACGTTCGTATCCTGCTGCGGCAATCATCGCGGCGTTATCGGTGCAATATTCCGATCGCGGGAATAAAAGTTTAAAACCAAGACGCTGACTAAGAATCCCAAGCTGTTCCCGTAGATAATTATTCGCCGCCACACCCCCAGAAACACCAACAATCTCCAAGCCAGTAAGCCGCACTGCCTGTTCCACTCTCTTGGTTATTGAACGAATTGCTGCCGACTGAAACGATGCCGCGACGTCGACGCGTCGAATATCGGGATTGTCCCGCAAATAGTAAAGCACCGCGGTCTTCAACCCCGAAAAACTAAATTCCAGACCGCCGGGTTCTGGTACGGGAAACGGAATCACTGCTGAGCCCTGTCTTGCCAATCTTTCAATTTCAGCACCACCGGGATAGGGCAATCCTAAAAGCTTTGCCACTTTGTCGAACGCCTCTCCACAGGCATCGTCAACAGTCGACCCCAGAACTTCATATTTGCACCAGTCATGAACAATAAGCAACTCGGTATGCCCGCCAGAAAGCACAACACCAAGATAAGGTGGTTCCAAATTTGGATATTCTAATCGCAGGGCAAAGATGTGCCCTTCAAGATGATTCACGCCCACAAATGGAATCCCAAATCCGAAACTTACCGCCTTGGCAAAGGGCAATCCCACGAGCAATGCGCCCAGAAGCCCGGGAGCATGAGTTACTGCAACAAGATGCAAATCTTCGAAATTAACCCCAGCTTTTGCCATCGCCTCCCTCACTACCGGGACAATAGTCCTGATGTGCGCCCGTGCCGCCAGTTCTGGCACAACACCACCATAAACCGCGTGCACCAGTTGTGACGAAACGACACTGGAAAAAACCTTAACCCCATCTCCCACCACGCTCGCCGCAGTTTCGTCGCAAGATGTTTCTATTCCCAGACAGAGAAAACTCATCTGATTATAACATCAAAAAGTTGCGGTTCTATCTTCACCATTCGGAACCGCTCCGGCAGTTTGACATCGGCGCCTAATCGATACGACCCGGGACCTAAACCAGAAATCTTTATCTGAACTGCGATATCTGAAGGTTTAAGTGAATCAATCCTATTTGCCGGACCGGCAACCGCAATCTGCGCTTCATCTGGTACTACCTCAACATCTATCGTTGGTGGTGCCAGCACCTGCACCGGCAAACCTAAAAATATCCTTGCCGCCTCTTTTTCTAAAACTACCTCCACATCAATCGACTCCGGAACACAGGTAATCCCCATTGCCGGCGGCACGACACGCAGACGCCTGATTTCTCCCTGCTGGACCGTGCTCAAATCCAGCGTTTCGGTACTAACCGCCGTATAACTCTGTACCCCATCCCTTAACCCGACCAGCATCGCACCAGACCGCACTTTGATTTGAGAAACCATCATGCCTGAGGTAGGCTGGTTTTTCGTAGGAACCAAAACCGCCACCTCTTTCGTTTGTGCCGGACCCAATTTCACCTCAATCATCTCTGGCTCTATCGCACGCACTATCACACCCGGTGGCAATTTTAGGTCCGAAACCTGCAACCGTACCTGTTTGGTTCCGAACTTGCCTTCAGGCACAACCGGTGTAAACTCTAGCGCCGACCGGCGCACCCGCATCAGCTCCTTGCCCTTACCGCTCAACGCCACCACTGCTACTCGGGTGTCAACATCGGTTATCACGCGCTCACTACTACCCTTCTCAACCACCTTGACCGGGACATCAAGTTTGACCTCGTAAGTTCGGTCCAAAACTGCCAATGACCAGAGGAAAAGGGCAAAGATTAAAGCAACAATTTTCAAAGACAGATTACCAAAAACAATTCGCAAAACCTGACTCATCATTACAATATAAATATCACTGCCTTATCTGTCAATGACACCTTCTCCGCACTTGACTTTATTAGTAAATAGTCCATCATTGTCTATGGCTGATACCCTCTATTTCTCTTTCCTTGAAACCGCCCAGCGCCTACCTTCCCATCCTGCCTTAATGCACAAGCAAGGCAATCGATTCCAGACAATTACCTACGGTGAATTGTGCTGCCGTATTGACGAGACCGCTGCCGGACTCCGATTTTACGGCGTTAAACCTGAGATGCGCGTGGGCATTTACTCCTACAATCGACCCGAATGGGCTATTGCCGATCTTGCTGCCATCAAACTGGGCGCGGTGGTCGTGCCCATCTATCACACCCTTTCTGTTGATGCCGTTTGTTACATCCTGAACGAAGCCGAGGTCAGTCACCTGTTTATTGAGAGCCCGGAGCTGCTTGCGCCCATCATTCCCTGTCTTCCCCGATTACCCCATCTGCAACTCATCGTTACCTTTTTTGAACAACTACCGGGGAATTTCAATGGTAAACCGTTTATTTCCCTAAGCGCGCTCCAAAATCAGGGCAACAGATTCATCAAGCAAAATTTAGAAAATGCTACCCCCCATCAACCCCAGCCTGACGACCTTTTAACCATCTGTTACACCTCGGGCACAACCGGCGAACCAAAAGGGGCGATGCTCTCTCATCGTAACATTTTAACTAACGCCCGGGCAGCAATTGAGCGCTTTAACATCACCGAAAAGGACCGGTTCGTCTCTTTTTTACCGCTCTGCCATATGTTTGAACGGACCTGTGGCTATTACACAATGCTTCTTGCCGGAGCAACCATCGCTTATGCCCAATCGCTCCAGACAATTCGCGAAGATGTTGCCCAAATCAAACCGACGGTATTACTTGTCGTCCCCCGGGTCCTTGAAAAAGTTTACAATACGGTTCAGGAAAAGGTATTGACCGGGCCGCCACTTCAGCGCCGGCTGATGATTGCCGCCCTTAAAACATCAACCCGTTGTGCCATTCTCCGCACTCAGAAAAAAAACGTTCCCCTCGGACTGAAACTCCAGAAAGCCATTCTTGACATCGTTGTCGTCCGAAAACTGCGCCGGCTGGGTGGGGGTAAAATCCGCATAATTATGTCCGGTGGTGCACCACTGGAACGAAAACTTGCCCGGACGTTTCGAAATCTCGGATTCAACCTTCTTGAAGGTTACGGGCTAACCGAAACCGCGCCGGTTGTCTGTGCAGCGGTTCCGGGCGAAGAGAAAGTGGGCACGGTGGGTAAACCATTCCCCGGTGTTCAGGTGAAAATTGGAGAAAATAACGAAATCCTTGTCCGCGGTGTCAATGTAATGAAAGGTTATTTTAAGAAGCCTGAAAAAACCGCCCGGGCAATCGATGCTGAAGGCTGGTTCCACACCGGCGACCAGGGACGGTTTGATGCCGTTGGCAACCTTATTATTACAGGCCGCATCAAAGAACTGATTGTCAATTCCTACGGTAAAAACATCCCGCCGGTGCCAATTGAACAAGCACTCATTAACTCCAAGTACATTGAGCAGGCGGTGGTATTTGGTGACCGTAAACCCTATCTCGTTGCCCTAATTGTTCCGGCACGGTTGACACTTGAAGACTATGCCCGTCAAGAGAAAATCCCGTTCGCTAAATTCGAGGAACTACTCAACCATCCTGAAATCATCGAACTGTTCCGCAACGAAATTACCCGTGCCACCGCCCATCTTGCCTCGTACGAACAAATACGTAAATTCCGTCTCATCCCCGAACCTTTAACAGTGGAAAACAACCTTTTGACCCCAACCCTCAAAGTCCGGCGTCAGCCAACCTATGAAATGTACAAAACCCTGATTGAATCAATGTACCAGGAGGAATAGATGTTTCATCTGTTCATCATTTCCTTTTTCTTTTCTTCTTTACCAGCAAATGACATCAACACTCTGTGCGACCGTGCTCAATTTTTTCTCTTCAACCGACACCTAAACCGCACTTATCTTGACTCCGCCTACTCAATTCTCGCCCACTGCCGTAACCTCGACCCAAGAAATGAGCGCACCCTCTACCTCTGGTCCCGGATTCATACCCAGATGGGCGAAGATGCCCGTAACGCCGCCGAAAAAATTCGCCTCTTTGAAAGGGCAAAAGTGATTGCGGAAACGCTTTGGTCAATCAACCCGAAAAACCCGGACGGCTATTTGTGGTGGGCAATTCCTCAAGGTAGAATCGGGCAGGTGCGCGGTGTGCTAAACTCCCTTTTTATGGTTCCGGACCTCAAAAAAATGTTCAACAAAACCCTTGAACTTGACTCCAGTTATGCGGCTGCCTATGATGCCCTGGGGGTTCTTTACTACGAACTGCCCTCATTTGCCGGTGGTGACTTAAAAAAAGCGGAAAAATTCTTGATTAAAGGGTTAAGGGTCGACCCCAACTACACTGTCATCCGTCTTGACCTTGCCAAGGTGTACATAAAACAGCACCGTTATGAAGATGCGAAGCGCGAACTCCAGCACATCATCAAAACCCAGAAACCAACCTATCCCGCCGACTACTTTTTAGAAGACAAACCTGCCGCTGAAAAACTGTTGAAAGATTTAGCCAAGGAAAACCGTCAACCATGATGTTAATCGGTCCGCTGCCCGGTCCGAACCTGAGCAACCGTTGAGGCGTCAACCGACGGTACTGTGGTTTGTCCCCCAACCTTCTTTAATGCTTCATTGAGCAACCTGATTTTCGTCGCGACCGAAACCCGGCGATTTACAATCAACCAGAATCGCTCTCGTACACGGCACAATCCTCCTTCCCCGCGTAGGTCGTCATATACCACCTTTATGCCCAGTTCCTGACACCTTGCTTCCAGTTCCGCAAGCACCGCCTCTTTACCTTTCAATTGACTTTCTCTTTGTGCTATTTTCTTCCCAGCCATCCTTTCTCCTTATACCACTGCAAAGTCCTTTCCACTCCTTTCTTTAAATCAAATTCAGGCTTAAACCCCAATTCCGTTTCTGCCCGTGGGTCAGTGCAAACCCAGCACTCCTGACATAACTCCCGCACTTTGTCCGGATTGAAAATCGCCCCTTCCCGATTCAACCATTGATTCAAAGTCGCCGCGAATAACGCCAGAACCTTGGGAACTCTATAAAATAAAACCCTCTTTCCGGTCACATCCTGCCACACCCTTACAAGTTCATAATAACTGTAACAGTTGCCGTCCGAAATAAAGAAAACCGCGCCTGAAGGGCAATTCTTCTCTCCGGCAAGAACTGCGGCACGAACCGCATCGTCCACATAAACTAAAGAAAATGTCCCACCCATCACCGGTGCCAAACCCCGAAAAAACATCCGCCACATCAAAAGCCCATCCCGGTCTCTGGGTCCATAAACCGCGGGAAACCGCAAAATCACTAGCTGCAGGCTCTCTTTGTACTTAAGCACCGCCCGTTCCGCTTCCAGTTTTGCCCGACCGTAAAAACTCACCGGCGTTTCAATCTTTTTCTCACTCAAACTTCTGCCCGGTGGCACCGGACCTGCCGCCGCTACAGAAGAAAAAAGCACAAACCGTTTTACGCCAGCAGCGACCGCCACTCTTGCCAGTCGCTCCGAACCTTCGCAATTCACCCGTACAAAATCCGCCTTCCGCCTTGCCCGCACCACTGCCGCCGTGTGAAACACCAAGTCAACACCTTCAACTGCCTGCGAAAGCGCCTCCTCATCCTCAAGAGAGCCGTAAACCAGTTCTAACTCCAAACCTTCCAGCCACTCTAAGTTGCTCGTCTTTCGCACCAAACCACGCACCTCATAACCTCTTTTGAGCAATGCCGCGCACAGATGAGAACCGATAAACCCATTTGCTCCGGTTACAAGCGCTCTCATCGCAACTTCGGCAGCAATTGCTCAAAGTATTCCCGGGCAGCAAGCGCTGCCGCTCTTGGTCTGGTTTCCATCACGAGCCAGGCATTGCTTTTGACCAGCAGACGTAAATACGGTCGGACATCGGTACTGCCCGCACCAAGCGGCAAGTGCTCGTCCCTTGTTCCGTGATTGTGATGAATATGCGAATGAAATATCTGCTGTTTATACCTCTGGAAAAACTCAAACTCCTCTTTTTTGTGCTCGTCAGGCAAAATTGCAATATGTCCAATGTCAAAACACAGTCCTAAACTTCCGCCCAGCAGTCCCGGTAAAACCCGCTTCGTCGGCGCAAACCTGAAACCTCCGACATTCTCGATGCACAATCGTGCTCTACCCCGGGCATAATTCTTCAACTCAGTAAGCGCCTCAAAAAGCGCATCGTCATAATATTCGGGAAATTCTTCGTGGGTGTAACGATTGCCTCCTGTGCCCATCCCGTAATGCGTATCAAAACCCAAATGCATCACCACATTCCGGGCATCAATCTCCTCAGCCCAATCCAAGGTCTGCTTCAACTCCGTAACCGCGCATCTGCGCACCCGCCGGCTCGGAATAAAAAATGACGGCCCTTCTAACGCATGGATTGCCAGTTTTACACCCAGCCGCGCCGCACTTTTTCTAACTTCCTGTCGCTCTCGAATACGGCGTAATTGCTCACCAAAGCGGATATTACCAAGGTTAATTTCGAGAACTCCAAAACCAGCACTGGCGGCGAATTCAACCGCATCGATTACATCCGAGAAGTCAAACAGAATCTGAATCCCGAGCCGCCTTCTTAGCCTCTCATCTTCAGGCACAACCGATTATAAGTTTAACCCTGCATTTGTCAATATGTACGGCATCTACTCAAACACACGCGCCTTAACTCCTTTCCCGGAATGGAATTGACATTTCAGTTTTCCTGATTAACATAACTTATGAAGGAGTTGATTTGCCGCTGGCTCTGGTTTTCCATACTCACATCTGTTGTCGCAATTAGTGTTGGTGCAAGCGTATTCTGGATATGGATTCTCATTGAAATCCTTACCCGCGAAACCGATGAAAATAACACGCGCCTCATCTGGAGCCTGGTGGTTATATTTACCCGTTGGCTCGGCGCGCTAATTTATCTTTTTGTCCGTCGCCATGAGCGAATCAATAAACTCGGGAGGTAAACAATATGTTAAACTGCACACCGGTACCGGTCTGCACCTGCGGACCCTTACCCCATCGTTTCTGGGGTGGCCCTTTAACTGGAATCATCGGCTTGGGGCTATTCGTCCTTTGGGTCTGGGTGCTGATTGACCTTTTGACTAAAGAAACCGATGAAAACAACCAGCGTCTTATCTGGGGGCTTGTCGTTGGACTCACCTATGCAATTGGTGCGATTCTCTACCTGATAATCCGGCGCCCAGAGCGTCTTAAAACCCTGAACCGGTAATAATAACTTTACTCCTGCGTTGGCCTCACTTGACATTTCTTGCAAGAAATCTAAAATCACAAAAGTGAAAGATAGAAATGCCTCTCTCGTTCGTACACTCCTCATCCTCATCCTTCTCATCGCCGGGATTGCCATAACACTCCTGCCACACTGGCTCCGTTCCACAAAAAATGTTCAGCCGGTTACCCTTGAAGCTCAGGGCTGGGCTTATACTGGTGCCGGCGCACCGGACTCTCTCTTAATAATCCACCGCCTGCATCGGGTAATTGACCCGGAACTGGGTACCGACCTGATTAACATCGGCTTACTGGAAACGCTCAGAATTGACACCGCCGGTAATGTCCGGGTTGTATTCAACCTTACCACCCCGTTCTGTCCATACATTAAACAGCTGGCAAAATCAACCCTTGACACTCTTATCGCAACACCGGGTGTCCGCCGCGTTACCGTAACCTTTGCCCCTAACATCCGGCGTTAATCGTTTTGCCCTGCACTCCTGATGGAACAAATCGCGTTCCGCGCCCTGATGCTCGGTCTGTCATCGGGCGCCTCCTGCCTTGGCTTATGCCTGCCGGTGGCATTGCCGACCCTCGCCGGTTCTCATCGGACGGGATTCAAATCCACCGCTCTCAACCTTGCGACTTTTCTTCTCGGTCGCCTCTCTGCGTATCTTTTCTTTGGTCTCATTTTTGGTTTGCTCGGTTCTACTGTTGCCCGATTTACCATCTTCCACCGCTTAATTTTACCCTTCCTCTATATCGTTCTCGCAATCTTACTCATCCTCTACGGTATTACAGACCTCAACCCATTTGCCCGCTACGCCTTCTGTCGGCTCGTTATTTCCCGGACTGAATCTCATCTCTTTCCCTTTCTTCTAGGCACCATGATTGGATTTTCTCCCTGCCCACCTTTTCTCCTCGCCCTTACCACTGTAACTGACATCGGCGGCATAAAAAACGGCGTCTTATTCTTCTTTCTGTTCTTCTTGACGACCAGTTTATTCTTCGCTCCTTTACTCCTTATCGGCATCTTTAACCGTTATGCAACCGTCCGCCTCGCTTCTCGTATACTCGCCGTCATTACTGGCTTTTACTTTATCACCATCGGCTTCCGTCTTTTCTGATAGTAACACTAATAAACTTATCCTTAGATTGACATTAATTCTTTGTCTTGCTATAATTTTAAGTAAGAGGGTATGGTAAAAGGGTCAAAAACCCCTGAATGCTCACCGCAACCAGGTAAAACCGGCTAACCAATAAAGGAGGAATAATGAAGTTAGTTGCGGCTTTATTGTTACTCAGTGCCCTGAACATCGCAACCTGGGCAGGAAATGATGCATTGGTTGTTTTGGCTCAACCGGTCGCCACTACGATAAATAAAGTGAACCCGCCAATCACCACAGAAACCGATGCGATTACTATACCCCGGCTTCTATCTTATCAAGGTAAGTTAACCGACACTTTCGGAATTCCGGTGCCGGATGGTAACTACTCATTAACCTTCCGGCTTTATTCTCAGGAAACCGGCGGCACCCCGTTCTGGAGCGAAGCCCAGAACGTTGCGGTACGAAACGGCCTGTTTTTGGTCCTGCTGGGTGCAGCGATACCGATTCCCCAGGTACCGGATGGTGGTGATTTATACCTCGGTATGCAGGTAGGCGCAGGCAGTGAACTGACTCCCCGTTTAAAAATTGGTAGTGTTCCCTACGCTTATCTGTCAGAAAGAACTGCCAATGCCGATGCCTTGCAGGGCAAGGACACCACCGCACTTGACGCCCGCTATGTAAACGAAGGGCAGGCAAACGCTGTAACCAGCGCAATGATTCAGGATGGCACAATCCTGCGGGCTGATGTCGCGGCTAATTTCAAGGCGCCCTACTCGGACACCGCAGACTACGCCCGTGCCGC
>CAZVDD010000017.1:0-2632 GCA_964626075.1 uncultured bacterium
CAACAATCGGATTTATTGGTGGCGGCAGGGTGGTGCGAATTATTCTTTCTGCCTGGCATCGGGAAAAAATGGCACTGAATAAAGTTCTGGTCAGCGATTGTTCGGCGCCTGTCCTCAAGCAACTGAAACAGAAGTTTTCTGAAATCGATGTAACCGATGATAATCGAGTTAGTGCGAGCCAGGAGGTGGTCTTTATCGCCCTGCACCCGCCAGCGATCCGAACCGTTTTGCCGCAACTTGCCGGTGCGCTGAATCCCGGCGCGATTGTCGTATCACTGGCACCGGTGATAACATTTAATGAGTTGAGCAATTTACTGGGCGGGTTTAAACATCTGGTGCGGATGATTCCCAGTGCGCCTGCGATGCTTGGCAGGGGATACAATCCAGTCGCATATGCGCCGGCGATAACTGATGACCAGCGTCACCAACTCAAGGACCTGTTTGCGCCTCTGGGCGAACATCCCGAAGTTAAAGAGGACACCCTTGAGGCTTATGCGATTTTGACCGGTATGGGACCGACCTATTTCTGGTTTCAGTGGCAGAGTTTAAGGGAACTGGGCAGGAGTTTTGGCCTTGCGTGCGAAGATGTTGACCGGGCGTTGAAGGCGATGATTGCGGGTGCAGCGCAGTTGCTCTTTGATAGCGGTTTAGACCCGAAAGAAGTGATGGATACAATACCGGTTAAACCGCTTGCGGAAATTGAGCCTCAGGTTAATAGTTTATTTCAGGAAAAACTTTCTGCGCTCTACCAGAAACTGAGAACTGCGAGTTGCGAGCATTTGACAAAAGGGGTAAAACAGTAAGATGTTAAGAAGAATTAGTAATAAAGAGAGTAAAAACAGATAAAAAGGAGGAGTAAGATGAACATTCAAATTCTTGGCGTTGGTTGTCCCCGCTGTCAGGAACTGGAAAAGCGGGTGATTGACACCCTGGCAGAGCTGCAAATTGCTGCCAATGTGGAAAAGGTGACCGACATCAAAAAGTTTGCGGCAATGGGTGTATTTATGACCCCCGGTCTAGCGATTGACGGCAAGGTGGTCAGTCAGGGCAAGATTCCCAGCAAAGATGAGTTAAAAAAACTCATCACCGGCAAGTAGATGAAAGAACATAAACACCGCCCCATCCTGCCAGGGGTTTTGCGTTTTCTCGGGCTCTGGGCAGGAATCAGTGGTGGTTATCTGACGATGGGTTCTACCTGCCCCTGCTGTGGCAGACCTGGTTGCCCGGTTGGATTCGGCATCGCCGCCCTGTTCGGTGCCTTGGGTTCATTTTTGATTACCAAAGGCAAAAATCTCCTTGCCCGCTTGCGCGGAAAAAATTGAATTTTATTGTTAAAAATATAACCTGTTAGTACTCAAGTTATAAAAAGGGGAGAGTTATGAACAAGGAGATTTTTAAATGGCAGATGGTTATTATCGGGCTTTTTCTGACCCGGTCCTGGGCGCAGCCGTCATTAGAATGGCGGTCAATCGGCATGGGAGGTGGTGGCTGGTTTACCACGATTGCCGTTGACACATTAAATCCGGGCACGATTTATGTTGGCTCGGATGTAGGCGGGTTTTATAAGTCGACCGATTATGGCGCATCGTGGCGGATACTGAATAAAGGTTTGACCGATTATTATGTAGAGAAGATCGTGCCGGATCCCCATAACTCAGGGATAATTTTTCTCGGCACCTGGGGTGGCATCCACAAGTCAACCGATGGTGGCGAAACCTGGGTGCCAAAGCGGAACGGTTTTCCAGCGCCGAGTCGGACAAATTATACCGCACCGATTGGTGCGCTGGCAGTTGATCCCAATAATCCCAATGTAGTCTATGCCGGTATCGGTATGCCGAGGGTGATGTATACCGATCCGATCTGGATTCAGGTTCCAACCCGGGGCGCGGTTTTCAAGAGTTCAGATGGTGGTGAAACTTGGCAGATGTTGAGGGGAACAACTGGTATTGACACCACCGCACTTTTTTATGCGCTCACGGTTGATCCGCGCAATTCCAATCTGATTTTCGCCGGAACCCATCTTGGTATTTATCGCAGCACCGATGCCGGTCTGACCTGGGAGTTGAAAAATTCCGGTCTGCCACCAATGCCCGAGAGTGTTGTGGTGCGGGAGATCGCAATCGACCCGGTTGAACCGGACCGGGTTTATGCAGCAACCTCGCCGATTAAGGATATAGAACGCAACTCCCTGTGCAGCGGTATCTGGTTCACCACCGATTATGGCGAGCTGTGGCAACCCTGCACCACCGGTGCCTGGAGGATTAACTTTCGGCGGATAGTTGTTAACCCTAAGAATCCAGCCGTGCTTTATGCCGGTGCGCTTTATGGTTATGGAGGGCGAGGCGGTGTTTACAAAAGCACCACTCGCGGGCAAAACTGGTTTCGGGTAACAAATGATAACAATGTCCAAAAGGGCTGGATTTACTTCTGGGGATATACGCCTGACGGTCTGGCACTGGACCCGAGCGACACGGCGATAATTTTCTATTGTAATTCCCATGCGGTAATGAAATCTACCGATGCGGGCAACAACTGGGTTTACTGCTACTGTGAGTCCCTGGGCAATAACAACTGGCGCGGCACCGGTCTTGAGGTCACCTGTATCAAACAGGTTATTCCTGACCCGATTGAC
>CAZVDD010000018.1:0-214466 GCA_964626075.1 uncultured bacterium
TCATTTCTCAATTCAATCTTATCTGTCGGCTCAAAAACACCCTGCCATTCTCTCTTTGCCCCTTCTAAAAGATTTGATATTGCGCTTTTTACCTGTTCTGGGCTTCTATCTCCAACGAAGAATTCTAATTGGTAGGAAGGGTCGTTAATCCCTCTCCATTCATCGTAGAGTTTGGCATAGATTAACTTAAAAATTTCTTCAAACGGATCTACTCCAGCATTACCTAAAACAAGCTCTTCTAAGTCCAGCAATATCTTTTTAAGTGTTGTTTTACCTTGCTTTAATTCATCATGCTCCTCAAGCCATTTGAGTGTCCATCTTTCAGTTAAAATATTTCTCAGTGTTTCCGTAACTTTTGGTATCCTTGGAATCTCTATAAAAATATTGGGTTCTTCTCGGTGAAGTCTTATCATTTCATTCCCATTAGACCAAACACCAATCGGAGCCCCTCCAGCGTTACAATAACTCTTTAATTGTTCTAACCCTGCGGTTCTTTGAGGTCTTTTTACTTCAAAAATTATGTATGGATGATTCAGGTCTTCGTGAAGGACAACGATATCTGCTAAACCAGAATCTCTTGAACCAAAATAAATTACTCTTTCAACATCTATCCTGTCTTTTGGATAGCCGTATTCGGTCATTAACCGATAAATCCAGAGTTGCCTTACAATTTCTTCAGGTTTCGCGACTTTGTATTTGTCTTTAATCTGGCATTTGATATGAAATTTTCCATTCTGTTCTATAATTAAGCCTTCCACAGCTCTAATCTCTTTGTCTGTAAAAAGAGATAAACCATGTTTAACATCTGAAGATGAAAAAATCTGCGTTATTTTGGGAAAAGCTTTATTGGGCATTTTCAATCCTCCTCATTATACTGAAAAAGCCTTTTAAATAAAACCTGAAATTTCTGAAGGCTCTCCATATTCTCTCCGTTCAAATATATATTTTTATCCTAACTTAATAACTTATAATCTTTTTTCTTTCTGTCAAACAAATATGTATTTTATCAGAGGTATGGCATTGTGCCTAATGTTCCCAGCATAAAAGAAGTTTTTGCGGGGCAAAAATTGGGGTGAATGCCGCAAGGCATGAACTTTGTATGCTATGTTATGTGAAGTTGGTTGCCTCTGTTCATGTTCCAATAACCAATTCAATTTCTTTTTTAATCAATTCCGCTCTTTGTTGAATAAACTTCTGATAATCATCTGTCCATATTCCGGAGTCATCACCAACCGGAATCAGGTGCGTTTCCATCGTCTTTTGAAATTCTGGGTTTACATCCTTAATCTCTTTGAAATACTGACTTGGTTTTTTATTAAGTATATCTTTGTTTAGTTCTGCGGGTAGAAAACAAAAATTAGCAAGTGAAAATTGTTTGATACCCTGTTGGCCCAAGAAACTCGCAGGAAAAATATGATGCTTTTCTGGACTATTAAAGTCGGAAAAGTATGCATCATCCAAAGGTATTGTTGTATTATTTTTGAAATGTTTTGGGGATCGCCTGGCTAATAAGCAAATCACGGCATTCTTAATCGCTGATGTTGTCTTCATTTGAAGACTATAGATACCCTCGGTAGTAACATTAACAGGATATTCAACAGAAACAGTAGTGTTAATAATGATTTGGTCAAATAATTTCTTATCTTCTCCCATTTTTGTTGGTCCAGCACTGCTATACCTTTCAGAAAACGAAACCCTCCACACCCATTTTCCTATCACTTCCCTGTGTTCAGATGAAATTGTCCTGTTATTGGATTTGTAGAAATAATAGCTTAGGATGGGAATAATCCCACGATAAGGTAGAAAACTGTATCTTTTAACACCAAGATTTCCACGTAAAAAATCAATAGCTAAATTTAAAGACGCGATTGTATTTTCCCAAGCTTTCTTAATTTCCTCTAAAGTTAAATCAAGTTGAATGGAACGTGTGCAACCTCCTTTAATATTTAGAGATAAAGCTTCTGTTACTGCCTCTACTTCAAGCTCCCCAAAGCCCTTACTCGAGAGTGTCTTGTTAAAATCTGTAATTTTCTCTCTTAAATCAAAATCTTCGCTCCAAGTTCTTGCTACAATTAAATCTGCAAGGCTTAACTTTTTTCCTTCTTGGTTGATTCTCTCAAATATATCGCAAGCATCATCACGTTCTGTACGTACTAGCACAACCGAGAATGGATAATTGATAAGGACGAATCTGCAATCACTAAATGTTTTCCTATTTTCCTGGGACAACTTATCGTAAATTTCAAACTGCTTTTGTTCATCAAGCATTTCGTATAAAGCAATATACCTTTTACTATCAGCCTTCTTAATCACAAATTCTTTTTCTATTAAGTCAAAACAGATCTCACCATAATCTAGTCCATCAAGCGTTAGGCCCTTAACTGCTGCGAAAAGAGACGTTATTCGTTGCTGGCCGTCAAGAACAAAAGTTAGGTCGTCTCTCTCGTCAGGCTCTGGCAACTTCAATTCCGCAATATTCCTAAAAAATTTGTTGTATTTTCTCGGGGCTTCCCAAAAGAAAAAGGACCCGATGGGGAATTGATGATACATACTGTCTAGGAGTCTCACCACTTTTGGTCTTTCCCACACAAACTTCCGTTGAAAACGCGGAATTCTGAGTTTTCCTCTTTCGACGTCTCGTATAATATCTCCCAGCTTCACGCTTGGTTCTATTTTAATTTTTTCAATATTCAACATGATGTATGCCTCCTAAATTTTAAGCAACCAATTGCACATAACTTGTTTATATCCGAACTTATTTCGGATATCCTGTCAGTTCTAACCGAATCCTTGTCATGTAAAATCTCTCTCATTTTTACTTCCTTTTGTTGATTTAAATTCAATTCCCAAACTTTGAATAATTTTTTCTTTTGCAGACTCAAATCTTTGATTTATATTAGTTAATCTTTCATCCCTATGTTTAGCAAAGGAACTTTCAACCTTGTTTTTAAGATCCTCTTGAATAAATTTTTCAATTCTGTCTCGTTTGTAGTTTAGAATCCGATAAATCCCAAAATCCAAGTCCGAGGCTTCAAACTGAAAAAGCTCTTTAAGTAAATCCTGAAATTTTTGAAGGCTGTTCATATTCTCTCCGTTCAAATATATAAAGTGATATATTATTATACAGTTTTTTTCTTTTTGTCAAGCAACTCCAAATATTTTTTATCAGGTATGGCATTGCGTATAACGGCATGCGGATAAACGAAGTTGCCGAAGGCAATTTGGGGGAAATTTTCGATTTCCCTTTTATCCGCTGTTATACGCAGTCGGCTTCCATCCATTACTTTACCTCTTTTATGGCTTCTACTGAGTGTGCCCTTCTAAAAGAGAGGAGAACAAGATTTGATCAAGGAATTTTGGAGTATATAGCTTATAATTTCGCCAGTTTTGGAAGGATCGTATCCCTTTGTAACAATAGGTGGAGTTATTGTTCCGATCAGAATGAAAATAAGTAAAAACCACCATTTGCGAGTTTTTAATTCAAGTGTTCCCTGAATTTTTTCAAGATTTTCTTTTTTCATCACCTTCACCTCTTTTGATTAAGCCGATTGCGTATAACGTTTTCGGTGTTTGTGAAGTCCAGCTGAAGGCTGGATTTGTGCGAACGAAGTGAGCCACAAACACCGTGTTATACGCCGTCGCCATTATTTCTCACCTTCGCCTAAATTGATTGAAGTCCAGATAATGCCAATATCTCCACCTTCATAATCAGATTCTATACCTTCTTTCCTACCTCCCTCATTGCCACCATATGGATATTTAAAAAATTCGTTGATGAAATTTATAAATTCGGTTTTTTTCTCTTTTTGAGCTTTTCTCATTATTGCAGAAAGTAACTCACGGAGGAAATCAAAAGCAGAAGTATTATAAATTCCAATATCCGAGTAAATCATCTCTCCAATATTGCCTCTTAAATACTTATCTACAAACTCATGAATATTAGAAGCATAACAAGAAAAACCAAGAATACCTATAAAATAGGGTGGGAAAAATGGAATGAGTATTCCGTGTCTCCATAGTTTTCGCCAAAAGTAGAATAATTCTTCTATATGAAGGCAATCAAAAGGTATGGGATAAGTAAAATAATAACTCGGTGGTTCCCAGAATTTTGGTATGTTGACTATATTAATAGATTTTCTATTCCCCACGCAACTTTCTAATTGTGAAGCACTTACAAAAACAAAATCTCCTGGTGGGAAAAGCAAGTTGAAAGAACCTAAACATCCAGAATAATTAGGTAGATTGAACTCCCTCATAGGAACTATAGAACCTTTTATCCCCCGAAATGAAGGGAAACGGGAAAGTAAATAGATTTGCTCTTTGTTACCGAGATTCCATCTTAACTTATCGTCACCTTTTTTGAACTGTGAAATCGTAAACTTCTCAAAATGTTTTCTCCCATTATAGATAACGGATAGTATGAAAATGAGGTCCCCCAATTCTCTTTGGACTTTTCGCTCATAATATTTAAATTCTACTTGGGACTTCTTTCCGTGAATAAAAATACCTTTGGTAGAAATATTAACTCTACTGATTGATGCTGACAATCCATTCAGGTTATTTATAATTCCTTCTACTATCGAGAGCATTGCTGGTTCATAAGATCCTTTCTGGTATTCTTTGTATAAACCTATTTGAATCCTGCTTGCGAAATCCTTCTCATATTTTGCAAAATGCTCTGTCTTTATCAATTGAAGGTACTTTTCAACTACTTCTTCTATTAACATTTTAATTCCTCCTTATGGTGATTGCGTATAACGTTTCCAGCATATAAGAAGTTTGGGCGGGGCAAAAATTGGGGTGAATGCCGCAAGGCACGACATCCGAAGGATAGATGGAGCGAAGCAACATCAACCTTTTATGCGATGTTAGGCGGCTGTGGCGTGTCTTCCTCAAACTTTACCCCTAAAACGCTCTCAATTTGCTCAATCATCCATTTTTGTCGTTTTTCAACATCCCTTTCTGTCCAACCAGTTTCCAAAGTTCTTATGACCATTCTAGAAATTTCAAATGCAGTTCTACCTCCGTGGCCTTTTTCATACATTTCTTTCTTTTTATCAGGTGGACCATTCTGTTGAGCAATGTTCTTCCTTCCGGAAAGTAATGTAAGGTTACCTATTTTATTCAACCATTTTTCCGCTTGTGGTTTAGTCCATTTTTCCTTCTTCCACTCTTGCACAGATTCCCACTCTTGTGGCAATATGTGATCAACATGAAGTCTGTTATCAAGCTCAATATAGGAAATTTGTGAGTCATCCGTTTGGGCATATTCCACCAATACCAATAACGGTCTAAGCCATCGCTCCTCAGAAACATCATTTTGGAGATTGTCTTTCATTCGACTGATTACATTATCATCCCTCATTTTATTTTCTATCTCATTTACGATATAGTCCAATTTTTTCCCTTCTTTTAGCCATCCTATCAAATTAAAAGACAATTGTTTAATTTTTGATGTTGTATAACCAGCAACCCAATAGCAGTAATACATTTTTCTTAATTCTCTGCAGAGTTCCTCGAACTCATTAAATCCTTCCTTTTTAGCTGTAGTGAGTATCGCCTTCCAAAAAACCTGATTTGGTAAGTACCAGAATGAAAATATTAATTTAGATTCCATTTGATAAATCTCATTGAAAAAGTCGATGAATTTCTTAAAGTCATAAATAATATCATTTGGGTCTTTGTTTTTGAATTTGTCTATTAATTCTTCATACAATGACCGTTTTGGATTCTGCGCAAGTAAATAGTATTCATAATAGGTGAATAAGTCGTTGATAGATTCATCCATTTGTTTAGAGAGTGTTTCTACGTCTTGCCATGTAGCAATAAATTGAAGCCTTCTTTGCTTATCTTGTATTTTACCATATAGATGACTTTTGATCAAATCCGCTGGGCTCAAATCAAGTCCTCTTGTGTTTAATACTTGGAATAGCCTAATAGCATATCCTGGCTGAGAACAAGTAATTGTTATCATTTCCACATTGTTCAGAAGGAATTCTGCGAATTTTTTGACTGCTTCTACTCCGCCATTTTTCTTATTCTTAAGCTCCTCTAATTTCTGCTTGAATATCAAAGCAGCATTTATGAATTTTTCTTGTTCTCTCTCTTTTTTTGTAAGTTCCTTGCTGGGAAATTGTACTCCCTTTAATATTTCATTTTCAAATTTACTTTGGTGGTGCAATTGAGTTATCAATTTTAACCGTGGTTTTTCATCAACCTTGCTTATAATCGCATTCTGGATCCTGTTTATTATTGACTTATCCGATTTTCCCAACTCCTCTCTGTATAAATCTCTGATTACACAAAATAAAATTGTTAGGGTAGTAAGCCTTTGTTGCCCATCAACAACTTCAAACCAATCTTCATTCTCTTTCTTTATCTTTATTAAAATGACTGGCCCTAAAAAATAGCTTTTATCGCCTGATTCCATTGCAGAATAGAGGTCATCCCATAGCTGCTCTATTTGTTCATCCCCCCAACTATAAAGTCGTTGATAATCAGGTATTTGGTAAAAACTGTCAGCATCACCAAATATTTTCGCTATGGTCTTTGCTTCCGGTTTGAAAATCCCCGTTGTATCTTCGAGCATATTCTATCCTCCTATATTTAATTTACTCTAAGGCACGGCATTGCGTCTAACATTTGCGGATAAACGGAGTTGCCGAAGGCAATTTGGGCAAAGCGTAACCGTATATCCGCTGTTAGGCAAGGTGGCTTCATACTACTCTGGTTTAAATAACTCTTTCCCTTAATTGTCAAGCGGACAAAATGGCTCCTCTCCTCTTCTTTAATCCGGTCCATAATCTGATGCGGTGTCTCTGGCACCAGATTGTTTGTCTCAATATAGTACATTATAGCATCAAGTTCCCTCCTTATTCCAAAGTCCAGCGCCTTCATTATCCCGGCTTTGCTATCCAGTTCTCTTTCTATCTCAGGAGGGAATCTAACATTTTCCGCATCTGCCCTGAGATACTGGAAATAGCCGCCTGTATATGTTTGAGGTGGTTCACTTATCTTACTTATCATCTCAATAAAGATTTGTAAAGACAATCCTACTTTCACAACATCTGTTCTGTCTGCATTTTACCGAACTACGCAACCGTTGTCAAGTAAAATTTTGATAAAAGAATAAAACCATTAGCGGGTGGTGGGTGGAAATAGAAAAACGAGCGGCGGGTAAAATCTATAACGCCGGATAAACCTTTTCTGGAGCCAATCTAAGATACGGTTAATTCTGTTTAACAATAACTTACATTAGTAATGTAAGTTAACAGTCCGGTATAATCAGATGGCGCCAGCATAACTGCCCTGCTGTCGGATACTACCCCGGAAAGGGTCGAGGGGGTCGTTCCCGATACGGCATCGGGTATAAACCGAACCTGTTGATAATGCGCAGGTTAACCCGGTATCATCAAAAGAGCAGGGTTAATTTTTACCGATTTTGGTCTCTAATTAATTAATGGCTGGGTAGCAGGGACTCTTTTAGCGCGGTACAGACAAAAAATAAGGGGCTGCCCGCATAGCAGCCCCTTTGGTATACAAGGAGGTGTTACTGAACCACTATCGCCTTGGCAGAAACCGAGTTGCCATCAATCGTCAACCGATAGAAGTAGGTACCGTTTGCCACCCGCTTGCCTGATGCATCGCGCCGGTCCCAGGTAAACTGGTACTCTCCAGGAGAAAGAAGTTCATCAACAAAGGTTTTCACTAATGAACCGGTAACATCATAGACGCCGAGGTTAACGCGTCCGGCTTTAGGAACGCCAAACCTCAACCAACCGTATGCTGTTATCGGATTCGTCATTTTCATCGAAATCGAACCGTTTTCGATTCTGTACTCCTCAATACCGGTCATCGGAATCAAACCCTCTTCCAGATTAACCAGATATGTTGGTGTAACGCAATCCGAACCGTAGGCAACCCAGATTGAACCGCCGACAACATTGGGCATATGCCAGCCGCGACGAGTTATCATCGGTGTCTCGGTTGACCAGGTGTTTGATGGTATATGATACTTATAAACGAGGTTGTCCGCTGCCGTGCCACCGTCTACTGAACCACCCAGCACATAAATTACCGTATCCTCGTAGGCAACCATCCGGTGATATACCCTTGGACCGGGCATATTAGCCTTCTGGGTCCATCTGTTATTAACCGGGTCAAATTCCCAACAGTCCTGATATGTGATAGACTGGCCACCGCCACCGGTCACATAAACCTTGCCACCAGCGCCGACCGCTGCTGCCCAACCTCTGCCCGTGGGAAGTGTCGCTTTCGTTGCCCAACTGTTGGTGCTTGGGTCGTATTCGTAAGTTGCACCGGTGTAAAATTCGCTCCCAATAACATACAGTTTATCGTTAGCCACCGCACCGCAACATGCCCAGGCAGCACCCGGCATATTAGCCTTTGCCGTTACCGTCTTGGTATCAACATCAAACTCCTCACAGGTGTTAAGCGTCGTGCTTGCAGAATCTCTACCACCGGCAACATATATCTTGTTGCCAATTCTGCCGCCGGCACCAGCACGGCGCGGTGTCAACAGTGTCGGCAAACCTGTCGTAATCCAGGTCCCATTGGCGATGTCGTATGCCGTAATTGTCCGAACTGATGGTGGGTTTGACTGCCTGCCACCCAGGAAGTAGATGGTATCGCGCACAACACCAGTGCCCGGGCTCCAGTATCTGCCCGGTTGAGGTGCAGCGGTTCGCTCAAACCAGGTAATGTTGGTAAACCGTACCTCGGTTGAACCGCGCAATGTATCGTTGGTCCGGTCTTCGTCGCCTGTTAAATCGGTGAACATCGTTACATTGTAGGTGCCACGAATTGCGAACCACTGGGGTGAAAAGTCAACCTCAGCGGTCTCGCCCGGTGCTAATGGACCAGGATAAGTAACTGTCTGGTTGTAAACGCGGACCGCACCGGAATCAATCCAGCAGTAAACCGGTATGTCGGTCTGGGGAGCGGTACCGAAGTTTTTAATCTTCGCTCGCGGGGTAACGTAACCCGGGGTAATGAAACCCGTCGGTCTGACAATCTGAATCACACCAACATCGTTGGTATTACCGCTGACAAGGACCTCATACTGACAGGTATCGGTGGGAGTAAAACCACCAATAGAACCGCCATAAACCACCGCCTTGCCATCCGCATTTCCCACACCGGTACCCCGGTAAACCTTCAAGAGCACCGTCGGCGTCACGGTCCAGTTTCTTGTGCCAAAATCAAAGTACTGCGTCGTGTCCATCAGCGCCATCGCCGCACTCACACCCGAATGGACAAACATCTTCTGACCAGCAACACCGCTCGCTGCCGCCCAAGTGGCAATCGGCAACTGCGGGAAAATGGTGTTGTCAACCGTCCAGGTGTTTGAAACCGGGTCGTAGAACTCAGAGTGGTTCAAAACTGTCGTGTTTTGATAGCCACCAGTAACCCAGATGGTGTCGTGGTAAACACATCCCATCGCAAAAACCCTGCCCTCGTTCATATCCGCTACCTGAGCCCAGCCACTGCCCGGGGTATAGCAATAGACATTGCGGGTCGGATTGGATGCACCCGGCTGGTTGCAACCGCTGATGTAGTACAGTTTACCGCCACAGGCTAAAACAAGCGGCTGCCAGTTATAGGTTGTACCGGTAAAAGGACCAGGACCACTCGTCCAGGTGTTGGTGCTGATACAGTACTTAAACATCGTGTCAACAGTTGTGCCCAGTGAATACGAGTAACCCGAACAGTAATAGAGCGTATCACCAATGATTGCCGCACCACCATTGGAGATATCAAGCGGACAGGGTGCCCTCGTTTCCCAGGTTGTGGAACCAATCGCATGCCGATAAAGCACATTGCTGGTGCCCAAACCGGCAAGGACATAAACATAGTTACCATCAGTCGCACAGGCGTTGTCCATCATCCTGCCCGGCATCTCGCTGTGCAGCATCCAGGCATCGGTGGGAAACGACGGATTTGCTGTTCCCCAGACATAGTCGTTTGAGCCATATGTGCCGTAGTACAGTTTAACCTTCTGGGGTGCACTCTGGCACAGGTCGCTCGTGGTTACATCAGAACCGGCAGCAAACACCAGTCCCAATAGACTTACCAGAGCGAGGAGCGCTACGTTCTTCCTCATATCTTTCCTCCTGTTTTTACGCTTATCTGCTTTGAGTCCGGTTCCAGGTTGCCTCGAAACCATCGACTCCCTAACTACCAAAAGTCTATACTTTAAAACCCCAATGTCAAATTTAAACCAATCTGCTCAAAACCCGCTACCTGAACCGCTCGAGGACATAGTGTTTTCCGTCGTAATAATACTGAACAATCTCACTTATCGTTAGATTGTGGCACAACATATCCGCCTTGGCACCAAATCCTCTTGGCACATAAAGATAAAACCTCGTCCCTAATGCCGCGAACCTTTGCCACTCCTGCGCCTCCTCTTGTTCAACAGTCGTTTCGGTTTCAACCTCAACAATCATTACCAATTTGCCCGACTCTCCGTTTAGAACCACGATGTCCGGAAACAACTCCTTTCCCATTTCATCCCGGACCGCTTTGGTCTTCACCGGATGATTGGCGAAGGTAATAAGATGGGGATGAGCCGGATTCGGGTAATGATAACACCGTTTGCTTAAGATATAAATTATATGGTCATGCTTGACCTGTTCATCGATATCTCTCTCTGCCATCTCAAACCTCCTCTTCACCACTAACCGATTGTTGACGGCCTCAACCTCGATTTAATTAAACATCGAAAAAACCATTTTGTCAAGGAAAAATTTGTTTTGTCCCGAACGCTTGACCATCAAGGGAAGATGGGTAAAATATTACTACTTTGAAGCATATTTCTCCCTATCGTACCGGCATAGGTTTTGACGCCCACCTTCTTAAAAAAGGACGCCCTTTGATACTGGGGGGTGTAAACATTCCCTGTCCTTATGGCCTTATCGGTCACTCTGATGCCGATGTGCTTGTTCATTCGATAATTGACGCCCTACTCGGGGCAATGGCGATGCCGGACATCGGCACCCTTTTCCCGGACACCGACCCAAAGTACCGAAACAGTTGTAGTATTGAATTGTTGCGAACCGTTTTCCAACTAATCAAGCGGTCCGGCTGGCAAGTAGCACAGATTGATTCCGTACTCATCACCGATCTCCCGCGTCTAACACCCTTTGCTGATGCGATTAGAAAAAATGTCGCAACTCAGTTAAAAATTGCTCCAACATTTATTGGATTAAAGGCAAAGACAACCGAAGGTACCAGGATTGCCCTCGCGCGGAAAAGCATCGCTGCCCTCAGCATTGCCCTACTTGTTACCAAAGGCCGATGATTCCCCTCTACGACGACATCAAATCCCGACGCCGGCCTTATATTAACTACTGCCTCATCGCTGCCTGTTCCGCGGTTTGGATTCTCCAGTTCACCCGTTCTCCGGAAGCGTTTGAATGGCAAATAAGGCAGTATGGGATGATACCGGTAAAAATTGTCCAGGGGCAGAGCCTCTGGACTCTTTTCAGTTCGATGTTTATGCATGGCGGCTGGTTCCACTTCCTGGGAAATATGCTTTATTTATGGATATTTGGTGACAATGTTGAAGATGCCCTGGGCCATTTCTTTTACCTCTTTGTTTATATCTTATCCGGACTTGTCGGCAATCTGCTTCAGGTGTTGGTCGCTCCATTTTCCCGGGTTCCAACAATCGGTGCCTCAGGCGCAATTTCCGGGATAATGGGCGCTTATTTTGTTTTCTTTCCCCGCGCCCGGATTTTAACTTTGGTCCCCTTTTTCTTCTTTATCCGCTTAGTCTACCTTCCGGCCTCACTTCTTCTCGGATTCTGGATTCTGTTTCAAATCCTGTACGGCTGTTCATCTTCCCCGGGAACCGGTGGTGGTGTCGCCTATTTTGTGCACATTGGCGGATTTGTCTGCGGGGTTTTGATTGCGCTGTTGGTGAGAAAAAGGGTCCGGCGCCCGTGGTATGAGATTTACTGATTTACTCTTTCGCCTCTTCTTTTACCCGTTTTGCCTCTTCTACTATCTTTGCCGCAATCTCCCGCGGCACCTCTTCGTAATGGTCGAACTCCATCGTGAAAAAGCCGCGCCCCTGAGTCATTGAACGGAGACTGTTGGAGTATTTGTACATCTCGGCGAGCGGTACCTGCGCCTTGATTACCTGTAACCCGCCCTGCATTTCCATACCCATTATCCTGCCCCGGCGAGCGTTTAAATCACCTATCACATCTCCGGTGTAACGGTCGGGCACGGTCACCTCTATCCTCATAATCGGCTCCAGAAGCACCACTCCCGCCTTTTCGCAGGCGTTTTTGAATGCCAGACCGCCGGCGATTTTAAACGCAATATCCGATGAGTCAACCTCGTGGTAAGAACCGTCGTAAACGGTCGCCTTGATGTCCATCATCCGGTAGCCGGCAAGCACCCCTTTCTCCATCGCTTCAACAACCCCCTTTTCAACTGAAGGGATGTACTTCGCCGGTATCGCACCACCATAAATTTCATCGACGAATTCAAAACCCTCCCCCCTGCCTTTGGGTTCAATCCTGAGCCACACATCCCCGTACTGACCTCTGCCACCAGTCTGTTTCTTGTGTTTCCCCTGCGCCTCCGCTTTCCGGGTAATCGTCTCGCGATAAGGAATCCGCGGTTTTTCTATATCGACATTAACATCAAAGCGCCGTTTGAGCCGGCCAATAATCACATCAAGATGCAACTCCCCCATACCATTAATCAATTGCTGCCCCAGTTCGGCATTGTATTCATAGGAAAAGGTTGGGTCCTCTTCGTGGAGTCGCGCAAGTCCATTAGACACCCGCTCTTCATCACCTTTACTCTGGGGAACAATTGCAACCGAAATCGATGGCTTGGGGAAAACTATCGGCGCCAGCCGAACCGGTTCCCGCTTGTCAGCAAGAGTGTCACCGGTATGGGTGTCGCGTAACTTAACCAGAGCACCAATCATTCCGGTTGTCAGGCGCGCTACCTCAGTTCGTTCCTTACCCTTGACAATATAAATCTGATTTACCTTCTCATCCCGTTGATTCGTTCCATTGACCACCACCATTCCCGGCTCCAGTTTGCCGCGAAATACTCGCACATAGTGCATATCACCAACATGGGCTTCAGAAATTGTCTTAAACACCAGCGCACACACCGGACCTTCCGGCTCAGGTTTAACCTCAACTGTCTCCTGCGTGCCAAGATGGGTTGCCGGCAAAGCCGGCATCTCAACCGGACTGGGCAATACATCAACCGCCAGGTCCAGTATCAAGTCAACACCAACCTGGGTGAGCGCATCGCCCCCCATCAACGGGTAAACCGCACCCGCTTTAATACCCTGGCGTACGGCAGTCCGCATCTCCTCTGGGGTAATTTCCGCGCCTTCGAGAAACTTTTCCATAAGGGCTTCATCGACTTCGGCCGCGGCTTCAATCAAACGTTCCTTCCACTGACGAATCACCTCACTCATATCGGCCGGAATCGGAACTTCCTTTCTCGTACCGTTCTCGTAGATATAGGCTTTATCGTTGAGCAGGTCAACCGCTCCTTTTAAACTGCTTTCTTTTCCAATCGGGATAAAAAGCGGGGTGACCTTGCTACCAAAGATTTTTCTCACCTCTTCGGCAATAGTGTTAAAATTGGTATTTTCCCTCGTCAACTTATTAACGAAAACAACCCGGGGCAGTTGTAACTCATCCAACCGGCGCCACGCCATTTCCGTGCCGACCTCAACACCGGAAGTGGCGTCGACAACGACAACCGCACAATCAATTGCCCGAACCGCAGATACCACATTGCCAAAGAAGTCCGCATAACCCGGTGTATCCACGATGTTAATCAAAACATCCCGATATTCACCGTATCCCAGAGAAAGGTTAATGCTGATTTTCCGGGCAATTTCGTCCTCGTCATAATCAAGCAACGAGGTGCCGGCATCAACCGCACCGAGCCGGTTGTTTTGCTTCATCGTAAAAAGTAGCGACTCGCACAACGAAGTTTTACCCGAGCCGCCGTGTCCGAGAAAACCGATATTACGAATTTGCTCTGCTTTATAATCCTTCACAATTTCCTCCTGAAAATTTATTTATTATTCAGGTAATATACTAAATTGTTAATTACAGTCAAGCGAAGGTAGTCAAAATAAAAGGGCGCCCGGAAAGGGCGCCCGGAATTTTCGTTCGTGCCCTATTCCACAATCAGCGCTTTTGTTCTGATGTTAACATCCGGTGTACTGATATTTAAGAAGTAAACGCCCCGGGCAAGAGACCGCGGCTGCCACACGTAGACACCTTTACCCGCCCGGACATCGAAAGAAACTTTATCAACCAGACGTCCTGATGCATCGTAGGCTTGAAGAACGAACTGGCCGGGTGCAGTTGCACTGTAAGAAATCGCTGTTTTATTGCGGAAGGGATTGGGATTAATACCAACTTTATCAGTTAAGGTAACACTGGGCTTCTCTGCCAGACCAACATTCGCATTGTACCACTGCTGTGCGGCATCGGCATTGTTCCGGATAGCAGTTTCGTCTGTACCGCCAACAACGGCAATCGCAAACCGTTGCGTTGCTCCCGGTTCAAGGTTAAACGGACCCACCGAGGTAACAATCGACCAGTCATAAGCCCGGTTGGAGTTACGCTGCCGGATGGTTCCGTTCAAAAACCGCCACTTCATCCCATCGGTCATCGCTGAATCCGGATACACATAAATTGCGTGGTCAATCAGGCTCAAATTCGCAAACGATGCGGGCTCAAGTATCTTAACACCCACTGTGGGATTAGCTGAACTCGCTTGCCGCATATAGGTCAGCCGTCGTACCGTATCCGAAGCACCCTGGTTAGTAGACGGCGAAGTGCCGATGTCGAAATCCATAAATACCCCGGCGTAGAGTCCATTAACCGCACTCGAACCCTGGTTTCGAATGTCGTAGATTATCACCACAAAATCATCGTAGTTTGTTCCGGCGCTCATATAACTGTTCTGGGTCACCGTAATGTTTTTCGGTGTCGGATGGCCGGCATCGGAAAAACTGCCGTAGAAGTGTTCGTCACCAATCACTGGGGGAACTATCGCCCGCAATGAATCCACCGCCCGCAGGTCATTGTTGACCGGACCGCTCGCGGGATTGCCAAAATGGCGGTCCGCAACATAATTGGCATCGGTTCCCATCGCAAACGAACCGTAAAACAGGCAGGAGGCAGCGGTCTTGGGATAGCAGAAACCAGAACCAAGGTCGGCTTGTGGGTTGTCGTAGCCAATCGAACCAAAACAGGAAACGCTCAGTTTACAATAGCCGGTATCGTGGTCCATAATCGCAAATACATTGGCAATGCGTGTCTGCTGACGCAACGAGTCATTGGCACGATTCATATCGGAAGACAGGTCGGTAAACATCGTCACGGTATACTGGGCGCCGCCCGGTCCCGTAATCCATGCTGGGAAGGTAACTTCAGTTCTATTACCCGGTTGCAAGGGACCGGCAATCGTTACCGTCTGGTTGTAGATTCGGTTACCAGCCGAATCAATCCAGCAGTACACTGGAATGTTGGATTCGGCACTGGTGCCAAAGTTCGTCACCCGGGCAACCGGTTGGTAAGAACCCGGCCCAATATTTGTTCCGGGAACAACTATCTTGGAAACGCCAACATCGTGTGCCAGACCCGGAATTCGGCTAATGACCGCACGGATGTTACAGTTGTAATCAAGGCCAAGGTCGGCTAACTGCTGCCAGCGGGTGCCATTGGTAGAAATAAAACCTCCCCGATTGCGCACCATCGGCCCGGCATCGCATCCAATTGGATATCTGCCCGCGGTATGGGTTAATCGCACGCTTGCCCAGAAATCGGTCCCGGCTTGAAGAATAAGCGGCGGATTCAAATCGATTCGCTTCCAGCGCATTGTATCGGTTCCTGTATAAGGTATTGATTCCAGTTTCAAGCCCGGGGTTGTGTCGTTTTCTTCCCCAAAAATGAAAACATAATCATTTGACGACTGCCCCCACTGGTAAAACAAAACCGCTTTGAGGGTACAGGCGCTCGTTGGTGTAAAACGCGCCGCGGTGTAGAATGTGCCGCCATTGGTTAATCCCACGCCGGTAAAAGGCGTGCCATCGTAATGTAGCGTCTCATCAGGTGCGAAGGGTAACGGGAAATCAACTCCTTGAATTTCTCCCCGCAACCCGATCAGTGCGATAATCTCTTCCGATTGGCTGAGAATAGGGACATTTACCCCTTGCCTGGTTTCGGGTAATGCCGCGAGGGCAATTCCCAGGGCAAGGAAATAAATCACCCCGAGACGACAGTACTTCATCTTTACCTCCTTTTTGTTCGTTTATTTTCCTTCAACCGAAAACACCGACCAATTCGAGTATAATTATTTATCACCGTTTGTCAATAGGTCAGCATTACTTCCTTTAAATCTGATGATAACAACCAGAAACAGCGCCCACATTGAATTCCCAAAAATTCACAACGATTCCGGCTTTTATTGACTTTTGATAAAAAATTGCTTAAAATAGTTAACAATATGAATTATACCATTTCCTCACCTCGAACAAGTCCCGGTGACACTGAGTGCCAATCGAAATTGTATGCCGCCATCTTAACCGGCACCGGATTTGCAGTACCGGAACGCATCCTTACCAATAATGACCTGGAAAAAATTCTTGAAACCTCTGACGAGTGGATTGTTGAACGCACCGGTATGAAAGAACGACGGATTGCTAAGCCGGAAGAAGCCGCCTCTGACTTTGCCCTGCGCGCTTCCCAGCAGGCACTTGCTGATGCCCGAGTCAAACCTGAGGAAATTGACCTGATTATTGTCGCAACGGTAACCGGCGATATGCCTTTTCCCTCAACCGCCTGTATTCTCCAGCACAAACTTGGGGCAACCAATGCCGCGGCAATGGACCTCGCTGCCGGTTGCTCCGGTTTTATTTACGCGCTAACAACCGCACGTCAATTCATTGCCACGGGCACATATCGAACCGTTCTTGTAGTTGGTGTTGAAGTGCTTTCGAAAATTACTGACTGGACCGACCGTAGCACCGCAGTTTTGCTTGCCGATGGCGCCGGTGCCGCAGTCCTTCAAGCATCATCCGAAAAAGAGCGCGGCATTATCGCAACCTACCTTGGTGCCGATGGCTCGCACGGCAAAGACCTCTACATGCCCGCCGGTGGTTCAGCAATACCCGCTTCATTAGAATCGGTCCAGCAACGCCTTCACTACTTGAAAATGAACGGCAGTGCAATCTTCAAAATTGCCGTCCGCTCAATGGCAGATGTTGTCCGCCGCCTGCTCGATAAAACTAAGTTGCCGGCCGAAGAAATCAAACTTATCATTCCCCATCAGGCAAATCTTAGAATTATCGAGGCGATGGCAAAGCTTATCAACTTCCCGCTGGAAAAGGTCTTCGTCAATATACAAAAATACGCTAACACCTCCTCGGCATCAACAATCATCGCCCTTGACGAAGCCCGCAAGCAAGGTCTGATTCACCCGGGTGATAGAGTAATCCTTGTTGCCTTCGGTGCCGGGTTAACCTGGGGTGGCACCCTCGTTTGTTTCTAACCCTAAAAACTTAAAGACCGGAATGAAATATTACCAGCGAAAAACGGCTGCGGCCCAAGTGAAGCCAGTGCCAAAAGCGGTCAAAAGCAAAATGTCACCGTCCTGAATTAAACCCTGGCTGCGAGCTTCATCGATTGCCACCGGGATTGTTGCTGCCGACATATTACCGTATCTATCAAGCACAACAAACATCTTCTCAAACGGTATTCCAGTCCGTTCTCGTGCTGCCTCCATAATCCTCATATTTGCCTGATGAGGAATAAAAAGTTTGACATCCTGGGCACTGATGCGGGCTTCAGAAAGCGCCCTCAACGCTGCTCCCCCCATTGCCCGAACCGCATGCTTAAAAACTTGATTTCCTTCCATATGAACGGTGTGCGCCATCTCTTTAACCGTTTTTTCGCTGGTCGGTAGCCTTGTACCGCCCGCCGGTTGATAGAGAAGCGGTGCCAGATTACCATCACACCCCCAATTGGAAGACAGAATGCCCGACTTGCCGTCACCAGGCACAATAATGGCAACACCCGCACCATCACCAAACAACACACAGGTTGCCCGGTCCTTCCAGTTAACAACCTTTGACATCACCTCACCACCCGCAACCGCCACCTTTTTTGCAGTACCGGCGACAATCAAATTAGCCGCCACCTCAAGAGCAAAAAGAAAGCCGGAACAGCCCGCACTGATATCAAATGCCGCACTCCCGGCGATTCCTAACCTCTTCTGGACCCAGCACGCCGTAGCCGGATAAACGGTATCAGGAGTACTGGTTGCGACGATAATCGTATCAAGCTCGGCGGGTTTTAATCCTGCCTGCGCACAAGCCCTTTCAATTGCAATTGCCACCAAGTCCGATGTCGCCGTATTCTCATCAGCAATTCGGCGTTGGCGGATTCCAGTGCGCTCAACAATCCAGGCATCGCTTGTGTCCACCATTTTTTCAAGGTCAAAATTGGTCAGAATCTTTTCCGGCAACGCGCTTCCGGTGCCGACAATCTTAATTGACTTCATTCTGGATTTTAACGAGATTAGACATAGCCCCATGGGGATTTGAACCCCAGTCTTCTGGCTGAGAACCAGACGTCCTGGGCCGGACTAGACGATGGGGCTAACTTTTTAATGATATCAATTGCCGAAATCAGGTCAACCAAAAATGAAATTAACCCTGAGTTCCAACCGCCCGCTTTCCCGCCTTTTTCCGTACCCATTCGCCTCGATAACGAAAACCTTTGCCATGGTAAGGGTCTGCCGGTTTTATTGCCCGCATCCGTGCTGCGGTATCGCCCACAACCTGTTTATCGATGCCAGAAACAACGATTTCAAACATCTGCTCTTTTGTATCTTCCGGGTTGGGAACCTGATTTATTTCAACCGATATTCCCGGTGGCACGACAAAATCGACCGGATGAGAAAACCCACAACTGAACTGGACACCGGTCTTGGTTTTCTGGGCACGATAGCCCATTCCCCGTAACTCAACAACTTTTTGATAGCCGCTACTCACACCGACAATCATATTTCTGAGCAGCGCTCGCATCGTTCCAACATACTTGCGTTCGACTTCGGCAACGCCCTCAACCATCACCTCGCGGTTTCCGACCTTTACCTGAACGCCAGGATAAAGCAAAAGAGTCAAAGACCCAAGTTTACCTTTAACTGTAACCTTATCGGCTTCCGGTTTTACTTCGACGCCGTCTGGTATTAACAATGGACGATATGTCTTCGCCATAATTTACCACACCTTACAGATAACTTCGCCTCCGACTTTACGGCGACGGGCTTCGCGGTCGGTTATAATACCAGCAGGTGTTGAAATTATCGCCACTCCCAGCCCACCCATCACTCGCGGTAGGTCGCGATACCCAACATAGATTCTACGGCTCTGTTTCGACACTCGTTCCAGATTACGGATTACCGAACCACCATCGTCAAGATACTTCAAACTGATTACAATCCGTTTTTTTGTCCCCTCGCCTTCAACCCGAAAGTTGCTGATAAAACCCTCTTCAAGCAACACCCGGGCAATCTCATACTTTACCCGAGAATGGGGAACGCTTATCTCCTTAACCCGGGCAGCAATTCCGTTACGAATCTGGGTAAGGAAGTCAGAAATCGGGTCCAATGTAATCCTCCTTACCAGGTTGCCTTTCGGACACCGGGTATTTCACCCCGGAGTGCCAGTTCTCGGAAACAAAGTCGACACAATCCGAATTGACGATAATACGCCCGGGCACGAAAACAAACTTGGCATCGGTTGTGTTTCCGTACCTTAAACTTTGGCTCTCGTTGTGACTTAATAATCAAACATTTTCTTGCCATATCACTTCCTTTTTGCAAACGGCATACCTAATTCTTCCAAAAGGACGCGCGCCTCATCATCATGCTGGGCGGTTGTCTGAAAAGTAATTGTCATCCCAAACACCTTTTTAACTTTGGCAACTTCGACTTCCGGGAAAATCACCTGCTCGTTCACTCCGAGACTGTAACCGCCTCGACCATCAAAGGCATCGAGGGAAAATCCCCGGAAATCGCGAATTTTGGGTGCGGCAAGGTTAAAAAACCGGTCAATAAACTCGTACATCCGGTCACCGCGCAATGTCACCTTAACGCCCAGTGGCATACCCTCCCGGATGCGAAAAGCAGAAATTGCCTTTTTGGCATACGTCCGCACCGGTTTTTGTCCTGTAATCATCGCCAGGTCATCGGCAATTACATCAAGGACTTTTGAATCCTGAACCGCTTCCTTGGTTGTAACATTAATCACCACTTTTAGCAGTCGGGGAACCTGATGTTTGTTCTTATAACCAAACCGGGCAATAAGTGCCGGAACTACCTTATTTAAATAATGTTCTTTAAGCCTTGGTATCATACATCGATAATCTCTTCACAAACTTTACAAACTCGCACCCTTCTTCCTTCATGCTCCGCTCGTTTTACCTTCGCCTTCTTACCACATTTAGGACAGATAAGAACCAGATTGGAAACATCAATCGGGTTGGGCAGGTCGACAATTCCACCTGGCTTATCAGGTCCGCGGGTCCGCTGGTGTCGCTTTGCGAGGTTGACCCCTTCAACAATCGCCCGATAACTTTTACTTTCTTTATGCCATTCGATCCGGAGGATCTTACCACGGCGGCCCCGTTCCTCGCCAGTTATAACCTCAACAACATCACCTTTACGTAGTTGCATATTACACCACCTCAGTTGCCAGCGAAATGATTTTGGTAAACTTCCGCTCGCGCAGTTCCCTTGCTACAGGACCAAACACCCGTGTCCCCTTGGGTTCACCTTTATCGTCTATCAGGACACAGGCGTTATCGTCAAATCTTATATAAGTTCCGTCGTCCCGTCGGTACTCTTTTCTCGTGCGAATAACCACCGCTTTATACTTATCCCCGGGCTTTATCGGTCCGTTAGGCAAGGCGTCCTTAACAGTCACCAAAACCGTATCTCCCAACCAGCCGAACCGACGCTTGGAACCACCGTAAATTTTAATCACCATTGCCACCCGGGCACCAGAGTTGTCGGCAACATTAAGACGACTATATTCCTGAATCATAGTTTCTTCACCACCCGCCACCGTTTTAACTTTGACAATGGCCTTGTCTCCATAACCATAACCCGGTCCCCTTCCTTACATTCCGCCCGTTCGTCATGTGCATACAGTTTTGTTCTCTTACGAATGTACTTTTTATATTTGGGATGCTGCACGAGTCGTTCAGTTTCTACCACAACTGTCTTCTGCATCCTCGCTGAAATAACCGTTCCCAAAACAGTACGTCGTTCCTTACGCATTGGTGCCGCCTTCCTTCGACTCCTTCTCCTTCAATACAGTAAGGCATCGGGCTATTTCTCGCCTTAAAACACGTAACCGGACTGGATTGGGCAACTGTTCGGTTGTCCGGCGCAGTTTCAACTTGAAGAGTTCATCGCGCAATTCTGCAACCTTTCGGGAGAGTTCTTCTTTCGACAACTCGCGCAACTCAGAAGCCTTCATAGGTAAACTCCTCACGCTCGACAAGTTTAGTCCGGCAGGGCATTTTACTCGCCGCCAATTTTAAAGCCTCCAGCGCCTCCGCCTTGGGTAAACCACCCAGTTCAAAAAGAACCCGGCCCGGCTTCACTACGCAAACCCACTCCTCCGGTGTTCCTTTACCCTTACCCATTCGCGACTCAGCAGGTTTTTTAGTCACCGGCTTGTCAGGGAAAATTCTGATCCACATTTTTCCTGTCCGCTTGAGAAATTTAGTTAGACACAATCGGGCGGCTTCAATCTGCCGGGCAGTTATCCAGGACGGCTCAAGGGCAACAAGTCCGAACTCCCCAAAATCGACGCGATTGGCGCTGGTTGCCTTCCCCTTCATTCGACCTCGCATTGCCTTGCGATACTTTACCCGTTTTGGCATCAACATAGTTTAACTCCCCGCTCTCGGTTCAATATCACCTTTATAAATCCAGACCTTGACGCCGCAAGTTCCGGCAATTGTCTTGGCAACTTCCACCGAATAATCTACATCGGCATTTAAAGTTTGTAAGGGCACCCGCCCCTCGCGATACAATTCGCTACGGGCAATCTCCGCACCACCCAATCTCCCGCCAACCATCACCTTGATTCCCAGTGCCCCGAGTCGCATTGCCTGTGTTACTGCCCGCTTCATCGCCCGGCGATGAGCAACTCTTTCTTCAAGCTGGCGTGCAATGTTCTGCGCAACAAGTTTGGCCTCAAGTTCTGGAACACGAACCACTTCAACGAGAATATGCACATCCCTGCCCACGAGCCGTTTAATCTCTTCCCGGAGCGCCTCCAGCGCCTGTCGTTTGGCACCGAATACCATTCCTGGCCGCGCGGTGTGAATGGTAATGGTTGTTCGGTCGGCAACCCTTCGAATCTCAATATTGGAAACCATCGCCTCGGCTAATTTCGCCTCAATGTACCGTCGGATCTTAAAATCCTCGAGTACGTAGTCGCGGTAACGCTTTTTCTCGAACCACGCCGACTTCCAGTCTTTCGTTATTCCCAAGCGAAAACCCAATGGGTGTGTCTTCTGACCCATACTAAGACTTCTCCTCCTTTGTTGCCACCTTGACATAAATATGGCACATACGGCGCACAAAAACCGACGCGGTGCCTCGGGGTCCAGGCATCAGTCGCTTCATTACATTGGGACCGGGGTCAATTCTGACTTCTTTAACAATCAGGTCTTTCTCCTGCAGTCGCGCCTTCCCTGCTTTGTTAATCGCATTGGCGACAGCAGACCTGAGTGTCTTTAACAACGGCTGCTTTGATGGCTTGGCTAAAAATGTAAGCGTTGCCAGCGCGGTGGGCACATCTTTATTTCGAATCAGCTCTGCTATCCGATTCATCTTTCTTGCTGAACCACGCTGAAATCTGCTTCGAGCGATTGCTTCCATTTCTTAATGCTCCCGTTTCTCCTCACCCGACTTTTCCTTACGCTGTCCGGAGTGTGCCCGGAAAGTCCGGGTCGGTGCGAACTCACCTAATCGGTGCCCTACCATTCGCTCGGTGATATAAACCGGTACAAACCTATTCCCGTTGTGAATTGCAATTGTTTGCCCGACAAACTCCGGCGGGATAATGCTCCGGCGCGCATAGGTTTTTATCACCCGTCTTTCGCCTTTTTCTACCAGCTCCTTTATGCGCCGGAACAATTTTTCATCGATATAAGGACCCTTCTTTAGCGAACGCCCCATCTTATGCCCTCCTGCGAATAATCAGTCGACTCGATTTCTTCTTCGGATTACGGGTCTTATACCCCTTGGCAATGATTCCCTTCTCAGAACAAGGGTGTCTGCCGCCAGAACTCTTGCCTTCGCCTCCACCCATCGGATGGTCAACTGGATTCATCGCTACCGCCCGGGTTCTTGGTTTCCTTCCCATATGCCGGCTCCTTCCTGCCTTGCCGATTGAAATGTCCTTGTGTTCAGGGTTAGATACTCGACCAATTGTCGCCCAGCAGCGCAAATCAAACTTGCGAATCTCGCCCGACGGCAACTTAACCACTGCCCAGCCCTCCTCTTTCGCAAGAATCTGCGCCGCCGTGCCAGCAGAACGCACCAAGAACGACCGGCTTGACGGATAAAGCTGGAGGTTGTGAATTTCCACACCAACCGGAATGTCGGAAAGGGGCATTGCATTACCGAACCTAATCGGCAGATTGTTACCAGAAGCGACCTGGTCGCCAACCTTTAAACCTTCAGGACAAAGTATATACCGGTACTCACCATCCGCATAGCAAACCAGCGCAATTCGAGCGGAACGGTTGGGGTCATATTCAATCGAAACAACCTTAGCGGGAATACCAACTTTATCTCTTAAAAAGTCGATTAACCGATAATGTCGCTTCTCACCACCACCGCGATATTTAGCGGTAATCCTTCCTTGATTATTCCTGCCTCCGGTCTTACGCAGAGGAACCGTCAAAGGTTTGTAAGGCTCCTCCCGGGTAATTTCACTAAAATCGGAGACGGTGTAATGTCTTCTACCAGGAGTGATTGGTCGATACTCTTTAATACCCATACTAATGCTCCAGCGCCTCAATCCTCTCGCCTTCTTTCAACTTAACTACCGCCTTTTTCCAGTCCGGTCGATGTCCCTCAAACATCCCCATCCGTCGCTTCTTGCCGGCAAAATTCATCACCCGCACCTCAGTCACATGTACTTTAAACATCTGCTCAACCGCCTGACGAATCTGATGCTTATTTGCATTCCGGCTCACGCGTAGCGTATAACTCCCCTCAGCCGCCTTGAGCCTTTCCGACTTTTCAGTAACAACAACACCTAAAATAATCTTAGTCGGGTCAATCATTTAACTCCCCATTGCAACAAGAAAACTATCGAGCCCTTTCTCCGTGAAAATCAACCTCTGATGAGTTATAACTTGATAGGAGTTCAACTGTGCTGCGGGCATAACATCTAACCAAGACACATTTTTACTCGCCCGCAACAGGTTATCCGAAGCCTTATCAACGAGTAAAAGTACCTTTTCACCTTTTTCTAATGGCGCAACTATCTTTTCGATTATCTTCACCAACTCTCGGGTCTTTGGTTCTCCAAGTTGGAAGTCTTCAATTATCTTAATATTATTTGCTTTAGCACGGGTGGTAAGTGCCAGTGCCAGCGCTTGTCGCCGAACCTTTTTCGGCAACTCGTAACTGTAATCTCTTGGTTTCGGTCCCCAGGCAATACCGCCTCCTCGCCAGATTGGCGAACGCCTGGAACCATGCCGTGCCCTTCCAGTGTGCTTTTGGGGCCATGGTTTTTTCCCGGTGCCCGAAACCTCTCCGCGTGTCTTGGTCTTTGCGGTACCCTGACGCTGATTCGCTAAATAACACCGTGCCGCCTCCCAGAGCAAACTCTTTGGTCCTGGACGGTTAAACCATTCGGATGGCAATTCCACCTGTTTCTTGACCTCTCCACTAATGGTTAGTACCTCCACCTCATGCCCCCTTCCGGATTAAAACCCGGGTACCACGATAACCAGGAACCGCGCCCCGAACATAAATTACACCCTGTTCCGGGTCCACCTTTACCACTTTGAGGTTTTTGATTGTAACCCGCTCACAACCGTAATGTCCCGGTAAAGTGCGACCGGGCAGCGCCCTTCCTGGCGAAGAACCGGCGCCGAGTGAACCAATACGGCGGTGTGACATCGAACCGTGTGAGGCAGGACCACCGTGCCAACCCCAGCGCTTCATTCCTCCGGCGAATCCCCGACCTTTTGTCCAGCCGGTAATATTCACAAATTCGCCCGGCTTAAAGATGTCCACCTTCAACTCCTGTCCAACCTGATAACCGTCCACGCTATCAACCCGAAACTCGCACACCTTGCCGAGCACCGGCACACCCGTTTTTTTAAACTGCCCTTGATAAGGCTTTGTCAATTGGCGCTTACTTGGCGCACCCTGACCAACCTGAACCGCAAAATAGCCGTGCTTCTCTTTGGTTCTCAAACCAACAACAACGCATTTTCCAACCTTAACCTCGGTCACAGGTACAACCTTACCCGACTCATCGTAAATCTGGGTCATCTCCCCTTTTTCGCCTACAAGTCCAATCATGCCGACTTTATCTCCACTTCTACCCCGGCAGGTACTTCAAGTTTCATCAAGGCATCCACCATCTCGGCAGTGGCGTTCGAAATCTCAATCAGCCGTTTATGGACTCGCAACTCAAACTGCTCCCGCGACTTCTTGTCTACATGAGGTGAACGCAAAACCGTAAAAAGGGTGCGCTTGGTTGGCAGCGGAATCGGGCCTGCCACCTGTGCACCGGTCCTCTTCGCTACATCAACAATGTCGCGTGCCGACTGGTCAAGCAGTCGGTGGTCATAGGCTTTTAACTTTATCCTTATCTTTTTTGAACTTCTTAATACACTCATTTTTTAAATAAAAACTACTATCTTTTCCTTTTCTGCTTCCGAGCTTTACTTTACCGGGGTCTTTACTTATCTAACTGTGCCTAAGGGCACTCTGACCCGAGTTTCACAAACACTGTCTTAAAATATACTAATTTAAAAACAGTTGTCAACAATTTTTTTTAAACGACCGCCTATACCCTATCACCCCACCTCTTTATATTAGCTATTAGAGTGAGATTTTAATATTAAGTCAAGTTAAGTCAAGCCTATCATTGGGGACGAAACACAGTACCCCTAAACCATCCGCCAGTTTATAATAGAACCCGAAACAGAAAAAGAAAAGCCGAGATAAAACAGCGTGGTCCAAATTTGCACCGGCGGGAATTGAACGGTACCTCTTAATTTGATAGTGGAGTTGCATCTTCAGCCTAAGCGCGCCTGCTCTATTGGACAGGTTGAAAGAAACGTATATCGGTTATCGCACCCTCTCTTTTTGCCTTCGGTTTAAGCACTGCAACTACCCTCATCCCAAAGCAAAGCTCTTCCGACTTCACACCGCCCAGACGATGAACAAGGAAAGTTGATGCACCGTCAAGTTTAATCAACCCTACCAGTTCTGGCTGTTCGAGCCGTTTGCCATCGAGCCCAAGATAAACCACCGTCCAAGACTCAACTGTCCCGGTCGGCCCAACCGTTACCCAGTTATCAAGGTGTTCTAAACATCGTTCACAGAAAATTCTTCCCGGAACGAACACCAGCCCACATCGTTCACACTTTGTTCCTATGAACTGCCCTTTTTCTTTAAGCGTTCGGAAAAAACGCTCGCCACCTAGCCCCACCGTATAAAGGCTATCAACCGGCAACTCACCAAACCAGACCTTAGTCTGGCTAATCTTTTCATTGCGTTGTTTCAGCGCCATCTTACTCCTCCCTTTACACTGGCTTCCAGTAGCAGATATCGGTAATTGCCCCTTCCCGCTGCGCGGGCTCTTTCCAAACCGCCTTCACTTTCATACCAACGTACACCTTTTTGGGGTCCACCTCACCTAATAGGTGCATTATTCCCATCCCCTTTGTTGCACCATCAATCTCAATCACTGCGGGAATCTGTGGTTCTTTAATCCTTTTCATATCCCAGGTTACATAACATAGCGAAAAAGTGTTCACTATACCTGTATCTTTGAGTTCCACCCATCCGTCGATATTACGGTAACACCATTCGCAAAAAAGCCGGGGCGGCACCATCACCCGGTGACATTTGTAACACCGCACACCCAAAATCTTTCCCTCTTTTAACCCGGCCAGATACCGACCTATTGCCACACCGGCATCCCAGCCGTACTTCGCGTCCGCCTTCCATCGTGTTGTAAGAACTTTGCCCTGCCTGAGCTCTTCGTCACTGAGACCGGTCCCCTGAAGCCCGCCTTCTAACTTTTGCTTACCGTCTTTCAGTATCTCTTGTCCGCCAACGCGACCGGGAGCAACTGGTTGGTAAATTTCCTTTCTTAGCTTTTTAACCTGTGCCATTTTCACCTCCTATACTCCTACAACCACAACTGCTCCAACCTGCATTAAATCACCCCATGCTTGGGCAACGCCGCGCTTTACCTTTCGCGCCACCTGACGCTTTCCTGCCTCCCCCCTTAACTGCCAGAAAAGTTCTGCCACCTTCATCAAACCAGCAGCGGCTATTGGATTACCAACCCCGAGCAACCCACCTGAAGGACAAACTGGCAACTCACCATCACGCTGAGTAACACCGTCTACGGTAAGTTGCGGCGCCTCTCCTCTACCGCACAAAAGCAGCCCCTCCATGTGGTGCAGTTCTTTGTAATCAAACGGGTCGTAAGGCTCGGCAATATGAATCTGATGACGTGGGTCAGTAACACCTGCCATCTTGTATGCCATCCTTGCTGCCTCTTCAACATAACGCGGATAACACAGGTCGCGATTTGTCCAGTAGGCGGTATCCAGGGACCAACCGACGCCCTCAATCCATACCGGTTTGTCGGTAACCCTTCGGGCAACAGTCTCGTTTGCCAGAATTACCGCCACTGCGCCATCCGAAACCGGGCTGACATCAAGCCTTTGTACCGGCCAGGCAAGAACTTCGGAGCTAAGGATATCATCCAGTGTAACCTTGCCGCCGAGTTGCGCTGCCGGATGGTCAAGAGCATTATTTTTGTTCTTCACCGCAACCAGGGCAATATCCTCTTTCCGTAATCCGTAGGTGGTCATATAGCGGTTCATCTCGAGCGCAAATATCCAAAGCAAATTTGGCTTTAAAGGTCGCTCGGTGGTGTGGTCAAAAATTGTAAGAAACGCCCCCTGGGGGTGAGGCTGGAAAGAGGACATCTTCTCCTCACACACCACAAGACAGGTATCGAAAACACCGGAAGCAACATGATACCACCCATGAGCAACGGCGAACACTCCGGTACCGCCGCCCACATAACACCGCATATAGGGCTTTCCCCAGGCACCGGCACCCGGTGACAGATACTCACCTTTCATATGCACACCATCAAAAGTGTCCGGGGCGCTACCTAACACGACGCCGTCAATCTGGTCAAGCTTCATCCCGCAACTATCCAGCGCCATTTTTGTTGCATAGAAGGCAAGTTCCTGACCGGTCTCCTGCGCCCGCCGCACGAACTTTGTCATTCCCACACCAACGATTGCTACTCTATTCCCCATTGCTCCTCCTTAAACAGTTAAAATTGCAACGGCGACACTTGTCGTCGGAAGCCCACGCCAAGCGTGAACCAGCGCGGTTCGGGGGTTGGGCAGTTGATTCTTTCCACAAGCACCACGCAACTCTTGCACCGCCCAATAGAACCGGGCAAGACCTGTCGCCTCGTAAAGATAACCCATCCCTAAGGCGCCACCCGACGAATTTACGGGCAAATTACCCTTCAATTCTGTCCGGCCCGATTCAATCCATCCTCTCAACTCACCTTCACCCACCAGCCGCAATTCCACAAGGTGCTGCAACTCCTTGTAAGAGTAAGTATCATCGACCTCGGCAAAGTCAATCTCCTTGGCCGGGCACTGAATACCTGCATGCCGATAAGCCATATCCGCTGCCTTGGTAACAAAATCCTGTCTTTCCCAATTGCGGGACTCCAGACTGAAAGAGCCACTACACCATCCAACGCCACTCAGAAACACCGGTTTTGCTCCATTACTATACCTTTTCCGTAACCACGCCTCAGAAGCCAATACAACTACCACCGCACCATCAACCGGCTGAGCGATATCAAGTTCGGAAAGCGGAAAAGCCACTATCGGTGAAGATCGGAAATCGTCGTCAGAAAGTCTTGCCGCCCGCCCGGCTAAAGGATTAGCAAGTGCATTAGCCCGGTTCTTCTTCACCACCGCTGCACAGTGCTCGCGGCTCAAACCAGAGCGCTGGAGAAACAGGTTCATCTCCAGCCCGGCAATAAAAATGTTGTTCAAACCAAGCGGCCGATTAAAAACCGGGTCCTGAGCGCAAACCGCCACCCCATCCGGTGTCAGGATGTTTGATGCCTTAGAGTGTGCCTCCACCACCGCCACATCGAACTCGCCCGTCATTATTTGAAGCCACGCCGCCGCAATCCCATGCAGCCCTTCGCCGGAAATGGTATGCATCTGTTTGAGTGCTGCCCCCAGTTGGTCGGGCACATACTCATCAAATATGCTCGTTCCTTCATGGTAGTCCTCAGCGCAGGTTACAAAAGTATCCACATCGCGCCGCGGATCGATACCCGCATCCTCATAAGCCTTTACTGCCGCCTCAAACATCAGTTCCTTATAAGAAACATCGGGCGAGATGGAACGAAACTGGGTTGCGCCGATGCCGACAACCGCTACTTTATTTGTCATTGTGCCTCCTTGAAAATCAACCTTCTCGGGAAATTTACCATAAAAAATTTACGACGCACGGACTGGATTATACCCCGAAAATGTTTTGTGTCAATGAAAAACCCGTCAGATTCGGACGATTGACTTATGACAGTTCCAGTTGCATTCCAACGTGAAAATGCTTGTCATCTTCCCCCGAAAACCTGGGAGCACCCTTATTTGACAAACACGGTAAGACTCTCTATCCTTCACTATCAAGGACAATCATCCGGTGCATAAATCGCTAATCCTTTCTACCATCAGCCTTCCCTTTCTGATACTTTTCCTGCTACTACCATCGCGTCGTTACAACACCGATGGCTTTCGGGTCCTCGCCACACTTCACCGGGTAACAGTCAGTCCTGAAGGCACTAGACAGTTTACCCCTCTTAACTGGCAAACCGCCTACCAGCAACCTTACTACTTCCGCCAGAATGTCCAAAAACATTTTTTATTTCCTATTTACGCCTACACCGCCTTCCGCATCTTTCGACTGTTCCGATACCAAGACAACGGCGTCAAACCATTGCAAACTGCCAACGCCATTTCTGCCACCATTACCCTGCTGTTGTTTGCTTTTCTTTTCACAACTCACTCCTACCCGCTTTCCACCGTAATCATCGCAACCTTGGGACTGGGTTTATCGAGCGCCTTTGCCGCCCAGGCAACCAACATCGCCGAGGTAGTGCCCGCAACAACCCCCTTGACACTGGCGCTTATTCTTATTGAAAAAAGAAAACCGTTTATCGCGGCGATTTTTCTCGGCATCAGCGCCGCCTTTTACCTTTTGTCCCTGTTTGTTGTCCCTTTTCTCATTTTATTGTTTTTGGGCCGAACACCGCGCCGCATCCCGCTCTCCCTTCTTATCATCCCGCCCATAACAACTCTTTTCATCTATTTAACTGTCCTTATCCCTGCCGGCAACAAAAACCTGCAGGACCTCCTGACCGCGCTCTTCTTTTTACCGGAACAGGGCACATTTGGCGGATTCAAACTGTCGAATTCCATCTCTACCCCGCTCGGCTTTATATCCAGTATCCTTCCCGTACTCCCCGAAAACTTCTCCGGTATCAAAACCGCACTTGCCACCCGAAACCCGCCCCCACTCCTGCTATTAACCTCAATCATCATTGGCATTCTACTTCTGACCCTGCCACTGCTAACGGCGCACAAAAAAGTGCAACGAACACCGGGCATCGCCCTGCTCATTACCAGTCTGGTCACCGCCCTCTTCTGGGACCCCTATCATCAGAAAATCTGGCTCTATGGAGTTATCGGCTTCTGGCTTGTTCTTGCCCATCTCCGCCATTTACGCCTCTTCATTTTACTTATCCTGTTTATATTGATCCCGCTTAACATCAACGCCCTCATCAAAAACCACCAACCAAACCGAAAATGGCAAACCGCACAAAAACTTGCTCGCTTTCTACTTTTTGAACAACACCCCGGAAACAAAAAAGTTGTATTTGGTAACTGGGAACCGGAATTTGACTACCTCACCGCCTTTCTGCCCGACACCTGCCTTATCTCAATACCCGACCTCATCCTTGAAATTAGAAGAGACTCCAGCCGATTCCATTCAACAATTGACTCCATCAAACTGAGTTGTCCGGCAGCCGCAGTCTATTTTGTCAACACCTTCAACCGCACCAAACAACAGTTAGAAAAGTTATATGTTCACCGCCTTAAATTCCCCTATATCCTCACCTGGCTGGAGAACCAGCGCCCTTTTACCCAGCCCTTATGGCATGACTCGTTAACCGGCACCACCCTCTACCAGCTCTCCAATTAACACCCGAACAACCGCTTGACCACGCTTTCGTTTTCGTTAGATTTAACCTGTATGAAAATCCACGAATATCAGGCTAAACAGATTTTTGCCCAGGCGGGAATCCCAACTCCCCGCGAGGTAATGGTAAAGTCACCTCTGGAAGCAAAACAGGCAGCTGTTGCGGTCGGCATTCCTGCGGTACTCAAAGCCCAGGTCCTGGTTGGTGGCAGAGGCAAAGCCGGTGGTGTCAAACGCGTCGATCGATTTGAAGATGTCCAACCGACCGCCGAAACAATCCTCGGGATGTCAATAAAAGGGTTAAAAGTCACAAAACTCCTCGTCTCGGAATGTGTCCCGATTAAATCCGAGTTCTACCTCGGTATAACGATAGACCGTTCCGCACGGCAGCCGGTTCTACTCGCATCCGCCGCGGGTGGCGTTGAGATTGAAGAGGTAGCGAAAACCAGCCCGGAAAAAATACTTAAGGCGGAAATCGACCCCATGCTCGGCATCCTCCAATTTCAAACCCGCAACATCGGCTTTTCCCTGTTCAACGACCTGAAATTGGCCAGCACCTTCAGCACCCTCTGCCAAAAACTGTACCAGATATTTGTCCAGCGCGACTGCTCGCTTGTGGAAATCAACCCGTTGGTATTAACAGACGCGGGCGCACTGCTTGCCTTGGACGCCAAAATCAACTTTGACGACAACGCCCTTTTCCGCCATCCCGAAAACGAAGCGTTACGTGACCCGGAAGGTGAAGAACCCAAAGAAATGGAAGCAAAAGCCGCCGGTCTTTCTTACATCAAACTCTCCGGCAATGTTGGCTGCATCGTCAACGGTGCTGGTCTGGCAATGGCGACGATGGATTTAATCAAACGCTACGGCGGCGAACCGGCAAACTTCCTTGATGTTGGTGGCTCATCATCACCCGAAAAGATGGTAACCGCGATGCGCATCATCCTCTCCGACCCCAATGTTAAGGCAATCCTCGTCAACATCTTCGGCGGCATCACCCGCTGCGACGACATCGCCCAGGGGCTCATTGCCGCAACCGAGAAAGCCAAAATCAAAGTGCCCATTGTCGCCCGACTGGTGGGCACCAATGCCGAAAAGGCGTGTGCCCTGCTTGCCGATAGTCCGGTCTTAAGTGCCACCGGAATGAGTGAAGCGGTCAAACTGGCGGTTATTAAAGCAAAGGAGGCAAGATGAGCATCCTGATTGACCAGAACACGCGATTGATTGTTCAGGGCATCACCGGCCGAGACGGCGCCTTTCACGCCCGATTGATGAAAGAGTATGGCACACAAGTTGTTGGTGGTGTAACCCCGGGCAAAGGTGGACAGGAGATTGAAGGCATACCGGTTTTCAACTCGGTTGCGGAAGCGGTCCAGACAACTGATGCCAACGCATCAATCATCTTTGTGCCTGCTAACTTTGCGGGCGATGCGCTACTCGAAGCGGCTTTCTCCGGTGTAGAACTTATCGTCTGCGTCACCGAAGGGGTCCCGGTCCTTGATGCAATCAAGGCAATTGCGGTCGCCCGAACCCGTGGCGTCCGGATTGTTGGTCCCAACTGCCCCGGTGCAATTTCGCCCGGAAAGGCAAAAGTTGGGATAATGCCCGCTACCGCATTCCGGCCTGGGCCGGTCGGCATCGTTTCCCGTTCCGGAACCCTGACCTATGAGATTGCCGCCAACACCGGCAAGTTCGGTCAATCAACTGTGATCGGTATCGGTGGCGACCCGGTTATCGGCACAAACTTCATTGACTGCTTAAAAATGTTTCAGGACGACCCCGAGACCAAAGCAATTGTCATCGTGGGCGAGATTGGTGGTAGTGACGAAGAAAAGGCAGCCCAGTTTGTCCAACAATATGTAAGAAAACCGGTATTCGGCTTCATCGCGGGTCAGACCGCGCCCCCAGACAAAAGAATGGGTCATGCTGGCGCCATCATATCTGCCGGTTCCGGCACCGCCCAAGAAAAGATTCGGGCGTTCCAGTCCGCAGGCATTGATGTTATCTACGAACCCGAGGAACTGGCAGAAAAACTTAAGGCAAGAATAATGTAACATTTTAGTAACCTGGTACTTAATCCATAAAACCCATAAGCCGGTTCAACAACCACGAGACCGTGCCTCAGATAGCCAAACCAGCATGAGGGCCTTTACAGTTCCCCAAAATCACCGCCCCTTACTCCATATCCGGTATTACAAATCAGAATCCGGAAAAGCAATCTCCAACTCACCCCTTAATTAAACCGGCTAACCAATCATCGAATCGCTCTGGGAACCGCTCCCTGAGTCGTTCCCTGACTCACTTCCTGAACCCTTTCCTGTATCCTATCTACCGACATTCGAATTGCAATATTAATTTTAACAACGCTTTTACCCTCGCCACGACAGAAAGAAACAGGAATAATTATAGAGAAAAAATGCAATTACCGAAAGCCTTCTATTTCACCCGTATTACCTTGCCGGTAAAATTTTTACCGTCTGCCGCAACGATAATGTAATAAACCCCTTCGGGCAACTGCTGGCTCATTTCATCTCTGCCATCCCACATAAAACTGTACCCGCCCGTTAATCTGACCCCATTACTCAACACCCTTATCTTCCTGCCCGACTGGTCAAATATATTTATTAAAACAGGACGGTTTAAGCCGAAGATGTTAATTGTGGTCCTTTCTTTGAAGGCAAACGGAAAGCAACGGACCCATCCAGCACTTTTGTTTTCTGCTTGTTCAGTGATACCGGTCAAGCGGTTGGTGGAAAACCAGATTTTTGCTTTGCCCGAGCGCATATCCTGCCAGACGATATAGGCACAACCTTCACCATCAACCGCAATACTCGGGTCCCATTGCTGAACCGAGGGCATTAAACTCACGGGTTCCCTTTGCTGCCAGGTGAGCCCAAAGTCAGTTGAACTTGTATAATAGATATTCCAGATTTGATTCTGCCTCTCGGCAATCATCAAGGCAGTATGGACTGTACCTTGACGGTCTATTGCCAATTTTGCACCCTGAGTAAACGAACTGTAAATCGTATCCAGTTCAGTTACTAAAACCTGTTCACCCCAGGAGTCGCCCTGAACAAAATAGGTTCTCGCCATTGTGACTGATTGGTTGCTGCCAGTTCTGCCGCCGGTGTAATCGGTAATTATGTGTATTTCATCAGCAACGATATGGGGCATCCGGCAGTAAGCAGAAAATGTGTCCAGTTGAAACCCGGGTGAAAAACTCCTGCCCCTGTCGGATGATTTATAGAAATGAGAATGGAGCACAATCTGACTGCCCTGACGGACGGGCGCATCCGCTACTATTAAATAGTGATTTGTTCCTGGTTGTACAAAAACATCCGGCGGATAGCAATTAAAAGAGACGGTGTCATCGTCGACTCGGACATCAGTTCCCCAGGTTCTACCCCCATCGGTTGAAACATCGGCATAAACCCTCAAGTATGAACTTCGCTGGTCGGTCCAGGCACAGAAAAGGTTGTCTGCAGTATCAATCGCCAGTTTGACCCAGCCCACCGGCACCATCGAAGGATTGTCATCAACCTGCACCGGGTCTGTCCAGGTTTCACCCATATCGGTTGAGCGAACAAAATGGATATGCCCCCGACTGCCATCGACCCGGTCAACATAAATCAGATATACGGTTCCGTCTCGTGCCACCTGCAAATCTGGATAACAGGCAAACCGGTTTCCCCGCCGAACAATGATATTTTCACTGAGCCAGGTTCTGCCACCATCAGTTGACCGCTGAAATGCAATATCACTTCGCTGAACGGTTAAAGGCACCGAATCGTCCTCAAATGCCACATAGATGGGTTGAACGCCAGCAGTATCAGGACCAATCGCAATCTCGGCATGATAGCAGGCGTAGTTTACTCTATTCTTCCAGTCAACCCGCACCGCAGGAATAAAATCGGCTCGACTGAAATTGAACAGGAGTAAAATGATGGTAGAGAAGAGAAAACGATTAATCAGGGTATGTCTGTTATAGTTACTCACAGTTCACTCTTTGTGCCCTGCCGCTGCCAGTATATCAAGGTGCCAAGGGTGCCTTCCTTCTCCTTGACCAGGATGCAATACAACCCTTCATTCGCTTTTTCATCCTCTTTTATTTTCCGATAACTGTTTACTATTACCTGGTCAGAAAGTGAACTGCTGCATTCAACATCCAAAAACAGGTTTGCTACCCGCTCATCATAAAATTTCCGAACAACTGGTAACGAATCAGTTGTCCGAAAGACATAAAACCGGTTAATTTCTTTTTCGTCGGTTGAAGCAGAATAGTCAATTACACTGGCACCCGGATAGTTAAGTTCTGGCGGAAAATCGAGCAGGAAATCGCTCAATTGACTCTGACTTAGCCTGAACTTCTTTTCGACCTTTTTACTCGGGACGTTACTACAACTTAGCATAAGGATCGCACAAACGATTGGGACGATTACGGTGCCCTTCATATTGACTTTTTTCTCTTTCTTAAACCATCAAAGATAGGAAATTGTAAAATGACATTTGGAAATGTCAATATTAATTTGAAAGCACGCGGCTAACCGGCTAATAGCAAACGAAGGCTGTTGCTTTCGCAATGAGGGCAGGCGCGTTCTTCGGGCTGGCCCGGTGTCCAGTGATGAGTTGATTCTTTGCCGCAGCGGAGGCATACAAACGACATCTCACCGGCAGTCTTGGGCTCAGTTCGTACGGCTACCCTGGGAGGATTACGAAGAATCTGCTTTGTCTGCTCAATCTCCTCTGGTGTCACCGACGCCCTGAGCCTTTCCAGTTCCCCCATTGTTTTGACAAACCGCGGTGCCTGCGCCGCAGAAATCCACTCCAGTTGCAGCCTTTCCGGTCGAATCCCCCACGCCTCAAGTTTGTCCCATAGTTTTTCGACCCGACGCTGGGTCTGCCGGTTAGCATTGAGGTAGTGGCAGTCCGCATAGTGACACCCCGAAACAAGAACGACCGGGGCCCCGAGTGCAAATGCTTTGAGCACAAACTTTTCAGCAACGCGGGCGCTGCACATCGTTCGAATCAAAACCTGTGTGGGTGGGTACTGCGACCGTGTCAGCCCAACCGTATCTGATGCCGCATAGGAGCACCAGTGGCAGGCAAACACAATCGCTTTCGACTCGGGTTCTTCTGCTAGCGCCGCCTCAATCTGAGCAATAATCTGTTCGTCCGTGAACTGATGTGCCTCAATCGCCTCAAACCGACACTCTGCCGCACAATTGCCACAGCCGGCACAGACGGCATCAATCGCCTTTGCCGGCGCACCCCGTTGCCACTCGACCGCTTTAAATGTACAGACCGGTGCGCACATGCCACAAGCACGGCACTTATCGGTTATAACCTCCACCGTATTGGGCTCTGCCGCCAGTGAACTTTGTGCCAAAAGCCGCGCCGCTCGCCCCGCCGCCGCACTTGCCTGTGTCACCGAATCCTTGACATCTTTTGGTCCTTCGGCACACCCGGCATAAAAAACCCCGCGTACTGGCGAATCAACCGGTTGCAGTTTCGGGTGTGCCTCAAGAAGGAAACCTTCCGGATGGATTTGCAGCGCCATAAGTTGTTGAATCGGCTTGGTCTCAGGCCTTGGTTTGACTCCGGTCGCCAGCACCACCAGTTCCGCGATGTGTTCTTCAACCTTACCGGTTTCGGTGTTTTCCACATAGAGTTTTAGATTGCCCGTTGCTTTATCTTCAATCACTTCACCTGGAATCCCGCGAATATATTTGACACCGAGGCGCCGGGAACGCCACAACATCTCTTCAAACCCTTTACTGAAGGCGCGTAGGTCGATGTAGAAAACTTTGATGTCCATATCCGGGTAATGCTCTTTAAGCACCAGACTGTCTTTAATTGTGTTCATACAACAGATGTTGCTACAGTAGGGCGTACCCTGTTGCACACAGCGCGAGCCGACACACTGAATAAAGGCGATGCTGTCCGGGCGCCGCCGGTCACTCAGCCGGATGAGTTCACCGCCAGTTGGTCCTCCCGAGGATGCCAGTCGCTCAAACTCCATTGCCGTTATCACATTTGCTGCCCGACCATAGCCGAATTCGGCGCGTGGCAACGGGTCAAACGGCTCCATTCCGGTAGCAACGATAATTGCACCCACCTCAAAGTTGAACTCTTTGTCCTGAGCGTTCAAGTCAATGCACTTCTTTTCGCACGCCTGAGCACATTTGCCACAGGCAATGGGGTTTAAGCCAAGACAGTCATCGGGATTGAGTACATAAGCCGCCGGAATCGCCTGCGGGAACGGCTGGTAAATCGCATGTCTCAACCCAAGCCCTAAATTAAACTCATCCGGAACCAGTTGCGGGCAAACCTGGGCACATTCGCCACAGGCGGTGCACTCCCGCTCATCAACAAATCGCGCCTTCTGCCGAACCGTTACCTTAAAGTCACCAACATGACCGGCAACTTCTTTGACCTCGGCAAGGGTCAGGAGTTTGATTTTCGGATGCCGACCGACATCCGCCATCTTGGGCGCAAGTATTCATATCGCACAATCCATCGTCGGATAGGTTTTGTGCAACTGCGCCATCAACCCACCGAGCGAAGGTTGACGCTCCACCAGATATACCTGATGACCCGCATCTGCCAGGTCAAGACTCGCCTGAATCCCGGCAACACCACCGCCAATTACCAGCACCGCATCCTTTATGGGGAAACGACGCGGGCTAAGCGGTTTCAGTGCCCGTGCTTTTGCCACCGCCATTCGAACCAGACTGCACGCCTTTTTCGTTGCCCGCTCCGGCTCAAGGGCATGAACCCAGGAACACCCTTCCCGGATGTTCACCATCTCCATAAGAAACGGATTCAAACCCGCCTGTGCCACGCAGGCACGAAAAGTAGGCTCGTGCATCCGTGGTGTGCAAGCCGCCACCACCACCCGATTGAGGTTGAATTCGGCAATCGCCTTCTGAATCTCCTTCTGCCCTGGTTCAGAGCAGTTGTAGAGGCTGGTTACCGCATAAACCACATCGGGTAAGGTTTTGACGTAATTCACCACCTCTTCGACATTGACGGTGCCGGCGATGTTGGTGCCGCACCGGCAGACAAACACGCCGATTCGCGTCTCTTGACTCATCGCCTTATTCTACTCCTTATCGCTTATAAAATCAATTAAATTCACAATCCGCAGCGCATCTTTGTTACCCCGGCTCAATTGGGCGCAGCGGAGATGAATTTCACACCTACTGCAGCCGGTAATAAGAGTTTCCGCATTTACCGCCTGCCACTCCTGCAAGCGCCGATCCTGAAGCAGTCTTACCGCCGCTCCACATTCGAGCCACGATGTGCCCCCACAACACAACGCTTCGGTACGGTTATGCTCCATCTCAACCAGCTCAACCCCGTTGACTTCGGTAATCAACTGACGCGGCGCATCTTCTACCCCTAAATGTCTACTCAATCGGCACGGGTCATGGTAGGTAACCCGCAATCGCTTCCCATTGCCAATGGGCTTAAACCCGTGCTCCAGTAAGAACTCACTTATGTGTCTTAATCTCAACCCCAACAATCGGGTTCCGGCAATACGCGGGTAATCCAGTTTGAATGTCCGCAAACACTCCGGGCAGAGAAATACCACCTCTTTCACCCCTGCATCCTGCAATCTATCTAAGTTGTGCCGGGCAAGTTTCCTTACGGTACGGACATCACCCATCCATAACAAATCGTGTCCGCAACAACGCTCATCAGAAAGCACCACCGGCTCAATTCCCAATCGGTTCATAATCCGTACCGCATTACGCAATGTTTCAACTGGATTCACCCCCAATTCCTTAAACAGCACATCAAAATAAGGTGCGCATCCCGTCCAGAGGGCGGTTTCGCCTTTATCAACAACTCGCAGTTCAGCACCAACCCAGTCCCGCCGATTCTGAATCAAAGCCGTTTTTGCCATCATTCTACCCAACGTTTGCACAACACCATCGTGTGCCAGCACCGGCTGTGTTCCCTCCTGAAATGCTAGCGCCCTTAACCGCAACATCTCTTCCGCAATACTCTTTCCAGTGGGGCAAACTGTTTTACACATATCACACCCTAAACAGGCATAAATGACCCTCGTATTCACAACCGTATTTTCGGTCAACGCCTTTTGCAGCAACCGCCGCGGTGAGAAACCAAGACCGGTTCGGGCGACCGGACACACTCCGCTACACCTACCACAGTCAATACATACAAAATCACTTTGTTTGACAACCTTTTCAAAATCTTTATCACCGCACTCCTGCTCTGAGTTAGCCGGTTGTTTGTTGAGAAACTTCTCTTTCACTCCCGCTGTTCTCACGAACAAATCATTAAACGAAACTGGTCCAGACACGGTAACGAATTGAACTTGTCCAGGATTAAACCCCATCAGCTTTAAAATCTGCCGGCTCATTTCAACCTGTTTTCGGGCATTTTGTGCACCAATCTCGTGCCGGCACTCCTGCTCCAAACAACCGAAAAGTACAACCCGGTCGGCACCATACTCAAAGGCACGCAATATCGAACCAGTTCCCACCTGACCGATACAGGTTACCCTCCGATACCCGAACCCGTTTTTCAACAAAAAATCTGCTGACACCTGCCCGGAAACCCGCTCACAGATGAAAGCAAAGCTTCTGATTAAAGGCGACTTACTTTCCATCGCTACCGGTAAAAACTGCCGCCGCTAATTTGAAAGAACTCTGGAGTGCACCGCTCGGACAAACAGGTAAACAGTTACCGCATCCCCGACAGCGCTGGTTGTCAACGACCGCAACCTGAATACCTGAATACCACACCTGCCTGCTAATCGCCTCATGGGGACAAATCTCAACACACCTTCCACATCCGCGACACAACTCCTTCTCTACTTTAACAACCAAAGGCTGAATTACCGCTGGAATTGTCTCGTTCCCTCTGCCGACATTAACTTGTAACTCCACCGCCAGTTCTTCAACATTATCGGGCAAAACAGTTTCCAGGGAATGAATCCGCATTATCACCGAATCAGATTTGTCAACAGTCTGGACTACCACCTGATGTTTCGGACAGGTCCGATGGCAGCGAATACATTCCCCACAAAAACCACACCGTAAACAGCGCTCCGCCTCCTGAACCGCCTGCTCCGGTGTTAACGGTGCCTCAACCTCGGCAAAGATGTTTCGCTTTTCGGGCGCCAGGAGTCCTAACTTTACCCTGCTCTTGGGCACCGCGGTTAGAACCGGCACCTGAACTTCAAGTTGCACTTCAGAAACTGCTACCGTCTCATCTTGGTTGCTGATAAATTTATGAATCGCCTTTGCACCCCGATGACCACTGGCGATGGCATCAATCACCGTTGCCGGGCCACTTGCCGCATCGCCCCCGACAAAAACCCCAACGGGCAATTGATTTACATCCTTTTCCACCTTCTGGCCCAGTGCGGTGATAACCCAATTAGCACCAATCACAAAAAGCGAATCCGGAATCGGTACCGGTTTTCTCCGCCCCGACTCATCGGGCGCGCCCAGCGTATTTCGGACACATTTCAATCCGGTAACCTTGCCATCCTTATAAACAAACTCTACCGGCTGGGTCAGATACTCAATTCTGACACCCTCTGCCTCTGCCTGGGAAATCTCCTCTTCATCGGCAGGCATTTCTGTTCTGCTTCGGCGGTAAACAATCCAAACCTCTTCAGCCCCTAACCGCTTTGCCACTCTTGCGGCGTCAATCGCCGAATTTCCACCGCCAATCACCAGCACCCTACCAAGCAAATTTTTAATATCACCGGAAAACGCCCTTTTCAAAAATGAAAGCGCATCAATCACTCCGGTAAGTTCATCCTCCAAAGCCAGCCCCAGAGTCAAGCTTTTCTGACAACCCGGAGCATAAAACACCGCCGCATAACCATCTTTTAGAAGTTGTGCCGGCTCGTCAATTTTTGTTCTGGTAAAAATTTCCACTCCCAATCCGAGAATGGAGTCAATCTCCTGTTCAATAACCGACCGAGGCAGACGAAAAGGCGGAATACCCCATAACAGCATACCACCAGGTTTTTCCTGTGCCTCAAAAATCGTCACCTGATACCCTAACCGAATTAGGTCGTTTGCCGCAGTCAAACCCGCCGGACCAGCACCGACAACCGCCACGCGTTGCGGCTGTTTAACGGTGTCTTTTGGTAATGCCGCCTGGGGTTGATTGACCGCATAATCGGCGATGAAACGTTTCAGGGCTCTGATTGCGACCGGTTCATCCAATTCCGCCCGACGGCACTCTTTCTCACAGGGATGGGTACAAACGCGGCCGCAGATTCCAGGAAAAGGATTGGTCTGTCGCACCACTTCCAGCGCCTGGACAAATTTGCCGGCGGCAATTAACCCAACATAAGCCTTGACATTAACACCAGCCGGACAGGCAACCCGACAGGGCGACGGTGGCGCCGGCACGATTTGAAACTCCCGCTCCCCAACTCGTAAACTCGCCCCCTTCCCATAAAGCATCTCCTTGAAACTCAGCCGTTCCTTTGCCGTGTTCACGCCCGCCTCTTTTCTTTTCCAACCTGATACCCCTTCTCCAGCGCAATAAGATTTTTTTCCAGGAGTCGCGCCGGCAGTATGTCCTGAACCGCTTTAATTAGAGCCTCCTTGGGCACAATGCCGGTCACCGCAACCAAAAATCCAAGCATCACCATATTGGCATACATCCGATTCCCAAGCCCCTCGGCAATTCTTGTCGCCGGAATGGCAAACTCCTTGACCCGGCCCAGGTGGTTATGCGGTCGTACCAGATTTTCCTCCCAGATGAGCACGCCGTCATCCTTCAATGTGGGCTCAAACTTTTCATAGGCTTCTTGGGACATTGCCACTAAAATGTCCGGCGCTGTCAGATAAGGATAAAGCACCCGCTCCTCAGAAATAATCAACTGTGCCGAACAGGCACCCCCTCGCGCCTCGGGCCCGAAACTTTGCGTCAAGGTGGCATACTTATTATCATAAAGCGTTGCAGCACGGCCTAACACCATCCCCATCATTATAATGCCCTGGCCGCCAAATCCGGAAAGTTTAATCTCCATCTTCCATTGGTCCTTGATACGGGACAAACTTTTCGCCCACAGTCGTGCGCAAAAATTGGTTCATAATCTCGAGGTAAGTGGGCTGTTGCTTCTGAACAAACCTTCCAACAACGATTGGACCTTGATAGGTTATTTCGCACTCCCGGGTGTCAATATCGTTCCTGACGACCGACCTTTCCTTATAATACTTCACAATCTCAAGGCCCGAGCCCAACTGATTGCGCCGGCCATAAACCGTCGGGCAGGGCGAAATCACCTCAACAAAACTGAATCCCGAGTGCATTAAAGCCTCTTTGAATGCTTGTGTCATCTGTCGGACATGAAGCACAGTCCAGCGTGCCACATAGGTTGCCCCGCAGGAGTCAACAAGAAATGGAATGTTAAACGGGTGCTCAAAACTGCCGTAAGGCGCCGTCGTCAACTTCGCGCCCTGGGGTGTCGTTGGGCCAAACTGACCGCCCGTCATCGCATAGTTGAAATTGTTTACACAGATTACGGTCAAATCCATATTGCGCCGCGCTGCATGAATAAGGTGGTTACCGCCAATCGACACCAAATCACCGTCGCCGGAGATAATCACCACCTTCAGTTGCGGATTGCCCAATTTTAAACCAATCGCAAACGGTATCGCCCGGCCATGGGTGGTGTGAAACGAATCAAGGTTTACATAACCAGCGGCGCGGCCCGTGCAACCGATACCGGACACAACTACCAAATCCTGCCGGGGAATGGCACTCTCCCGCACCGCCGTCAGAAAAGAGTTCAAAACGATACCCAGACCACAGGTCGGACACCAGATATGGGGTATGCGGTCCACCCTTAACAGGTCGTCAAGCGGGTGCTGTTCCAGCCCGGCGATATTGACCGTCGCTTCACTCATCGCGCACTCTCCATTATCGCCTCAAAGATGTCTTTCGGGTCATGAACCCAACCACCACAATGGGGAACATGTCGCGTCTGCGCCCAACCCCCCACCACCCTTTGCAGCTCCAGATACACCTGACCCAAATTTATCTCGGGCATAACAAACGCCTTTACTCTCTTTGCCAGTTGTTTAATCTTACTTTCCGGGAAGGGCCAGACCGTAATCAACCGCAACATCCCGACCTTCACACCGCGTGCCCGGGCGTCTTCAATCGCCTTGAACGCCACCCGGGCACTGATTCCGTAAGCGACAACAACCACCTCGGCGTCGTTTAGTTGGTACTCATCTACGATAACTATTTTCTCCCGATTCTTGCGGATTTTTTCAACCAGATGGGTAACGCACCAGTTCTGACACTCGGCATTTATCACCGGATAACCCCGTTCATCATGGGTCAATCCGGTAATATGAATCCGGTAATCCTTTCCTGCCCGGACCATCGCGGGTACACCATCCTCCTCGGGTTTAAAAGGGCGATACTGTTCTCGCGGACCACGATACCACCTTCTTGGTACCAAACGGATTTTATCTGGCTCCGGGATGACCACCTTTTCGGTCATATGGCCTACACATTCATCCATCATAAACAAAACCGGGACTCGGAATTGCTCGGCGAAATTAAAACAGGTAATCGTCAAATCGAAACACTCCTGTGGTGAAGCCGGTGCCAGAGCGATAATCTCATAATCCCCGTGCGAACCCCACCGGGCTTGCATCATATCTTGCTGCCCGGTTAAAGTGGGTAATCCAGTTGAAGGACCACCCCGCTGGACATTAACTACGACACAGGGGGTTTCAGTCATCACCCCGAGCCCGATATTCTCCTGCATCAACGAAAAACCAGGACCCGAGGTAACAGTCATCGCTTTAGTTCCTGCCCATGCTGCGCCCAGCACCGCCGCAATTGAAGCCAGTTCATCTTCCATCTGAATAAATGTACCGCCAACCATCGGGAACCGCTGGGCAATTCGTTCCGCAATCTCGGTGGAAGGGGTTATTGGGTACCCGGCAAAAAAACGACAGCCAGCCGCAATCGCCCCCTCAGCACAGGCGTGGTCACCATCAAGAAAATGTGCTCCGGTCAGCACAACATCACTGTTCCTCACCTGTGCCCCCGGTCATTACCTTCTCGGATTCCTGGTCCGGCGTTGTCCAGATGGCGAATTCGGCACAGATAGCAGTACACAATCCGCAATCAACGCAACGCTCAGGGTATTTGACAATCGGAGGGTGATAACCCCGCCGATTGAAATCGGTTGACGCTTCAAGCACCTGTTTCGGACAAAAGGTAATACAGAAACCGCATCCCTTGCATCGCTCAATCAGGATGTGAACAATACCGTGGGGTGGCTTCTTTTGCTCCGCATCTAAAGGTTTGCGCCACAGTTTCATCGATGTAGAAAGTTGATTATAAAAGTTAAATTTGGAGGGTCAAGAAAATCTGCCGGCAGGCACAAATCACAAAAACGTTCTTGGGGGAAAAGCCCGCTAACTGATAAATTCGATAACTCGTTTTATGGCATAACATTCTTACATTTCAGTATGACTCTATCTCATCCTTGACTTCGCTTCGCACCTTCCTAAAATAAATTTGGTCGGATATAAGACCGAACTTTGTGACCGATGCGAGGATGGCGGAACTGGCAGACGCGCCAGACTTAGGATCTGGTCCCGAAAAGGGATGGGGGTTCAACTCCCCCTCCTCGCACCAGTTGAAGTGGATAAACTAAAGGAGTGAAGTTTGGAAGTTGCGGTTAAATCGCCCAAAGAGTGGTTAAGGGAAATCGAAGTAGAAATTGAACCGGAAAGGCTAAAATCCCGAATCGAAGGGCTACTCGAAGAGTACCGGGGGCGTGCCGAAGTGCCGGGTTTCCGTCGTGGCCGCGTTCCCAAGTATATTATGGAACGCCGCTTCGGCTCTGCCCTTGAATCTGCGGCAGTAGAAGAAATTGTTGAGCAAACCTTAACTGCCGCGCTGGAAAAACATTCCATCAAACCCGCTTCCCGCGTGCAATTTCTTGACCTTGAAGTTGCGCCGGATAAAACAATTCGCTTTCGAGCCGCAGTCGAAGTGGTGCCCGAGTTCGAACTCCAGCCCTATTTGGGATTAAACCTCAACCGTCCCACCCCCACCGGATTTGACGAAGAGTTTGAAAAACGAATTGCGGAATTGCGGGAAAAATGTGCTCACTTTCAACCCGTCCCGCGACCAGCGCAGAATGGTGACTATGTTGTCGTTGACTACACAATTACCGAACAGAACAAAACGCTCGTTGGACCGAAAAACAACGTAACCTTACAGGTGGGAAACGAAAATAATCACCCCGAGGTCAACCTGGCGCTGCTCGATGTTAAACCGGGAGACGAACGCCAGGCAATAATCACATTCCCTACTGACCACGAGGATAAAACGCTCGCCGGCCGAACAATAACCTACCAGTTTACTGTCCGGGCGGTAAGAGAAAAACACCTGCCCGAGATTACTGATGAGTTTGCTGCCGATTTGGGATTTGAAAATCTTGACGCCCTCCGTCAGGCGATAAACAACGAAATCCTTGCCGAGCGGGAGGAACAGGTTGAGGACGAGTTAAAACGTCAGGTTATCGACCAGCTTGTTGCTGCCCACAACTTCGAACCTCCCCAATCCTGGGTTGAAGAACACATCACCCGGTTACGGCAACAGTTGAATTTACCCGACACCCCCGAAATACGCGATAAAATACTGCCCGTTGCCATTCGCTCCGCAAAGTTCGACTGTATCGTGATGCGCATTGCCGCCCAAGAAAACATTGAGGTCAGCGATGAAGATATCAAAGAGCAGGTTGCGGAAATTGCCCGCTCCACTGGTCGAAATTCCGAGGAAATCGCACCCCTGGTCGACACCGCTTCCTACCGCTTTTACACCCTCCAGCGCAAGGTTCTACGCCTTATCCTTGACCGGGCAAACATCAAATGAATCAAACCACCAAATCCGATAGTCAAATACTAAATGGCTGAAAAGTTAAAAAGTCAGGAAACCGAGGAGGTCCCTGTGTTAGTTCCAATGGTAATTGAACAAACGGGCCGGGGCGAACGAGCCTACGACATCTACTCCCGGCTTTTGAAAGAACGAATCATCTTTTTGGGGCAACCGGTTGACGACACCGTCGCCAATCTCGTAGTTGCCCAGTTGCTCTATCTTGAAGCTGAGGACCCGGAAAAAGATGTCTTCCTTTACATCAACTCTCCGGGCGGCGTTGTCTCTTCAGGGTTGGCAATCTACGACACAATGCAGTATATCAGGCCTAAAGTCTCAACCATCTGTGTTGGCGAAGCGGCGTCAATCGCTGCCCTGTTACTCGCTGCCGGTGAAAAAGGTAAACGGTTTGCCCTGCCCCGTTCCCGGATGATGATTCATCAGCCCGCGGCTTACGGCTTGAGTGGTCAGGCAACCGATATCGAAATCCATGCCCGGGAACTGGTTCGGGCAAAGGAAACTCTTGCCGAAATCCTGGCGAAACACACCGGCCAACCGATGGATAAAATCCTTAAAGACACTGACCGCAACTTCTTTATGTCCGCCACCGAAGCGAAAGAATACGGCCTGATTGATGAGGTAATTGAGAAAAGAAAATGAGTTCCCGCCACCGCCCGGTAAAAAAGAAAATACCTGAAACCTGTTCCTTTTGTGGCACGCCGGAAACTGCTACCAGTCGCCTCGTTCGGGGCCGCAACGGTTTGATATGTGAACAGTGTGCCCGGCTTGCGGTTGACCTTTTTGAAGAACGCGAAGCCGTACTTGAACCACTAAAGCAACTACCCAAGCCCGCTGCAATCAAAGCCTATCTTGACGAGTTTGTCATTGGGCAGGAGTACGCCAAAAAGGTTTTGTCCGTTGCGGTGTACAATCATTACAAACGCATCACCGCGCGGCGCGACGCCCCACAACTGGATAAAAGCAACATTCTGCTTATTGGGCCGACCGGCGTTGGTAAAACTTTACTCGCGGAAACCCTTGCCCGTTTCCTGAAAGTACCATTTTCCATCTCGGACGCAACACCTTTAACTGAAGCCGGTTATGTAGGCGAGGATGTAGAAAACATCCTGTTGCGCCTTCTTCAGGCCGCGCGGGGCAATATCGCTCAGGCAGAAATTGGTATCGTCTACATTGATGAAATTGATAAAATTGGCCGCAAAGCCGACTCACCCTCAATCACCCGTGATGTTTCCGGTGAAGGTGTGCAGCAGGCGCTGCTTAAAATCCTCGAAGGAACAATTGCCAATGTCCCACCCCAGGGCGGCAGAAAACACCCGGAACAGCAGTTTATTCCGATAAATACCCGCAATATTCTTTTCATCTGTGGTGGCACATTTGAAGGCCTGGATAAAATCATAGCACGCCGGGTCCGTACCACTTCGGTCGGTTTTGGCGCTACGGTCAGTAGCAACCGATTGCAGAATGCTGATGAACTTCTGCCCCTGGTACAACCGGACGATTTGATTAAATTCGGTCTCATTCCCGAATTTGTCGGCCGACTACCAGTTATCGCTCCTTTGCACAGCCTTTCGCGCGCCGCGCTGATCGAAATCCTGACAAAACCGCGCAACGCCCTACTCCATCAGTACTCCTACTTCTTTGAACTGGAAGGGGTAAAACTGACCTTCACACCTGAAGCCCTGACAGCGGTTGCTGACCGGGCACTCGAACTGCGTACCGGCGCCCGGGGATTACGTGCCGTTCTTGAAGAAACAATGCTGGACATAATGTTCGAACTGCCCAACAAAGAAAATGTAATTGAGTGCATCATCACCCCCGAAGTCATTGCCCAAAAAAAGCCCCCGGAATACATCTATAGTCGAACCGCGCTGCGCCGCGCCCAGTAAAAACAAATACCCTCAATAAACTCCCCTACCACCCTTACAACCGTCCCAAGTACTGTGGTTGGGCATGCCCCGGGCGGGCGTAAACCCGTTCTTTTCCGTCCTCCTATCTACCTGCTAAATCCGCCTACTTAAAACTCATTTAAAATTACACCGTTAATTTTTCCTCAATTCGGGCTCATAACGGTCAGATAGAAGCAAAGTGTAAAAAAGGAGGTAATAATGGCCGATGTTACAAAAAGGATAGAAAGATGGCGTATCAAAACCGAACCGGATGAAGTTTGTGCCCGACTAAAACGGCTCCGCCCAGCAATGGAAAATCGGCAGGAAAACCAGCAGAAACTGCTAGTTGAAATTGAAACCAAAGCAAAACAGGTCCTCGATTCGGCAAATGTACCAACGATGCTTTATCCATTTTATCTTAACTTTGCCCGGGAAATCTACTCCCGGCGCCGGCGCTTCTCCGGTCCTTCTCTTGCCCGCGAAATCGCAGTTTTGCTGGAAAAATGGGTGGGAAGAACCCTGGAACGGGAGGTCCTCGAACGCATTCGCGATGAGGCACTTTCTGTCCCCGCTCCCGAGCCTTAAATCACTACCGGTGGGTAAGAGAAAAAAATAGACCAGCAACCCAGCGGTTACTGGTCTATATCTAATGCCGTATTAACTACTCTTCCGGCTCAAACTGGTCCTTGCTCGCGCCACAAACCGGGCAGACCCACTCTGGAGGTAAACTCTCAAAAGGTGTACCAGCCGGTACCCCGTTGTCCGGGTCACCTTCTGCCGGGTCGTAAACATAACCGCAAACTGTGCAAACATAGCGTTGCATCTTGCTCTCCTTTGTTTTACTCTCTTTACTAACTCCCGCCAACCTTTCCTGCTCTTTTTGCGGCTGATAGGTCGGCGCGCCCTTACCGGTTTTCCCCTTCTTAACCTCGTGATAATAGGCATAAGTGAGCGGTTCACCCTGCTTCACCCATTTTGCCATCACCACTTCACCGACAAATTGCGTATGGGTCACACAGTCTACCTTTTCCCGCACCCTTGCCTCCATGACCACAATCGCATGCTCGGTAATCAGTGGTACACCGGTTTCGCCCCTCTCGTAACTAAGCCCTTCAAACTTGTTCACATCTCGACCGGAGCGAAAACCAAATCGGCCGATAAACTCAATAGGTGTCTCTTTTTCGAGAACGGTCACCGCAAATACCCCGCTCTTTTGAATCAATTCATGGGTAAAACTCGCCTTGTTGATCGCCACCGTAACCAGACACGGTTCCAGCGCCACCTGAACAACGGTATTCACCGTCAATCCATTGATTTGCTCTCCCGCCCGGCTCGTAACAATGTAAAGACCGTAGGTTAAACTATTCAGGGCACTTAAATCGACTTTTCCCGCCATTTATACTCCCCTTTCTGTTAACCTTTCTGCCACAGTATAACCCAGTTCCCGGGCTTTGCCCAGCGCTACTTTGTCCGGTACATATTTCACGCGCAAGGGCTCTGCCACCAGTTCCACGCCCATTTCTTTCAACCAATCAGCGAGAATTGAAACCGCTTCACCGCTCCAGCCATAAGAACCAAAAATCGCACCCAATTTGTTTTTAGGTTTAAGTCCCTTAATATAAGTAAGCACGTCGGCAACCGTAGGGAAGATGTTATTGTTCAGAGTTGGTGAACCAAACACGATAGCACCGGCATCGAGAATCTCGGTCACCACATCACTGCGGTCATTGGCCCGCAACCGCATAACCTTTGTTTCAATACCCTTCTCCGCAAGCGCATCTCCAATCACCCTTGCCAGGATATCGGTACTTCCCCACATCGTATCGTACACCACAACCGCCTTCCTTTTCGGTTTCTGTTCGGCCCATTCCTGATACCAAGAGACAACCTGCATCGGGTCCTTGCGCCAGATCGGTCCGTGGTCTGGTGCAATGATATCAATCGGCAACCGCAACTGACGAATGCGCTCAACAAGTTTCAACACCAGCGCCGAGTACGGCAAAAGGATATTCGCATAGTATTTCGCCCCTTCGTACCTCAGTGTTTCATAATTCAATTCGTCGGCAAACCGCGCGCCTGTTGCCCAATGCATCCCAAAACCATCCTGCGAAAATAGCAACCGCTCTTCAACGAGATAACTGACCATACTGTCGGGCCAGTGCAGCATCCTTGTTTCCAAAAAGTTCAGGGTTAGCGAACCGAGACTCAGCGCGTCACCATCTTTAACCGGAATTAACTCCTGCTCAAAGTGGAAGTGTTCCTTTAACGCCTTAACACCCATCACCGAGGCGAAAACCTTATTCGGTTTAACCACCTCAATTATCGCCGGTAAGGCACCAGAATGGTCCATCTCAGCGTGATTGGAAACGATATAATCGATTTTCTCGGGACTGATGACCGACGCAATCCGGCTGAGAAGTTCGTCTTTAAAGGGCGCCTTCACGGTATCAATCAGCGTCACTTTATCAGCGATGATAAGATAAGCGTTGTAGGTGGTACCTCGATTTGTCGAATAGCCATGAAAATCTCTTACCGCCCAGTCAATCGCTCCCACCCAGTAAACCCGGTCGCTGATTTGAACCGCCCTATACTCCATAAGATGCTCCGTTAAAAACTAAGGGTTCGCCCCGGTACCCTGAGCGTAGAAAGCGGCAAGCTCGGGCGGCAGTACAAAGGTACGCTGACCGAGTTCCCGGTCCAGCATCAAAATTCCGCGCCCGTCACTGCCCACCAACTTTAAGTCCTGGGCGATTTTCAAAGTGCTTTCCTCCTCCTCAATCTGCTCATCCACAAACCACTGGAGCAAACTGTTGGAAGCGAAATCACCCTCGTTCTGGGCGAGTCTCACCAGTTCGTGAATTGTGCCGGTGATAAACTTCTCGTGCTCGTAAGCCGCTTGAAAAGCCGCCTGCGGTGAATCCCATTTTTCACCTAAAACGCTCAGCGGTTGAAGCTTCACCTCACCCCCGCGCTCTAATATGTGCTTAAAAAAACGCATCGCATGGGTCAACTCTTCCTGCACCTGTGCCCGCATCCAGCGCGCCATTCCGGGAAAACCGGCTTCGTCAAAATAGGCTGCCATAGCAAGGTAGAGGTACGCCGACTCCAGTTCGTGTTTAATTTGCCTGTTAAAGGCTTCCTCAATCTTTTTGGGGATCATAACAGTCAGACTCCTTTCCACAAACTATGAATATTGCAGTACTCCCGGGCATAAACCGTTTTTGCCTCAACCGAGAAAAACGCCTCAGGTTTATCTCCCGGGTAAAGAAACTGCCGATAAGCACGCTCATCTGCTATCAGCTCTATCCATTCGATATAATGCTTCTCCTCCATGGGATGGGGCACGCTGCCGACTTTGACCAGATAACCCTGAGCGGTTTTTTCAATTACCGGCACATGCTTCTCTTTTGCCGCATCGGTTGTATTTTCAATTAGAAGTTTCATCGGCTGACCGCAACAGACCAGTTGGCCTGCGCCGCCCTGAAGAACTTCCACAATATTTCCGCAAACTTCGCACTTATAAATCTCTAATTTCTTAGCCATTTATACCTCCTTTTTATTTTTTACTTTATCAATCTGCTATCCACACCGGTGAGACCGCACTCCGGTATGTAGCAGGTAACATCAACAAACTGGCACCGCTGTCCGCAGGCCGGACACACATCCGGGGGCGTAACCGCCTGCAAGACATAATGGCAACTGGAGCAACTCCAGTAAGGCGCATTCTCGGCAACCCTTTGCTCTCCCTGTTTCTCACCGGCTCTTTGCATCGTTTTATTGCAACACACCAGAGAACCGCCACCTTTGTGGACCAGTTCAACTATTTGACCACATACGCTGCAACTGTACACTGTTGGCTCGTTTTTCATGTATCAATCTCCTTTCATTTCAGTTTACGAACCGCATCAAGCACCGCCTCATAATCCGGCTCCCTCCCGGCCTCAGAAACAAGCTGGATGTATCGAATCACGCCGGCGCGGTCAACAACAAATACTGCCCGGGCAAGAAGCCGTAACTCTTTTATCAGCACACCGTACGCTTTGCCAAAAGAGGCATCTCGATGGTCCGAAGCGGTTATCACCCGCTCTACACCGGCAGCGCCACACCACCGTTTTTGAGCAAAAGGTAAATCCATACTCACCACTAACACCGTGACATCTTCATCTAAATTAGCCGCTTCTTTGTTGAACTTTCGCACTTCAAGGTCACACACCGGCGTATCAAGTGATGGAACCGAAAGGATTACTAAGTTTTTTCCCTTGAACTGCGCGCGGGTTATCGGCTTCATATCGTTATCGATTAAAGAAAAATCGGGCGCAATTTGCCCAATTTCAAGTTTCGGACCGACAAGAGTTACCGGATTGCCCTGAACTGTTACTTCACCTTTGCGCTCTTCCATCACCAGTTCTCCCCTAAAAGTTCAAAATAAGCCTGGGGATGGGCACAGGAAGGACAAATTTCCGGCGCTTCGGTTCCCTCATGAATATAGCCGCAGTTAATACAGCGCCATACTACGGGCTTTTCCCGTCGAAAAACCCGACCGTTCTCAATGTTTGCCTTCAGCGCCTGATAGCGCTTTTCGTGCTGCTTTTCTGCAACCGCAATCGACCGGAAAATCGCCGCAATGTTGCTGAACCCCTCCTCTTCGGCAATTTGAGCAAATGTCGGATACATTTCCGTCCACTCATAGTGCTCGCCGCTCGCTGCCTCTTTTAGATTCTCGGCCGTAGTGCCAATAACACCGGCAGGAAAAGATGCTTGGATTTCAACATTACCGCCCTCAAGTAGTTTAAAAAGGCGCTTGGCATGTTCTTTTTCCTGATTTGCTGTCTCCTCAAAAATCTGCGCAATCTGAATATAACCCTCATCCCGTGCTTTACTGGCAAAATATGTATATCGATTACGTGCTTGCGATTCACCGGCGAAAGCGGTCAGGATATTTTTTTCTGTTTTGCTGCCTTTTAGTTGCATTATACCTCCTTTTATTATTTATCTTCTTCTATTTTAGACCATAGTTGAACCCAACAAGATTCTACTCTCTACTTACTAATTTTTACTTAAATAGTCTCAATCGAAAATACCTTTCCGGATGAGCTTTCAGGTCTGCAATCAGTTCCTGTATCTGATTATTGGTCTTCAACAACTCATCATAGAGTTCCGATGAAGTCAAAATTTTCTTTGCTGTAGACTCTTCATTCAGCAGTAGGACCATACTATCAATAACGTTGCTCAACCGAGTAAGACTTTTGTTGGTATTTGCAAACTCAGTATCAAAACCCGCCAGCCGGGAAGCGATAATCTGCAGTAACTCATCTCTTGTCCGGCGCAACTCCTCAGTCAGGATATCAGGATTTAATTCTTTTAAAATTCGGTCCAGGCGGGCAACGGTTGTTTCCAGGTCAAGAACCTCATTCACCCCCCGGAATATATCGTTATCCTTGGCATCAGGACCAGTACCTGGTGTTACCGCCAGATAACGGTCACTGCCAAGATAAGAAAGGGAACGAATCGCAAACCGTGTATCCTGGGTCAAAGGAACATCTCGTTCCAACCCTACTGAAACCTCAACCCCTTTTTTCCCTTCGAGCCTCAGCCCGACTACTTTTCCTTTTGTTATCCCCAAAACATCTACTCGGTCCCCCACCCTCAACCCGGCGACATCATTAAAGTAAACCCGTACAACCTTCAGCCGTCGATGCCACGACCTCCCGGAAAACCAGAAATAACCCAATATTCCCAGAACAATTCCGGTTAAAACAAAAATTGTTACAAGTAAATCACGCAACTGACGGCTCATAGTCCTCCTTCCTTATATCTTGAGCCGGGAATAACCGATTTTCTCGCAACAGATAAAACCGCTCACCTAACTCCCGGGCAATATCCAGGTCGTGGGTCACAATCACAGCGGTTCTTTTCTGTTCGTTAAAAACTTCAAAAATCAATCGGCAAATTCGGTCGCGACTTGCCGGGTCAAGCCCTGAAGTCGGCTCATCAAAAAAGAGATAGGAAGGCTCAACCACTAACGCTCGGGCAATTGCCACCAGCCGCGTCATTCCCCCGGAAAGTTCCTGAACCCGCAGCGTTGCCGCCTTTTCCATCCCAACCTGAGCAAGTACCCGATTAACCCGCGCTTCAACCTCTTTCACCGTCAAATTACTCCTTTCTCGCAAAGGTAAAGCGACATTATCCGCCACGGTTAAAGAATCAAAAAGCGCTCCATTTTGAAAAACAAATCCTATCTTTTGCAGTATTTCGCCATTGTCGGCAAACAGCCCGTAATCTAAAATTTGTCCCGAGTAACTTACCTGTCCTGAATCCGGCACGATCAAACCTGCCATAATCTTCAGAAGGACCGTTTTACCGACGCCCGAACGACCAAGCACAACAACCCGTGTCTGTTCGGGAATCTCGATATCGATATTATCAAGAATCAATTGACCCCGTAAACGCTTTGTCACCTTCTCTAATTTTATCATCGGGAAAACATCATTACCGCAATCACGAAATCAAAAAAGAGAATCAAAATTCCCGCCCATACAACCGCTCGCGTCGTTGCCCTCCCCACCTCTTGCGCACCGCCTTCGGCGTTAAATCCAAAGTAACAACCGCTGGCGCCAATAAACAATCCAAAGATAATCGCTTTGATTATGCCGCCAACAAAGTCTCGCGCCTGAACAAAATGAGTCAAACCGTAAACAAATGTATCCTGGGTTACACCCACGAAGCCCGCCACAACAACGGCAGTTAACGACGCAACAATCTCCATTATCACCACCAGGATAGGCAGACTGACCGCTGCGGCAATTATCCGCGGTTGACATAGAAAACGGTAAGGGTCGATACCCATAACCCGCAACGCATCGATCTGGTCTGAATTCCGCATCGCCCCAATCTCCGCCGCCATCGCTGAGGCAGAACGACTGGCAAAAATAAATGCCGAAAAAACCGGACCGAGTTCGATAAGTAACATTCTGCCAACACCCATACCAATAAAATAGCGCGGCACAATTCCTAAAAGTTGATAACTGGTCTGGACCGCAGTTGTTAACCCCACAAATAAACTCGCCAGAATCACAATCGGCACGGCACCGACACCAAAATTGTATATCTGCTCAACAATTCGGGGTAGCGTGCGCCTTAAATCCCTCGGCAATGTCAAACTCCGGCCCAGAAAAATTACGAAATCAAATGCATCGGTAAAAGCCCTCATAGAAAAATATTATTGCTACCCGGCATCCTGTCAATTTACAGATTAGCCTGAGTTAATGCGGCTGTTAATAAAATTACAGATCTTTTCGTCGGGCGCGCCACCGTTTAACAACCCGCTCAAGGTCTGGATTAAGTAGACCCTCCCGCCACCAGCGGGAAAATTCAACATCACCGCTCTTTGGTTTAGGATTGGGTAAGTCAACCATCATCCGGGTTGGCATCGCTACCGCCTCACCCAGAATCAACGCCTCTCCTGTCCTCAACGCCGGCAGCATATTCATCAAACCCGCCAGCGAATCGGGCACCAGACGACGAACATAATTCTGGTCATCAGGATTCGTAAGACGCATTGCAATAAATGTATTGCACTGGGAAAGAACCGTTTCGGAAAGTTCTTTGGGACGTTGACTGACAACAATCATTCCGATGCCGTACTTCCTTCCCTCTTTAGTAATCCGTTCCACCGCACTTCTTGCCGCAGTGAATCGGCCATCGCTCCGAGATGGCACATAATTGTGCGCCTCTTCCAGGACCAGAAGTATCGGAAACCGTTCTCGTTCCGGATTCCAGAGGTTAAACTCAAAAACCATCCGGGCAACGACCGCGACTACCACGCCAATCGCCTCAGAAGGAACACCACTTAAATCTACTACCGTCATCTGGTGGGGCGCATTTATTGAAAGATAACTCTGGAGCAGTTCAATAAAACTTGCGCTGCTGGTGTAAGTACGGGGCTTGAACATAAAATTGTACCGCGGGTCAGAAAGTTTGCTGTCCAGTCGAATGAGGAATTTATCAAACACTCCATAAAGTGGACCTTCTTCCTGTTCACCCTGAGCGTTGTAGACCATCTGGATATTCCAATCGCGCAGCATTGAAACCATATCATCAAGGTCAAAGTAAACGGGCGAATCGGCTGTTATCGAAGAACCCAACCCCAACCGTTCTCTTGTATCCCACGCCTGCCGTGCTCGCATCAATGAATCGCGTAAAACAACAATCTGATTTTTCGCCGTCGGTTCGCTCATATCAACGGTCAGGTCAACAAACTCTTCAAAGTTCAGCAGCCAGTAAGGTAATTCAACATTATCCGCCTGAATAAGGTTTACCTGCTCAGGAAATGCCGCGGCGTATTCACCATGCAAATCGAGAACAACGATATGGGTGTTGCGATACTTCTCAATCGCCTCTTGTAAAATACTCACGACGGTACAGGACTTACCACAACCGGTTGTTCCCAGAACCGCGATGTGCTGCCCAAAGAACTTATCAACATTTATGTAAACCCGTTGATTCTCAGCACCACTCGGTTTGCCGAACGAGAATCCGTATTCAATAAACTCAGAAAATATATCATCAAGTTCGCTTTCATCAACCATCTGAACCCGTTGGCCAACATTGGGGTACACCGAAATACCCCGGACAAATTTTTTATTTTGTTCAAGCGTACCCAGTAAGATGCAATCTGCCACCTTCCGGGAGTTTTTCCCGTTCTCCATTTTGATGCTTGACACCAATCCTATTACGCGGTAATCCTGGAAAGATATTTTAACATAGGAACCCGGTTGTCCAGGATAATAACCGTTACTGAGCGGAACTGTTGTGTCCACAGTCAAATCAACCAGCGCCCGTTCACCATTGACTTCCGTGACATAACCAATATCAATCTGCCCCACTGCTTCCTCCTTTCACATATAAAATTATATCAAAATTAAATCGTTTCGTAAACTGGCAATTAAAATTAGTAATTAAGCACCCTTCTTTTTACTTTTGCTCTTTCTCCGGTTAATCAACATTTGATTCAACCAATCCAGCCATCCCTCAACTCCTTCCCCGGTGCGCAATGAAATCGTCATTATCGGCACGCGAGGTTTTAATCTGCGCACCGCCCGCTGAAAATCTTCGAGTTTGAAGTCAACATAAGGCAGCAGGTCAATTTTGTTGACAATCACAACATCAGATTTGGTAAACATCAGGGGGTATTTAACCGGTTTGTCGCTTCCTTCAGGTGTCGAGACAATCGTAACATTGTAGTGTACAGGCAGCCGGAACTCTGCCGGACAAACAAGGTTGCCAACATTTTCAATGATTAAAAGGTCAAGATTTGTCAGGTCAATCGAAGGGAAAACAGAAGCAAGCATCAAACCGTCCAGATGACAGGCGCCCTGAGTATTGATCTGTGTACAACCTACCCCGTGGGCAATAACCCGCCGCGCATCGAGGTCACCCTGAATATCCCCTTCAATTACCCAGATGCGCCAGCGCTCCTTTAACGCCACCACCGTCCTTTCCACTAAACTGGTTTTACCAGCACCGGGCCCGGACATGATATTTATACCCATAACACCATTTTGATTTAACTGCCGGAGCTGCTCCTCAGCCAGCGCATCGTTACTCGCTAGAACTCGGCGCATCACCTGCAACCTCTTCACTTCTTTCATTGATGCCTCCCTACTTATGTATAAAGTCCTTTAACCATTTCAGGCTCTTGACATCAATTGGGACAAGCGCCTTCCGGTCACTGCCCACGGAAACTAATGCCACCGAACAATCCACCAGCGCGGCAATTTTCTCGATGTATTGCCGGGCTCTGGAAGGTAATGATTTAAAAGTTCGGCAGTTGGTGGTTTTTTCCCGCCAGCCGGGCAAGGATATATAATCCGGCTCGAGTTCCGGTGCCAAAAATGGGTCAAATTCAAGAATCCTTTTACCCTGATAACGGTAACCCACACACACTTTTATCTCTTTAAGGGAGTCAAGCACGTCGAGTTTTGTCAGCACCAATGCATTGAGTCGGTTGTAACGCACTGCCGCCCGAACCAAACCCGCATCAAACCAACCGCATCGGCGCGGTCTTCCGGTTGTTGCCCCGTATTCGGCACCAAGTTCGCGCAGCATTGACGCCTCCGCCGTGTCCAGTTCGGAAGGAAATGGCCCGGCACCAACGCGGGTTGTGTATGCCTTCGCCACCCCCACCGCTTCTTCAAGCCAGAGGGGACTGATTCCGCTTCCGGTTGCCGCACCTGCAACACCTGTAGAAGAGGTAGTGACAAAAGGATAAGTTCCCAGGTCTATGTCCAGATGAGTTCCCTGGGCACCTTCGAACAGTATCCGTTTGTCAGCGCGCAGTGCCCTATCCAACATAACCGTTCCGTCCCCAACCATCGCTGTTAAATTCTTACTCACCATCCGCACCTCTTGTGCCAGTTCTTTAAAAGAAATTGGCTCTGCCTGGTACAACTCCATAAGTCGGAAGTTGGCCGCTGCCACATTCCGGCGCAACCTCTCCATAAATAAATCCTCGTTCAACAGGTCACCCGCTCTGATGCCGACCCGTGCATACTTGTCTTGATAAGCCGGGCCAATACCCTGACCGGTTGTACCAATTTTTTTCTCTGCAAGTTGTGTTTCCTGTAAGCGGTCCAGCGCCTTGTGGTAAGGGAAGATAATATGTGCGCGGCGGTCAATGAGCAAACGGTTGACAACATCTTTACCATCTTTCTTTAACAACCTCAATTCGTCTTGAAGGCGATAAGGGTCTACGACGCAGCCACACCCAATAATCCCCTTAATACGGGGGTGTAGCAGCCCGGAGGGAATTTGATGGAAAGTAAGCTTATGCTTACCCCAGCAAACCGTGTGTCCAGCGTTCGGTCCCCCTTGAAAACGAACAACAATTTGGGCGTTTTGGGCAAGAAAATCAACTACCTTACCCTTACCTTCATCACCCCACTGAGTTCCGATTACTACCAGGTTAGGCACTATTCCCTTGCTTTTTAAAACCGGTAAGAAAAGGAAAACTTGTAGTTACTTGTCTGGAAATCATAGATGAACTGGTCCACGCCAACGTCAAACTGAAATCGTTGAAACTCGATCCCGCCCCCGACGGTAAACCCCAGGGATTTGAATTTACCCAGACCACGCCGGGTTAAAACATCCCAGAAACTGTAATGGTAAGTGCCCTGACCCTCGCGCTCAAAAACAAGTCCCCCCCTTTGACCGGTGATATCTTCAAAATACCCTGCCCGTAAAAATCCGGCTACCGGTCCGAAACGAGCACCGCCTTCAACCCCAAAACTTTTCCAGGCGTCGCGCCACTCACTGGAAATTTGCTGGCCAAAAGTTTTAGTAGAATCGGAAAACGCTCCTACCAGAATCTTGGAGAGCTCGGGCGTAATGCAGACAGAGAAAATCTCGTGTTTTAAAGGATAATAGGCTAAACCAAGCCGCAGCATCCGGGGCAAAGGGTCCGATTCACCAGAAGAGGTATAAGAAATGTTCGGCCCAAGGTTAGCTACTGCCAACCCCACAGCGAGAAAGTCAAAAGGTTTGTAAAGCGCTCCAGCATCAAATGCCCAGGTAATGCCAGTTCCGCCTTGTTCAATCCCCAGTTCGGGCATCGCCTTCCAGACCCAATCCGGAACCAAAAAGGAGTAAATTAACTTAGCAGACAAACCCACACCTAAATTCGGCAAAACTGGAAAACCGTAAGCCACGGTAGGTGCGACATCAAATGTAGTATATCGACCCAGAAAATCACCCCGCTCATTTATCACATCGGTTTCACCGGTCGTAAGGTAAATGACATTAAACCCTGCGGTCCCGCGTTCTTGAATGGTGTGCGCAATCCCAAGATACTCATAGAACATCCCGGGCCAGAGTCCTGGTAACCAGTTACAATGCATCAAGGTGGCATTAGTTCTCTCAAGAAAAGCCAACCCACCGGGGTTGTAGTACACACTTGAAGCATCGTTGCTGATTGCGGTAAAGGCACCAGCGAGCGAAGTCGGCCGCGCTCCAGGCCAAATCATCAAGAAAACCGCACCGGGGTTCTGGCTGGCGTAAACTCCTATCGGACTGAGAACGAAAATCAAAGCCAGCCAGATAACTGTTCGTTTCATTGCAATACCTCCTTAAACATAACTACTACCTTAAAAGTATAAATAGTTACCTGCGATGGTCAACAATTAACGAACTATAAGAAACTTCTCCCTAACCATGACACGCTCGCCGTAACCGTCCGGGTATAAAACTTTTGCCCGCAGGGTAAACAGATAAACGCCGTTGGGCAAAAGAAACCCATCCTGGTCCCTTCCGTCCCAGGTAATCTGGTTGTAACCCCAACTGGCTGGAAAATCTCCCAAATTACGCACCAACCTGCCGCTCAGCGTGTAGATACGAATTTGGACCGTTCCCGCTTGACTCATAACGAAACCAAACACCGCACCCTGCTTCACCGGATTAGGATAAACGGTAATTGAATCCACGCAAAGAACTCGGGAGTAAAATGGCTTTAAAATCAATTTTGTCGTTGTACGGTTGAGAAAGTTGTCGGCAACAACAACGAATAAAGTATCAACCGGTCCGCTCAAATTTAACTGAATCCGTGCCCGGGCCAGAGAGTAAGAACTGTCGTCAAATACAAAGTTGTCGCTGAGCTCAACCGGCGTTAATGGTTGATTGAGATAAAAATGGGGTGCGAAACCCGGAACTGGAGCAATCAGAATACCAGACTGGTCTGAAGCAACGATATCAAGCGGTAAATTTGCCGGCACAGTGGCACTGTCCAGCAATCGGCGTCCCCCACAATACAAACAAACTTGCGGACCGGTGTTATCACCTCGGTTTAATAACATACTGTTCCAGGAGATGTTACCATCAATTAAGCCCAGATTCTTTATTGCGCCTTTAACCTGAGCACTGAATCGGCAGGAGTTAGCAAGCGGTGCGTAATAGCCATTACCCGCCCACACCGTATCAAGCGGTACACCAACCGGTAAGATTCCTTCACAGTAAAACCTGCCATCTTTGACCCGAAATGAACCGCGCGCCAATTCATCGCCTAAAATAAAGTATTGAACAAAACCCACCGGTGATTCATAATAACGGGAGCGCATCGGGCCAAATAATCGCCATTCGGCATTACCATCAGCCAAATCAACAATCGTTTGTGCCCGAAACAATGTACCAGGTTGCAGCGTCTCTGGAGAGATACGCAAATTCTGGGTGGACATCGTTGGTAAATTGAGGACTGTTGCCGGGTCGCCAAAAAGATGATAGCTTCGATCAGTTACCCAGGCTTTAAAGAAACAGTAGCCCACAGTCCTTATGCTCTCCGGAGGGAAAAACAGCGGCGTCAATAGATTGCGCGCGAAGACAAGATTGTTTCCGGAAGGTGTCGCCGTTGAAGATGCCACTGTCGCCAGTGCCCCACCCGGCATTCGAACCAACTCTTCTGCAATGCACTCAGACCGGGTATCGTCAAACCGTCCGACCGAACAACTGCCAAAAAAACAGAACGGGACACGATTCTGATTGTCAATTTCAGAAACCCGGGCTACGGTCAAAACCTCTTCATGGGTCAGAGAGTACGCCGAGCCATGACCAAAAAACAACCAAATTAACGCCCCGCGATTCAACTGTCGCAAAAGTTCTCTGTTGGCTTGGGGTTTACTTTTGGAACCGAGAAAGGGGAACTCTGTGAGATAAATTTTTACCGGGTCGAGACGATTTCCCACCAGTGCTACCATACCCTCGCATTGCTCAATATGTCTGAAGCGCAACTCATCAGGCCGGTCCGGATAGCGCTGATATTCGTCGTCTGCCAGTAAAAGCAACCTTCTCGTCCAGTATCCATTACTACCCGTCTCGTAAGCAATCAACTTGTCAACGAACCGCCTCGCTTCGCTTTCACTTCTCACACAAACCCGGCCCAGGATAAGGTCCGGACTGCCACCTTCACCTTCCAAATCAGCATACCACACATCCTGAGCCAGGGCACTACGGTCTCCGGCATCAGGAATTAGCCCGAATCCAAACTCATAAGGAGGAACACCCGATGGCTGAACTCGGTTGAGGTTGTTTCTGTAATCGTAGGTCCCATCACCGACCAGGAGCGCATATACCGGACGCTTGATTTGAAAGAAACGTTTGATCGCCCCCGGCTCCTTCATCCCGTAACCGAAGTCGTCGTAAATCTCCTGAAGATTAACCACCCGAACCCGAGCATTAGGAATACCGGAGACCCGATTGAAACGAAAACGGGCGAGCTCCTGCATCGATTGCATTAATTCCGGTGGAGTTACTATCCAGTAATCAGCCAGAAATGTCTCATCCCATAGAGAACCCGGTGATTTCACCTGAATATCTTTGGGCTTCAACAACTGCTCAGGAGTGGCAATAACAAATTCGGTCCATCCATGCAACCGCCGGCTGAACAACACACTGTCACCCCGTTTTTCCACCCCGAAACACAGCGCCGGAGCGTACGGGTCGGTAACATCCAGAACAACCGGTACCGCACCCGCGTCCTGAATTAAAAATTGGTAGTCGCCAACGGTATCTACAAAGAAGTTGCACGGTCCGTTAAACAGAGACAACCGACAGGAATACTTGACCACAAGATAGTCAAGATAAACTTTCTTCTCACCGCTGCCCCGCAATTCAATCGTCAGCTGATTATCACGAAAAGCCACCGGACCTACCGAATCAATAGAAAAATCGTAAGGGCTGGGATAGGAGCTGGAACCGAACTGAAAGTTAGTTAGTACCCTCCCGTTTAAGCGAATTGTTATTTCATTACTCGGCGAAGCATTGTAAAGCCGACCTGAAATCTGGTGAACTTTTATCGGATATTTTAGCTCAAGCGGACAGGAAAACTGAGCAACACCGGCATCCGCTGCTTTAAATATCGTTGACCAGACCCACATCAAACCCGCTCGAGCTGGGCACTCCCGGTCCAACTCCTGATGAAGCACAACCCGTCCGGTGTTAACAACTGTTGTGCCGGAAGTATCCGGGCCAAATCCGCGCCGCATTCTCTTGCCGGTAAAACCGGTCCAGGTAAGCCAGTAGACATTATCTCTGGTGTATAAATTCTTCACCCAGACAGAGCATTTGTTAATCCAGTGGTCTGGTGCCAACCCATAAAAAATTATCGTGTCATTAAGGTCGAATTGCCCATCATCGTCGCCGGTAACCGCAATCGCAACCGGCAGCAACGAATCAGGATAAGAACGGTTGGGCTCATGTTCACCAACTGTCCAGAGTGCTAATGATTGCGGATTCAACCCCCGAATTGGCACACCTGCTTGTGCCAGTTCTGCCCCGGTGATACGATAAATACCGGTGGTGTCGACCGTTATTTTCAACCACTGCGAAGAACGGCGATAAGGGTTCAAAATGGAAAAACTGCTTTTGTAATTTAACTTCCAATTTCTTGCCTGCTCGCCATTTAAAAGCATCCCGGCAATCAAATCATCAAGCGGGTCAGGAGAAAAGTTAACTCCCGGGGGTGTTTGGAAATGCACGACCACCTTTACCTCATCGAACCAGACCAACCTTCTTCTATCGGGCTGGTATTGCGCCGGGTAAATTTTCAAAGTTACAAACCGGACATCGCGCATCACCTCTATTTGCCCCACCTCCACAACCGAATCTGGATAAAGCGACCGTTCCTCTTTCTCCCAACCGCGCCAGACCGAATCTCCCTCAAATAAAACATAAGGAATACGTCCAAGGATGAAATTTTCTTTTGCCCCACCTATTTTTGTGCCGAATTCAACCTTAATGCCACCACTCTGCGGCACACCAATGCGTACAACCTTTGCTGGCAGATCGTAGTCGCCCAAAAAAGCGACCGGTTCAGCATCAGGAAACTCAAGAAGACTTCCCCTTTTATCATCACTCGTTACCGGTTCCCCAGGACGATAAATAAATCTAACACCACGCTGGTCAGAGTCAAGAACCTGAATTTCCGCCTTAAGATAGCCGGAAAAAAGAGTCAGAACGAGCAATATTAATTTAAAATAGCGATGCACCAGTAAGAAGTAGTTTATTTTAATGTTCCAATAAGTCAAATCTAAATTTACCTTGAACTGGCAAACAGTCCTTGACCTATTTAATTTGAACTTTATACTCATTTCAATAAATGGCGACTCGTCCGAGATACCGTAACATTTTAAAGGCACTTCTCTATCTCACTCCGGCACTGTCGATTTTACTTGTCTTCCGGATTTTCCCGATTTTTCTGTCGATTCGGATGAGCCTCTACGACTGGGGTATGGCAGGCCCACGCGCCTTTGTGGGATTGGGTAATTATATCGCAGTCCTCAAGGACCCGCTTTTCTGGAAGTCGCTGTTAAACACCGGTTGGTATGTGCTATTTGAATTACCGGCAACTCTGCTCCTTTCACTCTTTATTGCTTTACTACTCAATCAACGAATTCGGGGATTGAGTATTTACCGAACTATCTATTACCTGCCAGTTGTCACTTCAATCGTTGCAGTGTCAGTAGTCTGGAAATGGATTTTTCATCCGGACCGGGGGGTACTAAATTATCTACTGTCGCTCATCGGCATCACTAATATCCGCTGGCTGCAAGACCCGAGGGGTCTATTTGAATTGATTTTCGGTTCAGCGGCTGCGCATTGGCCCTATGCCCTGCGCGGACCATCAGTTGCCCTCTGTTCACTGGTTCTGATGGGTATCTGGAAGGCATTAGGTTACAACATCGTTATCTTTCTTGCTGGATTGCAAAACATCCCTCAAACTTATTACGAAGCTGCACGCATCGATGGCGCCTCGCGCTTCAAAACCTTCTGGAAAATCACCCTGCCCCTGCTCTCGCCGACAACATATTATGTTTTAATTATGAGTTCAATCGCCGCATTTGAAACCTTTGCCCAGGTTTGGATTATGACCGGCCCACCACCAGGTGGACCTCTTCATACTACCAAAGTGGTGATGTACTACTTCTACGAAAACGCATTTGAACTGTGGCGCCTTGGCTATGGTGCGGCAATCGCTTTCCTCGCTTTCCTTATCATCCTGGGTCTTACCATTTTGCAAAGGGTGTTTTTGGAAAAGAGGGTCCATTATGGTTAAACCTCGTAACCTGCCAGTGCATCTTCTGTTGATTCTGGGCAGCGGCGCAATGTTGTTGCCCTTTTTCTGGATGGTCAGCACCTCGCTCAAAACACCGCTTGAGGCATTAAAATTTCCGCCCACCTGGCTACCTTCGGTCTGGCAAATATCAAATTATGGAGAAGTGTTCCGGCAGATTCCTTTCTGGCGATATCTCGCCAACACCGTATTGATCGCTGCTGCCAGTCTGCTGGGGATTCTTCTCACCGGCATACCCGCCGCCTACGTATTTGCCCGTTTTCGTTTCCCCGGTAGGGAAATGTTATTTATGGGCTTCCTTGCCCTAATGATGATTCCCCTGCCAGTTTATCTTGTCCCCTCTTATATGATTCTCTTCAAACTGGGTTGGATTGACACTTATGCAGCAATGATTGTGCCTTGGATTGTTAACATTTTCTCCATCTTTCTTCTCCGTCAGCACATCAAGCAATTACCCCAGGATTTGTTTGATGCCGCCCGAATCGATGGCTGTTCGGAATTGTGGACCCTATTACGCATCGTCCTACCCCTATGCCGGGCACCTCTTGCAACAATCGCGGTATTCAACATTATCTCATCCTGGAACTCATTCTTCTGGCCCCTGATTGTTACCAATTCCGACCAGATTCGACCTCTCCAGGTGGGACTTGCCTACTTCTCACGAGAACAGTCCACGAACTACACACTTTTAATGGCGGCGACAACGATGGCGATAATTCCCTTAATCATCCTGTTCTTTGCCGCACAAAAGCAAATTATCCAATCCCAGGCTCGCGCCGGACTTAAAGAGTAAATGTTGACAAACCCTGCCTATTTGCTACGCTAATTCTGATTAACGAAAGGGCTTGATTATGACTTTTCATATTTACCTTGAAGGAACGCCGGTGTATCGTGTCAACATCATCGCCGAGAAAATTGTTGATGAGGGTGCCAACTACGCCCTTTACGATGAGAAGGGCGTCAAGGTTGCCGAATTTAAAAAGGAGAAAGTTTTAGGTTACGATGTAAGCGAATATTAATCCTCAGCCTTAAACGGCTCCTCGGCAAAAACCCCTTCCTTTTCTTTTATTAACTTAGAGACCTTCAATTCAGCTACCGCGAGTTTTTCCTTGCACAACCGGGCAAGTTTAACACCACGCTCAAAAAGCTCCAGCGACTTTTCGAGACTTAAACTCCCGGCTTCAAGCTCCTTTACGATTTTTTCCAGTTCGGTAAGCGCCTGCTCAAAATCGATTGATTCAACATCACTGTTTTTACCCGCCACCGTTCACTCCTTTCATTATATCTTTTACCTGGCAGTCCAAGCTGCCATCGACAATCCGTACGACAACTTCATCACCCAACCGGATATTATCAACACTCACGACAACACTGCCATCCGGTTTCTGGCAGATGGCGTAACCCCGGGCAAGCTGGGCAAGGGGACTGAGGGCGTCAAGGCTCGCTGCTGCCTTTGTCAACCTGGCATCGATTTTATTTTTCGCATTAATAAAGCCCTTCTCCAGTCTTGAAGAAAATGTTTCCAGCAAGACCCGCCAGTGCATCACTCGAGCCACCGGGTTTTGGCGATTTAACCGTTCAACCACTGAGTTCAATTTCTGATAGCCCAAATTAACCTTTTGGTTCAACGCCCGGTTCAACATCTCGGCAAGCAGTTCAGTCTGATATCGAGCTTCACTTAACCGCCGGGAGACATTTTCAAAACCGCGATGTTTTATCAAGACATCGACCGATCGCTCCTGATCGAAAATAAACTCCTGGACTCTTTGTTTCATCTCAACCCACAAATCATCCAGGCGCTTTTCGAACTCTTCCCAGCCCCGTGCCACCAAAGTAGCAGCAGCGGTTGGAGTCGCGGCTCGGACATCGGCAACAAAATCGGCAATTGTCCAGTCAACCTCATGCCCAATTCCAGTTACCACCGGTACCCGGGAACTCGCAATCGCCCGGGCAACAACCTCCTCGTTAAATGGCCAGAGGTCTTCCCAGGAACCGCCACCCCGGCCAACAATAAGCAACTCGACATTTTCAAGCGTGTTCATCTCCCAAATTGCTTGGGCAATCTGTTCCGCCGCACCTTCCCCCTGAACCTGAACCGGGTAAATAAGCACTTTCAAATGGGCACGATGTAACTGCAAGGTTCTCAACATATCGTGAATCGCAGCACCGGCAGGGGAGGTAATAATACCGATAGTTTGGGGTAACTTTGGAAGCGGCCGCTTTCTTTCGGGTTTGAACAGTCCCTCCCTTTCTAGTTTCCGCTTCAACTCCTCAAACGCCCTTTGCAGCGCGCCCAATCCTTTCGGTTCAATCGTGTCAAGAATCAACTGATACCTGCCATTGGGAACATAGACCTCCACTCGACCATGACCGATAATGAGGTCACCATCTTTCAACTGAAACTTCAACCGCTGTGCCGCTTCGCGAAAACATACCGCTGGAATTTGCGACCTTTCATCCTTTAAAGCAAAATACAGATGACCCGAAGGATAAGCTTTAAAATTGGAAACTTCGCCCACCACCCAGATATCAGAAAACTCCGACCTTAGCCGGTCGTCAACCATCTTGTTAATCTGATAGACCGTATAAATCTTATTTGCCGGTACCGCTGCCATCGCGCCTTTTTAATTAATCAACATCCGACCACGGTGATTCTCTACCTACCGTCGGAACAATAACGCCCCTACTTGCCGCCGTAGTCGTAAAATCCCTTTCCGGTCTTTCGCCCCAGAAATCCGGCGGCGACCATCCGTTTAAGTAATGGGCAGGGACGATATTTCGGATCCCCTAAATCCTCATACAGTACCTCAAGAATCGCCAGGACGACATCCAGCCCGATTAAATCGGCAAGTGCCAGTGGTCCCATCGGGTGATTCATCCCTAACCTCATCACTGTATCAATGGCTTCTTTGTCGGCGACACCGGTTTCAAGACAGAAAATCGCTTCGTTGATCATCGGCATCAGCACCCGGTTTGAAACAAAACCAGGCGAATCGTTCACCACCACCGGTGTTTTGCCCAATTCCTTAGACAGGGCGACAATCTCATCAACCACACCGGCAGCGGTCGCTAACCCGCGCACCACTTCAACCAACTGCATCAATGGCACCGGGTTCATAAAGTGCATTCCGACAACCTTTTCGGGCCGTTTGGTTGCCGCTCCCAGCAGCGTCACAGAAATTGTCGATGTATTAGTAGCAAGCATCGTCTCAGGCGAACAGACCGCATCAAGTTTCTGAAACAGTTCCTTCTTCAACTTCACATCCTCAGTAACCGCTTCAACCACCAGACCGCAGCCCTCACAGGTTTCAAGGTTCAAATTCGAGCTGATACGCGCTCGGGCCGCTGCCGCAACCTCAGCCGTCATCTTACCCTTCTCAACCAGTTTATCCAGCGACTTTTTAATCGTTGCCACTCCCCGGTCCAGAAACCGCTGGTCAACATCAACCAGCACAACATCGTAACCCGCCATTGCAAACACCTGGGCGATACCCGAACCCATTGTGCCCGCACCAATGACACCAACTTTACGACTCTGCATATTTGCTCCTTTCTTTTTTATAAAAAGTTAGGTGCCCGAAAATAAAAGTCAATTAATACCCCGCCAGCGGGCTATTAAATCAATCAACCGCCGGCCATTCTCCGGTGTAAACTGAAATCTTCCATCGGGCAGCAACTCATTCAACGCCTCTGGCTCTTCCCTCTTAAGCCATTGCCAGAAAGCCACTCCTCTACCCGTCAATAATATCACAACAGTTTGGTCCGGCTCAACAACCAGTTTATCTATCTTGCCCCCGTCAATAAAAAACTTCGCATTGTAAACCATCGGTTCAACTTCCAGAAGGTGCAACCAGTTATTTGTCTCCTCTAAACGACAGAAAATAGTATCGCCCTGCACTGCCGGTTCCGACATTGATAGCCTTACATTAACCGTTCGGGCATAACCTAAAAAGTCCTTTATCTCCTTGCTGCCTCGTGCCATCACTCCTAAACCCTTAACCTCTAATGACCCATTTGCTCTCCAGAGTCTGAGCAGCCGGTGCTCGCTTTGCCGTCCCACACCATAAACAAAGGTTCGAACCAAACCCAGTCCGCTGCCACGCCGCTTTTGCCCTTCCTGAAGAAAAGCCGGCGCACACCCAAATTCCCAACATAAAATCCCAACAATTAAGAACAAAACCTTGCGGACCATCACTGTTAGTTCTATCAACGTAATGTCGCCTGTCAACATCGTATCAATCCTCATCGATTCTGAAATCCTTCACTCCAAGTTTGACTATTTTAGCTTAACCGCTATCCTTACCATCTATGGTAAAAGTCTGCGTCCTGTTTGCCGCGGGGATAAACTGCGACCAGGAAACGGCGTATGCGTTTGAACTTGCCGGTGCTGACACCGAAACCGTGCACATCAATCGGTTAAAAGAAAAACCCCAATTGCTTGACCGGTATCAGATTTTTGTCATCCCCGGGGGGTTTTCGTACGGCGACTACATCGCTTCGGGTCGTGTCCTGGCAAATGAGTTAAAACATCACCGTGCCGAAGAGATTTGCCGTTTCTTGGAAAAAGGCAAACTTATCCTGGGCATCTGTAACGGTTTTCAGGTGCTGGTCAAATCCGGGCTCCTGCCGGGCTTTGAAAGGCCGTTTGAGCCCCAGACCGTAACGCTTGACACCAACGATTCCGCCCGTTATGAAGACCGCTGGGTATATCTCAAAACCGAGCATTCCCCCTGCGTTTTTACCTCAAACCTGCCCGAAATCGTCTACTTGCCCGTTGCCCACGCCGAAGGCAAGTTCATTCCCGGTTCTCATCAGGTACTCAAACAGTTGAAAGGTAACAACCAGATTGTATTCCGCTATGTCACCGTCCGCGGTCAAGAGGCAAAATATCCTGATAACCCAAATGGCTCGGTGGAAGGAATCGCCGGCATCTGCGACCCGACCGGTCGGATTTTTGGTCTGATGCCCCATCCCGAACGTTACATCAGGATTGAACACCATCCCCGCTGGCATCGGGAAAGTTTGACAAAACCGGACGGAATCGCCATATTTGAAAACGCGGTACAATATGTCAAAAAGAACCTCTAAACAAACCGCCCCGGCAAGAATCAGTGACCATCCGATTCTGAAATTCGAGCGGGGGCGAGAGATAACTTTCTTTTTTGAAGGCAAACCTATGAAGGGTTACGAGGGCGAAACAATTGCTGCTGCCCTGGTTGCCAATGGGGTCAAAGTGTTTCGATACAGCGAAAAACACAATCGGGCTCGGGGATTTTTCTGCGCCGTTGGCAAATGCTCCTCCTGCTTAATGGTTGTTGACGGCAAACCCAATACAATGGTCTGCATGGAACCACTACGCGCAGGAATACGTGTGGAACGACAACGCGGCAGAGGAAAAATATGAGTAACATTAAAGATGGCGGCATTGTAATTGTCGGGGGCGGTCCAGCCGGGCTTTCCGCCGCAATCATTGCGGCGCAACTGGGCGCACCGGTCACTTTAATTGACGACAACCCGCGCCTTGGGGGCCAACTGATTAAACAGACCCACAAATTCTTTGGTTCGAAAAGCCACTACTGCGGCACCAGGGGGGTGGACATCGCCACCATTCTTGAACAGCAACTTTACTCAACACCGGCAAAAGTCATCCTCAACACAACTGTAATAGGCCACTTTTCACCCAACATCCTTGGGCTCGCCGACCGCAACACCTTTACCAAACTTGCCTACCAGCGTTTAATCGTCGCAACCGGTGCCAATGAAAACACCATCCTGTTCGAAAACAACGACCTGCCAGGAATTTACGGTGCGGGTGCGGTCCAGACCCTAATGAATGTGTTTGGCATCAGACCGGGTAACAAAGTTTTAATGGTCGGCTCAGGAAACATAGGTCTAATCGTCTCCTATCAACTGATTCAAGCGGGTATCAATGTGGTGGCAGTAATTGAAGCGCTTCCTAAGATTGGTGGCTATCATGTTCATGCTGCAAAACTTGCCCGATTGGGCATCCCGATACTCACCTCGTACACAATCAAAGCGGCGTTGGGTAAGGAGTTTGTTACCGGTGCGGTCATCTGTCGGGTTGATAAAAATTTCAAACCAATCAGAGGAACCGAAAAAAGATTAAAGGTAGACACGATTTGCCTCGCCGTCGGATTATCGCCATTAGTAGAGCTGCTGTCCCAGATTGGCTGCCAGATGGTATTTATTCCAGAACTGGGGGGGCAGGTTGCCTACCACAACGCCAATATGGAAACGACCGTTTCCGGAGTGTATGTTGCCGGTGATGCCAGCGGGGTTGAAGAAGCGTCAACCGCAATGCTTGAAGGCCGAATTGCCGGTGCCCATGCTGCCGGCAATTTACTCGGTAAGATTGCCGAAGCGCAAGCCATTATAAATCAGGCGCAGTCAGAGCTCGCCGCCATCCGTCAGGGTCCCTTTGGTGAAAAAGCGGCAAAGGGCAAAGAAAAGATGAGTTACACCGTCCACCAATAAACTGCCCAGGAATGAAAACCAAAATCAAAAAGATTAACACCTGTCCCGGACCAAAAAATCGGTTTGTTCCAGCAATTCCCTATCTCGTACTTACCGGTGCAACCGTTTTATTTTTCTGGGAAATTTTAACCGGACAGAACTTCCTCTGGGAGGACATCCTCTATCAATACTACCCGTTCCACTCCTTCCTTTTTAGAAATCTGCGTCAGTTTCATCTCCCCCTCTGGAACCCATATATGTTTGCTGGTATGCCGTTTCTTGCCGACATCCAGACTCAGGTTTTTTACCCGCTCAACTGGCTTTTTGCCTTTATCACCCGCTCAAACCAGAACTATGTGTTCTGGCTGGTCGAACTGCAATGCATCCTCCATCTATTTCTCGGCGCACTGGGTTTTTATCTCCTGATGCGGGAGTTAAAACTCTCCCGATATTCGGGCATCGTTGCCGCCATCACCTTCGGCTTCTCCGGATTTATGATTAGCCACACAATCCACCTTACCATCATCAGCACCTTTGGCTGGTTCCCGCTCATCCTGTTATTTTTTTATCGAACCCTGTTCCAGCGTCGATTACGCGATGCCAGCGCCACCGCACTCACTCTCGGACTTGCCAATCTCGCGGGTCATCCTCAAATGACCCTTCATATCGTCTATGCCCTCTTATTTCTCTTTATTCTCTACCTGATTTTCAACTGGCACAGTGAACGTGCCCGGATAATAAAAACCCACATCCCGCTTTTTCTCTTGACAATTTTCCTTGGTTTTGCCCTCTCCGCAGCCGCCTATCTTCCGGCATATCGTTATTCACTTCACACCGTTCGGGAAATGATGTCATACCACGAAGCGACCGAAACATCCTTACCACCCTGGTTTCTCATCACCATTCTCATCCCCAAATTTTTTGGTAGCGTTGCCGGTGGCGTTGAAGAAACCGCTCCTTTCTGGGTTGACCCGGCACGCTACACCTACTGGGAGACCTGCCTCTATGTTGGAATTGTGCCCCTCCTACTTGCCGGTATCGCAATTGTCTTCAGCCGCAACAAAATCCGCTGGCAATTTCTCATTTTGGGCATTGTCGCGCTGCTTTTTGCTCTGGGAAGATTTACACCGCTCTACCGCCTGGCCTTCAACCTTCTGCCCGGTTTCGACCGGTTCCGAATCCCGGCACGGTTTGTTGACCTGTTCACTGTCGCAATTGCCTTTCTCTCTGGACTGGGCATAGAGGTTCTAATCCAATCCCAGCCCAAACCGGACCCTAAATCAAAAACCCGGGGTTATCGGCTCTTGTTCCCGGGATTAACCTTACTCGCTTACGGAGGAGTAATTTTATTGCTCCTCATCACCGGTTTACTGGAGAAAATTTTTCCCCCTCTTCACGACCCGCACCTGTTTCGCAACAGCCTGACCCAAACCGGTATTATGTTCATCTTCCTCATCAGTGGACTACTGCTTGTCTTTCTCTCAACAAATGCGTCAAAATACCGCCCTTTATTTTTCAGTCTGCTGGTCGGTGTTGCCTTCCTCGACCTTTATACATTTGGTCATCGCTTCAGCCTGGGGACAATTCCTCCCGAACAGTTTTATCCCCTCCGCCCCTTTATCAATACACTTATCGAAGAGCATAAAAAAGAACCTTTCCGCATCAACGCCCGCAGCGGTCCTTATATGCTCCTGCAACGCAATGAAGGTTTACTCTGGGAACTGGAACTACTTGAAGGTTACACACCGTTAAAACTAACCGACTATGTCACCTTTGAAATTCCAATCAATCGCCGCAACGACCTGTTAAATGTCCGTTACGGAATTCACATTGACTCGGTTCGGGGAACAATGACCCTGATCCAGAATCAAACCCCGTTACCCCGTTACTGGCTTGCCGACTCTTTTATAGTCGTCACCGACCGGGTAACAATCCTTAATCGCCTCGCCGACACCACCTTTGACTACCGCCGGATTGCCATCCTTGAAGAAAAGCCCGCTTTGAATCTTGCACAACTATCCTCGCCCAGCCCTAATCTCGCCACCGACAACTCGCCGCAAGAAGGTATCACGGTGCTAAAACGCACAAACGAACGAATTGAACTTACGGTTGAGACCGACAAACCGGCAATCCTGATGTTTTCAGAAATCTACTATCCAGAGTGGCAGGCAACAGTTGATGGTAAACGAGCAAAATTGATGCGCGCTGATTACTGCCTGCGTGCCCTACCCTTGTCGGCGGGCAAGCATAAAGTTGTCACCTGGTATGACCGCACCGTTATCAACCTCGGCATTTTTATCAGCAAACTCGCCTTCCTCGCCATCATCCTCATTTTCCTTTTTACGCGCGCCGCTCCAAACATTCATCAACGCAAGTAAAGTACCGCCACAACACTTAACAACCACAAAACAATGTCGATAATCAACGGCACATCCGTAAACAAAACCCTTTCCGGTGCGCCACCCTCCTCTTTGCGATAAACCAAGTACAGATAGCGATAAATGCCGTAAAGAACAAACGGGACAGTTAGAATCAGGTTGTGGGTTCTAAATTTATGTACCGTCTCCGGTGCAATCGTATAAAGGCAGTAGGCGATAACGGTTGAAGATGTCGCCACCGCTATCATCTGGTCTAAAAGCGTCTCCGAATATTTTCCCAACACACTTCGATGAGAAATCCCCCCGCCTTCAAGGTAGAGCAGTTCGTGGCGCCGTTTTGCCAGTGCCAGAAAAAGGGCGAGGAGAATAGCACAGACAAAAAGCCAGGGTGAAATCTGGACCTGAACCAGAAATGTACCGGAAATCGCCCGAATCGCAAAACCGGTCGCCACTACCATCACATCGAGAACCACAATTTTCTTCAGGTAAAACGAATATGCCAGTTGCAAAATGAAATAACTTAAAATCAACAGGCCAAAGCGCAATGTCAAAACAAACCCACCGCCAATCCCCAGTATCACGGCGAGTACCGCCGCAATCCCGGCGGTTCCCACCTTTATCTCGCCTGCGGCGATTGGCCGGAACTTTTTCTTGGGGTGGGAACGGTCATTCTCCCGGTCAAGAATGTCGTTGATGATATAAACTGCGCCCGAAACCAAGCAGAAGGCGATAAATCCGGCAAATGTTTCCAATAACTTCATCACATTGAAAAGATTCTGGGAAAAAATTAACGGTGCAAAGACCAGAAGGTTCTTGACCCACTGTTTGGGCCGCATTGACTTTACAATTGCCCACAACATAGTTATCAGTTTTACAGGAAACGGTGCAACTGTCAACTTATGCCCGACTTTTCAGTTGTCAGGGCTTGATTAACTTGATAAGTCGATAGAACTGATTGTTATCCCGGCACAACTCAACAAACTCGTCAATCGGGTTAACGTCCACACAAAACAAACCCTCTGCTTCGTGAACGGCATCAATTAAAGGGATTTCAAAGGTCAAAGTTGAAGATTTTTGCGGCTCGAGCATCAATTGCCTTGCCGGCAACATCGTATCGGTAAGAACAATATTGTTCAGGTAAAACCTGACACGACAACCTGAACCGCCCAAATACATCCGATTTCCGATGTTTCGCAACCTTATCTTCCCGGTTAACTTTTCACCAACCCGGGGCAAATCCGGGATGAACTGAACATCGTCAACAACTAAATCCGGCCCTCGAGGCGCCGAACGCTCCCGGATAAAAACAGGCCGCACCCCGAGATTCAAATTCAGCCCGCCATCTGTTTCGGCTTTTACTATCTCAACTGATGGGTCGTCATCGTAAGCCAAAGGTATTAACTCCACCGTATCACAGCCAACCGGCAGCCTTATCTGAATTGTCTTTTTCTTATCTCTCCCGGTAATTTGATTTAGCCAGGCAATCCAGAGCCGCTTACCGCTCAAGGGCTCTTCGAACTCGTACACCCGCACCGCATCGATTGGGCAGTCGTTTAAAATCAACCTTTGATTAAACCGCTTGCCTTTTAACATCCTAAATGTTTGGGCAAGTGCGTAATAACCCGCTTTGGTCTCAAATGATGGGGTGTGAAGACCGTAACTGCCCTCCACCGATTCACCCCGGGATAGAAACGAGTAATAACAAATCCGGTCATAACCACCACCGGGTAAACATTGACTCGCCCGGGCAACCGCAAAAACCCTCGCGACCCAGTTTGCCTGTTCTTGGCTATCGCACTCACCGTTGGGCAGCAAACAGGGCAAGCCGACTTCGGTTATCCACAATTCGCCATAATCGCCGTTTTCTCTCATAACCACCCGCATACTTTCTGCCTGCGCCTCAAAAAGGTTGAAATCAAAACCCCGGTCCTGATAAGGATGAAACGACACTCCACACCACAATTTTTGGGGGATTAGTCGATAGCAGTAACTGAGCATCTCATCGGGTAGTATCCGGGTAAAAATCGACGGTTGCATTGCCACAAGCGAGCCAATCAGCACCTTAGCCTTGCCCTGGGTTATTGAATCTATCACTGTAAGAGCCACCTCAACCAGGCGGGCGTAAAGCGAGCACAACCCCTGCCGGTTATCGCTCAGGTGGTAATCAAACTGGGGCGCCTTCCAGAACCTTACGGTATCGTTTGGTTCATTCCATATCTCATAAACATCGATTAGCTTCCAATCGTTATAGTAATGTCTCACTACACCCTCAACATACCTTGCCCAGTAATTGGAAGGGTGCCAGACATCCAAAAAGAGATTGCGGGGCGGACTGAATTCCGGAGCGTCAAAACGGGTGCCGGCCCAGATTGCGCTGTAATCAAGAATCCCGATTACCTTACAGCCCATTGTCTTGCTGGAATAGAAAACCGCCGGGTCTAACTGCGCAAAGTCAAAACCGGCCGTAGAATCAGGCCAGACCCAATTCCAAAGCAAATCGATGCGGTCTAAGTGAACACCCGCAGCGCGTACCCGTTGGTGCACATCCTGTTTGTGAGCAAAAACGGTATCGTACGCCGAAATCAACACACCCCACCAACTACTGTCAATTACTCCCATCACCCCATACACCCTCATACACAGATCAAGCGATTCCGCTGCGTCACTGTACAACAGGGTGCCGTATCGATAAGGGTTACCGGCGTCGTAATAAAACTGAATTGAGTCTGGTCCGGCACGGCTGAACCGTAACTCGTAGCGTTTGCCCCGGGTGAAACCGAACCGCCTGTTCCAGTTCTCAAACCGGACCCAACTGTGGCTTCGTTTCTGAACACCGCTACTCCCCATCACCAATTTGTCACCATCCCAAACTTCAACCCGGTAACGGCTCCCAATGCCATTCGCACCGGCAAACAACTCCACATACACCAGACTGTCAAAATTGCTGACGATGGTCTGGGAAACATACCTGTTAGCGCCGGTGCGCCGGGTCCAGCCTGACCAGTCGGACCGAACCGGCTTCACCTCATAAGACTTTACCATACCCGGGGCGGGAATAAAAAAACAAACCAACAATCCCAACACAATCTTAGTTTGTCGGGTCATCGCTTAATCCTGCTGTCTAACAGCATCTTAAATCCGGTACCCTTCAATCAATCCTGACCCGAAATAACTTATCACGAACTACCACCCAAAACCCATTTTTTGTCGCCATCACTCCCGCCTGTTCAGGAGAAACAAAATAGTACCAAACTATCCGCAATCATCATCCCCCAATTGTAGAAACACGAAAATCTGCGTCAAGGGAAACTAACCCTGCTCGGTAACCGCTCTTAATTAAATTCACCACAACCTGTTTTTCCCACGAGAAACCTTTCTACCCCGAAGATGTAAACGGCGCTCGATAAGGTAGTGTTCCCAGAATCGCCGTTTCCAGTTATATTACCGGCTCTTGTACCGCCCCCAAAGCCGCCTCAGGACGTGCCCCGGCCGCGCCCCGAAAAATTCCTTAATCTATTTAAAAACCGTCAGTTGTGCGGCGAATCAAAAATTCCACCGTTAATTTTGAACCCGCTTGGAATCATAGCACAATAAATGGGCAGGAAATTAAACCGGAAACTGCTCGTACAACCGCTTTCGGTTTGCCTCAAGCAGTTTGGTTTGTAAACCCATAAAAGTTGCCGCATCAACAACCCGGGCTTTTGACCTCGCGCTTAAAGTCTCAAGCCACTCCCTCCCTGTCTCCGAACGCAAAAGGTGATGGTCAACAATCAATAGATCGGTAGCCCGTGCCAGTTTAACCCCATTGATAAAAGCCTGGTTTAGTGCCTCTTTACTTAAAACCGAGAGGTAAATTGGCGGTCCCGCAACAAACACCACATCAGGTTTCCAAGCGATAATCGCCTCAACCCCATCTTCGGCAAGCAACTGAATGTCTGAACCGTGGACAAAAATTTCATTACCCTCGCTCACCCGGGTCATCATCACCATACCCCGACCTTCGGCACCGTGTTGACACGGTAAGGAAAAACTAACATCACCGCTGTCCTTGCCTTCACCTTCAACCATCCTATCGCCCAGGAGTTGCGCAAAGGAACGTAATCGCTCATCCATCAATCGGGTGTTACCGGCTCGCCCTTTGACCCAGAGGGCACTCGCACCCAGTTTGGCTACAAAATCAATAAGGTCAATTTGATACGGGTTTGGTTCTGACAGCGGCGCATGGTCGCCATGGAAATGGCTTATAACAACATCGCTTGCCATTTTAACCTCATTGAGAATTTTCTCCCTTATCGCCGCCGCCTCACAGACTTCAATCTTATGGGGCGCCAATCCCGAACGGCGTGGTGCCAGAGCAACACCCGGGTCAATCAATACCCGGCGGGTTTTGGTCTCAACAACACAACACATACTGCGCACCCCTAAAGACTCGGCACCGATAATCCTTATCTTCATCCAACTTTCAGGATAGCGGACTTTTCGGACCTATCAACCCTTTCCGATTATGTTGACTTCAATCTCATCAAGCATAAATTATTCCCGATGAATTACGACTCAGATTTTTGTTATATCCGCTCGGTTGACTATCCCGACGGTGCCATCATACCGAAAAAAATTGCCCGGATTTCGCCTGATGACCGGGGGTTTTACTTTGCAGACGGTGTTTATGAAGTTATCCGTACCTACCAGGGCAAACTCTTCCACTTTCCCGACCATCTAACACGGTTTAAGAACAGTTTACAGGCGGTGCGGATTGGTCTCCCGGATGTCGATGGCATTGAGAAAATTTGCTCCAAACTACTCCGCTACAACAACCTGTCAAATGCCGACACCTTTTTTTACATTCAGGTAACACGGGGTGTTGCTGCCCGTAACCTTCTTTTTCCGCCAGAGGCAACAATACCCACCCTCTACATTTCGGTAACACCAATTACCCCACCCATTACCGAACAAAAAGATGGCATCAAGGTAATCACCGTGCCGGATATCCGCTGGCACCGCTGTGACATCAAGGCGATTGGACTCTTACCCAGCGTCCTTGCCCGCCAGACCGCGGCGGAAGCCAATGCCCAGGAAGCGATATTTGTACGCAACGGTAATGTTACCGAAGGCACCCACACCAATCTGTTTGGTGTTAAACAAAAGACGGTTATCACCCACCCCCTTGACAGTCATATTCTGCCCGGTATCACCCGGATTGTCCTAATGAAGCTTTGTACCCGGCTCCGGCTGCCCGTAATTGAATCACCACTCCCGGAACCGGAACTGTATCAACTGGACGAACTGTTTGTTACCAGCACTACCTGGGAGGTTGTACCGGTGATTGAGGTCAACCGGAAACCAATCGGTTCCGGTAAACCCGGTGTCGTTACCCGGCAACTGCAGGCGGAGTTCAAAAATTATGTTCAGGAAATTTTTACCGAGCGCAGTTCTGCTTGACCGCTCACCGCAATCGGGCTACACTGATTGTGGTATGAAAATGGCAAGGGTTATGACCTTCCTGATGGTACTGTTGCTCGGCTCCGCCCAAAGCCAGATTCCCTTACCGACCGCACCCGATTGGAGTTCAATCGACACCGACTATTCGACCGGCGGCGCCTTCGCCGACATTGACGGCAACGGTTATTTGGACTTCTGCATTTCCAACGGCAATGATATGGCAGCCGACCCCAATGCCGTATATTTCAATCAAAATGGCAACCTTGAAACAAACGCCTCCTGGCGCTCCACCGACTTGGGTTATTTTGGTCACTGTTATACCGGCGATATCGATAACGATGGCGACCAGGATTTTGTGGTCGCCTACCTCGGCGACTACCAGCATCCGAGCGAACTGCACGTCCGGGTCTACCGTAACACCGGTACCGGCCTCGAACCGCTCCCTTTTTGGAAGGCAAAAGACTCGGTCTCTTCCTTTGACTGCTGTCTCGGTGACTTTGACCTTGATGGTGACCTTGACCTTGCCATCAGTGCCGGTGATGCCTATCGCGGCGCGATGGACCGGGTGCGGATTTACCGCAACAATAACGGCGTATTCGACTCCCTGCCCTTCTGGTACGCAAAACTTGATACCGCCTCGGATGCAATCCGATTTGCTGACATCGACAACGACGGCGACCTCGACCTGTTCGTGGGCCACCGGCGCAAGGTGGTGATGTACCGCAACAACAACGGTTCTTTTGATACTATTCCCGAATGGGTTGTGCGCCGTGCAATCGGCTGGGTTTTGCGTCTTGAACTGGGTGATTACGACCAGGATGGCTATCTTGACCTTGCGGTCGCCTCCAACGACCAGCTTGGCGACCCGAACAGCATCAAAGTTTTCCACAACAATCAGGGCACACTGGACACGGTTGCCGCATATACGATGCAAACCCGGGGCACGCAACTTTACTCCTCCTGCGTTGCCTGGGGCGATGTGAATGGCGACGGATTTCCCGAACTTGCCGCCGGTGGTTGGTGGCAACCGGTAGTGGTGTATCTCAACCGCTGCGGTGTCCTTGACACCACACCATCCTGGTCCTGGTCCCCCGCCAACCCGAGCAATCTAGTTTGCGAAGCATTGCTCTGGACCGATGTCCGCAACTGCCACCTCGCTTCCGTCACTGAACGCCATAATGGCGACGGTATCCGAAAACTCTTTAACTTCACAAAACGGCCGATTCAATTCCTCGACAGTGTTAAGGTAAACGACACAATTGTCCCGCGCGCTGCGTACTGTTACGACCGCCATCTCGGCTGGTGCAGTTTTGCCACCCCACCTTCTTTGGGAACTGACAATGTTGTATTCTACTACCATTACGCCACCACTCCGGACCTCGCCGTTACCAACTGGGCGCGCACTGCCGGCAACCATCTTTTCTTGAACACCACGCCGACCGCGATTGCTCAAAATCAACCATCAAGCAAGCCGGTTCTCCATAAACTTATCGTCCATCCCAATCCCGCATCCGGACCGGTTTTGCTCACCACTTTTGGACCATTACCAGCAACCGTTGACATCTTTTCTCAGGATGGCAGGTTAATCGAAAAACTAATTATCAAGCACAGTTCGCCCGTCCGGTACAATCGCAACCTACCCAACGGCGTTTACTTTATCACCGCTCCTGGTTACCAGCCGGTGAAACTATTGCGGTTGGAAAGTAAATAAGGATGTGCTATGGCAACACCCGAACAGATTCCTGGCGAACTGCTCAACCGCATCGCCCGTTTTGGCCGACTTTACCTTCTTGACACTGTAACATCAACCAACGACTTTGCCTTTTCCCTTGCCGACAAAAAGGAACCTGCCATCGTCGTTGCCCAGAAACAGACTAAAGGTCGGGGCCGGTTTCGCCGCCACTGGTTTGCTGATGAAAACAGTTTGACATTCTCCCTTCTGCTATTTCCGGCAATAAATAGTTCGGCACCCGATTTCTCTCCCGCAGCAATCACCCAGATTGCGGGACTGGCGCTCTGTCAAGCGGTTGAAAGCCTGTTTATCACTAATCCCGCTCAATCTTTACCCAAACCGATGCTCCGTTGGCCCAACGATGTCCTACTCGAGGGCAAAAAGGTCGCGGGTATTCTCTGTGAACAACGAAACCAGGCGCTGGTGATAGGCGTCGGCGTCAATGTCAACCAGCCCACAATCCCGGAAAACCTGCCCGATGCCACCTCGCTCTTTCTTGTCTATCATCAGTTAACTGACCGGATGACACTTCTTGAAAACTTTCTAACCAACCTCTTTGCCCTACTCAAAAAAGTAACCCAGGACCGCAAAGTTATCTGGGATGAAGTCCGCGCCCGTTCTGCAATCCTCCACCACCGGGTCGAGATTAAAACCCTGCTGCGTCGTTATGTCGGTACGGTCATTGACATTGATGACGCCGGCCGGATTATTCTTCGCACCGACTCCGGCAAACTGACGCTGTTCAGCGCCGGTCAGGTTCGACAGCTCCGATGATTCTCACCGTCCTCGTCGGCAACTTCAACACCCGCCTTGTCCTCTGGGAGAAAAAACGCAGCAAAATGCGGAAAGTCGTACCCACAAACCAGGTGTTAGAACGGCTGAACCGGCTCATCCCCAACCGTACGCTGCAAGGCGCGGCGCTCGCTTCGGTTGTTCCCCAACTTACCCTGCGGTTATATCAAACACTCTGCCGGCACACCAAAACCTTACTTGTCACCACCCGTACCCCCACTCCCTTGAAGGTTGTTTACCACCGGAAGTCGCTCGGCGTCGACCGGCTCTGTGCTGCGGTCGGTGGCTTTCTCCGGTATCAACAGAACCTGATTATCATCGACTTCGGCACCGCGATAACCTTCAACATCGTGCACTACCAGGAAAAGTCATTGCTCGGTGGTCCAATCCTGCCCAACGCCCGAATAATGTTCACCGCCCTTGCTGACCACACCGCTCAGTTACCGATGGTCGGACTGCGGCCCCGGGAAAACCCGCTTGTCAAAACTACCCGTACCGCCCTCCAGTCCGGGGTTTTTAACCTTATCCTCGGTGGCATCCAGCGCATAATTGAGCAAATTCGCTGCCGGACAAAGGCGCGTTACCAGATTATCGCCACCGGTGGTGAAGCACAAATTTTCAGTAAGAAATGTCAATTGATTAACAAAGTTGACCCGGAGCTTACCAGTTTCGGGTTGGCGCAAATATACTATTTTAACCGGAGGACAAAATGAATCGCCCAAATAGAACTGGAGTGTTTATCGATGTTCAAAATGTTCAGGAAACATTTGAAAGACAGGGCAAAGAAGTTCGCTACGACGCCGTAATTCGCCACATCCTGACCACAGGAAATCACGAACGGGAAAGTTGTAAATTTGTCGCATTTGTCCCGTTCCGTCGGGATGATGAACGGCGCCAGCGCCTAATCGACGCCCTATCGTTTCAAGGTTATCGGGTTGTTGCCAAACCGGTACGGGAAAGGCCCGACGGCACCATTAAAGCCAATATGGATATTGAAATCACCCTCGAGATTCTCTCAATGAGCGAATGGCTGGACGAAATTGTCCTTGTAACCGGTGATGGCGACTTTGTTGCTCTGGTGGACTGGCTTTCCAAACGGGGTAAGCGCGTCATATCAATTGGTTTGGGTCGGGGCTTCACCTCAGTTGAACTGATTCGCGCCTGTGACGAATACATCAACCTCGACGAAATTGAAGGGGCGGTGAAGGCACAATTTCCCAACAAGGAGTGGGAACAGCCACCTCCGGGAACCACACCGCCCGGACTATGAGCCAAATCTATCTTGCCCTCGACACCAGCGGTACTCTAACTGCCCTGGCGCTGGTCAAAGACGATAAACCGATATTCGAGACCAGTGCCACCGCGCCCTATGGCCACAATGAAAAACTGCTCGATTTGCTTAAACAAGCGCTCGACCAGACCGGGATAACATTAAGCCAGATCACCGCAATCTGTCTTACTATCGGTCCGGGAATGTTCACCTCGCTCCGGGTAGGATTAAGCGTCGCAAAGGGGCTTGCCTTAACCAGAAAACTGCCTCTTAAAGGAGTCAATACACTTTACGCCCTTGCCGCCACCGCGGGAGAACATTCCCGGCCGGTGCTGGCGTTGATTGATGCCCGGCGCGGGGAACTCTACACTGGCTTATACTACAAGGGCACACCCATTATAAAACCATCGGTTCTACCACCCGAACAGTTACCGACAATTATCACCCCATCCCGCTTACCCGCTACTGTTCTCCGTATCGCTGGTGATGGTACCCGGTTTGCCCTCCCGTTTCTAAACAACACGGGCTTAGCCATTGAGAGCACAAACATCATCTATCCGGCACCAATCACGATTGCCCGAATCGGCGCAAAACTTCTTGCCCTTGAAGGAGGGGACGAAATCGACCAGCTGGAACCAATCTATCTGCGCCGAACCGATGCCGAACTAAAACGGGCGCAGTTGAGTTAAAGCATCGCCTGCAACTGAGCGATCACACCCTGGTATCCCCAATCACCAAGCAGGGTGTGATACTGATAACCGAGAAGGACCTTCAACCTCCCCTCAACAACGTCCAGCCCCAGTGCCGCAAGCCCCCGCCCCTGGAATTTGCCGTTGTCCCGGGCAATCAACTCCAGTCGCGTCCCGGGCACAAAAAAACCGAAATCGTAACTGCCTTCAACAAGCCCGGCCAGTGTCACCCGGTTCTGGAACCTCCGGTAAATCAACTCCAGTTGAGAAGAAAAACCCCGCTGTTTCAACTGGACCTCACCAGCAACCCCTAACCAGCGTACCGCCTCGGGATAAACCCAACCATAATATCCGCTGCTCCCAATCCAGATGTCATATTCGGCAAACGGTTTTCCAATTACCCGGCAACTGACATCCTTCCAGCCGTTGTTATCACCGCTGTTCGGTCCGGTCCCGTTAACCACCGTGCCATACAGCCGGTAATCAAACTTTCCTGGACAGGGCGGAGCATAGGACAAACTCAAACCGATATCGCGGATATCACCTGGTTTCAGCACATCGGTATACAAAAGCGAATAGTCCTCAACTCTCAAATCCTGTTCCCGGGTTTCGCTCTCAAAATTAAGCGGGGTTTTAAACTGTCCCAGGCGCAGCGCCATGCCGTTTTCCCATCGAAAATCGACAAACAGATCACGCAGATACAGTCGGCTGAAATCAAACTCCATCCGGGCACTAACCCCTTTAAGTAGTTCACCGGTTAAACCGAAAACCGCCAGTCGCTTCTGAAACTCAAATCCGGTTGTTACCCACCCGGTGCTGTTTATCCCTTGCCAGAACAGGGCATAAACCTGAATTAGCCCATCAACCTTTAACCGGTCCGGAACAATGGTGATTTCCGCCTGCAAACAAGGGTTCGGCAGAAAAAAAATAACTGCGACGATAGGAAGGAATCTTCTCCCCTTCAACCCGCTCCCTTCTTAACCAAAAACTGGCGGAGGCGGGTAGGAATCGAACCTACCGGTCCACTTATCGCAGACCATACGGATTTGAAGTCCGCCAGGCACACCAGCACCCATCCGCCTCCACATAACATCTAATGCTGGACAATAACCTTTCTTACCTGCTTACGCTTGGCGTCGTCCACCTGCAGGAAATAAACCCCTGTCGGCAAGTTACGAACATCCAACCTCAATGTTTGTTGCCCCCTACCACCATCACCGCTGAAGACAAAGTTCCATTTCTGCATTAGCGCACCGGTCCGATCGTACATCCGAACATTGACATTTCCCATAGGTGTTCCAGTTATATGCACCAACCCTTCATTACGAACCGGATTCGGGGCAACTGTTAATGCCGATATTCCCAAAACCCGTTTCGGTTCGGCAACCGCCACACTCTCCTCCCAGACGACAACTTCTGCCCTGAGGGTATCGTTAAACCGCCGTTCATCACCAATCAGTTCACTCCAGGAAGTGACGGTAAACAATCCGCTGCTCTCGGCACGGAAGACATTAAATTCAACGGTATCGACCATTCCCGGTGTAAGATTTAACCATACACTATCACGGTATTCGCCCGGGGTCACAGTTAGTTTTATCCAGCAACTGTCCCGGTTTACCGCCAGATTTTTAACAACCGCGCTGGGCACAAACGAATCTTCAATCCAGAGCGACTCCGGAACGACCAGTGCGGTCAGGGCAAAATCGTGCTGCACCTCGTAAAACTTGCCGATTAACAGGTCGTATCCGGTTGAGTCGTTAAAACTCATACCGCCGATATATAAAAACCCATTGCGGCTTGCAACAATCCGGTAGCCCAGGTCTTCGTTATGACTTGCCGGATTGTCCCAGAGATAAGAATAAAGCAAATTGCCGGTGTTGTCGTACTTCAGCACCCCGATATCCCGGACTGTTGTCCGTGTATCAACATTACCAATCACCAGCACCTGACCTAAAGAGTCAACGACGATATCCGTACCTTCGTCTTCCAGCGTTGCAACATCATAACGCTGGGTCCAGCGCGGCACCCCGGCTGATGTATAAGACACCGTGGCGATGTCGTAATCGGTTACATCGTCAAGGCTTGTACCGGTCACAAACACATTGCCCGCCTGGTCCAATGTCAACCCGTAAAGCAAATCCTCATTGTTGGCCGGGTAACGGTTGTATGTCCGTGCCCAGAGCGAGTCGCCATTCCGACTGTACTTCATTGTAAAATAGTTGTAATCCTGATTGTCGTCATAGACAATACCCCCGATAACAATCGTCCTTGTTACCGGGTCAAACTTAATTTTCATTCCGTAGTCATCGCCGACCCAAGGGTAGTTATTCTTACGCCGCAACCAGCTCCGGACACCGGCTGGTGTGTAACGAATTGTCGCAATATCATAATCGGTGCCGTCATCGTAACTGGTTCCGGTAACGTAGACATTGTTAGAGTCGTCAACACAGATCGAATAGGCGATGTCCTCGTCATTTTCCGGGGTCCGGTTGTAATAACGAACCCAAACGGTATCACCGGTTGCCCCGTTGTAGCAGATAGTACAGTAATCCGTGTTACCGGTACTATCCGTACTGTAACCGGTAACAATCACCCGGCCCAATCGGTCAAGACTGAGTGCCAGCGCCGCGTCATCTTGATTAAACGCCCGGCGCCAGGTTTTTGCCCAGAGCAACTGACCGGTTGCGGAATATTTCAGTGCCACCCAATCGATGTCCATCACCGTGTCAATCACCCAGCCGCAAACATAAACCTGGCCCAGACTGTCCACAACCAGTGCTGCTGCCGAGTCGTCCTGGTGTGCTCGGCCGTCATAGGTGGCAGTCCAGACCAGTTGACCTGTTGAATCGTATTTTTGAACAACAATGTCCGCAGTTTGCGCTATCGTACCTATCACACCCGTTACATAAACATTGCCCACCCTGTCAACTACCATATCAGAAAAAATCTCTTCGCCTCTTGCCGTACCATCAAACTGCCGCAACCAGGCGGTATCAAGCTGTGCCGATGTAGTTCCAAATAACAAAACCGTCAAGAGAAACAACACAACACGAAAAAACTTCATTTGTCCTCCTCGCTACTAATGTTACTCATCTTTAACAATTTACCGCGGAATTCTCCTCTTGTCAATCCATACACACCGATAACTTTAAATAGTGCAAAACGCTTCGTTTAAATAAACCGGTCTAACTCGAATTTAAGACCGGGTAGCGTAAACCCGACTGTGTCGAAGATGTTCACCCTCTATGACCCGAAGGCACCATTGGGAACAAACCGGGAAAGAAAATTCTGAACCGAACTTTATACCGGGGCGCAGATTACCGGGTCAGTTGGTAATAAAAAGGTAGATTAGACGGTTTTGGTTAGAACCCTGTTGATTATCAATAAGATAGGAGCTAAAACGGTCTGGAAAACGGTTTTGGGAAGGCTAAGAGGAACGGTAAGAAGCATGATAAGAAATGGGGTACATAAGACTATCTCAGGGATTGCTCCGGACTGCTGGGGGAACAATTTTTTGTCACTTTTCATTAAATTTTCGTATCATAACATAGAGCAAAAATTTGCTGCCTTTGCGTTTGGCATTCCGCCATCACTCTCATTGTGGACACACACAACCAAAGGTATCTCTTGACTGCAAACAAATTATTATAATAATCACAAGTAAAAAGGAGCAGCACAATGGGTATCATTGTATCCCTTCTATCCCTCAGTGCAATTGTCTTTGCCCGGTGGACTGCTATCGGACCTGCCGGTGGACCGGTTTATTCCGGTGGTATCAGCCGAACCAATCCTCCCGTAGTCTACTTTTCACCTTACGCTTCGCCAACCAAACTGTTGAAATCAACCGATGCTGGCACAACCTGGGAGTTCACCAACGGCACTCTCAGCACCTATCCAAGAGAAATAGTTGTCCATCCCCACAACCCCGATATCGTTTACGCCCTGACTGGTTCCGCGATTTACAAAACCACAAATGGTGGTAGTTCCTGGACTATCAATTCGGTTCCAGCAAATCACTACTTTTACGCCTTTACCATCAATCCACTAAACCCGGATGAACTTTTCGCCGCCGGATACAACTATACCGGAGGCTCCGCCCGATTGGCATTTGCTCGCAGCACCAATGCCGGTGTCAACTGGACAACAACCATCTGTGATACCACACCTGCATCTTATGGTTACTCAATCGCCGTTGACCCGGTTGACACAAGTGTCGTATATGTCGGGGGTTATCGCAGCGCTGGAGGCACAACCACGCTCTATCGGTCATTTGATCGAGGAGAAACCTGGGAAGAAATAAATCTTGCTATCAACGGCTACTATCCGTATGCGCTCCACATCAACCCAACAAACAACAACATTATCCTCATCGCCCCTTACGCGAGCGGTATATACCGTTCCACCGACCGAGGCGCAACCTGGACCCGGACCGCAATCATTACCAGCGTCTACCGGATTGCCTCTGCCGCCAGTCAACCGGCAACCCTTTATGCCACAAACAGCAGTGGTATCTATCAGAGCACCGACGCCGGTATCACCTGGACAAGAATTGGAACTTCCGTACTCGGTAAACCCAACTACTGTCTACTGACAAATCCTGTTGACCCGGGCACAGTTTACTTTGGAACAACGGTTGGGTTCTACCGTTCTACCGACTACGGCATTACCTGGGAGAATACGACAAATACAATTTCCTTCAATAAAACCACCGTAATCTCCCTTGCTTCGGACAACGCCACCGTCTATACCGAGTGCCTTGACAACGCCATCTACCGTTCAACTGACAACGGCGCCTCCTGGGAACGTTGTCCGGAGTTTCTCTCCTGCGGTAACATCTGCGGCATCGCCGTGCACCCGTCTGACCCTCAAACCGTGTGGGCGCTTGAAGGCTCCGGTTGAGGCAACGCTGAGCTCTTCAAGAGCACAGACGGCGGGTCCGTCTGGACACAGGTTGAAAGTTATCTCGTTGATGGTGCTGCCCTTGCCATTTCGCCCCACAATCCCGATATCATCTTCACCGCCGGTTCCGGCTACATCAACGGTGCCTATCGAATCCAGACCTCTTACAGCACGAATGGCGGCGGCGTCTGGCACCACGACACCCTGGAAGATTCTATCGCCCGTGTTAATGCCCTGATTTTTGACCCCTATGACCCAAACCGCATCCTGATGGGTGGCGACTCAATGTACTCCTACAAACTCCTTCTGGTAAGCACCGACCTGGGCAACACCTGGCGCCACATTGGCAATGGCTTAACGGGTTCGATTTACTGCCTTGCTGCAGTACCCACCACCCCGGGCGCGTTTTTCGCCGGCACCAGTCAGGGACTGTTTTTGTCTACCGACGGTGGCAACAACTGGACACGCACCGGCACATTCACCTATGTCAAAGCGGTCTGTGTCCATCCGGAAAATGAAAGCACCATCTATGCCGGCACCAACAACGGCGTTTATCTCACAACCGACGGGGGCACGGTCTGGCAACAAATTAACGAAGGATTACTTAACCTTAATGTCGTTGCGCTGACCTTACAAAGCGGTGGAAATCCCACAGTGTTCGCCGGTACTAGTGGGGCGGGGATTTTTATCACCTCGCCACCAACCGGCATCGCTCATCAAACACAAACAGCGTTACGGACGCTGAAACTAACACCCAACCCCTCTCGCGGGTTTATCAGGCTAATCGGCTTAACCCGGAGCGAAAACGGCAGCTCCTGTTCTGTTTATGACCGCAGCGGCCGCCTCCTGTTTTCAACAACACCGCAACCGGCATCGGATAACAACACCTGGCGCCTCGATTTGCACCAGTTACCCTCGGGCACTTACTTCCTCGGTATTAAAGACGGCCATAAAACGGTGTTCCAGTCCTTAATAATCTCCAAATAGGAGAGGCGAACGGCATAACGACCCCTTCAATTAGTTGACGGCAACCTGAAAAGTGCTATCTTGAACTGGTGGCATTAAACGAACATTACGAGTGTCATTTAACAAACTTTCTTACCTATTTAGAAAAGGAGCGCCGCTTTTCTTCCCATACGGTCCGTTCTTATGAAGTGGACCTCCACCAGTTCTTTGACTTCTGTACTGAACAACTTGGGGGGAAATCGATTGCTCAACTAACCCGTTCTGACATTCGTGATTTTTTGGGCGCGGTTCTGCGCTATGGGTACACCGGAAAGAGCGCTGTACGAAAACTGTCTGCATTGAAATCGTTTTTTCGCTATCTTCTCTCGACCGGAGAAGTTCTTCAAAACCCGGCTCGGGGTATTAAAGGCCCGCCCATCGAAAAGCAACTGCCGCCTCTTATCACCCAGCTGCAGATTGCCCAGGTCCTGAACAGCACCGATGAGTCACCCCGGTCGCTACTTACGATTGCGATTCTGGAAACAATCTACGGTTCAGGCTTACGCGCTTCAGAACTTGTCGGACTAAACCGTTCCGACATCGACTTTGAGCACAACACAATCCGAATCCGAGGTAAGGGTGGTAAAGAACGACTCCTGCCTCTGGGGAGCAAGGAAAAGTTGGCTTTACAAAAATACCTTGCGGTGCGCGGCTACCCGGACGCTGAACCGCTCTTCCTTAACAACCAGGGCAAGAGACTTACCACCCGTTCGGTTCAAAATATCGTGCGCCGTGCCTTGAGCCAGATTGCCGGCATCACCGCTACCAATCCCCACGCCCTCCGCCATGCATTTGCGACCCATCTTCTGGAACGTGGTGCCGACCTGCGCGCTGTTCAAGAACTTCTTGGCCATTCTTCACTCTCATCCACTCAGATTTACACCCATCTTACTGTTGAACGCTTGCGCAAAGTTTACGATAAAGCCCATCCGCGTTCCGGAGCGAAGAGTTGAGTCTTGAACATTGCTAAAAAATATTTTATCCTGCGCCGCGGTAACATCCGCCCTTTCCAGGATGTTTTTCCCAGAACGGTTAATACTATTGAGGCGAATCCCAACCCACTGGCAACAGTCATAGCCAGCGGATAGAGGAAAACAATCTTAATTGGTAATTTTACCTTCACCGCTACAACGCTCCAGATTATTACTGCGAACAGAATCGTGACAACCGCCGCATAGAACTGACCGTTAAAATTTAGTCGGACAACACCCATCGCGGCTTCGATCAGTGGTTGCCAGGTTATCAATAGCATCCAGCACCAGACAAACAGTGCCGGTATCAGTCGGTAATCAAATATCGCAAAAAAGTTCTTGCTAAACCCCTGCCACGCTGAAACAAAACCTCGATACATGCGCGTTGAAATACAGTCGGTTGCATCTATCATGCGCCATTTCATGCCCTCCTTCTTAATCCGACGCGCCAGCGCTATATCCTCGGCGGCTTCGGTTCGCACTTCTCTGTGTCCGCCAATCAACTGGTATGATAATTTACGGAACAACATAAATTTCCCATTCGCCGCAACTAATGCCTGAGACTTCCGCCATCGATAAGCAATACCCAGCGGTAGAATCGACATTATTGCCCAGAAGAGAAACGGGACTGTAATCTTCTCACCAATCGTTGGAACAGAATTGTGAATTATTGCGGTTACCAAATCGGCGTTAGTAACCGCCATCACCGCCACACTGCGACGCAATGTGTCAGAGCGAAAAACCGTATCGGCGTCGGTAAATAGAAGTAACTCTCCGGTTGCTGCATCTGCCAGTTGCTGGCAGGCCCAGGTTTTACCAGTCCAACCTTCGGGTAACGGAAGTCCTTTAATAACCCTTAACCGCCGGTCGGCAAATTTGGCAATAACTATACCGGTTCCGTCTTCTGAATGGTCGTCTAACACCAGAACCTCAAAATCACCATAATCTTGCTCCAATAACGAGGTAATGCATCGACCGATTGTCTCCGATTCATTACGGGCCGGTATCAAGATTGATACCCGGGGGCGCCATGAACCTAATTGATAACTACTCGGCCGACGCAGAAGCAGTACGTTGCTCACAGTTATTATCAACTGCACGCTAACAAATATCAATAAACGATAGCTGTCCACGAAAAAATTGATAAACTTTATCACCGCCGAAATCCCATTTGGTGTTTAAACATTACTATCAGAACATTACCCAGCGCCGCTCCGGTGAGCACCGGGTCTCGGAACCGAAAACCGATATATATCAACATCAACAGCAAACTGATAAAAACCGATAACCTGTCGTCCCGTAGCCGTAAAATAAATTTCGAGAAGAAAAGCATCCCACCCAGAAATGTGGGTACCTCCCATAATGTCACACCACTCCAGACACCGAAAGTTACCGCAAGTGCTTTACCGCCTCTGCACCGCAACCAAGGGGAAAAGGCATGGCCGAACACCGGCGCAATTATCGTCAACAATAATGGCACGCCGCCCAACTTTAAGCCCCAATAACCTATCGCGACAGGCACCGCACCTTTGAGAAAATCAAGGAGCAAAGCCAGTCCCCCAATTATCGGGCCGGCAGCTTTAATTGCGTTAACTGCACCCGGATTACCATCACCGACACTCCTCAAATCCCGACCCCGAAACCGTGCCAGCCATAATGAAAACATCAGTGACCCGGAACAGAATGAAAAAAGGGGAAACAGCAATCGAATTACCCCCACTATTCCTCCCATCTACTACTTTGACGCAGATTAAGTTGATAATCATCATAAACGTCGTAGATTTCGATACGCCGGCTCATAACCTCAACTAAAAAATTTAGGCGTAAATCCATCTTAAGCCTGAACTCCTTTGGCAACCAGTATCCTTGTATTAAACCATAATTGATCACCATTTGAGCATCAGCAACAACAAACGGCAAACGTGCTGGGAGAAACTCCAACCGGAGAACATCTCCTGAATTAACCCTCACATAACCTACACCCCTGATGTGATAATCATCGGCACGCCGGGGAATAAATTTTACCATCACAACACTTTCTCCCTGCCAAACTCTAATACCTGTTACTTCATAACGATAGTCATCCTGTGTTTCAAGAAAAAACGGCATCCTGGTCTGACGCGCGATCAACCCCTTTTTCACTAAACGTCGGCAAACCTGTGTCTTTTCCCGCCCGGAAACTATTCTGCCATCGACACTCACTTTAAGAAATTCGAACTCCTGTTCCTCGTAACGCTTCATTATTACCCGGCGTTGACATTCTATCGTCTGCTCTTTGCCACTACGGAAATCGTACTCTTTGTAAGTAAAATCTGCCTGATAGGCGACACCCGCCAGTTCAGTTGCCACCTGACGCTGACGAAGGAATATCCGATTGATTACCTCTTCCTCATTTAAAACCCAAAAGAAAATTAGTATCCCGATAAAGGGCATGATGTAGTATCTTTTTATGCCGTGATTTGTCAAGGAATGGAAAACTTGTTAGTGAATAAATTAAGGGTAAAATTGTCTCGTATGAACAGTGGAAAACCCCGGGTGGTTTTCTCCGCCTGTTTGGGATTCGAACGCTGCCGGTATAATGGAGAAATTATCAGGGACGATTTTTGTGAACAACTAAAACATTTTGTCGAACCGGTTCCGGTTTGCCCCGAAATGGCAATCGGACTTGGCGTGCCCCGCGAGCCAATCAGAATTGTCTACCAGAACAATAGTCCCCGTCTTATTCAACCTGCTACCGGTAAGGACTTTAGTGAATCTATGCAACGGTTCGCCACTGATTTTCTCGCGCAACTAGATGTTGTGGATGGGTTTGTTCTTAAATCGCGTTCGCCCTCCTGTGGCACCCGTGATGTCAAATCCTACAACGAAGACGGCAATCTTAGACCATCGATTCATCGCCGGGGCCTCTTTGGCGGCGCAACAATTGAGAGGTTTCCTGACAAACCGGTTGAAGACGAAGGCCGGCTGAAAAACTTCCTCATCCGGGAAAGCTTTCTGACCCGACTTTTTTCTCTTTATCGGTTCCGGTTATTGCGCTTAGCCCCTTCGATGGGTAACCTTGTCGACTTCCACACCACCCACAAACTTCTCTTGATGGCTTATGACCAGGTTGCACTTCATCAGTTAGGTCGGCTTGTTGCCAACCCGGAACACCGACCGATCAACGAACTACTCACTGAATACGAAACAACTTTATCCCGTGCCCTGGCACGCCCACCCAAATACACCAATGCCGTCAATGTCCTGTTGCACGCGCTCGGTTATTTTTCCCGTAATCTCAGTACTGCCGAAAAGGGATTTTTCCTTGACACCTTGGAAAGTTACCGTTCCGGGCGTCTACCGTTGAGTGCTCCGGTCAGTATAATTCGCTCCTGGATTGTCCGCTTTAATCAACAATACCTCGCCCGACAGTGGTTTTTCTTACCCTTTCCGGAAGGACTGCGCAACATCAGCGACTCAGGTAAAGGACGCGACCGGTGACCATTCGCATCGGTTACCCCTGTATCAATTTGTCCCTTAACTGTCGGAGTACAAAAACTTTTCGCCTGCAGTCGTATTCTGAAGAAAAGTTTAAGTCAACCGTTGAGAGCAATCTCATATGTCTGGAAGAAACAATAAAATGGAATATCAAACATGGTATCAGGTTCTTTCGCATCAGTTCCGACCTTATCCCTTTTGCCTCCCATCCTATCTGTAAATTTCCCTGGCAAAAATATTTCCGCTCGCAATTGCGCCGAATCGGCGTCCTCATCCGTCAAAACCAAATCCGGGTTTCGATGCACCCGGACCAATTTGTTCTCATCAACGCCATTGACAAGCAAATCGTTATCAATTCAATTCGTGAACTGTTATACCATGCCCAGGTACTTGATTTAATACAACTTCCGACGGACGCCAAAATCCAGATTCACATTGGCGGTGCCTATGGTGATAAAGAAACCAGTATCAAACGATTCGCCCGCCGTTTTCACCGTCTGCCCAATGCCGTCCAGCGACGTTTAGTTGTCGAAAATGACGACCGGTTGTATACGGTTACTGACTGTTTAAAATTACACCGCCTCGCTAAGATTCCTGTTGTCTTTGACTGCTTTCACCATGAAGTTAATCCTGACGGCAACGCTATCGGCACCGCCTTCTTGTATTGCGCCCGAACCTGGCGTCAGCGCGATGGCGTCCCGATTGTTGACTACTCCTCGCAAGAACCGGATGCCCGTCTTGGTTCTCACGCCCAGCACATCAATCTGAAACATTTCTCCGCCTTCATGGAACAAATTCCCAAATACGACTTTGACCTGATGTTAGAGATAAAAGACAAAGAAACCAGTGCCCTGGCAGCGTTGAGAACCCTGAAAACAAAATTTACGCCGGCAAATGGCTGATATCACCTGTAAAAAATTGACAACGGTTAAACCGATCGTAAAATTTGCCGCATCTTATGGATAAATTTCGTGGTGGAATTCATCCCCGCGAGCATAAGGAAGCAACAGAATTTAAACCGATCGAAGTTGCACCTTTGCCCCAGCGGGTGGTCATACCGCTATCCCAGCACACCGGTGCACCTTCCAAGCCGGTTGTCAAACCCGGCGACGCCGTCCGCACCGGAACGATGATCGCCGAACCCGGCGGTAACCTTTCGGTACCAACTCATTCATCAATTTCTGGTACTGTTTCCGAAGTCAAAGAACTTCCTCATCCCCTTACCAGCAGATTCGTTACGACGGTTACCATCGAATCGGACCAGCAGGACACACTCGACGAAAATATCAAGGAGCGTGACCTCAACAACATAACCCCTGACGAGATAATTACTGCAATCCGTAATGCTGGTATTGTCGGGTTAGGTGGTGCCGCCTTTCCCACTTTTTTTAAACTGACTCCCCCTAAAGACAAGGCAATCGACACCCTTATTATCAACGGCTGCGAATGTGAACCGTATTTGACCGCTGACCATCGTCTGATGGTAGAAAAACCGACTGAAATCGTCGAAGGGACTACCTATATCGCTCGGGCACTGGGCGTAAAAAAAGTCCTGATTGCGATTGAAGACAATAAACCTGATGCCATTGCTGCGATAAAAGAGGCGGTGGCTGGGACCGGATTTGTTGTTCGCCGCTTGAAAACCAAATACCCCCAGGGTGCGGAAAAACAGTTAATAAAAGCCTGTTTGGGACGTGAGGTCCCTTCCGGTGGTCTCCCGGCTGATGTCGGCTGTATTGTCCAGAATGTCGGAACTGCCTTTGCGGTGCGGGAAGCGGTCCGGTTCAATCGGCCGCTTTACGAGAGAGTCGTAACCGTAACTGGCTCCGGCATCTCCGAACCGAAAAATCTTCTTGTCCGAATCGGGACCCCGGTCAAAGATTTAATAAAGTTTTGTGGGGGGTACAAGGGAACGCCAGAAAAAATTATTATGGGTGGACCGATGATGGGAATTTCCCTGGCATCAGATGAAGTGCCTGTTTTAAAAGGTACATCGGGCATCCTTGTTTTCCTCCAGACCCAGGAACCCGAAGAACAAGACTGTATCCGCTGTGGTCGATGCATTGAAGCCTGTCCGATGGGATTATCACCAACCCGTTTGAACTATCACATCAAATCAGGACGACTCCTTCAGGCAAAAAATGAACACCTCCTTGACTGCATCGAATGTGGCTGTTGTGCCTTTGTTTGTCCGGCAAAAATCCGGCTTGTTCACAACTTCAAATACGGCAAATCCGAAATCCTGCGTGCCAGAGAGAAGTGATGAAAATGAATAGCGATGTTAAAACCCGCCTGCTGGTCACAGCTTCTCCTCACATCTACTCTTCAGTGACTGTTAGTAAATTGATGTGGGCAGTAGTTATCGCTTTACTACCAGCACTCGGCGGTTCAATTTACTTCTTCGGTTTCAAAGCGCTTCTGATAATTGCCATCTCAACCGCTGCCGCTGTTTTATTTGACACTTTGGCTCAGTTAATGTTCAAGCGCAAAGTTACGGTTGGAGACGGCAGCGCGGTAATCACCGGTTTGCTCCTTGCATTTAATCTGCCACCCAATGTTCCCTTGTGGTTGCCGATTGTTGGTGCGGCATTTGCTACCATTGTTGTCAAGCAGTTCTTCGGAGGGCTGGGGCACAACTTCATCAATCCGGCACTTGGGGCCCGCGCATTCCTTGTCGCATCCTGGCCGACGCATATGACTACCACCTGGCTTGCCCCGCACAACGGTACGCTCTCCGGTCTTCCTTCGCAGGCGCTCAAACTGTGCACCGATGCGATAACAACTGCAACCCCGCTCAATGTGTTAAAACACGGCTCAAAACTTCTTCTCCCGGGAAATGAACCCCGGTTACTTTATCAACATCTCCAGTCATGGGAAACTATTAAAAACCTCTTCTTCGGCAACATTGGCGGCTGTTTAGGTGAAACCTCGGCACTTTTGCTACTCATCGGTGGAATATTCTTAATTGTAACAAGAGTCATCGACTGGCGCATACCGCTCTCTTACCTTCTCACCGTTGCGGTTCTCGTTTTAATACTGCCCGGACACAAAACCGCTGTTTTAAACTACTTTTTATTCCATCTGTTCTCTGGAGGCCTTATGCTTGGTGCCTTTTATATGGCAACTGACTATGTTACCTCACCGTTAACCCATAAAGGCCGGGTTATCTTTGGAATAGGTTGTGGGGTCCTCACATCGGTCATTCGTCTCTGGGGTGGATACCCCGAAGGGGTATGCTATTCAATCCTTCTAATGAATGTCGCCACACCGTTGATCGACCGTCTGACTTTGCCCCGGATATTTGGCACAAGGAGCAAAAAGTGAAAGAAAGCAAACTCTGGGTGGTCATTTCTCTTTTCATTACCTGCTGTATCGCCGCCTTTGCTCTATCTCAGGTCTATGCCATAACGAAGCCGAAAATTGATTATCAACGACAGGTCGCAGGGTTACACACTGCACTCGCCGCGGTAATGCCGGAAGCAAATCGGTTTGAGCCCGTTAATGACGACTCTACAGTCTGGCGTGCCTATGCGGATGACCAGCACATCGGCACTGTAATCCGTGCCGCAAAACAGGGCTATGGCGGGCTGGTACCGGTCGCTGCGGGAATCGACCTTGAAGGTAAAATCGTTGCCATTCGGGTCGCCAGTTCCGCCGAAGGTTTAAAGGAAACACCCGGGTTGGGCCTCAAGGCGACCGAAGAAAAGTTTCGTGAGCAGTTCAAAGGCAAGACTTTATCTGAACTTCGGCTGAAAAAAGATGGTGGGACAATTGAAGCAATAACCGGTGCAACAATTACCTCTCGAGCAGTTACCGATGCCATCCGGGAAACAATGGAGAAATATCAGGATATTATTATCATCAAAGGCAATGAGTAACAAAAAACCATCCCGTCTTGCTTACCTAACATCAGGAATCGTAAAAGAGAACCCAACACTCATCTTGATGATTGGCTTATGCCCCACCCTTGCCACAACCGTTTCCGCTCGTGATGGACTGGGAATGGGCCTCGCCGCATCCTTCGTTCTTATCGGCTCAAATGTCGTTGTTTCCGCAGTGCGAAAACTGGTCCCCGATTCAGTGCGTATCCCGATTTTTATTATCATCATCTCTACCTTTGTTACAATTGTTGATTATCTTATGCAGGCTTATCAACCTGGTCTTTACCGAGTGCTTGGCGTATTCGTACCATTAATTGTCGTTAACTGCATCATTCTTGGCCGGGCTGAGGCATTTGCTTACAAACATGGTATCTTCGACTCACTTCTGGACGGACTTGGTAAATCGATTGGTTTCACTTTGGTGCTGTTTATTATGGGCACAATTCGCGAAATCGTTGGCAACGGCACCTTCTTTGGCCAAGCCGTTACCCCTGCTTGGTACCGTAGTGCGCCGATGCTCTTTGCCATCTTTCCTCCCGGTGCCTTCTTCTTAATCGGTTTGCTCAAAGCGCTCGTGAACAAAACAAAACTCGGAGGAAATAAATGAGCCAAATGAATCCCGCCAAAATTTTTCTTGCTGCCTTTCTGGTCAACAATATCATCCTGATGCGGTTCATTGGCCTCTGTCCATTCTTTGGCGTATCAACATCGCTTAACACCTCAGCGGGAATGAGCGCCGCGGTTTTGTTTGTAATGCTTCTCGCCGCCTGGGTCTCCTGGATTCTGTATCACACACTCCTCGTACCTTTAGGGCTAATTTTCCTGCGTACCGCAGTATTTATCCTCGTGATTGCGGCACTTGTTCAGTTTGTCGAAATGTTCCTAAAACGTTACATCCGTAACCTTTACTCCGCAATGGGCATTTACCTGCCCTTAATCACCACCAACTGTGCCATCCTCGGCGTTACCTTTCTCAACATTGATTACAGATTTAACATTCTTCAGGCAACAATTTTTGCCCTCGGAACCGCTTGCGGCTTCGCTCTCGCTATCATACTTTTCGCGGCGATTCGCGAACGCCTTGAAGATGCGCCCATATCACCGGCATTTAAAGGTTATCCCATCGCCTTCATTGGTGCCGCCTTGGTTTCGTTAGCATTTATGGGCTTTATCGCCCTTTTTGGAATTTCGTAAATGGACTGGTTTCTAATTTTAAAATCACTATTAGTTCTCGGTGGCCTGGGACTTACCTTCGCAGTCATCCTACTGATTGCCTACCTTAAACTTACCGTCAAAGTTGACGAGCGTGAGGCACAGATTCGTTCCGTCCTGCCCGGAGCTAACTGTGGTGCCTGTGGTTATCCCGGCTGTGATGGCTATGCTGCTGCGATTGTCGCCGGTAAAGCCCCGTTAAATGCCTGCTCGGTTGGTGGTCCTGCCGTTGCTGAAAAAATTGGCCAGATTATGGGCCAGGAAGTAACAGCCTCCCAACCCCAGGTTGCCGTGTTAATCTGTCGGGGCGGGAAAGAACAAGCCCCGAACCGATTTGAATACCGGGGTGCTGAAGACTGCCGGCAGGCAGCGCTTCTACTCGGCGGACCTAAAGCCTGCATCTACGGTTGCGTCGGGTTAGGGCATTGCGTCAAAGTCTGCCCGGTCAATGCGATTAAGATGGGAGAAAACAGACTTCCCGTCATTGACGAAAAGACCTGTATTGGCTGCGGTAAATGTGTCAAAGAGTGCCCCAAAGGCACGCTGCGCCTTATCTCCCGTTCGAAACTGGTCTACCTCGCCTGTGTCTCCCGCGACCGCGGGAAAGCGGTCAAGGATGTTTGCTCGGTTGGTTGCATCGCCTGTGGTCTTTGTGTTAAAGTATGCCCGGTCGGCGCCCTGAAAATGGAAAACAACCTGCCGGTTATGGATTTCAGCAAATGTATCGACTGCGGTATTTGCGTCCACAAATGCCCAACTAAATCGTTTATTGACCGCGCCCCAGGGCGTCCGAAGGCTTCGATCAACCCCCGCTGCAACGGCTGTGGTGAATGCATCAAAGTTTGCCAGTTCAAAGCAATTGAAGGTGAACCCGGGAAACAGCACCGGGTTATTCCGGAAAAATGTATCGGGTGTGGCCAATGTGTCCTGGTCTGTCCGGTTAAAGCAATTGACCTTGTCGGCGCGCTCGGCCATTCAATGAAAACTGTCTGAATCCGCTGTCCTCCTAATTAAATTTAAATTCTTATCCGTACCTTCCTTGACTGTCTTATTCTTAGTGCTACCATCCAGTAGTGTCCAACCGATTTGTCGTGCTCCTGCGCAATAGAAACTTTCTTTTTTTAACCTTTGCCGGCGCAATGTCACAGTTAGGCGACCGTCTTTCCCATATGCTGCTAATTACGCTTATCGGCGTTGCCGCACCAGGGAAACTACTCGCCTACTCGGGCGGCTCTCTTACCTTCGTGTTACCCACCTTAATACTCTCGCCGATTGCCGGCGTCTTAGTTGACCACTGGGACAAACGCAAAACCATCAGCCGCACCCACTTCATCCAGACAACAATTCTGCTCTTAACCCCGTTTGCCATAAAACTTACCCATAGCTTCACCCCGTTCTGGGTCGCACTGACTTTATTCTTTGGACTGGATATCTTCAACAACACCGCCAATCCCGCGCTCCTGCCCAATCTGGTCGCCTCGGATAACTTACTGCATGCCAATTCCGTGAGCCTCGCCTTCGCCCGCATCGCCACAGTTTTAGGAATGGTAATTGGGGGATTTCTGATTAAATGGGCAGGCTGGAACAATGCGCTATTTATCGACGCTTCCTGTCATCTTACTGCCGGTTTTTTAATCCTCAACATCATAACCACCCAAACAACGGCAGTCGCACATACTGTTCCCCAACCTCATTCCGGTAACATCTCGATCTTGATTAATGCCTTGAAACAGTTTTTTAGCGACTTAGGAGAACTCATCCGTTTGGTTTTACACAACCGAATCGTTGCCTTTGTCCTCGCTTCTATCATCATTTCCACTTTTATCTCTGCCGTCTCTTACACAATTCTCATCTACCTTGTACAGCAGGTTTTGAATATGGGCACGGCCGGAGTTGGTATCTTTGCCGGAATTTTGGCAATCGGTATGATTGCCGGCGCGGCGGTGATGGGACTTTTACCGCCGAATATCAACCGCCCTCTTGTCATCGTCACTATCACAATTTTATACGGCTTACTTTTTTTCATTGGTAACTTGCTCATAACCGTCTGGTTTATGATTGTTGTCGCGCTCATCGCCGGCGTTGCCTTTTCCTGGTTGGGAATCGTTCAAAATACACTCTTACAGGAGGAAGTGACACCAACCATCCGGGGGCGCGTTTTCTCCACGCGCGAATTCGTCACCAACAGCACCTTCCTCATCACCACCGCCGTCATCGGCATTCTCGGTGACTTTACATCCTACCGAATCGCCCTTCTTACCATTGGCATCGCTTTAATTGTGCTGGGAAGCGCCGGGTTTTTCTGGGTCCGTAGTGGATTAATTCCGACCCGGCGACTAAACCCGGACGATTAGATTGTCGATCAACCTCGCTCTACCAAAATAAACTGCCAGCGCAATAAGTATATCATTTTTAATTAATTGTATCGGTTTTAAGTAATCTGTATCAACAATTTCAACATAATCAATTCTGCCTGACGAGGAGGTCTGGATTATACGGCGCATTGCCCGTTTGACCTTTCGGGCATCCCGTTCCCCATCCTTTATCAGTTGCTCAGCATGACGCAGTGCCTGATAGAGCACCACCGCCTGTCGCCGTTCATCAGGAGTTAAGTAGGAGTTACGGGAACTCATAGCTAACCCATCAGGTTCACGCACCGTGGGTACAACGACAATCTCAATATCGAAGTTTAAATCCCGCACCATCCTCTTAATGACAAAAGCCTGCTGGGCGTCTTTCTGCCCGAAAACCGCAATGTGGGGCTTTACGATATTAAAAAGTTTGGCAACCACCGTGGTCACACCACGAAAATGACCGGGCCGGGACTTGCCACAGAGATGCTGAGTCAAACATTCAACCTCAACATAGGTTGAGTAGTTTTCCGGATACATCTCTCGAACATCGGGATAAAATATCACATCAACCCCGATTTCGCGCAGCAATTTCCGGTCGCGAGCAAAATCGCGCGGGTAGCATCGGTAATCTTCCTTGGGAGCAAACTGTATCGGATTGACAAAAATAGATACCACCACCCCATCACACCGCTGCTGTGCTACCCGCACCAGTTCCAGATGCCCTTGATGCAGGGCTCCCATCGTCGGCACAAATCCCAGTTTCCCGCTTGCCCGCATCTGCGTGGCAAGTCGTTGCATCTCCCTTATCGTTCTAACGATTTTCATCGGTGTAAAACGAGTGCTCGGGACCAGGAAATTTCCCCTGGCGCACCTCAGCAACATATTCCTGGACCGCCTGCCGCGTCATCCGATTTAGTTCCGCATAACGCTTTACGAATTTGTACGGCTCATCTTCAAACATCCCGAGCATATCCTGCAATACCAGTATCTGACCATCACATTCAGGACCAGCGCCAATTCCGATTACCGGAATCTGTACCGCCTTTGTTACTCTTGATGCTGCCTCGGCAGGGACTTTTTCCAGGATGATAGCAAAGCATCCTGCCGCTGCCAGCGCCTGAGCATCCGTTAGCAATTTCTCCTGTTCTTCAGGTCGTCGAGCTTGCAGCCGATAACCACCTAACTTATGGACCGATTGCGGCGTAAGCCCAAGGTGTCCCATCACCGGAATTCCACAACCAACCAAACGCCGCACCGTTTCCAGAACCGGGCCGGCACCTTCCAGTTTTACCGCTTCGGCACCAGCCTTAAGCAAACGCCCGGCATTCTCAATCGCCTGTTCAAGTGATACCTGATAAGACAAGAAAGGCATATCACTCACAACCAGTGCTCGCTTCACCCCGCTCGCAACCGCGCGGGTGTGATACACCATCTCCTCCATACCAATCCCGATGGTCGTTTTCATCCCGTAGACCACATTTGCGACCGAATCTCCGACCAGAATTATATCAACCCCCGCTTCGTCCAAGATACGAGCAAATGGATAATCGTAGGCGGTCAGACAGACGATTTTCTCCCCGCGCATCTTTTTTTTCATTACTCGCAGGGTGGTAACTTTGTCAATCGGGGTCGCCATCCATTTAACTCCTTTAACGCTTCCGGCTCCGGGGCGAATAAAACTTCCTTCCTCTGTCATGCTCAACAATCGCCCGAAACAGCTCCTCGAACTCCTCCGGATTGTTAACGAAATTAAGCCGGTCGGTATTGACGATTAGAACGGGCGCCTCTTCGTAATGGAGAAAAAAAGAGTTGTAAAGGTTGCTCAAACTGTTGAGATATTCAGGCTCGATGTTTGCCTCAAAACTGCGGCCCCTTTGCCGGATTCGTCCCAGAAGGACATCAACCTGGGCTTGCAGATAAACAACCAAATCCGGCTTCGGGATATCATTCTTTACCAGTTCATAAATCCGATAGTAAAGCGCCAATTCTGGTTCGTTTAGGTTAAGTGTCGCAAAAATTCGGTCTTTATCGAAAAGATAGTCACTCACCACCGCCGGTTCGGGGATTAGTTCTCCTTCCACCATGATTATCCTGCTCTGAAATATCTCCCGCAACTGTCGATGCCGGGAAAGGAGAAAAAACAGCTGGGTTTGGAATGCGTAACCGCGGATATCACGGTAGAACTTTTCTAAAAATGGATTTTCTTCGACCACTTCTTGCACCAGCCTTGCCGACAAACGCCGGGCAAGTAATTCCGCCAACGCCGTTTTCCCAACACCGATTGGTCCCTCAACCGCAATATATCTCAATCGTTGTTCCACTTTCTTACCCCTTTAAGAGAAATCCCGTTTAACATTTCCTGTACCGTCATCCCCAGTATTGGATGACGCAACTCTGGTGCCAGTTCGGCAAGTGGCACCAGCACAAACGCCCGCGTGGCAAGCCGGGGATGCGGTACAATCAGCTCGGGCGTGGAAAAAACCTCATCACCATAAAAAAGGATGTCAATATCAATCGTCCGCGGCTCCTTTTCAACCCCAACGAGTCGCACACGACCCAATTTTTTTTCAATCTCTTGCACTGATTCAAAAAGTTGCCAAAGAGAACAATCGGTCCACAACCTTACCACGCCATTAAGAAAAAGGGGCGACCCAGGCATGTCTATCGGCTCTGTTTCATACCAGGACGAACGTTCAAACGGTCCTAATTTAAGCAGTTCAAACAACGCCCGTAAAAGATTAACCTCCCGGTCGCCGAGATTTGTTCCCAGACTCAAAAATACTTCCTTCACTAAAATAAGAGTAGAGCAATCCCGGAAACTGTCAACTAAGAACCGGCTTGATTTTCGGGTAGGATTTTACGCACATTTATCGCCCGGGGTCCCTGGGGGGTTTCCAGCAGTTCAAACTCTACCTGGTCTTCGATTCTCAGTAAATCCCTTTTCCCGCCATCGACATCGGAAAAATGAACGAAAACAGTACGCCCATCGTCCACGGCTTGAATCATGCCGTAACCTTTATCCGAATCGTACCATTTCACTCTACCTTTAAGCATAAAACCCCTTTCACTGTGTTTCAGGAACGAATCAAGTAAAGGAACTTTATTCAAATTTAGTTCCGTGTCAAGCGTTTCATCACTCTAACCCGCCAATACGCCACGCCTCGGTATTTTCGGCCTTCGTATTGACACCCTGTTCCTTTCTCCTATAATTTTTCTATGATTCCCCTTATCCCGGGTTCAATAATGAGAGACATCGATCGGAAAGCGATTGAAAGTTGGGGGATAAGTGGATTGGTTTTAATGGAAAACGCGGGCCGAGCGGTCGTCGACTTTATTGAAGAAGAAGTAGGAAAGGTCGGGGGTAAAAAGTTCGTCGTCGTTTGTGGTAAGGGTAACAATGGCGGTGACGGCTTAGTCATTACCCGCCATCTGCTCAATCGGGACGCAAAGGTCGATTGCATCCTTTTAGGAGAACGGACACAATTAAAAGGTGACGCCCGCACCAACGCCGAAATATTACGCCAAGCCGGTATCCCTATTCGAGAAACAACCCACCTCGATGAAATATCTTCAGTCCTTAGCACCGCCCAGTTTATCGTTGATGCTATATTTGGAACCGGCCTCTCAGAACCCCCAAAAGATATCTTTGCCCAAACAATTAAACTTATTAATGAAAGCGCCGCTTATGTAATAAGTGTTGACCTTCCTTCCGGACTTGATGCCGATACGGGAAAGGTCTTCGGCACTGCGGTGAAAGCCAATCTTACGGTGACAATGGGAGCACCAAAGCACGGGCTGGTTCTATACCCGGGGAAAATTTTTACCGGTAAATTACGCACTGCTGATATTGGAATTCCCAAAACTCTGTTTGAGCAACACGCCGATACCTTTTTAGTAACCGCAACCTCAGTACGGCAACACCTCCCCCCACGGCGTCCTGATGGCCATAAAGGAACATTTGGCACCTGTTTGGTCATTGCCGGAGCACGTGGCTACTCGGGTGCCGCCTGTCTCACCGCAATGGCTGCGGTCCGCGCTGGAGCGGGATTGGTGCGTCTTGCCTTCCCCCGAAGCATCGCACCGGTAATCGAGGCCCAGATTCTGGAACCTGTTAAACACCCTCTTCCGGAGACCGCTGATGAAACGCTCAGTCCCGAAGCCGCTAACACAATCCTTGAACTCGCCGCTGATGCCACCAGCATCGCAATCGGGCCGGGAATTACCACCCAACCCCAGACCAAAAATTTAATCCGAGAAATCCTGCCCCGTCTCAGCAGACCGATAGTTCTTGACGCCGATGGCATCAACAACCTTGTCGGTGCCGAAGAATTAATCCCGCAATGCTCCGCACCACTTATTCTTACCCCCCACCCTGGTGAACTCAGCCGATTAATCGGAATGCCGCCGGATGAAATCAATGCCAATCGCATAGAAATCGCCCGTGCAACCGCTAAGCGGCTCAATTGCGTACTCGTTTTGAAAGGCGCTCCCACCGTTACCGCAACACCGCAGGGTCGGGTGTTTGTGAACCCAACTGGAAACTCCGGCCTGGGCTCAGGTGGCACCGGCGATATTCTCACCGGCTTGATTGCTGGATTACTGGCTCAGGGCGCCTCACCCCTTGACGCTGCCCTTACCGGTGTTTTCTTACACGGCAGGTCTGCGGACCTCGCGGTTCAAGAACTTTCCGAATACTCCCTTAGTGCCCGAGACCTTTTACAATTTCTTCCTCGTGCCTTTACCGAACTACTCTCTTGTTGATGTTTTCAATTCTCCCGGTCATTTTAACACTGTTTTATGACCCCCGTTACTGGCTTGCCTATCCGGCGCTCAGCGAATTCCGGTCGATAACCGCCAGTCCGCATTCAGTTTTCATCGCTGTCCCCAACGGTATCTACATTTTAGACCGCCGAACCCTTACTCATAATCGAACCCTCACCGTGCTTGATGGCATTGAAGGCGAAATCAAACTCTGCGCCTACAATCCAGCCTACAATGAGTTGCTTATCGTCACCGACCACCGTCACTACAACTTCTTTCCCACCACCAGCCGACTATTTCCGCTCAACCCGCCATTTAAGCAAACTTATTCAATCGGTATAACCCAGCAGGGAGCATATTTTGATACCGACAAAGGGCTCTTTCATAAAGTACGTTCTGCCGACCTGTATCAACCGGTCTCTACTGTACCCGAACCGGTTGTCTGGTATGGAGACAAAGACACCGTTTCCGTTCAAAACTACCCATTTCTCACCCCTTATTTCATTGTTGACCCGCAGTTAAATCTTTGTCCATTCATCAAAGCGTGGCAGAATCCCTTTGATAACCGGTTGTTTGTCTTCGCCCGGAACTACGGTATTCTTGTCTACAACTCCCGCACTGGCTGGAAAGAAAGAGAAATCCGTATCGGACCGCTGACATCTAATATTGGTCGCATCGTGCCCATGCAAAATAAAATGCTTTTTTTCGCCCGAGACCGTTTTCTCATCCTTGATTCAACTGGAAACTGGAATGTTTTCTTCTTCGGCTCAGACCAACTTTCCCCCGCCACCGGGCAACCCTTTCTTTTCCGCCTAAACCAGCTCAGTCAGATAGAAAAAATCACTTCGATTCTTCATCAAAACGGTACCAGCGCTTTAATCGGGACGGAACGCGGTGTCTATCGACTCGGGCCAGAAGAAACCAGTACCTTCTTCCTGCCGACAAACTCGAGCGTAAATGCCCTTGCACAGATGAACGACTCAATAATCGTTGCCACCGACGACGGTATGTTTGTCCTCATCAATGACAGTCTCACTCTGGTGTCCGACCCATTTGCCCGCAGTGATTGGGGTATTTTTGCTATCGCCCGTACCGACCGTAAGACCTTCTTCGGGGCGCAGGGCGTAATCCTGGAACTGGACTCAAGTAACACCTGGCGTGTACTGATTCCGCCCGGCTTTGACCTTTCGCAGCAGGTTCGTGCCCTTGCCGCAAACGGCCGTTTCCTCTTTGTCGGTTCCCACAATGGCATTGATGTTTATGACACGGAACAGAACATCTGGACAAAACTCGACCTGCCCGTTCAATTCCCGGTGAATGAACTGTATGCCGACAACCGTTACCTCTGGCTGGTTTCCAAAGAAATACTCGTGCGCTACGAATACCGTGCCCAGTTTCGCTAACCTGAATCTATGCCTTTAAACCAATCTGTCCAAGCAGTCATCTTTGACCTATTCCATACCCTTGTGTCTCTCCAGTTATCAAACGCCCCGGGACCAAGTACTGCCGAACTCCTGGGTGTCGACCCGGACGAATGGAATCGATACTGGCTTGCCGACCCTTCGGATTATGTGCTGGGTCTGGCACCGATTGAAGTTCCCTTTCGGCGCATCGCCCGTCAGCTCAACCCCGCGGTTACCGAAGAACAAATCCAGAAGACGCTTGAAATTCGGCGCTACCGTTTTCGCCATACCCTGCTCAATGTCGAGCCGGAAACTTTAAGCGGTTTAAAAACGCTGCGCCGCCTCGGATTCAAAACCGGTTTAATATCAAACTGTGGCTGGGACGAAATTGCCGCCTGGAACGATTCACCACTTGCCCCACTATTTGACACCGTACTTTTCTCCTGTGAAGTTAAATTAAAAAAACCCGACCCGGCGATTTACCATCTTGCTGCCCGCAACCTTGCGGTACCCGTTGCCCACTGTCTGTTTGTTGGCAACGGTGGCTCCCAGGAACTCACCGGTGCCCGCAAGGCTGGTATGACACCGGTCCTCATTACCCGTCATCTTGAAGTGATAAAACCCGAGCGCATCATCGATGTCCTGCCCAACGCCCGTATTGTTATCCGCCGGATTAGCGAACTGGCGCTGATTTTAACCCGGAAATAAACTTAATCTTCAACCAGGGCGACATCGACCACCGCATCGCCTTTCTCCACCGCCATCACCTTAACCCCGGTTGTTGCCCGACCACACTTCCGGATTTCAGAACACTTCACCCGGATTACAATCCCTTGCCTCGATGTAACGATTATTTCTGATGTTTCGCTTACCGCCTTGGCGCAGGCAAGGCGCCCTGATTTTTCCACCGGCTTTGCGGCAATCACGCCTTTACCACCCCGTTTCTGGGTAGGGAACAATTCGAAATCGGTACGCTTGCCAAACCCGTTATCAAATATCGTTAACAGCGACCGCCCGGCGGCACAAACTACCGCGCCAATCACCTCATCACCTTTTCCTAATTTGATTCCCCGGACACCGGCCGCATTCCTTCCCATCTCCCGAACATCAGTTTCCTTGAACTTTATACCCATACCATTTCGCGTCACGAGTAGAATCTCATCATTCCCGCAAGTCAAAAGGGTAGCAATCAACGCATCGTTATCGTCGACTGTCATCGCAATAATACCTTTCCGCCGCGGGTTAGAGAATGCCTCAAGACTTGTGCGTTTAACAATCCCCTGGCGCGTGACAAAGAAAACATACCGACCGGCAGAAAAGTCTCGCACCGCCACATAGGAAGTTGTCACTTCACCCTTCTCCATCTCAACTAAATTGGCAATTGAACGCCCTTTTGAAGCATAAGAACCCTCGGGAATCTCATACACCTTCTGCCAGTAACACCTTCCCCGGTCAGTAAAGAACATCATATAGTCGTGGGTTGAGGCGATAAACAACCCTTCAACAAAATCCTCCTCTGCCACCGGAACACCGGTTCGTCCCTGTCCGCCCCGTCCCTGACGGCGATAAACACTTACCGGCATCCGTTTGATGTACCCCCGATGCGTCACGGTCACCGCCATATCCTCTTCTTTAATTAAATCTTCTATAGAAACATCGGCCGGTTTTTCCGCAAGAATTTCGGTGCGTCGCTCATCGCCGAACTTCTGTTTTAACTCCAGCAACTCCTGCCGGATTTCGCCCATCATCATCTTCTTGGAAGCCAAAAGACTCTTCAACCGGGCAATCTCTTTAATCAACTCCTTATACTCGGCGTCAATTTTCTCTCGCTCCAGTCCGGTGAGCCGCGACAACCGCATTTCAAGAATCGCGTCTGCCTGACGCTGGGAAAGTTTAAACCTATCCATCAAACCTTTACGCGCCGTCTCAACATCTTTAGAACGCTTAATTAGTTCAATAACCGCATCGATACTCTTCAGGGCAATCTTCAATCCTTCAAGGATGTGTGCTCGTTCCTCAGCCCTTGCCAGTTCAAATTTAGTTCGCCTGGTAACAACCGCTAACCGAAACTCAAGAAACTTCTCAAGTAGCCCCTTCAAATTTAAAACCTTGGGCTCGCCGTTGACCAGTACCAAAAGAATTGCCCCGAAACTTGACTCCAGCGGTGTCCACTTAAACAGTTGATTCAACACAACCTCTTTGGGTGTCTCCTTCTTCAACTCGAGGACAATTCTCATCCCCTCTCGGTCGGACTCATCGCGCAGGTCAGCAACGCCCTGAATCTTCTTCTCGCGTACCAGCTCGGCAATGCGCTCTACCAGCGCCGACTTATTAACCTGATAAGGAATTTCGGTAATCACCAGCCGGTCGCGCCCCGCCTTTACCTCTTCGAATACGACCTTACCGCGCACGATAAAACTTCCCCGGCCTGTTTCATAAGTCTGCTTTATTCCGTCCAGACCAACAACCGTTCCTCCCGTAGGAAAGTCCGGCCCTTTTATCCAACGCATCAACTCATTCACCGTGATATCGGGATTGTCAATCAGGGCAACCAGCCCATCAATCAACTCGCCTAAATTGTGCGGCGGAATACTCGTCGCCATTCCAACCGCAATGCCGGTTGCACCGTTAGCTAAAAGATTGGGAAATGCTGCCGGCAGGACCACCGGCTCTTTTAATCTTTCATCAAAATTGGGTTGAAAGTCAACCGTATCTTTATCCAAATCCCGCAGAAGTTCCATCGCCAGCGGCGCCAGTCGGGCTTCGGTATAGCGATAGGCAGCCGCGGCATCGCCATCAATCGAACCAAAATTTCCCTGCCCTTGGACGAGCGGATAACGCAACGAAAAGTCCTGTGCCATTCGCACCAGCGCATCGTAAACCGCCGCATCACCATGGGGATGATACTTACCGAGAACATCTCCCACCACCGCTGCCGACTTACGGAATGGGCGATTGGGAAACAGCCCCATCTCCTGCATCGTCCAGAGAATCCGGCGCTGCACCGGCTTCAAACCATCACGAACATCAGGCAACGCCCGGGCAACAATAACCGACATTGCGTAATCCAGAAAGGATTTACGCACCTCGTCTTCGATATATACCGGTATTACCGAATTGCCATTCACGCCTTGAAATATACCCACTCTAACACTAAAGTCAAATACCTTACATTGTCTTTTAAAATCAATTTACCATCTGCGGTAACGGAGCGGACATGTGCTGCCTTATCTACAAACGAACTTTTAACGGAACCGCGGAAACAACATCGCCACCTGTTGAAACTGGGAAAATTCTGATTTGAGAATTGGTGCTAAAGCCTTTTCCTCATACCGTACTTGGATTAAAATCAATGGCAACCCTAAAACCCCGACGAGTAGCAACCCACCCCAGGAACAGAAGATTAGGGCAATGCCGACCAGCTGAACTAAAGTCCCCAAATATCGTGGATGACGACAGATTCTCTGCCACTTGAGCGCTAAAAATCGCCGCGTAGAGAAAACGACCTCACCGGTATTGGGCTTTACCTGGGCAACTTTAATCAGTCCAAACAGAGTTGCCAGTCTGATGTACACACCAAAACCAAAAATTAAGAGCCCCAAAATACCCAAGACATAATGAGGTACTGGCAACTGAGTCTGACGCCACCAGATAAAATCGGCTACGACATAACCAATATACGGGTAAACGAAAAAAGCAAATACCCCGCGCCACAACGGCGAAGGCTCAACCACCCCGGACTGGAAAAAGGGCGAGCCAAAGTAGTACTCCACCGCCAGCCACAGGACAAAAAGATAAGCAAAAATCAAGGGAACAACCATCCGCTCCGGCATCGCATCGGCAAAGAAGTTGGTGAAAAATACCCAGAAATACAAACTGACCAGCACCGTCCAGACAAATCGACCGGTTCGGAACTTCAAGACCAAACTGCTCATCTCTTGCCCTGCGCCTGAAGGACATCAGCCGCGTACTCCCACAACTGCCGAAGAGAAAGTTCCCAATCCCTAACTGACGCCGCATCGATTGCCTGCAAAACACCGATGGTTGTTGCCACTCGGTAGCGCTTGCGTGCCATAATTCGCCTGCCCCGCAGACCGCTGCGGCTCTCCATCGTCAATCTTCTGTTACCTTTCAACAACCGATTTATCTCCTCGCCCTCGAGTTCTATCAAAGCCAGCCTCCCCGGTTCGGAAAGTGTCGACATTAACTTCGACCGGGTAATCGTTCCCGGGAAGATTGTGTCCCGGACAAAATTGGAACTGTCATAAATAAAAATGTCAACCGCGCGTAACCCCAGATAACCGTCAACTATCGCCCGACTTAACACCTGGGGGGAAATTTTGACCCTTGTCTCAACAACCGGCAACGCCCCAGTTGAATCCAGCACCATCCGTAACGAATCTACCGTCCGCGCCACTTGGGGTTGTGGTTCACCTGCCTCAAGAGAAACAACCTCTTTTTTGACATTTTGAACCTTACCATTGACAAGAACAAAATCATAACGCAGCACCCTCTCACCCGGCGCGTCTAAAATTACATCAAAGCCCGAAACTGCTCCCGAATCTAACACCAGGACCGCGGTCAAATCGGCTTTATTCTTGAACAAGGTCAATAACTTTTGTCCGGCATAACCCGGCGAGACAAATTTCAACCCTTTAAGGCGCAAAAGCACGTTAACCGAGTCAAGAAATAACCCGCTGATCGCTAAATTTATGCCCGCCACTCTCTTTATCATCCAGGGATGGACCAGCGGCAAATCAAAACTGTCGGAAAGATTATATCCCAGCACGCGAAATTTTGCCCGGTCTGTCAGCTGCTTTACCCTCTCAACACCGAACCCCAGCCATCCCGGCGAAAAAAGTACACCATCTACCCCGGCAAGTGAAAGCAAATCAATATTTGCCGCGCCATCGGTCAAAGGCGCAAACTTTTCATCAAAGACCTCGCCGGCAATCAACCATAAACAGGGTCGTTCCTTTTTTATTCGGGAAACAACCTCACTGACAATCGGCAACTCTTCGGTTTTCCAATAACCACTGACGAAAATGGTAAAGTTTTCTACCTTAACAGGTTTTGCCATCCGGGGCGCACAACCAGCAACGACAAAGATGACCCCGATGAGACCGAAATACAAAAAACGCACAGCCGATTATACCCGATCCCTATTTGGTGTCAAGTGTAATGGTAAGCCCGATACCCTTGCGATATTTTAAGAATGCATGTACTTCAGATGCTTTTCGCTCAACCCTGATAGGGAAATTTTACTCTAACTTGTCCTTTGCTCATTAAATCAACCACAACGGTAAAACGAGAATGTATTTTTAAACCACTGGGCAGATAAAACTATGCCCTTCCACCGCTATACTGTGTGTGACACTTAATGGAGTTAATACCTGTTTACAGAAAAAAGCGTCGAAGGAAGCCGCAATTAAAAGCGTATTCAAAACCACCATATCCCGCTAAATTCCGGGCGAAATTTTATGGGGATACCATCCCGGTAACGACCCCATGGCCTACCCTATACTTAAATCTAACAACACGGTAATTATTTGACAAACAGTAACTTACAATTAGGAATTGAAATTGGAGCGTTAACTATTGCCAATTTTAGGGTCTTAATAACCCAAGCAAACGGCTGATTTCTCTCTCACCATATGCAAAACCAGCAAACCAAATATATCCTTTGTCTGCTATCTCCTGTCTTTTAATTATCCCCCCTCTATAAGATACCATTAAAATCTCATTTTGCACGCTTGACTTTGGTTCCGCATTTTTTATATTCTTTTACTCACTGGGGGATCGTCTAACTGGCAGGACGGCTGGCTCTGGACCAGCTAGTCGGGGTTCGAATCCCTGTCCCCCAGTATTTTCTCCTAAAATCGATACCGGACCCCGAAAAATAGTTTATCAACTTCGTTGAGCGGCGCGAACGCTAAACCGTTACCACCACTAAAGACCATGCCACCCAGGTCAATCTCAACTCCATCTACCAGCTGAAAACGAATTAGAGGGACTAATCCCAATGAGTCGTGTCAGGTCCTCCATCATCCAGTCGCGCATAAATTTCATCACGCGGCGGAACCTGTCAGCGACACCTGGGTGCCACGCCATATTTCCTGTACCTCCTTTTCAATCTCCAGTACTGCTAACACCTTGTCAACGCCAGGTCGCAACCGGACAAGCAACAGCATGCTGTTACCATCCTCGGTAAGCAATCTTCCCCGATACCGCACATCGCTTAACAGCCGTTCCCGTAGTTTCTTTAACCCTGTTACATTCGAAGCTATCGATTCAATCACCCGGGATATTATCACATCTTCGCCGACTCCAACGACAGCCTGAAGATTGGTGAGCGCTACTACTTCGTTTACCGCTGGCAGCCCTTCAAGACTTTGCATCAGACTGTCTAACTGCATTAGCCTACCGGGCACAAACAAACTATCTGCTTCCACAAGCACCACCACCTGGTCGGAACCACCGAAATCATCGTCCACAACCTTTAACACTCTAACCCCAGGCTCATTTTCGGGCAAAAGTTGTATTACATCGGCTTCACTCCGCAAACGGTGCAGAAAAACCCCGCCCCAGCGTCAAAACACAAACGCCCCAAACAATCCACCCTGGGTATTTAAAAACCAATCGGCTTATTTGCTGCATCATGAAGACACGCCTTTAACCTGACAATAAATTTATAATATTAAATATTTGTCAACAAAAAATAATATGTACTTTCGGAGGTAATTACCTCTTCGCTAATAGCCCTTGTGCCAGTTGTTCTAAGGTGTCGATAAAAACCTTCAGGTTTTGGTCTGGAATTCGCCGCATCATCTTCACCAACCCCTGACGGTTCAACTTTGCCAGTTGCTGCGCCGTCTTAACTCCCGCCGGGGTTAATTGTACTAAAACCACCCGTCGGTCTGCTGCAGACCGGTCGCGCGCTACTAACCTTTTCTTCACTAACCGGTCTACAAGTCCACTGGCATTGGCTTTAGAAATTCCCAGAACCTCAGCCAGCTTATTCATACTGGTCTGCCGCATATTCAATAAGGTTATAAGTACCATTGTTTGGGAAAAAGAAAACTCTTGTCCTAACGCCTCAACCGAACTCAATAGCCTCAAACCCCGGACAAGAATTGGTCCGAGCCATTCCAACTTTGTTAAATAAAAATCCTCTTTTTTGCCGATGTATTATTATTCTATTTTTACAGCAGTTGTCAATCACAACCTGATGATTAAAGACCTGGTACAAAGATTGAAAAAGACCTCCCCCATTTATCTTGACTTTTGTCCTCAATGCCCTACTCTTTTTTATTAATAAGGAACATCAAAGCAAGGAGTTAAATTATGACTGCAAAAAGACTATTGGAAATTGACCCGGAAGTTTTCGACGCAATTGTCAAAGAAACCGACCGGCAGCACTCCAATTTAGAATTAATCGCTTCCGAAAACTTCTGCTCGGAAGCGGTACTTGCTGCACTTGGCTCGGTTTTAACCAATAAGTATGCTGAAGGTTATCCTAAAAAACGGTATTACGGCGGCTGCCGATATGTTGACATTGCCGAAGAGTTAGCGATTCAGCGTGCCAAGGAGTTGTTCGGCTGTGATCACGCCAATGTCCAACCCCATTCCGGCACGCAGGCGAATATCGCCGCTTATTTAACACTGGCTCAACCCGGTGACACCATTATGGGGCTGTCGCTTTCGCACGGTGGCCATCTTTCCCATGGCCATCCGATAAATTTCTCGGGCCGCTATTTCAAGATCGTTCATTACACCGTTGACCCGAACACAGAAATGCTCGACTACGAAGCGATTCGAAAACTGGCGCGGGAACACAAACCACGGGTCATTGTTAGCGGTGCCTCTGCTTACCCACGGATTATTCACTTTGACCGATTTCAGGAAATCTGCGATGAGGTTGGCGCCGCCCAGATTGCCGATATCGCCCATATTGCTGGTCCGGTTGCCGCGGGTCTGCATCCATCACCAATCCCCTATGCTGACATCGTCACGACGACAACTCACAAAACCCTGCGTGGTCCCCGGGGCGCAATCATAATGTGTAAGGCAAAGTATGCCGAAGAACTGGACAAAGTGGTTTTTCCGGGCACCCAAGGTGGCCCGCTCGAGCATTGCATTGCCGCAAAGGCGGTGGCTTTCAAAGAGGCTCTAACACCCCAGTTCAAAGAGTACCAGCGCCAAACTCTTACCAATGCCCGAACCTTAGCCGAAGAGTTGGCAAAACGGGGCTTCCGCCTCTGTACCGGTGGCACCGACAACCATCTGATGCTCGTTGACCTGCGGCCGAAAAACATCAAAGGGCGCGTTGCAGAACGGCTCCTGGGAAAGGTCGGTATCACCGTCAACCGCAACACGATTCCCTTTGACCCGGAAAAACCTTTCATCGCCTCGGGAATGCGGTTGGGCACTCCCGCACTCACGACCCGCGGTATGAAAGAGCCGGAGATGGTAAAAATTGCCGAACTGATTGACCGAACCATCACCGCCGGTGAAGACGAAAATCAACTGGAAAAAATCAAAGCCGAAGTTAAAGAACTGGTTGACGCCTTTCCGCTTTATCCGGAACGGCGAGCCGAGTATCAAACCATCCTTCCCAAGGAGTAAACATGGCACGACCAACAATCGCCCGTTTTACCGCCCGAGAAATCCTTGACTCTCGGGGCAACCCAACGCTGGAAGTTGATTGCATCCTCGCTAACGGAATTATGGGAAGGGCATCGGTGCCGTCCGGCGCCTCGGTAGGTTCCTTTGAAGCCCTGGAACTCCGCGACAAAGACCCGAACCGCTACCATGGTAAAGGTGTGCTCAAGGCAATCGCCAGCATTCACGATATCATCTCGCCTCGCCTGGTAGGAATGGATGCCACCGACCAGTTTCAAATTGACCGCATGTTGATTGAACTGGACGGCACAAAGAACAAATCAAAACTCGGTGCCAATGCCATCCTTGGCGTTTCGCTTGCGGTCTGTCGCGCAGCAGCGGTCTGCGCCGGACTCCCCATCTATCGACTGCTGGGCGGTGCTGGGACCAGATTCACCCCAACCCCATTCCTCAATATTATCAATGGCGGACTCCACGCCCCTAACAATCTTGACTTTCAAGAGTATATGATTGTCCCCGCTGGATTACCAACTTTTCGTGATGCGATTCGAGCGGCAGCGGAAATTTACCAGACGCTAAAGAAAATTCTCGAAAGCCGGAACCTTCCAACAACAGTCGGAGATGAAGGTGGAATGGCACCCAATTTTGCAAGTAACGAAGAACCACTGCAAATCATCATGCAGGCTATCGAGCAGACAGGCTACCATCCTGGAGAGCAGGTCTATTTGGCAATTGATGTTGCCGCCAGCACAATTTACCAGGACGGGGCCTATCTTGTTAGCAATCCTGAAGAACGAACCGTCACCGCCAATGAACTGATTGACCTCTATAGCGAATGGATTGAACGCTACCCGATAATCTCAATTGAAGACGGCTTGGCAGAAGAAGACTGGGCTGGTTGGCACGAATTAACATCCCGATTGGGGAAAAGGGTTCAACTGGTCGGCGACGATATCTTTGTCACCAACATCGAACGGCTCCGCCGGGGCATCCAGGAAGGTGCCGCCAATGCGGTTCTGGTAAAACCTACCCAGATAGGTACAGTAAGTGAAACAATCGACTGCGTTAAAGTGGCAATAGAAAACGGCTACCGCGCGATCGTATCGCACCGTTCTGGTGAAACCGACGACCATTTTATTGCCGACCTTGCCGTTGCCGTTAACTGTGGCCAGATTAAAACCGGCGCCCCCTGCCGGGGTGAAAGAACCGCTAAATACAACCGACTGATCCGGATCGAAGAAGAAGACCGGCTGCCCTACGCTGGTCTAAAAACTCTTTTACGATGAGTGGTAAGCGCAAAAGTGTTTTGATTCTTACCGGTGGTGCGCTGCTCCTGCTTAGCCTCATATTCCTGCCCGGCCCCAACGGATTGGTGCGGGTACTTTTGAAACTGTACCGCATCAAACAGCACCAGGCCGCCATCCTTCAATTGAAAAACGAAGCAGACACACTGGAGCAAAAAATAAAACTCTGGCAGGACCCGCGTTATGCCACAAAAATGGCACACACTGTTTTCAGTTCCGACACAACGCCACACTCAGACACGATAAAATAATCGCTAAATCGAGGGAAACAAAACCTGGGGTTTTCCGGTACAAGGGTGCTTTGTAACAACCGGCTCCAGACCATAGGCGGCACGAATTAAGTCAGGAGTCAAAACCTTCGCTGGAATATCACAGGCGACCGGTTTGCCTTGAGCCAGTAAAAGTAACCGGGAACATAATGCCGCTTCATTCAAATCGTGGGAAACCAGCACAATCGTCTTCCCTTGTTCATTTAGAGTTTTAAGGATCTGCAACAATGCCACCTGATGCGCAAGGTCAAGGTGAGAAGTCGCTTCATCAAGCAAGAGAATTTGTGGCTCCTGGGCAAGTGCCCGAGCAAGCAGCACCCGTTGTTTTTCACCCGCTGATATTGAGTTGATACTTTTTGTTGCCAGCATCTCCACGCCGGTCAACTTCATTGTCTCCGCAACCTTCTTCAAATCCTCCTGCCGCGGCCGCTCGAGAAGTTTGAGATAGGGATTACGCCCCATCAGCACCACCTCTTGTACGGTCCATTCAAAGGCAAAAAAACTCTCCTGCGGGACTAAGGCAATGGTTTGGGCAATTTCCTTGCGAGATAACCGGTCAATTTCCTTCCCCAAAACATTGACAACACCTCGCAGCGGTTTTAATGTCCCACTAAGCAAACGCAAAAGGGTTGATTTCCCCGAACCATTCGGACCAATGATGCCCAAAAACTCACCCGATTCTATCGTGAGAGAAAAACCATCAAAAATCAATTCGTTGCCATAGCCAAAACTTAAACCTTCGGCAGTTAGCGCTTTCATACCTTAGTTCGCAAGAGATAAATAAAGAAAGGCACACCGACCAGTGCCGTAACAACTGATAACGGTAAACCTGTTGGCGTCAGTGTACGGACCAGCACATCGGCAAATAACAAAACCCCGGCACCGAGCAGAAAAGAGCCTGGCAAAACCTGACTGTGTTTAGGACCAAATAGCATCCTTACCAGATGGGGAACCACCAAACCAACAAAACTTATTGCCCCGGTCCAGGCAACAATCAAACCAACCGCAATCGACCCTACCAGAAAGACCATTCTTGTCAACCGCTGAACATCAACTCCCAAACTCAGCGCTGTTTCTTCACTCAAGGAAATAACATCCAGATCGCGATTATGAACCATTAACCATCCACATCCGGCCAGTGCTAAAATCGCTGAGATAACAAAAAGCCCAAGTGACTTTCGGGTAAAGACTACTGTCAAACTCCCCATCATCAGGTAAACCGCCTCGCCAAGTGATCGATGGAAGATTACCATTACCAGCATCACCAAACTGGAGAAGAAAAAACTGACAATAACTCCGGCTAAAACAAGCCGGATAACAGTTAAACCGCCTCGCCCCCGAGCAAGAACATACACCAGTGCGATTGCCAGAATCGCCCCTGAAAAGGCAAAAACTGGTAAAAGTACACTGGACCCGGTGCCGGTAACAATGGCAAAAGCCGCCCCCAGTGCCGCACCACTCGCAACACCAAGCGTCCATGGGTCCACCAGCGGGTTGCGCAACAGCCCTTGGAATGCACCACCTACAACCGCCAGTACCCCACCCGCAACAACGCCCACTAAAAACCGGGGCAACCGGAAAAGAAGTACCTGGTTGAGCACACGATAAGAAAAACCCCCTGGCCCGGTTAAAATTGAAAGCACTCCACTTAAAATCAACAAAAGAACTATTACGGACCAGCTCAATCGCTTTTTTGAACTCACTACCGAAACCTCTCTGGATGGAGTATCCGGGCAAGTAGTATCACACCATCAACGACCCTAGGGCCAGGACGAAAAAAAAGGTCTTCATCCAGACCGGTGTAAATTCTTCCCGAAAGCACGGCATTGATATTGGACCAGCCTACGCGCTTTTTTAACTCATCCTTATTAGCCAATGGATGAAGTAAGAGAATTACATCCGGATTTTCCTGGACAACCGCTTCCGGGTCAACAACCGGGTAAGGTATATTAAGGTGCTGAAAAATATTTTGGCCGCCCGCCCGGTAGATGATGTCATTGATAAATACCCCCTGGCCAACACTCATCAGGGGTGCCATTGAAATTTCGACATAAACTTTCGGCTTATAAGCAAAGGTTGGCAATGAATCGAGTCGGCGGCGTAAAGCGGCCACCAACATTTCCGCTTCCTTTGTCCGTCTTAATATCACACCCACGGACTCAATCTCCGCAAATACCCCTTCAATATCAGCCGGATTCGACACATAGACCTGCACTTTAAACTCCGCGAGCCTTTCAATGAGACGTTGATGAATTGGCTGAGTGGCAAAAACGACATCAGGCTTCAAAGATACAATCCGTTCAATGTCCGGAGATTGAAAATCACCCACCTTGGTTTTCTCCTTGGCAGCCGGCGGGAAATCACACTGATTTGTCGTTCCCACAAGCATCTCCTCTGCTCCAATGGCAAAAATTATTTCTGTTACGCTGGGCACAAGCGAGACACATTTTATCCTTTTCTCTGGTATCTGGCGCTCTTTATGGACACCACAATTGACCACCATCAACATAATCAGCCAAAAGGCGCGACTTGAGGAGCGCATCATCTACTCGTCCACATTTTTGGCCTTGTGGGCAAAAACCAGATAAGCGGTATGTGCTACCATTCTGTCTACCGGCCGAATTCCGGTCTCGCGCAAAAATAAACCCCGTTCAAGAATCTCCTTTGCCCGAACGCGCACAAACCCTGCCGCGCCCAGTGCCGAATTAAGCCGCCGTAACTGCTCGACGGTCGGCACCAGTGCCGCAAGGGCATAACCGCTCTTCAAAGCCTGCCACGCCGGTTTGACGAGAGTCCAAGGTTCGGGCACATCAAGGAAAACTGCATCCACCTCTTTTTGCTGAAATCCATCTTCGGCTGGGTCTAAAACGAAAAATTCACAAAGCGCTTCCAGTCCATAGCGTGCGACATTCTCCTGCGCAAGGGCGCTAAATTCCGGCCGTCGTTCATACGAATAAACCCGCCCCTGCGGCCCCACAAACGACGCCAGAACCACTGTCAAACCACCAGACCCTGAGCCCACTTCAATAACCCGGGCTCCGGGAAATACGAGTGTCTGCAGCAACATAAAACCCGCGTCTTTGGGATAAACCACCGTCGTTTTTCTCTTTACCTTCAATAACAGGTCAGCCAGCGCTGGCTTAAGAATATAGAATTTCGTGCCCAGTTGAGTTTCTACCCAATCGCCATATTCCTTACCAATTATATCTTTAAATTCCACATTCCCTCGATGGGTCGAAAACCTCCCTTGTTCCTCTACGCGGATAAGAAACTTCATATCTTCGGAATGGTAGAGCAAAACAAAATCACCACATCTGATCATTAGCTGATTGTAAAATTTTGGCTCAACGGGTCAAGTTCACCAGTCTCTGTTGTGCTTTGAACTCAACCGTATCCTTGACTTTTCTACCTTAGCGAATATCATCCTAATAGTGTTTGCGGTATTAACAACTTTACTATTTGCTGAAGCAACAACATTGGTCGCACCACCATTTTCCCACACCCTTGGATTCACCCGGGTAAGTAGTTTTTACCTCAATATGTACCTCGGCAAAGATTTTCGGGTTGATAATCCCCAAGGGTTAGCCTGTACCAAAATCAAAGAAGAGGAAGATACTACCACCTGGCGAGATGATGCCCTGCTAACCCTGTTTGCCGTAAACTCCAACACCGGTCAAATTGTCTACAACGTCAAACTCGTCCGGCCCGGCATTTTTGGTGCTCAAGGACAGGGTGTTGGTCAATTCAACCACCCCCATGGAATCACCTGCAATGAAGACGGTGATGTCTATGTGGCTGACACCGACAACAACCGACTGGTTCGGTTGCGCTACACCGGTGGTCAACTCCATTGGGTGACCGTAGTTGATTCAACCTTAAATCATCCTTATGATGTTACGATGGATTCCAAGGGTCGAGTGTTTGTCACCGATACCGACAACGACCAAATCGTCATTTATGCCCCGGACAACAACCGAACCGCCACCTTAACCCCGGGGCTAAAAAAACCGAGCGCGATTGCGATTCTTGACCACCTTGCCCCTTTTAATGAAACCGGGCTTGATTTACTCGTAGTCGTTGACCATTCAGGCACAACCGTCAATCAGCTGTCAACTTCCGGTGAAATCTTGCGCTCAGTCGATTACCGACGCATCGGATTGGATAGCGCTTATTTTGCTTATTGTGCCTTTGACCGTCATGGTAATGTTTATGTAACCGACATGCTAAATTCCCAGATTCACATCTTCGCCCCGGGTTTAAAATACATCGTTTCCTTTGGCCGTACCGCATCAAGTAAATCTGACCAGCCCTTTTTCAATGCACCGCGTGGTATCGCAATTGGTAGGAAATTTGGTCAACTGTTCGTCAGTGAAGCCGATGGTGGTCAGTACTATTTAATTGCGCTTGATGGTTACCTCATCGGTTGTTACCCGGAACAGTTCAAAGCCGACAAACCCGGCACCACCATCGCGCTCTATCTCACCCAACGGGCTGAAATCATCGTTGAAATTAGCGATTCTACAGGGAATATTGTTAGAAGCCTTACGCCCCCCTATCAACAGGGACCGGGTGAAGTTCTTATCGTGTGGGACGGCAGAGACAACAAAGGTAACATCGTCCCTATAGGTGAATACCATATTAAAACAATTATCCGTCCGACCTACTCACGCCCAAGGTATACATTAAAAAAAGAGCTTTTCACCCGGGTTGTGCGTCTACCGGGATAATTTAAGGAGGAGTTGAGCTATATGATTAAGAGATTAGCCTTGCAGATTTGTGTTATCCTATTCACTTCTCTCTGGGCAACAAAGTACGCCGGGGACTTTGAAGAGCTCGGAACATCAGCGCGTGCCATTGGTATGGGAGGTGCAGTCACCGCCAGCGCCAACGACCCCAGCACCATTTACTACAACCCGGCACTCTCCTCTCGGCTTACCCGAAACTCAGTGCTCCTAATGCACTCCGAAGACTTTTCCGGGCTTGTAAAACACAACTTCGTCGGCATAAGTTTCCCGGATGGTTGCCAGGCTTTCGGCTGTGCTATCCTGCACAATGGTGTACCCGGCATAAAACTTACTAAAGTGCCCGATTCAACTCAGGAACCTGGTGAAAACAACCGCCCCTATGTTGATAAAATTGTCAACGCCAACCAGCTTGTCGGGTACTTCAACTACGCGCGGAATTTATCTCCCCGGCTTGCTCTGGGGGGTAACGCCAAAATTATCTATCAAGAACTCGGTGGTACCGGTTCCTGTCTCGGAATGGGTGTTGACCTTGGTTTAATTTTGACCCCAATTGTCGACATCAATCTTGGCTGCCGGATTCGCAACATCAGCACCTCGCCTCTTTTTTGGAACACCGGAAGAAAAGAATACATCACCCCTCGAGCCGCTTTGGGTATCAGCAAACTATTTACCTTCGGCCGCAACCGTCTCCAGCTCGCGGTTGAAGTAGAAAGCAACTTTGAAGAAAAAACATTGCTGCCCAACTTCGGAATTGAATATGCTTTTCGCGAAGCCCTCTTCGGACGAATCGGCATATTCCGTAACAACTTCAGTTTTGGACTGGGATTTAAATTCAAGCGTTTTCATATCGACTACGGCTACGCTACCGGTACGGCGCCGGAATCCAGAGAACTAGGCACTCCGCAACAAATTTCAGGAGGTGTTGAGTTTTAGGCCCGGAACTCGGTCGTAAGTTAGCGCACCTCATTGCTCTTATCATCCCGATGGCGTATTATGCCATCCCTAACCGTTACCTTTCACTTGTACTGATGGCAATTGCCACCGCAATATTTCTTACTGTTGACCTGCTTCGTCTCCGGCTTAATCCCTTTAAGGATATATTTATTATTCTGTTTGGCTCACTTCTCCGGCGAAAGGAATTTTCTTCCTTAACCGGCGGTAGTTACCTTATGGTCGCTTCACTTGTCGCGATGTTACTGTTCGGCACCAACAAGGGTGTCTTAATTGCCGCAATATCTTTCTTAGCCATCGGCGACACGGTTGCCGCTCTCGTCGGGCTTTCCTTTGGTAAAATTCGGGTATTTCGCAAAACTCTTGAAGGAACTCTTGCTGGACTATTTGCCTGCGTTGCTGTTGCCATCACAGTATCTTTTCTTCCCGGTATTGACATGCCATTGATTATTGGTATCATTGGTGCAATATCCGCTTCAGTTGTTGAAGCTTTGCCGTTTGAAATAAATGACAATGTCGTCGTCCCGCTTTTTTCCGGGACGGTAATGATGATTGCAACCCAGATTATCCACTGAGGCGGAATGGCGGTAAATTTTACACTGAACTTTATAAAAAGGAGGACTGATATATGAAGAAATGCTATCTGAGCATATTAGTATTGGTAACGATGTGCCTCGGTGCGAAAACTACCTTTCCGACGCTTGACAGCATTTACTTTTACTATGCCGAAGGGGCTTACGACAAGGCAAAAATCTTAATGACAAACCTCAGCACTAAGCAGTTGACCCCGGAACAGCATTTTTTATTAACCATCGAACTTGGTGACTACTACCTCGACAAAGCCAGCGATTACCCCCGTGCCGAATCCATCTACCAGCGACTAATCGAACAGCACCCCAAACACAATCAATTGCCCGATGTCCTCTATCGACTTGCCCTTGCCCAGGAATTACAGGAAAAGTTCTTGGATGCCGCCAAAAATTACGAACTGGTGGCGACAAAATATTTCAAATCCCGCTATGGTCAAGAAGCGCTCGATGCAATTGAACGCTGCTTCCGCAAGAACTATCAGGAACGTGTTGCTTATGTCAATGGCTACCCGCTAACTCGCATCGAACTCGATGACCGAATCAGTCGCAATCCAACTCTGTATGAAACCTTCGATAAAAAAATGGCATTACTTGATACGATGATTGACAATCGTCTGCTTTATGAAGCGGCCATTGCTTGGGGAATTGAAAAAGACCCAACGGTTGTCCGGAGTATTACCGACACCCGAAACAGACTGATGTTCCAAACCTGGTATGAGCGCAATGTTACAAGCAAGGCTGAACCCGCGGAAAAGGAACTGAAAGCGAACTACAGGAAAAACCAGTCAAAGTACACAACACCCGAAAAGGTTCGTGCCTATCAACTGGTGGTTGTATCGAAAGCCCGCGCCGATTCACTCCGCGCCCTGCTCATCGCCGACCCAACAAAATGGGATACACTGGTTAAATTGCATTCAATCGCGCCCGATAAGGAAAAAGCGGGCGATTTAGGGCTTTTTGCACGGGGCGTGCACCCAAGGGAAATTGAACAAATCGCTTTCAAACTTAAGCCGGGCGAAATCAGCCCACCAGTGGCAATCCGCGATACTTATTATATCATCCGGGTGACCCAGAAGGAACCGCGTCACGTCAAACCATTTGATGAAGTCAAAAACCAGATTGCCGTTGAACTCCGCCAGGAACGAACCAATCGTCTCTACGAACAGGAAATCGACCGTTTGAAGAAAGCCGCCCACATCATCCGCGATAGCCTTGCAATTGAGCAAAACAAAGAGACGTTAGCAATAATCAACGGTGTCCCGATAACTTGGGAACATCTCCAACAACGACTCAACGCAATTCCCCCATTCTTCCGCGGACAGTTTGAAACACCCGAAGGTAAACTCCGCATCCTGGACCAATTAATCACTGAAAAACTTCTCCTCCGCGAATGTGAAAAGGAAAAGTTGTGGCTTGCCAATCGAGTAGTCGAACAGGTCCTGAATCGCAAAACCGCCTTGCTCATCGATACCTATCGCCGGCAACAAACTACCGAAAGAATCCGGATCGATTCCCCTGCTCTGATAAAAGAGTACCAGGCAACCATCAACGACTTCAAAGAACCGGCGCGGGTACGTTGTCGGGAAATGGTCGCCCGCACCAAAGAAAAAGCGGAACAGTTGCGCCGGTGGGCTATCGCGGGCCAAATTCCGACGCTCATCAGTGGCGTTGGTTTACTCGTACAGGACGAAGAAGAAGCCCAGAAACTTGCTAACATCATCGCTCAAACCCCCAACTCCGATTCAATCGTTGCTCTTGGCGCGCTTGCTGATTTTAATGTCCGCGTCTCCGACATCCCAACGCTAAATATCGCTGGCCGAGATGTGAGCGACCTCTCCCAACCCTGTCAACTTGCCGGACCGTTCTTACCTGCTGACTTCTGTGCTCTTGCTTTTAACGACATCTCCCGCCAAGATAAACTTTACGAACCGGTTCTCATCCCTGTTTCCAACACCGAACAGTTGCAATCACTTTTAAAACAAAGCCGTCCCCCGTTTGCTATGGGGATTATCGACTCAACTCGTTTCGGCAACTATATCCAACTCACCAATCCGCTTCCAACCGGTTTCCTAAACAACCTCTTCGCCCTCGAGGCCGGCGCTGTTACACCAATCTATAAAACGGCTAATGGTTACCTGATTGTCAAAATAACGAAAAAAGACACCGCCCAAAAAGTGGTGTTCGAGGAACTCATTCGGCGATTCTCGACCTCGGGTAGCAAATGGGTTGGCGGCGAGATTTCCCTGACGCGCGATGACAAATCCCGGGATAAAAAGGTTGTTGATGCTGCCTACTCAATTAGTAAGGGAGCCTACTCGCCCATAATTCGGCTGAACGATACCACTTTTACATTTATCAAAGTGGAAGAAAAGAAACCCGCTTACACGCGACCTTTCTCTGAAGTCCGGAGCAAAATTGAAAACAAACTACGCCGCCAGCAGGAGAAAGAACTTTACGAACAACTGCTGAAGGAACTTCGATCTAAGGCAAAGATTGAAATCCTGATGAAAGAGGAAGACTTCGAACCGGTTGAACCAACACCACAGTCTGAACAACAGAATAAATAAAATAAACCTGAACATGAAGGCGGGGCAACGGGCTTCTGTTACCCCGCCTTTTATTTATTCAAACTCCAGAATCTTGATTCCGATTTTCTTCACTAACCCCAGCACCTCAGCCTGGCGGCTCAATTCGCCTTCGGCAAGTTTCAAATGCAAGGCACTGGCGGGAAATTCACCAAAAGTAGCATCAACCGGCACCCAGCGGTCAAGATAAACCTCGTTCCAAGCATGGTAATAAAATGCACCATCCAGGTATACTAAACCGACAACTACTTTTGCGGGAATACCTGCGGCGCGACTTAGTGCGGCGTAAAGCACTGAATGCTCATTACAATCACCTTTTAGATTCTTCAAAACATCCAATGCATTAGGCAATGAGGCAACCGCCTCCTTCTTTAAAGAACGGTGAACCCAGTTCAAAATTCTTTCTGCCGCTGCCGAGGCATCTTCTACTCCCCTAACAATTTCCCTCGCCTTCTCCTTAATCGGTGCTGCATCCGCCTGAATTGAAACTGAAGGTTGAAGATACTCTGATTCTGAAGCTGTCGGCAGTTTCCGCCCAAGAATCGGGGAAGGGGTCACAATCTCCAGACGCAACGGCGACCTCGTCATAACCCGTTGATAAGTTCCGTCAAGGTCAAACTCTGCTGTATCGAGCCCGGAAACCTCCATCACTACTCGTCTTACCTTACTCGGTTCAAAAACCACCGTGTCAACGGACACCGCAAACAGACGCAGCAGGTCAACAGGATATCCTGACTCTCCCGCTAACGCCTCCTTCTCACTAACCCGGTAAGAGTTCAACCCCATGGGAGACTCTTCTTTAACTGTCATTCCGTTCCCATCCAGCCAGGTGGTAACTTCGGTTTTTGCCCGCTTAACCTTTACCTTCAATGCCGGCATTGTTCCACCGTTTAATTTTATTGATTCAGGACCCAACACCGTAACAGTTGTGGGTAATGTATCCATCACCGTGCCGTCAAATGTCAGATAATTCAAACTCATACCTGATTCGTAATTTCCCGTAACCACTATCCGACCTAGCGCTTCGATTGGATAAAGCTGCCGCGTTAATTTGATACGATGCGAGCCTTTCGCCCCCACGCGCTCCATTATCAACCACCCATCCTCGACCCTCCCGTTAGCCTTAAATAAACCGTCTTGCGAACCCAGTTCAAATTGAAAAGAACGCAGAGTCCAATCGGCATTGGTAACTACTCGGGAATGAAAATTTACCCGTTGAATTTTGCCCAGCATACTTATTGTCATGCTCATAATGTTGTCAAATTTATACCCGTCTGCGACTGGAACACATCTCGTTACCGCCCAGCCGACCTTCTTTCCCATTAAATATGTTGCCAGCCACACACCACCCGAGTCGCTACCTGAATCCGTAAACCCTGTTGCTTTTCTATCGGTTTTGCCCCCACAGGCAAAAATTAAAACAAATATTACTCCTATTACTATCTTCTTCATCATTCTAAAACTAACAAGGAATCATTCTGTGTCAAACAGGTTCTGGTGTTGACTTTACCTCTGGTTATTTTACAATTTCCTGCGCCGAAGTGGCGGAAATGGCAGACGCAGCGGACTCAAAATCCGCCGCCCAGCGATGGGCTTGTGGGTTCGACTCCCACCTTCGGCACTTACTATTTAAAAACGGGAAAAGTTGCCATAACAGGACGATGGTCGGAAATCAGGCGTAGATAACCAACCAGTTCATCATCCAGACGCAGCGTAGTTGTCCTCCCGCCTGTGTACTCAGTCAGGACGTCGCTGGTCACCAGAATATGGTCGAAAAGCACCCCGGAAGTAACAAGCGACCCATAAAACTCGTTTCCCGCCAGGGGTTGCGTCAGAAACCGATAATTAATTGTATCTGCAAGAAATGGTAAAAATACATTTTGTGGCTCAGGTTTATCCAATTCGTCATTCCAATCACCCGCGACTACAAAATCTTGTTCACCACCCCGTGCCAATTCACTGTCAATGTAAGTTTTAAGTAACCGGCAGGCACCGGCCCGCCTTGCCCGGTCTGAAACACTCGACCCCGCTTTTAGATGTAAAACAATTAATCGGAAATCAAAAGTAGCGCCATTGCTTGACGCAGTAACCGTCATCACCAGCGGCGGTCGAGGAAAAGAGTCGTTTTCCCAGAAAATCTGGTGCACATCGCTCACCTCAATCATCCCGCTCTTGTATATCACCGCCGTTTTCTGATAAAACAACCCGTAATTATCACGGGAATAAAATCCCCGATAATTAGGTAGACCTGCAAGAAGATTTAAAAAGGCAATTGTGTCTTCAATCTCCTGGATGCAATACAAATCCAAATCCATCCGTGGAATAATTGTCCGGAGGAACATCAAGGTAGAATCGCCATTCTTGGGAAAGTTCTGAATGTTCCAGGTAACGATTTCCAGTGTCGTATCATCGCCCAGTGAAGGAATCGCACCGGGAAATTCAACACGAAATGGCGCCAGTGCAACAATTGAACGGGCGCCCGAATCGTCAATCGCCTGGAGGCAAAAAACATGATTCCCCCACGAAAGGTTATAAAGCGTTACCCCGGTAGATTCGGTCCAGATGTCCGGCGTCGTATCATCCAGGCCGTAAAAGTAGCCCGCAATCCTACCGTCAAAGTCGTTCCCCTGCCACTCAAATCGAACTGAATCGACATCAGTAATGACGCTGGGTTTAACGGTAAACACAACCGTTGGTCTTTGATTACCATTGGGTAATGGCTCTGTACAACTTAAAATAAGAACTAATCCCAAGAGCCACTTATTCATCAAAAAAGATTATCATTACCAGCACCTATGTCCAGAATATGCTCTTTATATAACGCTGAATTCCTCCCAACCCACCTTATTACATAACAGACAGTTGATATTGAATACCGCTGTCTTCTTGACTCCATTTAAAATAGCCGGTATAATGCCCATTATGAATTGGTTGACATTTGGAATTGGAACAAACTTAGAAAAGGAGAAACGAAGAAAGCGATGAACAATAAAGAGGTTGCCAATCTTATTGCCCAGATAGCACGAATCAGAAATGTCGATATTACTTATGTCTGCGAAATCCTGAGGATGAGCATCATCGCCGGATTGAAGCGCCGCTTTGGGCCAAATACCGAAGCCGAAGTTACGATCAATCCTGAACAGGGCGAAATTCGGGTTTTTTTAACAAAAAAGGTTGTGGAGCGGGTTAACAATCCGGGACAGGAAATAACTCTCGAAGAAGCAAAAGTTACAAACCCGACAGCCGGTATCGGTGATGTCGTACGCGTTGAAATGCCACTTGAAGAACTAGGGCGAATAGCCATTCGTAAGGCATCGGATGAGTTGATGCAAAAACTGCGTGAAGCAGAACGCGACCGCCTCTATGAAGAGTACAGCCGAAAGAAAGGCGAAATCGTTACTGGTACCATTCAAAGAATTGGCGAACGCGAAATTATCGTTAATCTCGGGCTGATTGAAGCGACGCTCCTCAACCGCGACCAGTTAAAAACCGACCATTACCGTCAAGGGCTACCGATCAAAGCCTATGTCTACAAAGTAGAGAAAACACCGATTGGTCCTAGGGTTTATCTTTCCCGAACCCATCCCGAATTTCTCCGCAAACTTCTTACCCGGGAAGTTCCGGAAATCAAAGAGGGAGTTGTTGAAATCAAGGCGATTGCCCGGGCACCCGGTTCTCGCTCGAAAGTTGCCGTCGCTTCGCTGGACGATAAAATCGACCCCATCGGCGCGTGTGTTGGTTACCGAAAGTCGCGCATCGAAAATATCATCAAAGAGTTGTCCGGTGAGAAAATCGACATTATCCAGTGGAGTAGGGATATTCAGGTTTTTATCGCGCGCGCCCTCGGTCCAGCAAAAGTTTCTGAAATAGTCCGCGAGGGTGATACTTATTATGTTGTTGTTCCTGACGCCGAATTCTCCATCGCTATTGGTAAGAAAGGTCAGAATGTCTGGCTCGCCAGCCTCCTCACCAACACCAAAATTGAAGTCCTGAAAGAAAGTGATTACCGTAACCGACAAATTATGAACCGGGCGGCAAAAATTTCCTTAAACGACCTGGGATTCTCAGAAGATTTAATGGCAAAATTCCAGGAAGCGGGCTTAAAAACCGCTTTTGATTTTCTCAACCTCCCGCCCGAAGAGTTAGTCCGCATAACCCAATTGACTGCCGACGAAATTAAAACTCTTAAAGAACAGGCGCGAGAAAAGGTATGGTCAAGTTAAAAGTCTTTGAGGCTGCCAAACAGTTAAGTCTTTCCAGCGAGGCGCTGCTGGCGCTCCTCAAAGAACTAAATTTCCCTCCCCGGGGCTACACTTCTTACATCACCGAAACCGAGTTTGAAGCGGTGAAACAGAAGCTCCGGAGAGAAAAACACCAGTACAAAGAGTCGATCCGCCGCCGCAAACCACCAGAATCATCAACACTTAACACCCGAAAGATTGATGAAAAAGAGATCAATCAAAACATCAAACAAACCTTAGCGAAAGTTTACGGTCGGGACAAAAAGAAACGAAAACCAACCCGGGAAGAACTTAAATGTGAACCTGTCGAATCAACCGGCACCGCCGCGGTTAAAATTACCCCTTATATGACCGTTACCGAACTGGCGCACGCTTTCAACATCCCGGTTTCGGAAATTATTAAAAAGTGTTTAGCCATTGGTTTACGCGCCACCGTCAATCATCGCCTCGACATTGATACGATTATGTTAATCGCTGACGAATTCAAAATTGCGGTTCAGCAAGAGGAAGAGATTGAAAAGCCGATTGCAAGATGTGACTTTAGACCCCGACCGCCGGTCGTTGTTGTAATGGGCCATGTTGACCATGGAAAAACCGCTTTACTCGACTACATTCGTAAGACAAAAGTAGCTGAACAAGAGGTTGGCAGAATCACGCAGCACATTGGTGCCTATGTCGCCCATTACAGCGACAAGCCGATTGTCTTTCTCGATACACCGGGGCACGAAGCATTCACCGCAATGCGAGCGCGCGGTGCCCAGGTGACCGATATTGCCGTACTTGTCGTCGCCGCCGATGAGGGTATAATGCCCCAAACCCTCGAAGCCCTTGACCACGCCCGGGCCGCCGGTGTCCCGATTATTGTTGCCATTACCAAGTGCGACCTGCCCACCGCAAACCCGGAACGGGTAAAAAGCCAGCTTGCCAACCACAATCTCCGGGTAGAAGAGTACGGCGGCCATACGGTGTGCATCGAAACTTCATCAGTTACCGGCCAGGGCATTGAGGCGTTACTTGACGCCATTGCTGTGGTCAGTCTGGAAATGAATCTCCAGGCCCCCTATGATGGACCAGCCCGCGGCGTGGTGATTGAAGCCCGAGTTGACCGAGGCCGGGGTAACATTGCCACCGTATTGATTCAAGAGGGGACATTAAAACGCGGTGACCCTTTTGTTGCCGGTGAGCATTATGGCAGGGTGCGGGATATGCTTAACGAAGCGTTCATCTCGATTGAAAACGCAATGCCATCGATTCCTGTACAGGTACTTGGTTTTTCAGGGTTGCCTCAAGCCGGCGACCGCTTTGAGGTAGTAGAAGATGAACGCACCGCCCGCGAAATCGCCCGGCGGCGATTACTCGCGAAACGCGACCGCATCCTTGCCGCTAGCAAGCCCAAAGTGTCTCTCGAGGCACTCCAGGACCAGATTGCCAAAGGACAGGTCAAAGAGTTAAAAATCGTCCTGAAAACTGATGTCTCCGGTTCTGCTGAAGCACTGAAAGATGCCCTTGAAGGTTTGTCACTGGACGAAGTAAAGGTCAAAGTTATTCACTCTGGTGTCGGACCAATAACCCAGAACGACCTACTTCTGGCTCAAGCATCAGAGGCAATTGTCATCGGCTTCAATGTCCGTCCTCTGGCTGACGCCCGCCAATTTGCTGAGCGTGAAGGAGTTGAAATTCGCACCTATCGGATAATCTATGCGGCAATCGACGATGTCCGGGCGGCGATGTTGGGTATGCTCGAACCGGAACAAAAAGAGGTACTCTTGGGGCGCGCCGAGGTCCGACAGGTCTTCTCCGCTCCGCGTATCGGTTTGATTGCCGGTTCCTTTATCACCGATGGGAAAGCGGTCCGCGGTGCTCTAGTCCGGGTTATCCGTCAGAACCGAACAATTTTTTCCAGCGAGGTCGTGTCGCTGCGGCGTTTCAAAGATGATGTCAAGGAAGTTGCCACCGGCTACGAATGCGGCATCGGCATCAAGGATATAACTGACCTAAAGGAGGGCGACATCCTTGAATTTTACCAGATTGAAGAAATAAAGCGCGGTACCCCCAGTTCAAACGAACGGGGAAGTTGACCGTACACCTCAACTGGCAAATGAGTGTTGGTTTACTACTGGTTGACTGCTTTCTGGGGAACAGTTTTTCATTAAAAGAAAAACGCCGGGTGCTATCCAGTTTAACCGCCCACCTCAGGCGTGACTACAACATTGCGCTGTGCGAAGTTGAATACCAGAACCAGTGGCAGCGCGCGAAGTTAGCAATTGTTTTCGTTAATACCGAATGGCAGATGGTGCTCCAGAATGCCCAGAAAATCATCACCCAGATTGAGCAAGATGGCCGAGTCAGCGTCTTGAACTCGGAAATGACGCGCCTCCGTTAACGCAAAAATAATAAAACCGCAACCCCAACGAGCCAGCAGTAAAATCCAAATAAAAAGAACCAGCGGCTGAGTACAAACCGCCGTAAAAATAAAATCATAAAAAACCCAACCACCCCCGCCGTGACGATACCCAGGATTACCGGTCCCAAGGCAATAACTGAAAAGTCAAAACGCAGCAGTTCAAAAATCGCCGCGCCCACCGTAATCGGTACCGCCAGCAGGAAAGAGAATTCAAATGCCTGATCCCGACTGATTCCCAGCAATAGTGCCAGACCGATAGTTGTCCCGGAACGGGAAATTGCCGGCAGTATCGCCGTCGATTGAATCAGCCCGATCAACAGTGCTTCTTTCCAGTTAACAGATTTGGCGCCCTTTGGGGCATAACGAGTGGCAAAAAGTAAAAAACCATTGAGAAGAAAGAACACGCCGATTAATTTTGCGCTGGTAAAAATGTGCTCAACCAATTCACCCATCAACACCCCGACAACTACCGCCGGCAAAGAGCTGACGAGCACCATAAAAATTAGCTTCCGATTGCAATTGCGCTCCTGTTGTTCGCTGGAAAACGCTCCCCGCACAACCTCTCTTAACCTGCCGGCAAAGAACACAATAAGTGCAACTGCGGTACCGAGATGAAGGGCAGCGGTTAGATTAACCCTCACCTGTTCGGGAATGTTCCACAGATATTGCAAAACCGCTAAATGACCATCGCTCGAAATCGGCAGGATTTCAGTGACTCCTTGCACTAAACCCAGAACAAAGCTTTCTAACCAGACCATTTAAAAACCCGCTTCAAAACTGAAATGAACCTTACCCTGCCAGACACTTTTCGCCCAACCCAGACCATAATCAATTCCCACAACCCCAACTTTTGTCCCCCACCTGCCGCCCAATCCATATCCTGCTAAAAACTGACAATTACCCGCCGAATTTTGGAAAGTCCCGGCATCAAAGAAAAGCTGTGCTCGAGTCATTGTTGAAAAATTATACCTTAACTCGCAATTCCACCAACCCGCTTTAGGGGTAACAAAGACACCGTCCCGATAGCCGCGAACATTTAAAATTCCCCCCATTCGATAAAGCTCCGGTACTACCATTTCATAATTGGCAAACGCCAGACGGCAGGCAAAACGGTTAACCAAGACGAAATTCCCCGTTAAAGGGATAAACGGCTCCAAATATATCTCAACCTTTGTTATTACTCCATTTTTCTCTTTCTGATTGCGCTGCCCGGCACGGGTAAAAAAACGTGCCCAAAGACCACTGCGCGCATTGACTAGTCTGTCACGGCTGTCAAAAGTCAAACCGCTTCCCAACCAGCGCGTTGTGTTACTCTCCTGCCCTGCTGTTCGGTCTAGCCCGGCACCAACACTGAAACCGGCGTTACCCGCGCTGAATGTGCTTGTTAGCGACAAAGTAGTAAAGGAGTAACTGGTGTCAAAAACATTATGCTCAATCGCCCCTTTTAATTCAACCGGTAGACGAAAAACCCAGGGTTCGGAATAGCTTAAACTGTAATAACTGAACCAGGGCACCGAACGCCACTCACCCTCTATCCTACGACCCGAGTTCATAAGATTCAAAAGCCGTAACCTTCCCCAGCCGGTCCAGCGCCGTTCTTCAGGGAGATAACCCGCTACACCCAAAATTTCCCCGTTACGATAAGTAGAAATCCAGTAACGCACCCCATAAGCGCCGTCGCGTCTCATTACAATATCCTGGCTGTCAATAACCACCCAGCCGCTTCTTTCCACTCCTCTACGCAAATTGTTAACAACCGCTGTGGAATACGGCACATTCTTTTTAAATCCGGCGTAGCGCATTAGTAACGGTTCAGAATTTTGCGACTTACCACTAAAAGTTATAAAGCTTATCAGAACTTTGGGTCCGGTATCAATCCGAACGACCGGAAACAAAAAGCCGGCGGTTTCCGCAACGCCCACAACTCCAACCCAAACCCAGGGATAACCTGCCTCGCGATAAAAGTTTGCTATTTTTTCTTCAAATTTATTCATCAGTTTTGCGTTTAAAACCGCTCCTTTAATTGGGGTTCGGGCAACCACCCGTGGCAAAACTTCTGATATTCCTTCAAAAGACCAGCCGCCAAACCGGGTGCGTGATATGCCCACAATTAGATATGTTATCTTTACACCCTTTTCATTGACAACCGTTTCAACCGTTACTTGACGTACCAGGAAACCGAGATCAAACAACCGCTGTTTTAATTCTTCCTTTCCGGCTTCAATCGCCTTAAAGTCGACAGTGTCACCGACTTTAATACCGGGCAACACCCGCCGGGGCAAACCTTTACCCTCAACTGAAAGCGAAACAACCCGATACCTCGCATCGATAATAGAATCTACCGCCGGTAATTCCAGCGGGAAAAGCAGTAATAGACTCTGACTAACTGAGAAAAAGGTACTGACGCCAATCCTCCGGTATCTCTCCCAGCGCATTCAAGGCAAAGGTCACATAATGGGGCGCCTTGGGTTTCCGGCGTAGTTTCATATTTGCCTGCGCTGGAGTACGATTCCCCTTTCGGGCGTTACATTGCGGGCAGGCACAAACCATATTTTCCCACGAATCGCTCCCCCCCATTGATTTCGGAATAACGTGGTCTGCGGTCATCACCGGTCCCCGTGCGCCACAGTACTGGCAGGTATTGTTGTCGCGGCGCAGGATGTTTCTTTTGGTTAAAGGTACTTCCCGGCGCTTAACCCGCACATAATAGTTCAACCGCAGCACACTCGGCAGGGGAAAACTCATATTAACCGTGTGCAACTCGACTCCCGCATTCTCTACCGGCTCTGCTTTGCGGGTCAGGACCAAAACCAATGCCCGTCTTGTGCGACATACGGAAATCGGTTCGTAGTTTTGGTTCAAAAGTAAAACCGGACGATTTAGCATCTCATCTCGAAAAACTACCGGACAAACAACTCCTTGTCAATAGCGTTGATACTCTTGTCGACATACTCAATCTGTGCCCGGGCGTAACTGGCTAAAGTAGAATCGCTAAGCGCCTTCTGATAATAACCCCGCGCCTCTTCATACAACGCCTTAGCCGCACGCAGATTGGCGGTTGAAGTTTGGGCAAGATTAGTACCCCGTTTGCCATCGGCTTGCTTGCGCCGATTGTCACCAAGGTCAACATAAGCCTGAAGTAAGTTCGGGTCCAAAACCAGCGCCCGGCGCAAATTAGCATCCGAAGCCCCATAATTACCCTGCTCGCTCAACGCCTCTCCCTTGTAGAGAAAGGCAATGGCAAGGGTTGAATCACTGGCAATCACCTCGTCAAACTTCTTTATCGCATCCTTCATCTTGCCCTGGCGCGCCAGAATTAAACCCTGCCGCAACTTCGCCTGATAATTTGTCGGTTCCAGCGTCAAAATCGTGTCAATCTGTGCCAGCGCTCCTTTATAATCCTTCAACTCAACCATTGCATCAACCAGTTTCGCGCGTAAACTTGTCACCTGAGGAAACCGTGCCGCCAGCGGTTTCAAAGCCTCCACCGCCTCGCGATACCGCCCAACCTTATAGAGAAACTCACCCCAGAGGCGTTGTACCGCCAGGTCATCCGGAAAACGCTTCAATGCTATCTGATAAATCGAATCGGCCTGGGACATCATTCCTCTACGCACATAAATATCGGCGACGCCGTTGTACAAATCAGCAAGGCTTGAATCCTGTCTCAACCCCTCCTGATATACGCCCAGCGCTTCATCCACTCGACCCATCTCAAGGTACATATCACCCAGTGCCTCATAAGCCTTCGCCTTCCTGGGGTCTATTCTCATTGCCTTCCGATAATACTCCTCGGCTTGACTTGCATCCCGTTTTTTCCGCCAGATATTACCAATTGCGATATACGGGTCGTAATAAAGCGAATCGTATGCCAGTGCCTGCTCAAAATTCTTGAGCGCCGATTCGAAATCTCCCTGCTGGTAATAACTGGCACCGATGCTATAACTCTGTTGCGCCGAGTCGCGCCTTGCCTGCAACTGCTCCTCGGAAAATTTTGTAACCGTCTGCGTCGGGGCACATCCGGTGCTGAGTACTCCTCCAATGAACAGCGCAACCGTTACAAAAAACCAGAAATTTTTCATCTCCTGCTCCTTTTCGTAAACTTCAAGCAACAACTTACTCCTTCAAACTATGGAGCCGACGGGATTCGAACCCGTGACCTTTTGACTGCCAGTCAAACGCGCTCCCAACTGCGCCACGGCCCCAGAATTGTAACCCGTCAATAACAAGCACGGTTTACAAACTTTAATTAAGTTTTACTCAATTTCAATCTAAAGTCAAGGTATGCTTAATGTTATCACCCCTGAGTAACTGGCACGGTTCAATTCGTATTTTGCCCCTTGCAATTTTCCCCTATATTTGTAGACGAAAAATCAAGATAAAGTGGCAAAAACCGCCTACCCGGTAGTCCGGGAACAGTTCTGGGGATAGCCCCTGACGCGCCCTTTATAAGCCATGGCAAGATAGCGTAAGAGATTGATGGCGCAGTAAATGGAATCGCGTCCTTCGGTTATACCTTAATAACCATTCATCAATTTATATTCAGACCCCTATGCGCCATCCGCTTCTAAATAGTAAACCGGTTAACCTTGTATGCTGTTGCTATTACCATTTACCCTTGTGCCTTCAGGTATACCTTAAAGGCTGCTTTCCTCTCTGTGGCCCTGTGCGCGGTGTCAGCCCTGAAATAGACCCCGCTCCTTGCTCATTTAATTGCACCACAGCGATAACATTTTAAACCGAATTTCTTTGCCCTGATTGACAATAAAAGTAGGATATGACTTGACTCCCAAACATCAATTACTATCATTTAGCAGATGAGAGAACTGAGTTCCACTCCGGTTTACTTTCCGCGTGCCGGTAGCAAAAACACCGCTCAAACCATCGCCCTTGCCTTGAACCGCGCCCTTGAACTCAACATCAAACACCTCATTGTTGCCTCCACCACCGGAAAAACCGCACTCAACTTAATCCGCCAGGCAAAAAGGGAATTTAACATCGTCTGCGTTACCCATCATTGCGGTTTTGCCCAGCCAGGCAAATCAGAACTTTCTTCAACAACCGAAGCCCGTTTGAAGGCATCCGGGTGCGCCGTTTTACGAACGACCCATCTCTTTGCTGGAATTGACCGCGCCTTGCGCCTCAAATTCGGCGGTGCGGGTCCTGCTGAAGTAGTCGCCAGCGCTTACCGTACCCTGGGCGAAGGCGTAAAAGTGGCGATTGAAATCTCGGTAATGGCACTTGACGCCGGTCTTGTTCCCTATGGCAAAGACCTCATCAGTATCGCCGGTACCGGTTCGGGCGCCGACACCGCAATCGTTATCCAGCCTGCTCATTCCAGTCGCTTTTTTGAAACCAAGGTAAGAGAAATCATCTGCAAACCAAGGAATTTTTAGGAGGAGACTAATAATGAGTGACTGCCCTTTTTGTTCAATCGTCGCTGGTAAAGCACCCTGCCGTAAAGTTTATGAAGACGAGCACACCTTGGGGTTTCTTGACCTTTACCCCATTTCCCGCGGTCACTGTCTTGTCATCACCAAAAAGCACATCCGCCTGTTTACCGACATCCAGCCCCAGGACAACATCGCCGGACCCTTTCTCCGTGCCTGCTACCTCGTTGCCCGCAAGATAAAAAACGCCTTAGATTGCGAATATGTCACGATGCTCATTCGGGGCACAAGGGTACCCCATCTCCATATGTTACTCGTCCCGACAATTCGAAACGAAGAAAACATCCTTGACAAAACGCTCAATCTGCACCACTTCTGTCAAGTACGCCTTAAACCACAGTTTTCTGAAGCCGAGTTGGACGCCATCGCCGAAAAAATAAGAGCCGCTGCTCCCTAAAAAAACCCAAAAAGATACGGGGCGAAAGCCCGCCCCGTATCCCAATTAATCCCAATTACCGGTCTGCGCTATTTCACAACCAGTTTCCGGGTCACGGTGTATCCTCCATTTAATTTCAGAAGATAGACACCGCTCGGCAACATCCGCAGGTCCACCGTCGCCCGTCCGCTTCCCAGCTGCTGACTCAACACCATTCTGCCCGTCGCATCAAAAATCTGAACTCGCATCCCTGGTGTTGCGCCCGAAATGAACAGCACGCCCTGACTTCCAGTTGGATTAGGCGCAATGGTCAGCGAACCGGGCTGGTTTTGCACCGTACCCATTACGCCGCTTTTATCCGGGACCGCGGAAAAGAGTGTATCGGCGGAAACATAACACCACAACTCCGGTGTCTTATTACCCTTCAGGGCAAAGAAAACCCCATCCTCATAAAGCACGATGTCGCCCCCACCTTTCACCCGCTTCTTCCTTCCCGTAGAACCAACCGAAGGCATCGTATCCAGTTCCACCCAGGAGTCGCCCAGCGCATCGTAACGCCAGAACTCACAGGTGTTGCCGCCTTTGAGAGCATAGATTGCATCATTGTACCAGGCACCAGAACTGCCATCCTTACACTTCTTTGTCTTCCCCAACTTTCCGATAAACGGCATCCCGGATAAAGACTGACTGAACCAGGTGTCGGCAAGGACATCGTACTTCCACAACTCGTGCACCTTGGATTTATGGGCATAGATGTAAAACTCGTTTCGTCCCGGTCGCGCCTGATAAACAATCCAGGAGCCCCGGTCCCATCTTCTGCCGGTTGCGGTTAACGGTGCGGGTGCACGTGGCTCCCATACACCGGAAACGGTGTTAAACCGGTAAAACTCATCGGTATAACCTTTCAGAAGATAGACATAACCGGTGTCAGTATGGGGTCGCTTGATATACACCATGTCGGTGCCCGCTTTTACCCGTTTCCCGCTGGAACCGGATGGCACATTCTCCAGTGGCACCCAGGTATCTAACTCTATATTGTAAGCCCAGAACCCTAAGGTGTTATTACCCTTGGTCGCATAAATATAGTCACCACCCGCAACACCCACTGAACCCCGCCGCGGTGGTCTCCCATCCGCACCAGGAGGCATCGAACTTAACTGGTGCCAGGTGTCTGCCAACGGGTCGTAGAGATAAAAGTCACCCACCTTATTACCTTTCAGGACAAACAGGTAGCGCCTTCCGCTCACCTTTTTCTGTGTCAACCATCCGCCATCGCTTACCCCTTTGTTAGATGGCGCAAGCGGCACTGGTTTCACTTCATGCCAGCCATAGGGCCAATGGGGTACAAGCCGGACCACGAAACTGGCAGTGCGCACATCGTTATCCGGAAATGTGTCGTTGCTACAGAACGTTGAACAACGAATCGTCCAGGTTCCTGGTGCGCCGCTCACCAAATACGCCGGGAAGTAAACAATCGTGTCCCGTCGATCGGCAAGACCAATTATCGGTAGTGACTCGTCATAGACAAGCGTACCAGCAGCATCAAACATCTTGAAATAAGCAACAAAATTCGCCGGATAGTCTCCCCGATTCCACCAGCGTGCCCTTGGATTAACCACCGCACCACTATCAATTGTGCCGCTGGGCGCTTGAATCTGGAACATCTCAATATCCGTCGTGTAAAGGGTAAAATTGCCTTCGAGAACATCGTTTGCCCGCTGCTTATCCAGAACCGCACTGGTTGAGCACCGTATTGTCCATTGACCCACATCGTTAACCACAAAATCAGGCAAAACAAGGGTACTCTCAGCACCCGGTGCTAAATTAGCAACATCCAGCGACTCCGAATAAACCCTGTTGCCTGCTGGATTGATAAGGAAGCAAAACAGTCGAAAGTCAACATTGTTAAATGCGCCGAAATTGCGGCATACCACCCGGGGCGTTACAGCGGTTCCGGGTATTATCAATCCCGAAGGTGACAAAATTGCAGACACACCGGCATCAACCAGTTCACCTCTAATGTAATAAACATCGTTGTCGCCATCGGAATTGTCATACCAAACAATGTGCAGGTCGTCGAACTCGCCCGCCCCTAAAGCCGGGTAATAAAGACCAGACTGCGCCCGATTTGTCAACTGCATCACATCTCCCCAGTTACTCGCCTGTTTCTGCCGGTAGAGGACTTCGTAACGGGAAGGCGAAATCTCGGTATAACCCCGCCAGACAACATTCACTATTCCCTCAACCTCGGCAACAACCGGGTCGTACTGATTACCATTGGTATATGTACTGACAGTTTCGGTCGCGCCCCAGCCGGATGATGTTCTTTGCCGATAAAACACCCGGTCGTAAGTAGAACCGGGCACATCGCCATTCCAGACCACATTTACCGTTGACCCATCGCCGCTCGCCGCAACCGCACAGGCGAACATATCGGCATTTTCGTTCACATCCGATACCTGTTCAATCCCCCGCCACATGCCGCTGCCACTGCGCCAGCGATAAAATACCTGCCACCTGCCAGCCACCTTTCTCCGCCAGACAACATAGACGCTATCTGTCTGGTCAACCGCAACCGCCGCCTGCAGATTGGAATCGCCTGGGGTGCTGTCAACGATGGTAATAGCACTCCACCCTGAACCCAGACTGTACTCAATGTGTTTGATTCTGAAAAAGGTCGGGTTCGACGCATCCCTTCCATACCAGACAATATGGACATTATTTCCTCCCGGCCGACAGGCAATTGACGGGTAGTAGTTGAGATAATTGCCTCCGGGATTGTAAAGATAAACCGAATCTCCCCAGGTACCGGTGGCAACATTCCATCTTTTATACCATATCCCGTAGTTAGGCGATGTTGATTGATACCAGGTAATGTGAACATTCCCGGAATCGTCACAGGCAACAGCTGGACGATAAACCGCAACCGATTGATTGGTCACCTGGGTAATTGGACCCCAAGTACCACTCGCTCTTGACCACTTCCGATAAAAAACCTGATTGTTGCCGGTTCGGTTGTCATACCACACAACATGAACATTACCGCCCGTATCGGTTGCCACAGTATGCTGATAACCGTAACCCATATATTGAGTTGTTGCGTCATCTGAAACATTAACCGGACCAGACCAGCCATCAGTGCCCGCAACAGGAATTCCATTGCTGCTGAAAACCATTGTAATTAAACTCAGCAGCGAGATAACTATACCGCTCATTTTAACCTCCTTACTTTTGGCTGTTTGCAACCTTAATTTACGGCAATTAAAAACTGTTAACAGGAAGACACAAGATGTAACCCGGCTAACTATACGCCAGTTTCTCCTGAATGTCAACTAAATTTTATATTAAGAATCGCCAAAAAGTATGTTATTCCCGCAAAAAAGTTAGACCGGCAGACAGCGATAAGCCCAGTTTCCATTACCATCCCGGAAACTACCCCGGGGTTGGGTAGGGAAAATAAGGCTCAAACCTATTAACCTTTTGAAAACCAATGCCTTATGTAAAACCACCCTACCGCTGAAATTATACTTTAAAGTATCATTAACTCTTTACCATCCGCTACCGGGGTAGTAAGTTATGGCTGATTAGCCTCGGGCTACGAAATTCGGTTTTTTGCTCAATGTTGCCAATTCGAAACCAGAACCATTGCCACACCTTTTTAGCCCGCAACATCCTGTTACCCAAAAACATCTTTTCCTTGACAATCTGTCCTATATGATAGAAAATCTACTGGTGTCAAAATTCTATTTGCAGGTTTACGGCTGTCAGATGAATCAATACGAAGCCGAGTTGGTGCGCCATATCCTTCATCAATCGGGATTTACTGAAACTGATAAAACAGAGGATGCCGATGTCTTCTTAATGGTCACCTGCTCGGTGCGCGACCACGCCGAACAAAGAGCCTTGGGCAGACTGGCAACATTTAAATCCTACAAGAACCGCTCGCCGGAAAAAATCGTCGGCGTGCTCGGTTGTGCTGCCCAGCGTCTAAACGAAAAACTAATCACCGACTACGGAGTGGATATTGTTGTTGGACCTGACGGTTACCGGCACCTTCCCGAACTTATCAACCGCCGAAGAAACGGTGCCCCGCCCCAGTTGTTTGTCCCAATTAACGAAGAGTGCTATCCGGACATTCACCCCCAAATCCGAAACGCCGTTACGGCAAATGTGACAATAATGCGCGGTTGCAACAACTTTTGTTCATACTGCATCGTCCCCTATGTAAAAGGTCCAGAACGTTCCCGGCCGGTGGAAAGCATCGTAACTGAAGTAAAGCAGCTGGCGCGCGCCGGAGTAAAAGAGGTAACGCTTTTGGGGCAGAATGTCCTTGCCTATCAGGACCGGGAAACCAGTTTCACCGACCTGATGGCAACCGTTTGCACTATTGACGGTATCGAACGGGTTCGTTTTCTTACATCTCATCCCCGTGATTTGACTGAAAAAATAATCGACCAGATTGCCCGTTTACCGAAAGTTTGCCCGCAGTTCCACCTCCCATTACAGTCGGGCTCCAATCGTATCCTGCAGCTTATGAACCGGGGCTACACCCGCGAGGAGTACATAGAAAAAGTGCAGCTGTTAAGAGATAAAATACCCGAAGTATCAGTTACCACTGACATCATTGTGGGATTTCCCACCGAGGATGAAGAGGATTTTTTTGCCACACTGGAAACTGTCCGGGCGGTCAAATTTGACTTTGCCTATATGTTCAAATTTTCACCCCGGCCCGGAACACGCGCCGCCACAATCCAGCCTGCGGTGCCTGAAACCATAGCCCGGCGCCGCCTTACCGACCTGATTAAGTTGCAAAACCAGATTACCCTGAATTCCAATCAGACGCTGGTCGGAAAAACCTTCGAACTGTTGATTGAAGGACCGAGTCCGCGCGGCCTGGGTAGTCTGGGCAGAACCCGTCAGGGAAAGGTTGTCATCCTTGACGAGGAAATTCCGCCGGGTACTCTTGTCTCAACTATGGTCAAAGCGGTTCGAGGTTGGACACCAATCGGTCAGGTGCGCAATACAATACAAGCACTTGTCACAGGAGGTTGTTAAATGTTTACCTTTAGAGTAATTCTTATTTTGCTTGCCTTTATCATCCTTTTTATCCTGGGCTGGCAGAATCAAACCACGGCAACCGTTCAAGTGTTCTGGCGCACCTTTTACAATGTCCCCCTTGCCTTTGTAATGCTTTACTCTTTTGCCTTCGGTGCCCTGTGCGTCGGCATATTTACGATTGTCTCCGAAATCAGATTGCGCACCAGACTCCACCGGCAGCGCCAGGAGATTGAAGCCTTAACCGAAGAACTTCGTGCCCTGCGCAATGCACCACTGAGCGTAATTCCTTCGCCCCAAGAACGGGCACCGAGCGAAATTCCCATCGACGACAACAGCCAAAAAGGAGCATAGAATTATGTATCCACTGTTAATTGTCATTCTCGCCCTTTTAGTTGTCGCCCTGTATCCGGTCATTCGCGACTTCTTCCGTCAGCGCCGGGCAACGATTCCCGCCTATGTTGAAGGTCTCAAACTACTCCTTGATGGCAAGGTTGAGGAAGCGGCAAAAAAGTTAAAACAGGCGGTAGAACAGGACACCAGCAATGTTGACGCCTATATCCGGCTCGGCACACTATTTCTCGAACAGGGTGACTTTGAAAGAGCACTGCGCATCCATGAAAACCTTGCCCTGCGGCGCAATTTAAAACCGGAAGAAGAAAAAGCGATTTATCGGGCGCTGGTTCAAGACTATATAAAAACAGGCCGAAAGGTAAAGGCGATACCATTACTTGAGGAGTTGATTCGGTCGGACCACAATGACCTTGCCAGCCGGGAGACCCTTCTTGAACTGTACATCGAAAACAACTCCTGGGATAAGTGTGAAAAGATTCTCAACGAGTTACAGGCGGGAGACCCAAACCGGGCTAGCCGGCTTTACGCCCTCTACGGCTACGTCTATGGCAAAATTAACTATAAATCAGGTGTAAAATGGTTGCACGACGCCCTAAAACTCAATCCGAACTCCCTCCTTGCCCGAATTCTCCTGGGTGACCTCTTGTTAAGCCAGGGTGAAGTTGATGAGGCAATCCGGGTCTGGAAAGAGGTGATTGAAGTGGCGCCGGAAAAAAATTATCTCGTCCGGGAGCGCCTGGAACGAGCATACTTTGAGAGTGGCCACTACGAGGAGGTTACCAACCTCTACCGCCGGCTCCTGTTTCGGGTACCGCAAGATACCGGACTGGTTCTGGCGTTAGCCGAAATCTACGCCAAAATGGAAAACTTAAAAGAAGCCCGCAACATCCTTGAAAAGGCAACGAAAAATGGCGATGCTGCCACCCGCATCTTCCTAACGCAGATTTTGCTGCGGGAAGGTGAAACGGCACGCGCACTCACCGTACTCAATGAAGCAATGAGCAAGTTAGCCGCCAACACCCGGCACTGTAATAAATGTAATGCCCTGCTCCGGCAGAGTGAAATCCGGTGTCCAAAATGCGGCACCTGGCAGGATGATGTGACATAAGTTTACCGCGACCGGTATAAGACGCCGCAATGGCAGAAAAACTCACCCCGCTTTTGACTCAGTACCACCGAATAAAGCAACGCTATCCGGAAACACTTCTGCTCTTTCGGGTAGGTGACTTTTACGAGATGTTTTATCAGGATGCGGAAATCGGTGCCCGGGCGCTGAATCTGACCCTCACCTCCCGGTCACACGGTCCGAACCATCGCGTGCCCCTTGCCGGCATCCCGGCAAAATCGCTCGACACCTATGTCGCCCGCCTCGTCGAACAGGGGTTCAAAATTGCGGTGTGTGAGCAACTCGAACCCCCAAATCAGGGGAAACCGGTTGTTGCTCGTGATGTGGTTGAGGTGATTACTCCAGGTACCCTGGTGCGCGACACCCTGCTTGATGAACACCGCAACAACTATTTACTGGCAATCTCACCGGGCGCCATCTGGGGTGTTGCCTTTACCGACCTTTCCACCGGAGAATTTTATGCTGCCGAAATTCCACCGGCATCAATTGGCGAAGAACTTACCCGCATTGCACCTTCAGAAATCCTGTTGCCCCAGGGTTGGATGGGCGAACTTCCCTCCTACCTGCCGGGAAGGATAACAAAACTTGACGACTACTACTTCACGCCCGAATTTGCCTTTGAAAAACTCACCTCCCATTTCGGTGTTGCCAACCTTGCTGGTTTTGGTGTTGACCACCTGACCGAAGCGATCTGTGCCGCCGGCGCAATCCTCGAATACCTGGAGCAAACTCAATGCACGACCTTACCCCATCTCCAGCGCCTCACGCCTTATCAAAACACCGATTTTCTGCTCATCGACCGTATCTCACGGCGCAACCTCGAACTGCTCGAAAAACTTCACCCCCAAAACAAAGGGGACCGCGAAACCGGAACGCTCTTCTGGCTTCTTAATCGCACCTGCACCCCGGCGGGCACCAGACTGCTCCGTCGCTGGCTTCTCACCCCGTTACTCTCGGTCGAAAAAATCAACGAAAGGCTTGACGCAGTCTCAGCATTACTGACACCCGGTTCTCCCCTTGAACAACTCCAGCAACTCCTGAGCAAAGTTGGCGACCTCGAAAGAGTCGCCTCCCGTATCGCCTTGGACCGTGCCACACCCCGTGATTTAGTTGCACTCCGTTCCTGGTTGACCGTTGTCCCCGACATAAAACTGCTACTTAAAGACCTTTCTGCCGTAATTCTTCAAAGGTCAGCCGAACTCATCCCCGACTTCACCCCGCTTGTAAAAGAACTGGAGCGCGCCCTAAACGACTCTCCGCCAACTACCATCACCGACGGTGGTATCTTCCGACCGGGCTACCACGAAGAACTGGACAACCTCCGGGAACTCACCAAAGATGCGAAACAGTTCCTTGCCCGACTTCAGGAGGCCGAACGCGCCCGCACCGGCATTCCCAACCTACGCATCGGCTACAACTCGGTTTTTGGCTACTACATTGAAGTTACCCGATCATATCTGCGCCTTGTTCCGAGTGATTACATTCGGAAACAAACCGTTACCGGCGGCGAACGGTTTATCACACCGCAGTTGAAAGAGTACGAAACAAAAATCATCAACGCAGAAGAGCGCAGCAAAACCCTTGAATACGAACTGTTTATCGACCTGCGCAATCGCATCAAACCGGACTGTAACAAAATCATCGAACTGGCAACCACTCTTGCCACAGTTGATGTCCTGGCAGCCTTTGCCCGGCTTGCCCGGGAAAAAAACTACACCCGTCCGGTTATTGACAGTTCAACCACAATCGAAATCAAAGCGGGCCGCCATCCCGTAGTGGAAACAATCTCTACCGAACCGTTCATCCCCAACGACACATATCTCGATACAACCAACAATCAGATTTTAATCATTACCGGACCGAATATGGCGGGAAAATCCACCTACTTACGCCAGACCGCATTGATTGTCATTATGGCGCAACTCGGCTCCTTTGTACCGGCGCGCTCTGCCCGGATTGGTATCGTCGATAAGATTTTCACCCGCATCGGCGCCTCAGACGACCTGGCGCGGGGTGTCTCCACATTCCTTGCAGAAATGAACGAAACCGCTAACATCCTGAACAACGCCACCGCCCGCAGTTTAGTAATCTTAGATGAAGTAGGCCGGGGAACTGCAACCGAAGACGGCGTCGCTATCGCCTGGGCAACAGTTGAATATCTCCACGGCGATGAAAAGTTCTGCCCCCGAACCCTGTTCGCAACCCATTATCACGAACTGACCCAGATTCCCAACCATTTACCCCGGACAAAGAATTTCAGTTTTCTGGTCCGGGAAAAAGGTGATGAAGTCATCTTCTTGAGAAAAATCCATCCTGGTCCGGCGGATAAAAGTTATGGAATTGCGGTTGCCAAACTCGCTGGTTTACCAGAACGAGTTATCCGCCGGGCGCGTGAACTGTTAACCCTCTTCACCAGAAACGAGCAGATTAACTTTGAACAGTTAAAAGCAGCGCCGGAAAAACCCGTTGCCGCTGACCAGAATTTTAACCATCCGGTGCTTGAGCAGCTGCGCAACCTGAACATCAACGAAATCTCTCCCCTGGAGGCACTTAACCTCCTCGCCGAACTCAACCGTCTTTTAAAAGAACAGTAAACCTTTTTAATCCCTAATCACAACTCCAACCTAACAGCAAACCAGGAATGGGATGTCGCACTCGTGTAAATCACATATTTTCAACACACTAATCAATAAAAAAATCTAAAAAACAACCGTTACTCCAAATGTGCTTAACAGATTTTGATTGTTTAACTATCAATAATATTAAAACTTATGCAATTGAATTGAAATTGTACCTGAGGGAACGCATATTGCTTAATAATAAAACGGAAAGGGTAACGGGATGGCCCAATTCGAGGGGTTACATCCGAAAGAGCGATAAGTTTATGGGCCATTCCGTTGCCTGCGGGATAGTTGTAAACAAACAAACGAGGGGGTGAAAAATGTTTGCAGAACTGCTTACCGTCGAACGTAACGAACTTATGCGTGACCTTTTTGCAACTTACCCATTTAAGCCCTATCTCTGGGCGCTTGGTAAGGAAAGAGAAGGCGCTGCGGACAACTACATCGTATCACAGATAAATGAAGTGGTAAAAGCCGGTGGCATCGCCCGTACCTATTATCTTGATGGCAAAGTGCAGGGATTATGCGTTATCAAACCGGACATTTTAGCGACCCAGGAACTCAACTGCCGGTCCTACCGAATAACCCATCTCATAGCAATGGGAAAGCCGGATGTTCAGATGCTGGTCAAAAACTTGCTCCTCCGCGAGACATTAAGAACACTGCCTAAAAACAGTTGTATCGTTGCCCGTTGCCCGTATTCAGACCTGACATCAATCAATGCCCTGGAAAGTTGCGGTTTTTTCACGACACACACCGCATTGGTTTTGGCAAAAGAGTTGTCGAAAAACGATTGGCTGGCGACTCCAGCCGAAGATTACGAGGTAACACTGATAGACCGGAACGAAATTGATTACTTCGACGAGTCTGTTCTCAATATTCCGGAAGGGGTTCTGGGTTGGGATGTCAATCTACCACCGCGGGTTCTAACTAAAGTCCATCGTGATTGGTTACGCACCTATGCGGCAACTGCACCGGCAACTGCAGTGCAATCAGCGGCAAGCACCTCCGTCAACAAATCGAACGGTCTCAACCAAGCGCTGTTTGCTGCCGTTGACCAGGGTCGTGTCGTTGGTATCGTCGCCGAACGCACTAAACCCGATGCTGGTAACGCACTCGGTTTTAATGTCGGAACTATTGACATTTTGACGACCGCTCCGGAATACCGCGGTAATGGTGTCGCAATTAAACTGCTCAAGGAGTCTTTGAGCCAATTTGTCCAAAAAGGAGTTCGCGTCGCCGAATTGATACTCCATACCAATGACGGCTTTCTAACTCAAACTTACCAGGAAATGGGTTTCTTCACCGTCGGGACAACCCTGACACTCGTTTACTGTGGCGGTAAACAACCGGACCGGGCAAAATTAGCACGAATCAGGGGGTAATATAAGAAATTCAAAGAGGAACAAAAGGCAGTTTAATAAAACCAGGGAGGAAGTATGGCTAAAATCGCAGTTGGGGTTTGGGCGATTTTCGGGTTAATGACCACGATTCTCGCTCAACCTATTAGCGGTCAGAACGACCAGTATCAGCAAGCGCCGGCAATTTCAATCCGCGCTTCAATCTGGGGGCAGGTTAATCACCCGGGTCAGTACTCATTCAACAGTTCTGCCGACCTTTTTGAACTGATTTCTGCTGCCGGTGGTCCAACAAGCAACGCCGATGTCCGCCGTATCATTGTCTTACGGGAAAAAGATGGCACCCGGCACCGGTTTAATCTCCAGCACCTCGCGTTATCTGGTCAGCGATTTTTTCTTGCCACCGGTGATGTGGTAATTATCCCGGAATCTTTCTGGAGCAAATTCCGTAATGGTTTACCGGTAATCACTGCTGCCGCGGCAGTCGCAAATGTTGCCATAACCGCAATCCTTCTATCACAAAGGTAATTACGATGTGCGCGCTGTGATGACGGCATTAAAAGCACCCGTTACCGAAGGAAAAAGTCCCTCGATCCTTATCATTGACGACGAATTAGACTTCGCCAACACCCTCGCCGACATTCTTCTCACTAAAGGCTATCAACCACTTATCGCCACATCGGGGTGGGAGGCAATCAATCTACTGGAACAAACTACTCCGGATGTGATTCTTGTCGACCTGCGGCTTCCCGACACCAATGGTATCAACCTGTTACCAAAAATTAAAAAGTGTGCGCCGAACGCACAGGTAATTATCCTGACCGGTCACGCAACCCTGGAAACGGCAATTCAGGCTTTACATGAGGGTGCCTTTGGCTATTTGCGCAAACCCTGCTCACCGGACCGGTTGTTTCTCACCTTAGAAAACGCCCTGCTCCGACAGCAGAACCTTCACACATCACCCGGCGTCCTTGGTGAACTGCTCTTCCATTCCGCGCTTCCGGCGTTTACCTTTGACCCGGAAAACGGTACAATTCTTAACTTCAACCCCGCATTCTCCAAATTGACCGAAACCGTTGCTACGCCGGCTGCTACCCACAACATTTTTTTCTTTTTGAACGAAAGCGAATCGCAGCTGAACTCTTATCTCGCCAAACTAAAAACGACGAGCACCGCCACGCGATTGGTAAAAATCCCTTCGGGAAGTTTAACCCGTTACTATCAGCTGCTCGCTTTCCTGACACCGAAAAATCCTAACCGGGCGCTGGGTGTACTCATCGACATCACCAACCATTATAAATCCGAACTCGCTGCCCGACGCCGCTTTGAATACTTCCAGAGTATCTGGGAAAACCTTGCCACCGGTGTGGTGATTGTTGATAGCCAGTATGCGATTCAACAGGTAAACCCCTGGTTTGCGCGTATCTACCAAACGACTCCCGAAGAACTCAAAGAAAAAAAATGTCATAGTGTGGTCCACGGCTTTTCCCGTCCCTGCCATCATTACGGCATAACCTGCCCGATTGTCAATGTCCTGGCATCCGGAACAACTTTCCGTACCACCCACAAACATTTGACACCTGATGGAACCACCCGCCACATCGAAACTACGGTCGCACCGTTACACGATGAAAACAACACCATCATCGCCTTTCTAATGATTCACAACGACCTTACCGAGATGAAACTGATTCAGGATGAACTAATCGAAAAGACCCAAAAACTGGCGGAATTAAATGAAGAATTGCGGCAACAAACCGAAGAACTGAAAAAGGCAAACTTTGAACTGTTACGCCTCAGCACCGCAAAAGACGAGTTCATTTCCGTTGTCTCGCACGAACTGCGCACCCCGCTCACCGTAATTGCCGAGGTGTTAAACCTGCTACTCGACGGTTCTTCCGGAACTATCTCGGAAAAGCAAAATCAACTGTTGACCGCAGCAAACCGAAACTGCCGCCGGCTCACCGCTCTGATCAATGACATCCTTGATTTGTCAAAACTTGAAGCCGATAAAATCAATATCCACCCCACGAGATTCGACATCTGTGGACTGATTGAAGAAGTCAAAAGGTCATTTCTACCGGCCGCTGCGGAGAAAGGACTTACACTTCAAACATCAATACCGCCCGCACCGGTAATGGTCTACGCCGACGAAAAACACATCCACCGCGTCCTGGTAAACCTTGTTGGTAACGCAATAAAATTTACCGAACAGGGCGGAATCACCATCGCCGTTGAGAAAAAAGAAAATCAGGCCCTCATATCGGTAAGCGACACCGGAATTGGTATCCCGGAATCAGAACAGTCCTGTATCTTTGACAAATTCTATCAGGCGCACCACCACACCGGATTACGGGTTCCAGGCACCGGGCTGGGGCTTGCCATTACCAAAAAACTCCTCGAACTGAACAGCAGCACCATCGGGTTGGAAAGCAAACCCAATGCCGGCTCCCGATTCTATTTCCCGCTGCCATTGAGCGGGGGCGACAAGTCCCTCCAAGAAAAACAAAATGTCATAAACCTTGATGGTAACCATGGCGCAAGCAATTGAAAGAAACAAAACGGTCCTTGTGGTTGACGATGAGCCGGATATCAGAATGATTCTTCAGGCACGATTAGAAGCAGCCGGTTACCGCGTCGAAACCGCAGGCAACGGTTTAGAAGCGTTGAACCGTATCCGCACACAACCACCGGACCTGGTAATTCTCGACCTGATGTTACCAGGGATGGACGGCTTTGCTGTATGCGCAATGTTGAAGCGTGACCAGCGCTTCAATCACATACCCATCGTCATCCTCTCTGCCCGCTCTCAGGCTCAGCACAAGAAAACCGGCGTTGACCTCGGGGCTGATGCCTATTTAACAAAGCCATTTCAACCTCAGGAGTTACTGACTACCATCGAAAACCTTATTAAACCGAAAACCCCGGCGCATTCCGAACCGGGTGTTGAAAAACAATGAACGAAACAAAACTTAAAAAAATCCTCAATCAGCGTTTCAAAATACCCGACCCGGTAATTAACGAATTAAAAAAGGAGGCATTACACAGCGGTTTGAAACTGGAAGAAGTTGCCCTGCGCCGGGGATTAATTGCCAACCAGGAAGCGCTCTACGAATCTTATGCGAACGAATTAAACATCCCCTACATCGACCTTGACCATTACACTCCGGACCCTCAGGCAATTGCCGCGCTTCCCGCTGAACTGGCACGCAAATTTAAAGTTGTCCCCCCCCTATTGCAACTGAACAGCAACCTGATTGTCGCCACGGCAACACCGGAAGACATCAGCCTGCTTGATGAACTCAATCGCCGCCTGCACCTCGAAATAACCCCGGCACTGTCATCTCCTGAAGCGATTGAAGCAGCACTTGACCGGTATTATCCCCAGGAAACATCCCGGGCTCAGATCGACACCGCCCTGATTGACCTCGAAGCCGAAGAGGCGCTGAATGTCTTTCGCCCTGACCAGGAAACGGTTTCCCTGGAAGAACTGGCAAATCAGGCACCGGTTGTCCGATTTGTCAATACTCTGCTCGAACAATCACTCGCCGAGCGCGCCTCGGACATCCACATCGAGCCCGAAGAAGACACCCTGATTATCAGGGTACGCATCGACGGTTTGCTTCAGGAAAGAGGTCGTTTTTCCTTGAACCTCCACCCCCTTGTTACCTCGCGGATAAAACTCCTTGCCGGGATGGACATCTCCGAGAAACGAAAGCCCCAGGATGGCCAGATGGAGTTCAAAAACAATTCCCGGCGGGTTGACATTCGGGTCTCATCCTTCCCCACCATTTACGGCGAAAATTTAGTTCTCCGCTTACTTGACAAATCAAGTGGGCCCTTAAAGTTAACTGATATCGGAATGGATGAAACGCTAATACCAAAGTTCCAGCAATTAATCCATCAACCCCATGGCATCATCCTTGTCACCGGACCAACCGGCTCGGGCAAAAGCACCACCCTCTACGCCATTCTCAACGAATTGAACACCCCGGAAAAAAATATCATAACCCTTGAAGACCCGGTTGAATACCGATTGCCCGGTATTCGACAGTGTCAAATCAATGTCCGGGCGGGAGTAACCTTTGCCTCAGGATTACGTGCCATACTCCGTCAAGACCCGGACATAATTATGGTGGGCGAAATCCGTGACTTCGAGACGGCGTAAATCGCCTTTCAAGCGGCTCTTACCGGTCATCTTGTCCTCGCCACCCTTCACACCGACGATGCTCCCAGCGGTCTTACCAGAATGATTGATATGAAAGTTGAGCCATTTCTTATCGCATCGAGCGTCATCGCCATCCTTGCCCAGCGCCTGGTGCGTAAGGTGTGTGACCGGTGTGCAGAAAATTACACCCCGCAGCCTGAACTCCTGAAAAGGCTAAACCTCGCACCTGGAACAACCTTCCGTCGGGGCAAAGGCTGTCCGGCCTGTGGTAACAAAGGCTACCGGGGCCGATTGGGTATTTTTGAACTCCTTCCGGTTCAACCGGAAATCCGCGCGCTGATAATGGAAAACCGCTCCAGCGAAGAAATCGCAACCGTTGCGATTCGCAATGGAATGAAAACGCTGCGACAGGACGGTATTGCGAAAGCCCTTGCCGGTTTAACAACGCCGGCAGAAGTCCTCAGAGTCACTCAGGACACCTAAATACCGCGCTGTTTACTTAACCCAGGGCAGGTAAGCAGAAACCTTCAACACCAAGCCGAGCACGACAATTGAAACCATTGACTGCAACTTAAGTAAGATGTTCAATGAAGGTCCTGCCGCATCCTTTAATGGGTCGCCAACCGTATCACCAACAACACCTGCCTTATGGGCCTCCGAACCCTTGCCGCCGTAATTACCTTTCTCAATGAACTTCTTTGCGTTGTCCCAGGCACCTCCGGTATTAGCCATAAAAACCGCAAGACAGAAACCGCTTGCCAGTCCGCCAATCAAAAAGCCCGCAACACCTTCTGGACCCAAAAGAAGGCCGGTTATTACCGGAGCAATTATCGCGGTCAAAGCCGGTGCCACCATCTCCTTCTGTGCCGCCTTCGTGCATATCGTAACCGCCTTAGCATAATCCGGTTTCGCCTTACCTTCCATCAGTCCGGCAATCTCCCGAAACTGCCGCCGCACCTCATCAGCGATTTTTGATGCGGTTCTACCCACCGCCTTTAAAACCATTGAAGAGACACCCATCGGAATCACCGCACCAGCAAAAAGTCCGGCAACAAGACGGGGATTCAAAAGGGAAAGGTCAAGCGTTTGCATATAACCGAGAAATCTTTGACTGACAATTCGCACCTCGTCACGGTAAGCGGCAATCAAAGCCAGTGCTGTCAACGCTGCTGAGCCAATTGCAAACCCTTTGCCGGTGGCTGCGGTCGTGTTACCAAGCGCATCCAGCGCATCGGTCCGCTCGCGCACAACTGGCTCTTGATGAGTCATCTCAGCGTTTCCTCCGGCATTGTCGGCAACCGGACCATAGGCATCGGTCGCCAGTGTGATGCCTAAGGTAGAAAGCATCCCTACCGCAGATATTCCGATTCCGTAAAGACCCAACCCGGGATTGCCACCACCAGCTAGATAGTAACTGAGGATAATCGCCACAACTACAACCATAACAATGGGCAGCGTTGACCTCATTCCCACGGAAAGCCCTTCAATCACCACCGTTGCTGGTGAAGTCCTTGCTTCTGCCGCAATTGCTCGGGTCGGTGCATAAGAGTCCGAAGTGAAAAACTCGGTAAAGAAACCAATCAACACACCGGCGACAAGCCCCGAGAGAATTGAGAAGTAAACTGTCCAGTTCTGCGGCAGAAGCCATCTTGTGACGAAAAACCCGACCACGGCGGCAAGAATCGCTGCCCCATAAATTCCCCGACGCAATGCAGCAAGAAGCACACTCTGTTCCGCCTTCTCGCCGGCACGCACCAGAAAACTACCGATAATTGAAGAAACAATCCCGACGCCGGCAAGTACCATCGGCAACAACACCCCGGCGATTTCAAAACCGGTACCGCTGAACGCCACCACCGAAAGCGCCATCGAAGCGATGATCGAGTCAACATAAGACTCATACAAATCAGCACCCATTCCGGCGATATCGCCCACATTGTCGCCTACATTATCGGCAATCACCGCCGGATTGCGCGGGTCATCTTCTGGAATCCCGGCCTCAATCTTGCCAACAAGGTCCGCTCCAACATCTGCCGCCTTGGTAAAAATACCGCCGCCCACCCGCGCAAAAAGTGCCTGAGAACTCGCGCCAATCCCGAAAGCGAGCATCGTCGATGTAATCAACTCTAACTTGTGCGCCAGCGGCTCATGGGCATAGACTGCATTCAGAATCAGATACCAGATGGAAATGTCAATTAAACCCAGCCCCACCACTACCAGACCCATCACCATCCCTGAAGAAAACGCCACCCGCAAACCGGAGTTCAAACTTTGCTTTGCCGCCCAGGTCGTACGCGCACTGCAACGCACACCAATTGACATCCCGATGAAACCGGCAAGCCCGGAAAAGAACCCACCGGTCAAAAACGCAAAGGGCACAAACGGCGACTGCAACTTGAAAAGCGCCAGAATACCCAGCAGGACAAACACCACCGCAAAGAAAAGGCTGACGCCCTTGTACTGCTGCTTCAAATAGGCGGTCGCACCCTCTTTAACCGCCCGCGCAACCTCTTTCATCGGCTCAGTACCTTCACTCTTGCGCAGACTGCTTACCGCAAGATATAGCGCAAACCCCAGCGCTAACAATGCACTTGCCGGCGCAATCCAGAATGTTGGTGCCATAAAAATAACACTCCTTTCTTTTAATTTATATCTTACTCTTTATCCCGATAAAAAGAATTAAAAATATAATACAATCCCACTTAATGTCAAGAAAACGAAGGGCTGAGTTGTTACCGTCTTTCAAAATTGACAAATCCGTCTTAAATGTTAATCTAAACAAAAAAGGAGGCTTAATGAAAAAAGTACTGCCAATCCTGACTTTACTTTTGATTGCAACCCCAGACCTAATACCGGCACACAACATTACCATTGACAGCCACGAAATTCCGCTCGTCATCGACACCTATGGCAGATACCGGCAGAACCAGTCCCTTTTTTACTGGACACCATTTGACTCCACCCAACAGGTCTGGGACCTTACTCGCTACCCGGGACAACTGCGCGCCAGACTCGGCTTACGCGACTACACCGAAGGCAGATATCCGGCACCGGACACAATGGAAAACGACCCACCAGACCCGGATGTGTGTGAGTTCGACACCCTCGGAAACAACGCTGAATCCGAGGTGTACCTGTACTTAGACGAGTTCGGGCTCTATGCTGACGGCATCGACTTCTCTCAGGGTGGTTTTCGCTTCCTCGGCAACTATCGGCCCGACGGCGTACTATACAACCTGCCAATGTACTACGGTTCCAGCTGGATTACCGCCTGGTCATGGCAGTACGAAATCATTCCCGGCATACCTTATCAAGCAACAGAACAGCACCAGAAACGAATTGTTGCCAAGGGTAAGGTAAAAGTGCCCATGTCCGGTGAATACTTCTGGCCCTGCCTCGTAATCAAAGATTATATGGTTTACGCCGACAATATGGGCACCAACGACCGGCGCTGGATTTACGAATGGGTTGTACCCGGCCACTTCTGCGGTGGCAACGGTGTTGCTGCGGCACTGAGCCAGAACGGTGCCTCACCGGACTTCGTCACCGTTGAAACCTTTATGCAACTGGACACCCTTATCATCCCGGACTGGGACCTCTATCCACCGCGCTTCGGCGCCACCACAATCTGGACCGACACATCCTTTACCGGTCCATTTATTGTCTCGTCGGTAATTACCGACAACGATGCGGTTGGTGCCGAGTCCCTTTTCTACCGCATCAACCTGAATACCACCTGGACCGGCGTACCTGCCGACTCCCAGCGCGGCAGCACCTACTACTTCACCATTCCCCAGGTCACGGCACCGGCGCGCGTCGACTACTTCATCTGGGCAATAGACGAATTCTCTGCTGACAACGACATTGAATTCTGGACCACCTTCCCGTTCTGCTCACCGGAAAGCACAATGATTACCTTCAATGTCACCCTCACCGGTCAGGAAGAGTTCAAGCCCCTGCTGCCGGGTCAGGCACAACTGACTCTCACGCCCAACCCGGCAAAAGATTTCGCCCGGTTCCGCCTTAACCATCCCTTTGCCCGCGCCGCACGCGTTGAAATCTACCGTGCCGACGGCACATTGATAAAATCGCTCCCTCTCCAGCCGGAAGCAAACCAAACCCTTTCCGCTACCTGGTCCACCCGTCAGCAACCTGCCGGCACCTACTTCTACCGCTGCCTTGCACCGAACTTCACCCAAACTGGCAAATTTATTATCTCAAAATAGGAGGAAATAATGGAGATTAAAACGGTGCCACTTGAAAAACCAGCAGAAATCAACCTCATCCTCGGCCAATCCCACTTCATTAAGACGGTTGAAGACATCCACGAACTACTGGTAACATCTATCCCCAAAGTAAAATTCGGTATCGCCTTCTGCGAATCTTCCGGTCCCTGCCTTATCCGCCACTCGGGCACCGACCACGAACTTGAAGCCCTGGCGATAAAAAATGCCCTTGCCATCGGTGCAGGCCACTCCTTCATCATCCTCCTGGCCAACGCCTATCCCATCAACATCCTCAACGGCTTAAAACAGATTCAGGAAGTGTGCACCATCTACTGTGCCACCGCCAATCCGGTAAAAGTTGTAATTGCCGAAGACGAAACCGGGAGGGGCATTCTCGGCGTAATTGACGGCGAAAAACCCAAAGGTGTTGAATCCGAAAAAGAGATTGATGAGCGCAAAAACTTTTTAAGAAAAATCGGCTACAAACAGTAGCCAAGAACTCTACCGCCCGGTTGCGGTCAAGTTATTGTAACCCGTTTCTCATTCCCGAAAAGGAGTTATCTTTAAAAGAGAAGAAATTACAAAATCAGGATAGATTATTACTACTCAACCTGGGATAACTTATATCGAGACCAAGATAGAAATTCTAACTTTCTTATCCTCCAACACCTTAAAATGTGAACTCAGAACATACAACAAAACATGATGTTATCAATGCCATCGCGCAAACCGATTACGATGTGATTATCATAGACCTGTTTCCCAACGAAAAAGCCCTCACCGCTTAAAAGTATCATAAATCCATCTGCTGAACCGTTATCTCCACCGCTCATTCTTTGCCTTTTCTACAATGTTAACTCCTTTAAATGCATCACTTATTCGCATTAAACTTTACCCCAATCACCCCACCGATGAGCACTCGGTAAGTCAGTCAGAAAGCCGTTCTGGGAGTCGCTCCCTGAGCCGTCCCTAAATTCACCTGCTGAATGCCCTTCCCTGCCCTATCCGAACCTGATTCAGGTTCTATGTCCACGGTTATAACCTATTGAAAAATAAGTTGTTGTCTTATGATAGAATGTTGCGTCGTTATAATAGCACCTACGCCGGATTTCTCCGGTTCTATCACTTTATTGGCATCAAGCACGGTCTGTTCTGCGGTTTGCGGGAAAGTTCTGGCAACAATTTTCACTTCAATCGTTGTAAGACAAATCTATTAAAACAACCCCTTGTTTTCCCTCTTGACTTTGGTTTGTCCTTGTCTATCCTGAAATGGTGCTGTTGCGCAGGTTAGCAGTTATCCTCCTTACTGTTTTCTCTCTCGGCATTGCAACCCGCATCTGGACACCAGAAGAACTGAAAACCAATCTCCTGTTTTATCAACCGCCCTCGTGCTATCGCCCGGACACCGTGATTTTAGGACCAAGGCGGTTTAACTATCTGCACCGGATAAAACTTTTGTGCGACTTTCTTGTCCGATATCAGGTTAGTGACTCAACATCACCGGACTTTGGCGGCATAATTGAGGCCGAGCATCTGCCCAATATCATCGAAACCGACAACACCCAGGAGGCGCTCTGGGTCTGGACCCGTTGGTACGAACTTACCCGGCGGGACGACTATCGGCAGAACATCAGTCGCGCCTGGCACTACATCCTTAACCATCCCGCATATCAGGAGCATCAGGGCAACCCCGCCAACATCTGGTATGCGGTCTGGAACTGTGGGCTCGGCATGTGGGCTGAGGCGCTTTATCGCCGGGTTTATAACGACTCGACCTACCTTTTTTATGGGGACTCGTGCCGGGATTTTTATCTCACCCATCCGCTCAATCCGGCAAACTATCTGGAAAACTTTGTCACCGCCCAGAGTTCGGGAATGGCTTACGACTATGCCCGGGAAAGAAACGACCCGGTTCTGAAGGACAGCGCGCTGGTCCGGGGAATGAGAGTTAAAAATTGGATTGAAGAAGGTGCCCGCAACCGATTGGGTTTTCAGAACTGGGCGATGTGTGGCGGCACCGCTTTCTGGGGTGTGGCAAAAACCTTCTGTCAAGAGGACACCGTTGCGGGTAAGATGTGGCTTTTGACCTATGCGGAATCTCTACCCGGATTTTATCCCACCGGCAACTGGAACTGCTCCCACAACATCTGGCTTGCCAACGCCTATCGAGCTGCGGCGGAGTTGACCGGTAACCCCGCTTATTTTATTTACCACCAGTACCTCACCGACACCCTTTTGATGAAGGACACCGACCTTGACGGTGGCATCCCGGCAACCTGGACCGACCCGAGCACCCAGGACCAGACCTGGGTTTCAACCTATCTTGACTTTATGGGAATTGACCGGCTGGTAAGTCCGGTTTATGACAATGACATCAGTTTGTTGCAGTTTGTTCAGCCGGCAATCGGGCGTCTTTATCTTTTAGGCGATACCGTAGATGTCCTGGTGCCGATTGCCAATGCGGGCAGAAACAACGCCGGTTTAACAACCCTGACCCTGTTTGTTGATGGTGTACCGGTTGATTCCACAACCGTGCCCTCTTTGCCCTTTCTTGCCACCGACACCTTTGCCTTCTCTCCCCTGCATCTCAACACCGCAGGTCCGCTGGAACTTCGGGCGGCGTTGCGCCCGGACCAGAATACGAAAAACGACACAACACAACAGTTGTTAAAGGTTTATAAACATTGCACCATTACCGGCACCCTAATTGACTCGCTTACCAGTAGCCCGGTGCCGGCGAAAATCAAAGCGCAACTTTTCGGCAGAAGCGAAATCTGGGACTCGACGCCCACCGATTCACTCGGTAACTTTTCGCTGAGTTTGATTGACTCGGTATTTGTTTTGACCGTTCAACCACCGCCCCCTTACCATCACTTTACCCGCAGCATCCGGTTCCACCGCGACACCACTATTACCCTCAATGCCCAGCCCGCCTCGGTGCTGATTGTCAACAACGACACTTTAAGAAATTACACCGATTACTATACCACCACCCTTGACACACTCGGTGTTTCCTACTGTGTTTGGTTAAGAGACAGTAGCGGGCCCCTTCCCGGTACTTTACTTGACCGGTTGCAGAACCGCACCGTCATCTGGTTTAGCGGCAACACCCGATATCAGACCGTACCCGCAGCGGACCAGGACACCCTGGCCCAATTCGTTTTGCGCGGTGGCAACCTTTTGCTCACCGGTCAAAACATCGCCGAAGAACTTGCCCATACCCAATTTCTTGAAACGGTCGCGGGCTGCCGCTTTGACTCTTCTGGTTATTCAGGATTTTTGGTGTTTGGCAACCGGGCAGATTCGGTTGGAAGAGAGGTAATCGGTACCGCGACCGCGGGCGGCAATGGCGCCAACAATCAAACATCAAGGGACATCATCGCACCAACCGGCAATAGCCGGCTGTTTCTCCTTTACGACACCATAACCAACCTTGGTGCCGGAGTGCGAAACCAGTTACCCGCAGGCGGTCGGATTATCACCCTTGGATTCGGGTTTGAAGCGGTCAATAAGCCCGCATCCCGACCCAACTATTTCACCCGGGTGCAACTGATGAACACGATGCTCCAGTGGCTGATTTACGGTACCGGCATAAGCGAAACGAGCCCGATTAAAACCACCGATACACCACCCATTACCGTCACTCCGACTATTTTTCAAAACCATCTGCTCATCGTTTGCGACCAAAGCCTGCCCATCACGATTTTTGACCTCTCAGGCCGGCAGGTTTTCTCAACCCTTATCCCCGCAGGAAAGACCAGACTGCAACTGTCAGGGCTGAAAACCGGCATATACTTCCTGCGTCCCGGTGCTGATTCGCCCAGCCGACTGATAAAGATAAAATAAAGTCCGCATCTTTTTGTTAATCCATCGGGTCTAATATTAAGCAGAAGAGTATAAGTTGACTTTAAGGCAAAAATAAAATAAACTTTTAATGTCTATGCAGGAAAGATTTACCGAGAGGGTACGCAAAGTAATGTCCTATGCCCGGCAGGAGGCAATCAGACTCCATCACGACTACATCGGGACCGAACACATCTTGTTGGGAATTGTCAAAGAAGGTGAAGGCGTTGCCGCGGTTGTCCTCACTAACCTGGGTATCAATCTTGATGACCTGCGTCGGGCAGTAGAAAATGCGGTGCCCGCCGGGTTTGAAACCCTGGTCCTGGGTGAGGTCCCGCTGAATCAGGAGGCAAAATCGGCGCTCAACTTTGCGGTTGATGAAGCCCGCAAGATGAACCATACCTATGTCGGCACCGAACATCTCCTTCTGGGACTTCTGCGCGAAGAGCGGGGTGTTGCCTGTCAGGTGCTCCAGTCACTTGGTATTGATATTGAACTGGTCCGGCAAGAGACAATCCGGCTTTTGAGCGGTGACAAAGGAACCGTCGGTGCCAAAACCCGTTCCAAGACCCCGGCACTGGACTACTTTTCGCGTGATTTGACCCAGCTTGCTCGCGAAGAGAAACTGGACCCCATCATTGGCCGGGAAAAAGAGATTGAGCGCATTGTCCAGATTCTTGCCCGGCGTAAAAAGAACAACCCGGTTTTAATTGGCGAAGCCGGGGTGGGCAAGACCGCAATCGTTGAAGGGCTTGCCCAGCGCATTGTTGTTGGCAGGGTGCCCAATGTGTTAAAGAACAAACGGGTTCTGGCGCTCGATATGGCGGCAATCGTTGCCGGCACCAAGTATCGGGGGCAGTTTGAGGAACGCCTGAAATCAATCCTGAATGAGATTCAACATCATGGCGACTGCATCATATTTATCGACGAAATCCACACGATTGTCGGCGCCGGTGCTGCCGAGGGTGCCATCGACGCCTCCAGTATATTAAAACCGGCCCTCGCGCGCGGTGAGATTCAGGTGATTGGTGCTACCACTCCGGAAGAGTACCGGCGCTACATTGAAAAGCACTCCGCCTTAGAGCGCCGGTTCCAGAAGATTATGGTCGAACCGCCCACGGTCGCCGAAACGGTCCAGATTCTCCAGGGTCTTAAAGAGAAGTACGAACTGCACCACAATGTCACTTATGAAGATGCGGCACTTTACGCTGCTGCCTATCTTGCCGATCGCTACATCACCGACCGTTACCTGCCGGACAAGGCGATTGATGTCATTGACGAAGCCGGCTCCCGGGTAAAACTGTTGCGCCCGGTAATCAATCCCGAACTGGACGAAATTGAAAGCAAAATTGAAAAAATCACCCGCGCCAAAGAGGAGGCGGTCCGGCGTCAGGAGTTTGAACGCGCCGCAGAGCTGCGCGACGAACAGAAGAAGTTGACCGAATACCTGAAGCGGAAACGCAAGGAGTGGGAAAAGAAGGGGAGTTTCCCGGTGGTAACCGAAGAGGACATCGCCTATGTGGTCTCCTCCTGGACATCAATCCCGCTTGCCAAACTGGAGGAAAAGGAGTCCTCCCGGCTCTTAAGAATGGAAGAGGAACTGAAACAGTGGATTGTGGGCCAGGACGAGGCGATTGCCGCAATTGCCAAGGCGATTCGGCGTTCCCGCGCCGGGGTAAAAGACCCGCGCCGGCCTATCGGCTCCTTCATCTTTTTGGGTCCAACCGGAGTCGGTAAAACCGAACTGGCACGGGTTCTTGCCCGGTTCCTGTTTGGTGACGAAAACGCCCTGCTGCGGTTTGATATGTCCGAGTATATGGAGAAGTTCAATGTCTCGCGCCTCGTTGGCGCGCCCCCGGGCTATGTCGGCTACGAAGAAGGTGGCCAGTTGACCGAAAAGGTACGGCGCAAACAGTATTCGGTCGTTCTCTTTGACGAAATCGAAAAGGCGCACCCGGATGTGTTCAACATCCTGTTGCAGATTCTGGACGATGGGCAGATAACCGATTCGCTGGGCAGAAAGGTCAACTTCAAAAACACCGTAATTATAATGACCTCGAACATCGCCTCTACCGAAATCCGCGGTCTGTCCGGTATCGGCTTTACACCGGCAACACCTGAGGTGAACTACGAAAACATCCGGGACAAGGTTATGACCGAAGTCAAAAGGGTGTTCAGACCAGAGTTCCTCAATCGGGTCGATGAGGTAATTGTGTTCCGGCCCTTGGACCGACCCCAGATGGAGGCGATTGTCGACATCCAGTTGCGGGAACTTTCCCGGCGTCTGGAAGAGAAAAAGATTACCATTGAATTGACACCGGCCGCCAAAGAACTGCTGGTGCAGGAAGGGTTTGACCCGCAGTATGGCGCCCGACCAATTAAACGGGCGCTGCGGCGGCTTCTTGAAGACCCGCTTGCCGAAGAACTGCTCCGCGGTTGCCTTGCCGAGAACGCCAAAATTCTGGTTGACCGCGATGGCGACCGACTGATTTTCCGGGAGTCTGCCCGAGAAGCAGAAGCGCCGATTAAGGAATGACATCCCTTTTACTGGCGCTTTTGCTTGCGACCCAGTGGAGTTCAGATACCAACCGGTTAGTTCTTCTCGACATCTCTGCCCAGACTAAAAACACCGACCCCAACCTCGTCATCCGCGCTGCCGGTTTGACTCCAAAATCGGTTTACACAGCCGGCAGTTTCCGAACCGCATTAGCCGAAGCGATCAGAAAGATTTACGAACTGGGTCTGTTCGCACAGATTCGTGCCGAGACGACGCTGGTTGCTGATGGTGTTAAACTGAACTTTGTCCTTGAAGAGTATCCGAAACTCAAATCGGTCCAGTTCGAGGGCTATCGCCGGGTCAAGAAAAAAGACCTGCAATCAAAAGTAAAACTGCGGGAAGGCGAAATCCTGACCGAAAAGAAGGTTTTTGACCTGAAACAGGAACTGCTTAAACTCTATAAGCAGAAGGGTTTTCTCCTTGTCAAAATTGAACCCCAGCAATCGCGTCCCGATTCAACCGGCGCCGTGGTCCTCACCTATCAAATTGACGAAGGCGACCCGGTGCGTATCCGCAAAATTGAAATCTATGGCAACGAAAATTTTACCGACCAGCAGATTAAAAAGAAACTGACCAACAAAGAGAAGGTCTGGTATCGCAAGGGACAGTTAAAAGAAGAAGAGTTTGCCAAAGACCTCGACCGTATCGTTGAATTTTACAAACAGCGGGGCTTTATTGAAGCGCGGGTCTTCGACTACGAGATGAAGTACGACCAAGGCTGGGTGGACATCACCATCTATGTCGCGGAAGGTAAGAAGTACTTCTTCGGCAACTTTACATTTCAGGGCGATTCGGTCATTAGCGCCGAACGGCTCAAAAAACTGGTGCGCTATCGACCAGGTGCGGTTTACAATGTCAAACTGGCCCAAAACACCCTGACCGACATCTATTCGCTCTACGCTGAAGAAGGCTACATTTATGCTCAGGTCAGCCCGGTAGAACAGATTAGTGCCGACACCGTGCACATCACCTACGAAATTACCGAAGGGGAGCCGGCGTTTATTCGGCTTGTCCAGATTGAAGGCAATCAACAAACTAAAGACAAGGTCATCCGCCGGGAAATCAGTTCGTTACCGGGCTACCCTTTCAAACGGTCTGAGGTGCTGCGCAGCCAGCGCGACATATTCAACCTCGGGTTCTTTGAAGATGTTTCCCTGGACTATCGCCGCGCCGACACCACCGGCGCGATTGACATCATCTACAAGGTCAAGGAGAAAAGTTTCTTTGGCACCATCGGTGCCGGTGTTTCCTATTCTGCCCAGGACCAGTTCACCGGCTATGTGGAACTCCAGCAACCCAACCTCTTGGGACGGGGCTGGCGCACCAACCTCAAACTGGAAAAGGGCAGCAAGAAAACCAACTTCCAGTTAAGTTTTACCGAACCCTGGCTTTTTGACACTCCGACCTCGGCCGGGTTTGACGCCTTTTATCTCACCCGGGATTACGACTACTACAACAAACAGGAAATCAGCGGTGGCGTTTCTCTCTCCCGGCCGCTGATGCTTGACTACACCCGCGCCTATCTTGGTTTACGGGTAAGTGATGCCTATGTCCCACCCGCTTCTATCACCGCCAGTTACAAGCCTTCAAAACTGTTCAATGTTTACCGAGACACAGTGCATAAAACCTCGTTTATTCCTTCAATCACCCTGACGCGCGACTCGCGCGACTACATCTACAACCCTTTGACCGGTTCAGCGATAACCTACACCGTTGACCTTTCTGTCGGTGATATCCGTTTCCAGCGCCACACTATCGACATCACCCAGCATCTTCCCCTTTTCTGGAAATTCGGCTTAAAAGGCAGAACCCGGTTCGGCTACATCACGGGCTTCTCGTCCGCTGATACCGTACCTCTTTACGAGCGGTTTTATCCCGGCGGCACCGGTCCTGATGGTATTCGGGGTTATGGCGAGCGCACGGTTGGTCCTTACGACGCTGGGTATCCAGTTGGCGGCAGAATGCTCGCCGTCTTCTCGCTGGAGTACAAACTTCGACTCAACCCGCAACTATCATTCCTCGCCTTCTTCGATGCGGGCAACACCTGGGACCGACCAAATCAGTTCAACCTTTCCGACCTGAAAAGGGGTGCGGGAATTGGCGTTCGTCTGGAAATTCCGATGCTCGGTTTGATTGGCTTTGACTTTGGCTACGGGTTTGATAAAGCCCGACCGGGCTGGGAACCCCACTTCCAGTTAGGAACCACCTTTTAAACCTTTAAGTCGTTAAATCTTTCGCACCTGCCGAACAGTATCTCTAAATCACCGTGTTTTCACCAGCCTTGTCTTCTGAGTTCCAGCAGGACCAACAAGAAAGTAAATGCCCGGAGCCAGGTTATGGATGTCGTTCGGACCCGGGTGCAAGCGTATTAACTTTCTGCCCGTCGGGTCCGCAACATCGGCAAACTCAGCACCGCTCAGCGTAACAACATCTTTCACCATTAACGAACGCCGATTATCAACAAGCCTGATAACCGGTTCCTCCTGTATCGCCTGCGGATACTGTTCAATCGGTCCAAGCGGGTCAAGGTTGCGTCCCCGCAAGCCGGAGTAGTCAATCGGGTAGCGTCGCACCTTAAACACCGGATTTGCGCCCGAGGGTAAAACCCTACCCTGCTCCTGGGGACCATATCGAGTTACCGGGTTAACATATTTCCAGACCTGGCGACCATCAGGTGTTACTTCCAGCATCGTTCCGTTCAAGCCACTACATATTAAAGTGTTACCATTGGGCAACCGCTGACAACCCGAAATCAGACTGGAGTACAGACTATCGGGCACTGGTGCAACATATTGCCATATCGGTGCCGCTGGCCCATATGCCGAATCCGTACCAAGATGGTAAAACCCGGCCGAATCCATCGGCGGCACAAACTCGTCAACGGTGGAAAATGTAGGGACCCGACCGTAACCGTTGTTGAAAAGTAAGATGTTTCCGGCACCGGGCAGTCCCGGTTCAATCCATTGCGCATCGTGCTGGCCAAAAAGTGTCTGACCTATCGTTTCCTGCCGGCGATAAGTTCGGGGATTTCCCCAGCGATAGAGCAAATCACCACCTCTGCCATAGCGGCCACCAGAGTGGCTCCGGGCTTGTTCAATCGTTGTAGAATGGTCAATAACCCAGGCTTCGGAGAACTGCCGGCTGCTTATTATAACCTGGTCAAGTTCTTGATTGTAGGCGATGCTGTTACAGTGATTCCAGTCGGCAACCGCCATTCCTGATACATAATTCAGGTCAATCAACTCGGGATGGGCACGGGGGTCACCGTAGTTGGGCCTAGTTGAATCGTAATCCTGAATCAGATGGTCCCAGACATGCCACTCCCATACAACTGAATCTGTTACCGGATTGACTTCAATTAAGTGGTCAGGCCAGAGCGCGTTGTAAACCAGAAGGCTGGGGTTTCTTCCTGCCGCAATTGCCTCTTCCCGACTCTTCAACTCCCAAGCAATCATCAAAATGTTGCCATTTGGTAACATTATCGCATCGTGATGCTGACAATAGGTTGAACTTGAGTAACCAAATGCCCAGACCACCGCACCGTCCCAATCAACCAGTTCTACCCGACCGCCCGAACCACCGCCACCGAAAAATACCCCATTACCAACCTGGCAGGTTCGTAAAAGCAGCCCGTTCGGGCACAGGTTGACCGACAAGCCCGGCCAATAGATACCGGTCCAAGAGTGCACCATCATTCCATTGTTGTCGATAAGATAAGCTACTGTGTAAGACATTGGAGCAAAAAGGGTGTAACCAGGAAAATCCGCAGTTGAGTCCCGGAAAATCAGCCCCATCGTTCTGATGTCGGCTGAGTAACCCGGCCGGGCAAACAACAGGAGGCAAAGAACACAAAGAGCAAAACGGACTCGGTAAAACCAAGTCACTGACACCTCCTTTTAAAAATTCCACACGGACTAGGGACGCAATGCGTTCCTCACCAGCAGTAAAATGATAACACAACCGTCACCCGAGTCAATAAACTTCATCAAACAAAAACCAGGCGAGAATAAGCAACCTTGTAACAAATTGACTTGATAATTTTTCGTAGTATAATAAATTAGGAGGGATAAATGAATAAATACACCAACAATTCTACGCTACTCAACATAGGCATCTGGTTTGCCCTGATTACGACGATTGTATCAATGGTGGCTGACATCATTGTAAGACCGCCAATGTTGTGGCTCACCCTGTTGCCCACATACGCGCTTGCGGTTTTCGTTTTTCTTCACAGTTTGAAGTTCTGGGAAACCCGGCAGGCGCTGTGGTTTCTCGTCCTCGGGCTAATACTACCCTACATCGCTGAATACCTTGGAACCAACTTTGGTGCCATCTTTGGTAGCCACTGGTTTTCCCGCATCCGGGACATGCGTATTCAAGTTGGGGTAATGCTTCCCGGCAGGATTCCATTAAACACTGTCCTTCTCTGGTATGCTTTACTTTATCTTGTATTCTTAACCGGAATCTACCTTGTTGACGCAACTCCTAAATACTTAAGCGCTTACAGCGCCACACCATTGGCTGCAGCATTTCTTATCACGCTCTGGCAACTGACTGCTGGTCCTGTTGCAATCAACCGGGGCACCATCGGCTTCGTCAGTAAAGGTTTCTATCATGGCATCCCCCTTTCTAACTTTGCGGGCTGGTTTGCCACAACCCTGTTTACCATAACCTTCTTCCAGGCAATCGAACCCAATCTGGTAAACGCCGCCCGATTTTATCAGTCTAAAAGTCCAATCCCCATCCTGCCGCTGCTCTTGCTCGGTGTGAGCATACTGCATAATACGCTCCTCTGTTTCCGAATGGAACTTCTTGGTGCCGCCTGGTTGGGTGTTGCGGTTCTGCTTCTGTTCTCACTCGCTATCGCGATCCGGGCAAAAAACCACCTGGCGATTCAACTGGAGGCACTGCCCATCGTTTAATAATACCTTAAATATTGACTTATTTTATTAATTATTATAATAAACTAAATGGTCCTGTTGCTCGCTTTACTTTCAATCCAGTTAACTTTAACCGACCTTATTCAACAACAGGACTATGCCGCTGCAATCCAATATTGCCACCAGCAGTTAAAAAGGAAGCCAGATGACCGGCTGATTATTCACAACCTCGCCCGGGTGTTTGCCCGCTGGCACCGATTTGACTCCAGTCTTTACTGGTGGGAAAAGGCGCTAAAGATTAACCCGAATGACGATTCGGCAATCGTCGGCCGCTGGCAGGCGCTTTATGAGCTAAACAAAAACGACTCCTCGCGTATCGACTCAATACGGCTTCTAATAAAAACCGAGGCATTACCCTATTTTCTCGACACCTCCTCTTACCGTAGTCAGGTTCTCGGTTATCAGGGGATGATACTTGCTGACACAACTCTGGCGCAGAAAGCCACCGGGATTTTAACCGCTCTTTTTCCAGACTCTGCCCTATGCTACGAGCTTATTGGTGCAATGTTCTACGACTCGCTTTATCCAATATGGAACAACGACACCGCGAAGGTGCTGGTAATCTCTCGTTTTCTTACCCGCTATCCCAAGACCGAATGGCGCGCGACATTTTACTTTTTCCTTTTAAGTTCCCTGTACGCACTGAGAGACACGTTCGGACTGGTAGATATTACTCAGCAGATGTTAAGGGACGACAGTTTAGACCCATTCCGCTACCGCTATGCCGCCGCACTGTTTAACCGGCTGCGGTTTCGACCCCGCATTGCCGAAATTTATGCCCGTCGGGCAATCGAATTGGAACCGCGGGCACGAAAACCTCGTAACAAACCCGAGGAAGAATGGCAACTGGAATATCCGCCGCTGTATGGGCTTGCCCGTACCGCCCTTGCCGAAGCGCTCATAATTCAGAATCGGCATCTTGAAGCATTGCCCTACCTAAAAGAGGCGATAAACCGGTTCCGCTGGGATGTTCAGAATGAAATGACCCCCGCACCCTTCTACTGCCTGCTGGGCGAAGTTTATGAGCATCAGGGCAAAAATGACAGCGCGCAACTCGCCTATCTGAAAGCACTCGCCTATGGCGACTCCCGAAACTATTGGACGGCGCGGGCCGACAGCGGACTTCAACGGTTGGGTTTAAACAACACTGAGCAACTGCGTTGGGCACGCAAACTCCTAAACTACACTGGACCAATTTTCACCGATGTCACCGACTCGGTTGGTATCGCCGGTCGCAATGAAACAAGGGTTGCCTGGGGTGACTACAACAACGATGGGTTTGAAGACCTCTTGCTCAATGGCTGCCGCCTGTTCCGGAACGATTCGGGCATTCGGTTTACCGATGTGACCGACGCCGCAGGTCTTTCAGCGATTAAAGGGCGGGGCGGCATCTGGTTCGACTTCAACAACGACAACTGGCTTGACCTCTATATCAGCGGAGCCGACACCGTTGATTACCTTCTGAAAAATCATTTTGGTAAATTTACCAATGTTACCGAATCGCTCGGGTCGCCTTCTGACCCATATCCGACCGAAGGCGTTGGTGCCGCCGATTTCGACCAAGATGGCTGGATTGACCTTTACTGCGCCAACTACGAAAACTGGGAAACCCACACCTACTACCCGGACCGGCTCTATAAAAATGAACAAGGCGTTTTCAAAGATGTTACCGAGCCTGCTGGCATCATCCCGCCTTACGGCGAAAATCTTGCCGGACGTGGTGTCAGCTGGGCAGACTTTGACGACGATGGCTACCCGGACTGCTATGTGTCAAATTATCGTCTCGGTCCGAATTTCCTCTGGCACAACAATGGAGATGGCACGTTTGAAAACCTTGCCCCCAAATTAGGTATCGCCGGTGATGAAGTAAAAGGCTGGTATGGACACTCAATTGGCTCCGCTTGGGCTGATTACGACAACGACGGCGACCTCGACCTTTTTGTTGCCAACCTTGCCCATCCCCGTTACATCGAGTTTTCCAACCGTTCAATCTTCTATGAAAATCGTAGGCTGAAGGGACACCCTCGATTTGTTGACCGCCGGGCACAACTTGGTATCCGTTACGAAGAAACCCATTCTGACCCCGCCTGGGCGGATGTTGACAACGACGGCGACCTCGACCTATTTATCACCTCAATTTACGAAGGCAGGCGGTCCTTCTTGTACCTCAACCAACTAATTCCCAATCCTAAGCCTCAAATCGATTTTGGCAACTTTCGTTTCCAGGAGGCAACTTGCCTCGCCGGAACCCGGACCTACAACGGCTGGGGTTGTGCCTTTGCCGATTACGACAATGATGGTGACCTTGACCTCGTGGTCGGTTCCAGTTCGGGCATAAGACTGTTCCGCAACGACACCCGTAACTCAAACCACTGGCTCAAGATAAGACTTGTCGGCACAAAACACAACGCTGCCGGTATCGGGGCGCGAATCATCGTCTCCCAGGGCAAGAAACAATACATCAGGGAAGTTGAAGGCGGTAAAGGAACCACCAGCCAAAACTCCCTCGTCCAGCACTTTGGACTGGGAAACTCAAATCAACCGGTAACGGTTAAAGTGCACTTCAGTATAAACTCTCAGGTAATCCTGAAAGATGTCTCCCCGGACCAGATAATAACTGTTACTGAACCCCGACATTAAATCTTTACCTCTTTACCTGTTAAAATGTTCAAAGGCATTAGTTGACATTATACACTTTGCCTTTAAAATTAGTTCGCTGCCGGGATAGCTCAGTTGGTAGAGCACGGGACTGAAAATCCCGGTGTCCACAGTTCGATTCTGTGTCCCGGCACTTTTAGCAATAAGCCAACGGAGGACGATTGGCAAAAAGAAGTTTATCGGCAATCAAACAGGCAAGAAAAAGTCTGCGCCAGCGGATGCGCAATCGCGCTCGTAAAACCGCCTTGAAAAAGGCGGTCAAACTGGTGCGGGCAGCAAAAACAAAGGAAGAAGCGTTGAAAGCCTTTGCTGCTGCGCAATCGGTAATCGACCGCTGTGCCCGGCACCGTGTCATTCATCCGAACGCCGCCAGCCGGCTCAAGGCACGCCTGATGAAACAAATATCCTATCTCTCATAAATCTTGCGCCGCTGCCGGGGTGAACAGGGTGAATGAAAGTTCTTTACATCGCCACCGCCTATCCCAGGTCGGAAAGTGATGTCATAACCCCCTGGCTTGTTGAAACCGTCCGACGCCTTCAAAAACATGCAATTCAAATAACCGTATTCACATCCTCCTACAAAGGGTTAGGCAACCAGACAATTTTCGGCACCAGGGTGATAAGGTTCCGTTACTTCTTTTCTCACTGGGAAAAACTCACCCACGATGAAACCGCCATTGACCGCGTCCGGAAAGGGATTCCGAACAAAATTCTTGCCCTCTGTTACCTCATCTGCGGAACCATTGCTATCTGGCGTTTATGCCGAAGTGAGAAGTTTGACATCATCCACATCCACTGGCCCCTTCCCCATTTTCTTTTCGGATATGTGGCGGCAAAGATGTGCCGGGCACCAACGGTAATCAGTTTTCACGGTGCCGAATTAATGGCGGTCCGCCATAAATTTAAAATCCTGCGCCCGTTTGTCCGCTGGGCAATTGCTCAATCGGACCGAATAACCGCCAACTCCACCTACACCGTTCGAGCAATTCAATCAATACTAAATAAGCCTGTGGACATCGTGCCATTTGGCGCTGGCTTACCCGAAAGTTCATTAGTTGCCACCCAGCAACCGCCGACCCAGAACGATTACAATATCCTGTTTGTGGGCCGCCTTGTGGAACGGAAAGGGGTAAATTATCTAATCGAAGCCGCTGCCATTCTTAAACAGAAACTACCAGTGAAAATACATATCGTCGGCTCCGGTCCGGAGATGAACCGGCTTAAACAACTCACTTCCCAGCTAAAACTTGATGACACCGTGCTGTTTCACGGTCAGGTTTCTGCTCAGGACCTCCAGCGTCATTATCAGACCTGTTCGGCGTTCGTCCTGCCCGCAGTTATTGATTCCAAAGGTGACACCGAAGGGCTGGGTGTCGTGTTGATTGAAGCGCTTACCTACCAGAAACCAGTGGTGGCATCAGCCGTTGGCGGGATAACTGACATAATTATCAACGAAAAAACGGGCATCACCGTTCCTCCCGCCGACAGCACAACACTTGCCGCCGCAATTGAACGACTGCTTACCGATCGCGAACTGGCGGCTCGACTCGCCGCTGCCGGTTATCACCACATTCAGGAGAACTACTCCTGGACAACAATCATTCAGCGCCTCATCACTATTTATCAAAAATTACTTGCCGAAAGGCACGCCTGATGGCTTCTCCCCCAGCGGTAAAAAGAAAACTAAACTGGCTTCGCTACACAGTAGGTACTGTAATCGTCCTTCTTTCCTTTTATTTCCTTATCATAAGGCTCATCCGCGATTGGCGCGCAATTCCTTTTACCGAACTGCGCTTCAACCCTTTGCAGCTCATTTTCTCCTACCTCATTCTGCTCTTGATCCATTTTCCTCTCGCTGCCTTCGCCTGGAACTTAATTCTCCGCGGGCTGGGTGAGAAACTTTCTCTTCGTCGCGCCCTTGCCATAATCACGGTGACACAGCTGGGCAAATATGCACCAGGAAAGGTGTGGTTTACAATCGGTAGAATGTCATTTGCTGCTCAAGACCGGGTGCCTGAAGCCAAAACTCTCATCAGCGTTGTAATCGAAACAGGTTTTCTCCTCCTCGCGGCTATTTTTCTCTTCGCCATCGCCATTATGTTTTTACCCTCCGCGTTAATTCCCCGCGGCGTCTACTTATCTTTTCTCCTCGCCCCCTTTACTCTAATCATCACCTATCCCCCTATTCTTAACCGGTTGCTCAAACTGCTCCTCCCGATTTTTAAACAACCGATATTTGCCCTGCGGCTTTCTTACACTCGGCTTCTTGCGATTCTCGGCGTCTATATTCTCGACTGGTTCTTTCAGGGATTAGGTTGTTTTGTCCTGATAAACTCATTCTACCCCCTGGGCATTGACAAGTTGCCGATTCTGCTCGGCGGCTACTCAATCTCCTGGATTTTAGGATTTATCATCCTGCTTGCACCAGCGGGGCTTGGAGTCCGTGAAGGTATTTATACATTCATACTAAAACTGGTAATGCCCCCGCCGGTTGCTATTATATCTGCGTTGATTACCAGAGTCTGGATGAGCACCAGTGAAGTGGCAATGGCTCTTTTCTGCCTGCCACTACTGCGCAAAGGAGGCAAAGATGGCAAAGAAACACCGCAGTCATCAACAGGAAACTAAACCGCCCGTTGATGCCAGCCGGCACCGGACTTTTGACCTTAACCAGCAACCGTATCCGCGACTGGCAATTCTGACCCTTTTTCTTCTCCCACTTGTTTTTTATGGCCGATTCCTCACCGGTTCGGTGATGCTCTTTGGCACCGACTTCATCGGTGCCGGAGGCTATGCTGCCCGTCAGTTTATGTCCGAATACATTAAGCGGCATCTAACTATTGCCCTCTGGCAACCCCAAATCCTCTGCGGTCAACCAACCGTTGCTGCCTTCTTTGGTGACCTGTTCTACCCAACAATGCTGCTTCGCTTGCTCTTTCCGGTACATGTTGTCTGGGCATGGACCTTCTATCTCCACACCTTTCTTGCCGGTCTCGGCACCTATCTCTTCTTAAAAGAACTGAAACTGACCACCCCTGCCGCATTCCTTGCCGGTGTCGCCTATATGTTCTCAGGTAGCCTTTTAACCCTTACTTACGCCGGTCACGATGGCAGGCTGATCGGTTCCGCCCTTATGCCTATTGCGCTGTTTTTTCTTTGCCGGGGTATCAACCGGCGCCAGTTTCTCTTCTTCCTCCTCACCGGTTTAACTCTTGGCCTCCAGCTACTTTCGGGACACATTCAGAAAGTTTATTACACCGCACTCCTTCTTGTCGCCTACTTTGTCTTTACCTTCATCCGCACCATTCGCCAGGAGCGAAACCCGAAACTTGCCTTCCGACTCCTGCTCTTCTTCCTTGTTGGGTCACTTTTTGCCGTCTGCCTTGCCGCCATCCAGTACGCGCCAATCTACGGCAACCTCCCTTACGGTGCCCGGGGTGCAGAACGAGGCTACGAATTTGCCACCTCCTGGTCAATGCCTGTTGCCGAAATTTTTGACCTTCTCACCCCTTACTTCTCAGGTAGTCTATGGCACTACTGGAGCAAAAACCCGTTCAAACTTCACAGCGAATATTTAGGTATCCTGCCTTTCCTGTTCGCCCTGGTTGCACTCTTCCGAACCCGTCAAAAAGCCGAGATTAAATTCTTTCTTATAACCCTTGTGGTTGTCATCCTGATGGCATGGGGTGGCAACACACCATTCTATCGTATCGCCTACTATCTGCTGCCCGGCATTTCTAAGTTTCGAGGTCCGGGAATGATATTCTTCATCGCCAGTTTCTCCATTGCGGTCCTTGCTGGGTATGGCATCAATCACCTTTTAACTTATGATGTACAGAAGAGACAAAAAATAATAATGGGCTTTCCCCGCTTTCTTATCTACGGCGGCGGTGTCCTTCTGTTGTTTTTCTTCCTCGCCCTTACCGCCCGCGGTATGCTTTCGAGTATCTTCAACCCCGGTCCGCGCCTCGCCCAATTTGAAGCCAACTACCCGGCATTCACCACCGGCTTAATATTCGCCGTTCTCATCTGGGCTATCGGTTGCCTGTTTGTCTTTCTCTTCAACCGCAACCAACTTTCACCGCTCTTATTCACAATTGTTATTACCCTGACAATGACTATTGATATCGGTGTTTCCCTGAAACTCTGGGACAACAGTCAAGGGTACATCCGCTCAATGCCACCCCCTCAAGACTATTTTGCCCCGGACGAAGTGGTACAATTCCTCAAAGGCGACACTACATTATACCGAGTTCTGCCTCTGAATTACGAACGCTCCGATGAAGGTGAACTCTGGTTACATAACATCTTTTCGACCGGTGGCCAAATACCGAATCCGCTACAAACTTATCAAGATTTCATCGGTGCCGGCAAAAGTGTAATGTTTCAGGCGAACAATCTTCTCAATCCCAACTTTATGAACCTGCTAAATGTCAAATACATCATCACCTACAATTTGCCCGATGACGTCTCGCGCTACGACGCCCAGAGTCAGCAGTTCATCAACCAGTTAAAACTCTACCTCAGCCAACCCCAGTTCAAAAAAAGTTTTACCGGTGTCCGTTACGCCATTTATGAAAACTTGAACTGTTTGCCCCGACTCTTCATCGTCAAAAATTGGGAAATCGTCCCGAACAAAGACCAGCTACTTTCCCGTCTTATGCAAAGCGACTTTAATCCGGCACAAACAGCTCTGTTGTACGAGAACCCTGGTCTGCCATTGACACCGGACTCGACCCTCTCCCGCACCCGCATTCTCCATTACGATGCCAATCGTATCACCGTCGAAGCCTCCCTCACCACTCCCGGTCTATTGGTGATGAGTGAAAACTACCACCCTGACTGGAAGGTCAAAGTTGACGGCAAACCGGCGAAACTCCTTCAGGCGTTCCATACCCTCAGGGCGGTTATACTACCTGCGGGTGACCATCAGATTGAGTTTCATCATCAACCGCGTTATTACACTCTGGGTATTATCCTTACCATTTTCGCGACGCTGTTTCTGATTCTAATCCTGCTGTTCCAGATTCTCCAGCGTCGACACAACCGGATACCAAAAGCTGATGCTCGCTGAAAACCAGCGACTAACACAAAAAGATTTCCTCCTTGCCCTGTTTGCTTTTATCATCACCCTGACTGTCCATCTGGTTCGCCTCAATTACTGGACACCGCTTCCCGATGAAATCAACTACGCCCTTTCTGCCCGGCACCTCATAACCAATCGGACACTCATCGGCAACGACATTATGTTCTTTCCGCCTCTTTTTGTATATAGCGCCGCATTACTTCAAAAATTGGGCATTGAATTGCTGCTCTCGGTCCGGCTCATTTCCTGTATTGCAGGTGCCCTGATTCTCGCCTTGCTTTATCTCGGCTTGCGTGCCATTTATTCGCGCAAAACCACTATTATCACCACCGGTATTGCTTTCTCCCTTTTCACATTTCACCTTTATAGCCGGCTTGGTCAAGTGGAAATTCTTATGCTGATGTTTATCACTTTAAGTATAGTGGGCATCTTTCATAACAAACCCTTCCTTGCGGGATTTTCTTTAGGTCTGGCATTATGGACAAAAGAAGTCGCCCTCGGGACACTTCTCAGTTTACTTATCTATTTCGTTTTGCAGCGACCGGGTCGCGCTCGGTTGTTGACCCGTTTCCTTGCCGGCGTAACCGGTCCCTTTAGTTTACTTCTGGTATTTGGTTTTATCTCCCGACAAAATTTGCTTTTAGAAATAATGGCAAGCCGGGGGTACGACATCAATATGTTAAAGCTGGCTCCTTTTGCCAATTTTATTGCCACCGGTGCGAACCTGAACTTCAACCTTTTTCCCAGGCTATTTTATAAATGGGAATTTCTGGCATTTGTCCTCCTGGGTCCTGTTACGACACTCTTTTTTCTGTTCCTGACGATTAGAGGTGGTCTTAAATCAAGACCGTTCCCATTACTAATAACCTGCTACCTTTTAGTTCATCTAACTTTCTTCTTCTTTTTCTCCCGCAAGTTCGACTACTATCTTCTACCCGCGGCAATGTTAATTGTTTTGGTAAGCAGCTGTGAACTGTTCGAGCACGAAAGTTCAGTCAAATTGCAGTTTCTCGGAAAAATACTTATTTCCGCACTGGTTATCTGCAATATTTATGCCGACAGTTTTCTTTACTTCAACCGCGGCACTCATCAATCGTTTGAAGTCGCAATTAACAATATTCCGGCCGGTGCTGCCGTCGCCACATCACACCCAACGCTCGTTGATTACCTTTCGAAACGCTCGAAAAAGGGCCTGAAAATTATGCCGCTTTTTGAACCGGCGAGCTACAATTTAAACCAAAAGATATTAAGAGATTCGACCGTAAACGTCGTAATCCTAAAAAAGTTTTACTACGACCGTTTACGCCACACCTACCAGGACGATTGGGACAGTCTTTCTTATTACTTCGCCGATAAAGAAGAGTTTATTGATTTCACCTGGTCGCTTTGGCAGACTACCGAAAAACAAATGAACCACCAATCAAATTTCTTTAGAAGCATTGCCGAATTCGCCAAACCTACTGGAGTGATAGTTCTACGCCGAACAAACAGAAAAGAACAGAACTCACGGTCCACTTTGTTTCCCATCGTCTCGGAAGAAAGATGTTTAAACCAGACTATTGACTTATTCCGGTTCCTCAATTATTCTTACGCCAACAAATGCCGCTAATTTTTCTCTTCTGGTTCGCGCTCTTCTCCGGCTTCTCTACAATCGAGTGGCAGCAAACCACTCGGCACAACTTTGAAGGCGACAAACTCACCCCATTCCCCACCACTGATAGAACGCAACAAATGGAAATGGATTCAACGCTGGATGCACACGATGTCGGTACCGCAGCAATCGTTGCTCCCGTAGGTACAATCCAGGCCGGCGATACGGTTTTACCCCGTGCCTCAATCCGTAACTTTGGCACCAGTACCGAGCGGTACTTCGATGTTCATTTTCGAATCGGCAACGATTACGACGCGACGGTGACGGTCAACAGTTTACCACCTTATTCAGTAGTTGAACTCACCTTCCCTATCTGGGTTGCGCGGACCGGAACCTATGTTGTTAGTTGCTCAACCCGATTGGCACTCGATAGCAATCCTGACAACGACAAACTCACTCGCACGCTTACCGTGAATGAGATTAAAAACTTAACAATAGGGCCGGACCAGAATGACCACATCGAATTAGGGCAAAAAAAGAGTTACCGATTTTACGCCCTGCTTGCCGCAGACACCAGTTATCTTGTGGAATTAAAAGAACCTTCCGTTTTGTCAAGCTGGACCGCACTATGGTTTGACTCCACCAACCAAACACCACTTCCGGATAGTGATGGGGATGGCAACCGGGAACTGGGTTTTGTGAATCCGAACGAGCGCCTTTACTTCAATCTGATGGTGTATTCCCCGTCAGCACTGATTGGGGATACGAGTGGACTTAAAGATACGGTTAGCCTCTGGCTGTATGGTTTTTTGTCCAATGATACTACGGTCAAAGATAGTGCCCAGCTCAAAATCGCCCTCTTGACCGGGGTTGACATTCACAACTATCCTAACCCCTTGACCGACCGAACAACTTTCGTCATCAGCCTTCCGGAACCAGGTCGAGTTACCCTGACCGTATACCACCGAACAGGTGAGCAAATCTGCCGGCTTTTAGAGAACGAATCCTTTGCCGCGGGCGTCCACTTAATCTCCTGGGATGGTAAAAATAACCAACAAGAGCCGGTTGCGCCCGGTACATATCACTACCTTTTTGAATATCAACACACTAACAAAACAGAGAGAGTCCACAAGAAATTGGTGGTCAAGAGAAAATAGTTATGCCCATGACTTTTCTTTTAACCATTTTTACCATTATCAGTGGCACAGGTGGTTCGGTTTTTCCGCTGCTCAAAGTCGCTCAAGGGGTACGCGCCGCAGGAATGGGTGAAGCCGCTATTGGCTTGGCAAACGATGGTGATGTCCTTTACTGGAACTCGGCTGGCCTGGCAAAATTTTCTGACTACTCGGTTACGCTTTCTCATCAGGCTTGGTTTAGCGACATCACAGATGAACTTTTCCAGGCAATTTTACCCATAAAAACCGGTGCCTTCGGCTGCGGTTTGCTCTATTCGCAAACTAACGGGATTGAATACTGGGACGAAGGAAACAATCCTGGCGCCCCATTCACCACCTGGAATGGTGTTATTACGCTGGGTTATGGTCTACATCTACTACCGAACTATGCAATTGGATTTGCGGCCAAAGGTTGCTATGAAAATCTATACCACAGTTACGGTTACGGCGGCGGAATTGACTTCGGATTTTGCGGCCAACCATTTAAATCACTGGGTATGGGCATTGTCGGACGAAACATTGGTTTTATGAACTACAGTAACAACATATACCATTTACCAGCCGAATTGGGCGCTGGCTTTTCTTACACCTGGAAAGATTTAACCGCAGTTCTTGATGGCATCTTCTCCTTTGACCGGGCTTTCAACATTCGGTTCGGGGTTGAATACCTGCCGGTAAAAGAGCTTGCCCTGCGCCTCGGATACCGCACCGGCCCCGGAGACCTTGCCACCCTTGGCTACATCAGTGGTATCAGCGCCGGTATTGGGGTCAATTTAACGAATCTTTCCATTGACTATGCGCTGACACCCTACGGCAAATTAGGACTGGTGCACCGCCTCGGACTGCGCCTGTTTCTACCCCGTAAAGGTCAGGGTTTACTGAAAGTTCGCATACTTGATCGTGAAACAAATGAACCAGTCCGGGCAACTGTAATCATCTCGGGTGGGAAACGGTTTCAGGGAGAAACAGGGCGCAAAGGAGAACTTTTGGTGGACGGCATCCTGCCCGGACAGATTGTCATTAACATTAACGCCAACGGCTACCTACCACGCACCGACACAATGCTAATTCTTGGCGACCGGGAACAGTTCGCAACAATTTCCCTTCAGTCAATAAAATACGGCACAATCGCCGGTACAATTTACGACGCCGCAACGGGTAAACCAATATCTGGTGCTATTTTTTACCGGGGTCCCGTTTACGGAGAAGAACAAACCGACCCGCTTATCGGCACATTCGCCCTTCGCAACATCCCCGACGGCAGATACATCCTGACAGCGCGCGGCCCGGAAAATTATTTGGCTCAAACCTGCACTCTTGAACTACAAGGTGGTAAACTTCTGCGCCGCGACTTTTATCTCCGGAATCGCTCTCAGACAAATCAAAACAATCCCAATGAGGATGTTCATCGGCCGTAACCGGCACTGCCGATGATGGTCACGGTCCCGGAATCGTAATTGGCAACATACACTTTGCTGTCCGTGGAGTTGGTGCACAAGGCGATAGGTCGCTGCCCCACGGGAATTGTTTTCCGTACCGTATTAGTAGCACAATCAATCATATTGACCGTTTCTCCGTCATAGTTAGCACAATAAAGTTTATCGACCCAACCAGCCCAGGACAGACTCCGGGGATGAGTACCGACATTCATCGTCGTAACCAGAGAGTAATTCTGGGCGTTGATAACAGATACATTATTACTACCGGAGTTGGCAACATAGATGCGGTTGTCAACCGCATTGTAAGCAAGCGCCCAGGGTTCGCTGCCAACATTTATCGTCGTAATCACCGCCTGATTGTTACCATTGATGACGCTTAGTTTGCCGAAAAGTCGATTGGCAACTGTAACATTACCCTGAGCATCGACCATTAGCGCACAGGGCTGATAATCAACGCCAACCGTACCGAGCACCTGATTGGTCGCACCGTCAATGACCGTTACACTGTTGCGCGCAAAGTTAGCGCAGTACACCTTGTTGTACACCGGGTTATAGACCAGTGCAATCGGGCTGGAATCAACCGCTATCGTCGTTATTATTTCATTAGTAGTACCATCAATTACCGTCACCTGGGCATTGCGATAGTTTGCGACATAGACGCGATTGTTTGTTGTATTAAAACACAACGCCTGGGGGAAACTGCCAACATTGACTGTCGTAAGCACTTGGTTTGTTGCACCATCAATTACCGAAACTGTCCCCCCGCCATAATTACTTACATAAATCCGGCCATTCGTTGGGTTAAGACACAGGTCATATGGGTTAGCACCAACCGAAATCGTTGCTGTAACCTCATTGCGTGAACCATCAATAACCGAAACATTACCACTGTTGTAATTAGCAACGAAAATCTTGTTATGCAAACTGTCCCAAAGCAGCGCCCGGGGTTTGGAGCCAACAGTGACCGTTGCCACTACCGTATCGGGTGTACCACCGGTACCCGCAACGGTAAACGTTCCGCTTGTTCCCTCGCTTGTATGATTACCACAGAATGCCCGAACCCTGATTAGCGCATTGTTGGTTGTGGGCGGCGGTACCTGCCAGACAAAACTACCCGGCACTGTGGTCTTCCCTTGACGCGACCAGTCCGTGCCGCCGTTACTGGAGTAGAAAATTACCGTTGACTCCATCCCGAAGGTGCCTCCGGTCCAGGTAATGGTCTGTGTCGAACCAACGGTCCACCGCACCCCGGGAGCAGGTGAAGTCACCGTAATCGGTGTAGGTGGCAACGAGTCGTAAACAACATAGCGTTGGCTCGTCCCCACAGAAGAATCTGCCCCGACATAAGCCCGAACCTGAACCCGGGCGTTATCGGTCGCAGGACCAGGAACGAACCAGGAGTAACTGCCTGAACTGGTTGCCCGGCCATGACGAAGCCAGGTGACACCGTCATCGGTGGAGTAATAAACCGTAGTTGAGTCGGGCGCTGCCGGACCACCAACCCAGGTGATGGTTTGATTGGAGCCTTCGCGCCATCGTGTTTGTGAGTTCGGTTCGGTAATTGTTATTGCTGGCAGTCCTTCAATCACCCGAAACTTAGCACTGAATCCGGTTGTAACCGAATCAAGACAGTAGGCACGAACCCTGATTTTTGCCTGCTCTGTTACCGGTGCCGGCACGGTCCATAAAAATCTTCCTGGACGGGTTGTCTTGCCCTGTCGTGTCCAAACAAGGCCATTGTTGGTTGAATAGTGAATAACCGCTGAATCCATCCCGAGTAAAGTACCTCCGGTCCAGATAACCTCATGGGTTGAACCGACGGTCCATTCCGACAGCGAATCGGGCGCAACGATTGTAATCGCTGAAGGCTTTTTCGTATCGTAAACCTCAAACTGTGCCGATGTCCCAAGCAAAGTGTCCCGGCTGATATAGCGCCGCACCTGAATCCGGGCACTGTTGGTTGATGTCAAGTTAATTGGCAACGTCCAGGTATAACTATTGGGAGATGTTGCCCGGTCAATACGCGTGGGCCATGTAACACCGTTATTACTTGAGTAGAAAAGCACCGTTGAGTCTCCTAACAATCCACCGGTCCATCTAATCGTATAACTTGTCCCGCTACGCCATCTCGATGTATCGTTTGGTTCCACAACTCTCAGTGCCGAACAGACTGAAAACTGCCATAATGGGCCAACCACCGTATCACCGACTTCATCGCGAGCAACCACATACCAGTAGTATGTTGAGTCGTACATCAAACCGGGCGGGCTGCAAAAAGTGTCTGAGAGATTGCGAAAAACAATCGCTAAAGGCAGGCGCGTGCCGAGATAAACATCATAAACTACCGTATCACCAAAATCCGGGTCTCCGCCCCGCCAGGAAAGTCGGCTTCTGGGCAATTGATTAATTGCGCCACTTTCGGGCAGGGGACGATTTGGTACAAAAGGCAGGGTGTTTGCCCGCCTGGTTGTAAACTGATAGACTGGACCCCAGGCGGTATCACCAAACCGGTCCCGGGCTAAAATTCGCCAGTAGTAAGATGTAAGAATCGCGAGATTATGGGGACGGTAGAATGTGTCTTTAATCCCGGTATCGCGCAATGGCGGCGGGTTTCCCGTTCCCAAATAGATGTCGTATCTCAACCTTTCACTGGTATCCGGGTGGGTGCACCGCCAGTGTAAAGTTATGCCTGTGTCAACATTTACCGCTCCACTTTCCGGCACAATCGGCATTGGTCGATTGGGCGGTTTATCAAACGGATTTGCCCACTTTCGACAGGTGCTGTTCCCCAACAGTACGACGCTAGCCATGAACGCCAGTAGTGCGATTACGCCCCAGCACACTAACTTTCTTCTCGCCCGTTCTGCCACTCTTGTATTGCCTTCTTTCATATCACCACTTAACTACAAAATACATACCAATGCCCAGCGAACCAATTCCCAGCGCAACATTGCGAATCATATCCCAGCGCTCAGTTTCTTGGCGGTAATTGACCGCATCTTCCTTTGTCGCCGCATTTTGATAAAGTCCATAACTTTGCTCTCCCATTATAGCGGCACCGGCACCTCCAGCAAGAAAGGCGATGCTGGCAATTAACACCGGCAACTGTCGTCGCGGTAAACGCTGCAGTGTCTCCCGAACATAGGTTGTCTCGCCCATCTTTACGTCGGCATAGCCCAGCCAGTCAAAATACCCTTGCTTCGAACACAGCACCGCATACCGGTCTGGTGCCAATCCAATCAGCAAATTACTTACCCCAATCTTTCTACCGTTGGCAAACACCTCGGCACCGGTCGGCTTTGTTTCCACGCTGAGAAACCCACGGCCCTTTCCCATCTTCACCAAAACTCCAATTGGGCCGCTGCTGCTGACCTCAACCAATTTTGTTGCATCTTCATAACCGGAATAGCGGGCTAAAATCGACCGGGAACCAAAAGGCACCTTCGAAACAACCAGCCCGGTCTCGGTTGTCCTACCCTTGTAAACCCCATCAATCCATATCTCGGCACCAACCGGGTCGGAAGTAATCACCAGTGTTGCCAATCGGGCGGTGATGTTAAAACTCCCGTAATATGTTCGATACCCAGAATAACGGGCCTCAACCGTATGTTTGCCGACACTCAAATTGTCGATTTCTAATGGCGTCGTGCCTCGCTCCACATCATCGACCCTTATTGTTGCCCCGGAAGGCTGAGAAGTTATCCGGACACTGTTGCCGGTAACATCAATATCCACGCGGAGCGCAGGCAAAGATGGCCTGTACTCAGACTCGGGCAACTTCGCACCACACTTTTTGCAGAATTTGGCGTCGTCCCGATTAACCGTTCCGCAATTCGGGCAGACCTTCTCCGCCCAGGCAATGGTGCACAAAAAAATCAAAGTCAATATCAATACGCTCACGGCATGCCGTGAACCAACCCGTCTGTTCTGTCGCCTCTCGCTCATTCAATCCTCCTTAATCTTCAAACCGGTAACCGCACCGGGTGCAAAATTGCGCACCGGGTTCGCGCTTTGCTCCACACACAGGACAGGTAGCCCGGCCCGCTGCCACTTTCAACTTCACACCGGTGTGGGGCTTTAACTTTGCTCCGGCTCGGGGCTCAATTCCAATCACCACCCCGGTGCGATACTGGTCACTGTACTCCCGCACCACAACCACACTGTCAATACCTATCTTGAGCAATTGATTGCGTGCAACCGCTTCGGTGACACCCGCTACATCCGGTATTGAAACCAGCCCGGTGCTCAACCGTATCTTTACCACCCCACCCTTTTTCATCTTAGTTCCCGCAGATGGAATCTGCTCTGCCACCTTACCCAGCGCAAATGTGTCATCTTTATCTTCACCCAGTTCTACCCGAAAACCGGCAGCCTCCAGCTTCTTCCTCGCCTCTGCCTGGTAAACACCCTGCACATCGGGAATCGGTTTTCCCTGACCGCCAATTATTAACCAGCTACCTGCCGCGACCAAAATCAACCCCGCCAGGACAATCCATACTAATGGCCGGCGTCCTCTTTCTCTCGGCAGCGGTACGGCGGCAACAGCGGGTGCCGCCTTCGGCGGTGAAACGGGCCGTGCCGTGGACATGACCGACTTGGACACCGCAGCCGTAGGCGTTGACTCGGTTTGACGCGGCGGCGGCATCATTTTAATTGGTTCCGGGCGTGGTTGTTCCGAAGGAACCGGTGCCGGCTTCTTCTCTAACTCTTTAGGAATTACCGCCCGCAGGGCGGCACGAAAATCCTTCGCCGTTTGAAACCGCTCCTCAGGTTTTTTCGCCAACGCCTTCAGGATAATCTTTTCCAGCTCCGGTGTGATTTCCGGCCGAATAGAACGAGGGGCAGGCGGTGGCTGTTCGATGTGCGCCCGGATCAAATCCGCTCCCAGTTCTGCCTGGAACGGCGGCTTTCCGGTTGCCGCTTCGTAGAGAACAACACCCAGCGAATAAAGGTCTGCCCGCGCATCAACACTCTTGCCCTGGGCTTTTTCCGGAGCGATGTACCGAGCGGTTCCGACCCGGGATACACCATAATCAATCAACCGCCACACCCCGTCTTCAACCTGAACTACTTTTTTGGGTTTAATGTCACCGTGCAGTCGGCCCTGACTGTGGGCATGCGCCAGGTCGTCAAGAATGGAAACGAAAATATGTTCCAGCTCCGGGCTCGGAACCACCCGTCGTTCCGCAAGCAAATCAGCGAGTGTTTGCGCTCGCGCCATCTTAATAACAGGATAACAACAACTTAAGTAATGTCAAGGATTTGAACAAACCCAATTACCGTACCGCTCCGGGAGCAGAATCCGTAGTTGTTTTCCGGAGCAAGTTGCGCCCCAGTGACGCATAAGGTGAACCGGGAAATTCCATAATGAGTCGCTCGATAGTTGCCCGAAATCGACTTTCATCTTTCAAACCCTGGCGGTAAATTTCTGCCTGCTCAAGGAGCGCCCGCGCTGCCCGTTCACCTTTGGGAAATCGTACAAGCAAAGAGTCGAGAGTTGTTAGCGCCGCGCGGTAGTTCCCTTCCTGGCAATAAATCTGTGATACAAGGAAGAAAGCCTCCTGTGCCACGGCGTCGTTTCCCCGCATCAACCCCTGTGCCTGTTTTAGACTTATCTCCACCGCACCAGCGTCAAGGTCAAGCATCGCCCTGGCAAGTTCTAAACCCCTCTCGCCACTCAGGGTAAGCATCCCCAGTTCCAGGGCATCATTCGCCAACAAACTTTGCGGAAATCGAGCGTTAATCTCCCTAACGAACGCCCGCACCGAGTCAAACTTACCTTGATAAAAAAGTATCTTTGCCTGCAGAAACAGTACACTGTCATCGGGCGAAGTGATTTTTCTTAGCACCTGCTGGGCGCTGTCCAGTTGCCGCAAACCGACCAGCGCTGCGGCAAGTCCTACAAGCGCCGCTCGATAATCGGGCTTTTTCTTCAAGACATCGCGATAACCTTGAACCGCACCTTTAAAATCCCTCTTTTCCAACCGGGCGTACTCGGCGTATTCAAACCGCGCCCCAACACTGGAGTCTTGAGATAGAAGTGCCAGCGCCTCATCAAGCCTACCCATCTTTCGCAAAACCCTTGCGGCATCGGCACCCAACTTCTGCTCCTGGTAAATCGCCAGTGCGGCACGCAACGCCCCCTTCTTTTCGCATCCCCGGGCAAAATTTACCATTTCACCACGGTTCCAACCATTCTTGATTATTCGCACCGCACCCAGCTCATCGCCCGCACCAAGCGCAACCTCCGCCTGCGCTCTTAAACGAATCGTTTCGTCATTGATTTTACTTAAAACATTCATCACCCTTTTAACCTCGCCCCTCCTTCCATAACTACCAAGCCGGTCGACAAATTTATTAAACCTTCGCGGGTCATAATTGACAATATCAACCAACTTTTCTGCCGCCGTAACAAACCTGTTTTGCATTTCATATATTTCCAATAACTTCTCGGCGTACTCAACTCTAAACCCATCGCGTCGCAACCGCTCTTCAAGATACTGCGCCGCCCACTCCTTTTCACCACCCCGCAGGATTGCTTCCACCAGTTCCATAACCCGTCCGGGCCATTTCTCGAAAAAGCGCTGCGCCCGCTCCCGCGCCGCACTTTTCTTTTTTAAGCCCAGAAGTGCCTCAACCATTCCCAGTGTCACTTCTGCGTTATCGGGCACCACCCCTTCCACTTTCTGTAAAATTAAAAGCAGGGAGTCAAATCTTCCCAGCTGTTGGCCTACCCGCACCACGCTCAAAAGTGCCAGCCGGTCCTTGGGATTTTTCTCCAGTGTTGTTTTGTAAACCGTCCATGCCTGCTCCAACTGCCCAGCCTGTTCCAGCATTTGGCCCTTAAACCCATCCTGTGCAAACAACGGTGCTGAGAATATAATTACCGGCAAGAAAAGAATGACTCGTGCCACCCCACGCCCCGCCTTCCGGTTCTGCCTCATCGCTCCTCCAGCAGTTTCTCAAAATAGGAACGGATCAAATGTTCATACTCCCCTGGATAACCCTGCTTTAACGCCCGCAACAACTCCTCGCGTAAAACCTGATTGCGTTCTCCAAGATCTTCAGGCAGTTCAGGCCGCGTCTCAATCCGATAGCCCTTTCCGGCCTCGGCTTGCCGCTCCTCCTTAAAACCCTCCTGGCGCAAACTCCGCTGGGCATCAAGCAAACGGGAAAGAATTCCCTCCTGCCGTTCAATCAACTTTCGGTCAATTTGCAGCTCGGATAACGCCCGTTCCACCGCCTTCATCTCCTCAACAAGCTGGTCCAGTCTGCCGGTTAAGCCGGGTCTTTGCCCGCCCATTGACTGTAGCAACCTCTCTAGTTGCTCGCGTAACGCCGCCTGCTGCGCGAGCAGTCTTTGCAACTGCTCCATCTGGCTGGCGCTCAAACCGGAAACCGGAATCGGTATCGGTATACCGGACATCCCGGCATTAATCGCCATTTGCTCCGAAGTCATCTGGGAAAGTTGTTCCAGTAGACTTTGCAATCCGCTCTTCATTCCCCCACCCTGCGCCGCTGCGGCAGCGGCATCCAGCACCATTGCGACCGCCCGATTCAAACTCATCCGTGCCTGGGTCATCGCCCCCTTACTGCCACCAAAGTTACCCAGTGCCAGCATTTCGGCGGCACTCTTCATCTGGTTCATCGCTCGCGCAAGTTGCTGTCCCATCTCGGGTGAAACCAGCAGGGTTTGGGCACCGAGTGCCCCAAGACTCTCCGCCACCAAACGCGTCGCCTCGAACAACCCCATCTCCTCCGGGGCAAGATACGCAGGATTTGCTTTCTCCCCCATTTCCTTTTCCAGCCCCTCTTGGGCTTGCGACACCCGCAACAGCGCATCAGCACCAGCGATAAGCCGGCGCATCACCTCCTCAGAACGACGGCGTTTTAACTCCTCGCTCAACCGGTCAAGACGCTCCGCCAGTTCCTGAAAAGAACGCTGCAGTTGCTCGCTCTTCTGTTGCGCGCCCCGCCGCTCGCCCTGAGCAAGTTGCCGCTCCAGCTCTTGCGCCAGCCGGTCTAAACCCTCCTGCTCAATCTGCTTCTGAAACGACCCCAGCGACTCTGCAACCTCTGGCTCAGCCATTTCAACTGCCAGTTTTTCAAGTTCGGCGCGTAAACTGTCAAACTCGGCATTGGTCCTTGCCTGCTTCTCTGCCAGCTCCTCAGAAGCGCCCCTTTTTAGCTCTCGGCTCACTTCCTCTTGCGCCTTTTGCAACTCTTTTGCCTGCCGCGCCAGCGCCTCAAGCCGTTCCTCCTCCATTATGCGCTTCAACATTTCCAGGGCACGCTCAATACCCGCCTTCAATTTCTCCTGCTCCAGTTGAACTTGCTCCAGCACCGGCCGGACATCGGGCGATTTTTCACCCAACTTTTTCGCCAGTTGTTCCAGCGCCTTTTGCAGCTCCGGAGGCAAAAGTCGGGACAGCAAATCCTGCAACTGCCCCAGCCGCTCCAGTGTCTCTTGGTCATAACTCATCCCCTTGACCATCTCTTCAATCGTTCGCGCAATATCCGCTTTCAACCCCTCAACCTGACTGAGAATTTGCTTTTGCTCCTCCAGGAGCCCTTCCAACCGCTTCTTCTCCTCCCAGGACAGTTCCCGTGACCTTTTCAACTCCTCACCAATCCGGTTCAACTGCGCACCAATCTCTTCCTGTCTGGCGCCCAGTGGTGCCAGTTCCTCTTGAGTTGTCTGGGTTTTTTCCACCGCTGACGAATAAATTTCACTCATCGTCGGAAACCGCACCGCAAAAACAGCACTTTTTGTTATCTTGGGACCCGAAACAATATCGTTATCGGTTACCTGAAGATAGTAGCGCAACTCATCGCCGGGTAAAAGCCCGGCTGAAGACAGGTCCCAGACATAAAAAGTGGTGTCCTCCCTTTGCCGGGAAAATTTTTTCAACCGTACGACCTCACAAAAACTGTCCTTGCCGTAATGGAGTGACAAATCGCCCAGACCATAATCGTCAATACTGTTCACCCCTAAAAGAACCTGCATGCTCACCGGCAGGTCAACATCCCGCCCCGGTGTAAACACCTTCACAAACGGCGCTTCGTCAACCATCAACCGCAACCTGACCCGGGCTACTGTCTGAACCGCACTCCCCGCCGGCGCCAACTCCAGCACCATATCACCCTCACCCCGCACCGTAAAACTGGCTCGAAAGTGGGCGGGCTTTTGTGTATCAACAACAACCGCCACCGTCTCGGACCTTAGAACCAGCCTTCCCCTCTCAACCGGTTGACTTGCCTCAGCATCAAGCGTCACCTGCGTTCCCTTCAGCACGAGCAACTCATCACCCCTTATCTCGCTCGGCGGTAGATTGGTATACGAAGGCGGCTGACATTGAAAGACCAATCGGCGCAGGGTTAATGGTTCAATAAGTCCAACCCGAAACCAGCCCGAACTTTGGTTCAGAACCCGAAATCGGTAACTCATTCCCCTTTGAACTGCGAACTGTGCCTTAACGCTATCACCCCTCATTACCATAAACCGATGCTTACCATCCTGTTCTTTTATCTCCATCTTCACCCGACGGAAAATACCGGCGGGCTGCACCCGGCAGGAAAAGGTCACAACATCACCGCTTACCACCGCGGTATCACCGGGCTCAACCGCAAACACCACCTTTAATCGGTTTGGGAAAAATGCGTTCTTCAATCCGATATCAGCCCGCGCGCCGCCTATCGAAATAAACCCCAAAAGTAAACCCCATCCCAACACCGCAACTATGCCACAGAGGAAAACCCTTTTTCTACAAACAACTCCCTTCCAGTGTTGCCCGCTTAACAACTGCTCAACCTGTGACACTGCGGCATCTCTTAACTCCCGCGAGTACCCCTCAACACCCTCCTGATAGCGCGCCAGTTCTAAACCGGCAAAAAGCCTGCCCCGCAAAATTGGGTTAACACGCTCCATCTTGTAGGCAACCGCCTTAACGCCAACCTCACTAACCCAGACCGGGACAAAATAAATTAGCGGCACCAAAAACAAAAGAACCATCCAGCCCGAAAGAAAAAAAACCGTGCAGAAAAAAGCCCCGATGGCAAATAGCCCGATGGTTAAAAGCAAAACCGACACCAAAAAGTTAACAAACACCATCCTTTGGACCCGGCCTACCGCCATCTCAAGAAAAGTCAGCTTGCGTTTCATAAAACCCAAATTAAATAGTAGCCCCAAACCGCTGATAAGGCAACATAAACCGCCCGGCAATATCTAATAACTTACCAACCGTGCTTCCCAATCGCTTAAAACTCTCCTTCACAACTTGACTTGCCTCAGCACCGCCCTAACCTTTATCAAAGAACCCAATGACTGATACCGTTCTTCTTGCTCAGCAAAAAACCGAGCGCCGGATAACTGTTATCGGGTTAGTGGTTAATATCGTCCTTGTCGCCGGTAAACTCTGCGCCGGTGTTATAAGTAACTCCAGCGCGATAATCGCCGATGGCCTCCACTCCTTTTCCGACCTCGCCAGCGACATCGCAGTGCTCTGGAGCATCCGCGCCGCAAAACAGCCGCCTGATTATGACCATCACTACGGCCACCTTCGTTATGAAACAATCACCGCCCTTGGTGTTGGCATCCTGCTTGTCGTTGCCGCCTTATTCATCGCCTATGAAGCGCTCGTCACCATCAGCCAGCGCCCCACCGCCCTGCGCAGCTGGTTCCCATTCTATATCGCTCTTCTATCGATTGTGCTAAAAGAAACATTATACTGGCTCACGCGTGCGATTGGCAAACGGTACCATAACCAGGCGTTAATCGCCAATGCCTGGCACCACCGTTCTGACGCCTTCTCCTCTATTGCCGCAGCGGCTGGTATTCTCGGTGCCCTGCTCGGTGGTGAAAAATGGTCTTTCCTTGACCACCTTACTGCCGTCCTCCTTTCTGCCTTTCTCGTGTTCATCGGCATTCGTATTGTCCGCGCGTCGCTCCACAAACTTTCCGACCGTGCCCCAGACCAGCAAACGCTGACAAAAATTCGTGCGTCCATCAGCACCATCCCCGGCGTTAAAAGTTTTCACGCCTTCCGTGCCCGTTCTGCCGGCGCCGGCAACAAAATTGAGATGGATGTTCATGTCCTCGTTGACCCGACAATAACTGTTCAAGCCGGACACGAAATCGCCACCCGGGTCGAAGAGCAAATCAAACTTGCCAACCCCGAGGTCACCAGTGTCGTTGTCCACATTGAACCGGAACAGCACGGCGAAGCAAATTAACCCTCTTTCCCCATTGTGACCCGTTATTCCTAACCCGGGCGCTGCCACCAAACTCATCGCCCCGCCTGTTTCATCACCAAAACCCCACCCCACCCGGTAACTATTCCGGGGATTACTCCCGGGCTACCCTATCCCTCTTAGTATTGATTACAACAAAATTGGCTAACATCTTTATTTATTTTACATTACAAAAACCCCAACCTGAAACCCGCATTGTTCTCCGTTAAAACTGCGCACTTAAAGGCTCTTAAAGTAATAAGACCATCTTCGTTTAATCCTTTTCCTTGGCACATTGCTGTCTCAACGGAAAGCCTTTCGGACTAAAATCCTTGACCTGTGTTCAGATTGGCTTATCCTAAATAGGTGGTCTTTGTTTACATCGCCGCTGCCCTTGCCCTGATAATTAGCATCGTAGTTCTATTCCTCTATCTCAGCCGTTCCCGTCCGCCCGCCGGTGAACTGCATTTACTCCTCCAGCAGTTGGAGGCACTGCGCCAGCAACAGGTTCAGGCGCTTGACAACAACACCCAGCTCCTGAATCAGCGCTTGAGCGAAATCAACCGGCTTCTCGCCGAAAACACCGGGCAGATTAACAGCCGGCTCGACAACGCCGCTCGAATGGTGAGTGATGTTTCTCGTGCCCTGGGCGAACTGTCTCAGGCATCCCAGCAGATTTACGAAATCGGGAAAAACATCGCCTCCTTACAGGAAATCTTGCGTGCCCCAAAACCGCGTGGTGTCCTCGGTGAACTGTTCCTCGGCAACTTACTCCAGGAGATGATACCGAACAACTACGAACTACAATACCGGTTTCGCTCTGGTGTCAAAGTCGATGCGGTTGTCCGGCTTGGTCAACGACTGGTGCCGATTGATGCCAAATTCCCGCTGGAAAACTTCCAGCGCCTGCTCACGGCGCCGGACGACAATAGCCGGCGCAGTTTACGGAAACAGTTCCTGAACGACATCAAAAAACACATCGACAGCATCGCTGAGAAATACATCCTGCCCGATGAAGGGACATTTGACTTTGCTTTGATGTACATTCCGGCAGAAAATGTGTACTACGAAACAATTGTCGCCAATCCCACCGAAGAAAAAGAGACCATTCTAAATTACGCCTTTTCCCGTCGGGTAATTCCGGTTTCTCCGGGAACAATCTACGCCTATCTCCAGACCCTTATCCTCGGATTACGGGGGCTGGAAATCGACCGCAAAGCGATTGAAATCCTTGACCACCTCAACCGGCTCCAGGCAGAAATCAGTCGGTTCCGGGAAAAGTTTGAGACCATCGGCTCCCATTTAACCAACGCCCACAATCGTTATGAGGAAGCAGCACGGGACCTGGTGCGTCTTACAGAAAAAGTTGCAATAAACATCGATGAAAAGATTAGCACAGGAGGTCAAAAATGAAATTCGTGACCGTTGTCCTCTTTACCACCGTGATTGGCGCCATTGGTAACTGGCAGCAACTTGGACCAAATGGTGCCGCCATCACCGCATTAACCTCGGTCCCTAACTACCCTGATGAACTTTACATTGCGGTCGGCAACTTTCCCACTTTAATATTCCATACCACCGATGCCGGCCTTTCCTGGACAACCCTGGAAACCATCCCGGACATCATTACCGCCCTGACCATCAATCCAAACAATGTCCGAACCATCTATGCCGCCGGCAAAACCCGTCGCATTTACAAAAGCACCAACGCCGGAGCAACCTGGCAGGTAGTCGCAAATCTCCCTTCGTCATACGACCTCTGGGTACAGCAAATTGCTGTCCACCCTGCAAACAACAACGAAATCTGGGCAGCGGCTGAAAACTATTCCGGCGATTCGGTCGGTGTCTACCTTTTGTCCAGCACCGATGCCGGTGCAACCTGGAACATCAACCGGGTCGTAAATTCTTTTGAAGCCCGTGCCCGACTCCTTACCATTAGCCCGGCAAACCCGGGAACCGGATTTATCGGCGGCTCAGTTGCCAACCGTGCCCGCCTGTTTTACACCACCGACTTTGGCGCCACCTGGCAGGATAAGTCCAATGGCTTGGCAGGCAGTTGTGCCTACAGCCTTGCCCTAAACCCGGCGAACAGTTCAACCGTCATCTGCGCCACCGACACCGGTATCTACCACTCTTTCGACCTTGGTTCAAACTGGACCCGGCGTCTCATTGCCCCGACCTACGCCATCGCATTTTCTCCGACCCCACCTTACTATGCTTATGCCGGCGGTGAAAACCTCGTTTACCGTTCAACCGATTTGGGCTGGACCTGGAACGCCGATACTACCCAGTTTACCGGCACAAACACCCGCTGGCTCGCACCGGTTCGTCCCTTAGAAATCTATGCGGCTAACTCTTACGGACTTTTTTACTCCACAAACGGCGGTTTTGACTGGAACTATCGCACTCCGGGGATGAAAAACCTACGGGTGTTGACGCTCAACTTCTCTTTTCCGGAAACCGTGCTCGCCTGTGTTGAAGGGGTCGGCATACTGAAGACATCTAACACCAGCCAGAACTGGCAACCCTGGGGCAAAAGGTTTCCCCGTTCTGCCGGGATTAAAGATGTTGCGGTCAACCCGCGCCATCCGGACACAATAGTCTGCATCAGCACATTTGATTCGCACCTGCACCGAACGATAAACCGCGGCGACTCCTGGGAAACCGTGCTTATCGCCCAACACTTTGAACCGCAGGGCATCGCCTATCACCCAACCGGTCCCGACACACTTTACGCCTGGGGCGGCAAAAGGGACTCGGCATCCGGTCCTCTCAGATTTGCCGTTATGCGTTCCACCGACCAGGGCGAACACTGGAACACGGTGCTGTTGCGCGACCACGGGTTGTGTCTGGGAATGTACTTCTCCCGCAATGCCGACACAATTTTCGCCTTTGGTAAAACCGGCTCCGCACCGGCGCTCTTTCGTTCAATTGACCGGGGCAGAAACTGGACAACCACCACATCGGGCATCACTGGCACCCCGGTAACTGACCTAAAACAGTTTCCCGAAAATAGCGCAATCTGGTTCTGCACCACACCCGCCGGTGTGTTCAAATCAGAAAACAACGGCATGACCTGGTCCAATCTTGGACTAACCGGAGCAACCTGTGTCCTTCCTGATACCGCAATTTCCACCCGGGTCTGGGCAGGAACCGACACCCAGGGGGTCTTTTACACAACCAACAACGGCATCATTTGGAATCGGGATACACTGGGAACAACCGGCAGGACAAACTCCTTTATCCGGCGTCATCCTGCCAACGCCAGTGCAGTATACTTAGGTGTTTATGGCTTCAGCCTTGCCGGCAAAAATGTGTTCGGTATTGAAGAACCAGCATCTAACCCTAAAACCACACCCGAACTCCGTATTTTCCCCACCACGATAACCAGTTATTTCCGAATTGCCACTCCGCCCGATGTTAGCAGTTTAGACCTCTATAACGCTGCCGGTCGAATCGTCTGCACGATACCGATTTCCCCGAACCAAAAAGGACCGCTTCTATTCCCGCGCCCCAAAAACCTTGGCGCAGGTGTCTATTTGCTAAAAGCCGGCGGAACCAACCGGCAAGAGATTGTTAAACTTATTCTCCTTCGCTGATGTAAACTGTTGACAAGAGGGCATAATTTGGCTAATTTTAATAATTAAAAAAGGAGTTGCACTTGGTCAAAATTCGACTTACGCGTCTGGGTGCTCGTAATAAGCCGGCCTATCGAGTGGTCGCGATTGACTCGCGACGGGCACGCGACAGCAAGTACCTCGAAGCGCTGGGGCATTACGACCCGCGCCGGAAAATACTGAAACTTAATCTTGAGCGGGTGGACTACTGGCTAACCAGAGGAGCCCAACCCTCTAATACCGTTGACCGATTAATAAAACGTTATCGGAAAATGGTTCCGGTTTCCCCGGTTCCAGCAGAGGGTGGAACTGGTGTGGAATCGGACCCTGTCCGGCCTACAGAACCTACAAACTAACAAAGGAGGTAGTATGAATCTGAAGGAACTCATCGAATACATCGCGAAAGCCCTCGTTGACCATCCAGACCGTGTTGAGGTCAAAGAAATCGCAGGCGAAAAGACGCTGATTTACGAACTGCGGGTTGGTCAGGGCGACCTTGGCAAAGTAATCGGCAAAGAAGGTCGCACCGCCAAATCGATCCGGGCGATTATCTCAGCCGCTGCAATGAAGCAGGGTAAACGGGCACAACTGGAAATTCTCGAATAGCCCGCGCCCTGTTTTATCAGCACTGAGTCAGAAAGAGGACGAACAAGCCGGTGAAAGTCCATATCATAACCATTTTCCCGGAGTTCTTTTCCGGACCGCTTGATTGCGGACCAACGAGAATTGCCCGGGAAAAAGGTGTCCTTGAAGTCCGGCTGGTCAACCCCCGGGATTTCACCACCGATTTGCACCGCACGGTTGACGACTATCCGTTTGGCGGCGGTGCCGGAATGGTGATGAAACCGGAACCGATATGTAAGGCGGTCGATTCGGTACGAACATCTGACTCCCGGGTAATTCTGCTTTCACCGCAAGGCAAAAGGTTTGACCAGGCAATGGCGCACCGGCTCAAAGAGCTACCCCATATTGTCCTTATCTGTGGACGCTACAAAGGGGTGGATGAACGCGTCCGGGTCTTGCTGGTTGACGAAGAGCTGTCAATCGGCGACTATGTCCTTGCCGGTGGAGAAGCCGCGGCGGTGGTTGTCATTGAAGCCATCGCCCGACTTCTCCCCGGTGCCGTCGGTGACGAAGACTCGGTCGCAACCGACTCTTTCGCCCATGGTTTGCTTGACGCGCCGCTCTACACTCGCCCCAGGGAATTCCGGGGTCTTGTTGTTCCTGAGGTGCTCGTTTCGGGCAACCATGCTGCGGTGGCAAAATGGCGTCGCGAGCAAGCCCTGCTTGCTACCGCACGCCGCCGACCCGACCTGCTGAGCAAGGTAACCCTGACGCTGGAAGACCAGGAGTTTCTCCGTAAATCTCTGGGAAAGGAGTTTGTCTATGGCACGGAAGCCGAAAAATGAAAATCAACCGCCCACTGCAACTCAACAAAATTCGCCCGTAACTCTACCCGAACCAGGTGACCTGGTTGATGTCCACATCCGGATAAAAGAAGGCGACAAAGAACGGATTCAAATATTTCGGGGCACAGTCATCGCCGTTCGTGGTAAGGGCGCCGGTAAAACCTTCACCGTCCGCCGGGTCAGCCGCGGCGTGGGAATCGAACGCATCTTTCCCATTAATGCCCCGGTGATTGCAAAAGTTGACATCCGCCGAAAGAGCAAAGTCCGCCGGGCAAAACTCTACTACTTGCGCGAGAAACGTGGCCAAGAAGCGGTGCTCAAAGAACGCAAGCCCGGTGAAAAATCTCGACCGGAAACTGTGGCGCAATAACCACCTGGTCTGTGGCGTTGACGAGGTGGGAAGAGGCGCCCTTGCCGGACCGGTGGTTGCGGCGGCAGTGGTTTTCCCAAAAAATACCAGAATCCCTGGTGTCCGCGATTCCAAAATTCTGACACCAGCAACAAGAAAGTATCTGGCAAACATCATAAAACGCTGTGCCCTTGGCTGGGCGATTGGTGCCGCCGGACATCGCTATATCGACCGCTACAACATCGCCCAGGCAACATTTTATGCGATGCGCCGGGCCGTACTGCAAATTCACTGTCGCCTCTTAAAAAAGGGTATCACGGACGAAATGTTAGTCATCGCCGATGGCTGGAAAATTCCTGATTTGCCTCTCCCCTGTCAGGGCGTAATTGACGGTGACAACCAAAGCCTCTCCATCGCCAGTGCCTCAATTATCGCCAAGGTGTACCGTGATGAACTGATGGAAAAATTTGACCAGAAATTCCCGGGCTATGGTCTTGCTCAGCATAAAGGATACGGAACACCCCAGCACATCGCGGCAATCAAACAGCTGGGCATCGCCTCTATTCACCGACGCACCTTTGAACCCATCAGAGCGCTGATTCAAAACTCCCAGGATACATTATGACCCAACCCAATACCCGGGGTAAAAAATCCCGCCAACTGGGCATTAGCGGTGAACAGCTCGCCCGACGCTTCTTTGTCAACAAGGGGTATCGTATTCTAACGACCAACTATCGCTCTACCCGCGGCGAAATTGACCTTGTATGTCAGGATGGCGACACCGTTGTCTTTGTGGAAGTTAAGACTCGCTCCTCGGAAAAATTCGGCACCCCCGAGGAATCGGTTACACCGCTTAAACAGCGCCGGCTTCAGCGGCTTGCCCAGGAGTATCTTATCGCCCACCATCTTGAAACCCAGCCCGTCCGGTTTGATGTCCTGACCCTGCTCTGCGCGCCGGGCGCAATTAAAATTGAACATCTAATCGGGGCATTCTGATGCTTGCCACCGTTCTTTCCAGTGCCGTCTTCGGGGTTGACGGATTCCTGGTTTCGGTGGAAACCGATGTTGCACCTGGTCTTCCTGCCTTCAACATCGTTGGTTTACCGGACACGGCAGTTAAAGAGTCGCAACACCGGGTTCAGGCGGCAATCAAAAACTCCGGACTTTTCTTTCCCAATCGGCGCATCACTGTTAACCTTGCGCCCGCCGACATCAAAAAAGAAGGACCATCTTTTGATTTGCCCATTGCCCTTGGAATCCTTGCCGCCGCCGGTACGATTTCCCCGGCCGCCCTTGATGGCTATGTCATTTTAGGCGAACTTTCCCTTAACGGCACATTACGCCCGGTTCGCGGTACAGTAGCAATGGCGCTTGCCGCCCGGGCAGCAAAAGTCAAAGGTCTTTTGGTGCCAGAGGGAAATGCGCTTGAAGCTGCCCTTGTTCCCGATCTGCCAGTTTACCCGCTCAACTCCCTTGCTCAGACCGTCAATTTTCTAAAAGGGGTTGACACCTTAACACCAGTTAAAACCGATGCTGAGAAACTCTTCGCCCGTGCCGCAATATCGGATGTTGACTTCGCCGAAGTTTACGGTCATGCCCATGCGAAACGGGCACTGGAAATCGCCGCCGCCGGTGGCCACAATGTGTTGATGCTCGGACCACCGGGCAGCGGTAAAACGATGCTTGCCCGGCGACTGCCAACCATCCTGCCGCCGCTGACGCTGGAAGAAGCGCTGGAAGCGACCAAGGTTCACTCGGTTGCCGGCACATTACCGGAAGGCATTCCGATTGTCGCCAACCGACCTTTCCGTTCCCCGCATCACAACATCTCAGAATCGGGTTTGATTTGTGGCGGTGCCGTACCCCGACCCGGAGAGGTATCTCTTGCCCACAACGGTGTTTTGTTTCTTGACGAACTGCCCGAGTTTCACCGTGATGCCCTTGAAGCGCTCCGCCAGCCTCTGGAAGACGGCGAAGTAACCATCGGTCGGGCGCGTTCCACCATCACCTTTCCCGCACGCTTTATGCTCGTCTGTGCCCTGAACCCCTGCCCCTGTGGTTTTCTTGGTGACCCGCGCCACACCTGTACCTGCACGCCGTTGAAAATCCGGCGCTATCGCAGCCGTATCTCCGGTCCGCTTCTTGACCGCATTGACATCCACATCGAAGTCCCGTCATTAAAATACACCGAGATTGCCAGCCGGCGTCCAGCCGAAGATTCGGCAACAATCCGGCAACGGGTCACCCAGGCTCGTGCCATCCAGAGACAAAGATTCAACGCCCTTTATCTGCGCCGTAAAATCTATGCCAACGCCCAGATGACACCATCGCTCATCAAACGTTTTTGTCCCATAACCCCTCAGGGAGAAGAAATTCTCCGTGCTGCCATTGACCGCCTCGGTCTATCGACCCGGGCATATCATCGGATATTGAAGGTGGCGCGCACCATCGCCGACCTGGAAAACTCAGAAACAATCCAGCCCAGTCACCTGACTGAGGCAGTACAGTATCGAAGTTTTGACCGTAATGTTTTTTAAGGAAGGAGGAAAAACAATGGAAAGGAGTCTCGTGGAAAACCTCACCGAAAAAATCGTTAAAAAGCAGGCAAAAGTTGCGATTATCGGTATCGGCTATGTAGGTTTACCACTTGCAGTGGAAATTGCCCGCAACAACTACGATACTATCGGCATCGACATCGATAAAAATAAAGTCCAGGCGGTGAATCGCGGTCAGAGTTTCATCGGTGATGTCTCCACCACTGAACTGGCAGCAGTTGTCAAGAAAGGCAAACTTCGAGCAACGACAAAATACGAGGTGTGCCGCGACGCTGACATCATCAACATCTGCGTACCCACCCCTTTCACCCCTTCTAAAGACCCTGATGTCTCATACATAATTGAAGCCGGCAAATCGATTGCCCGCTATTTCAAACCCGGTAAACTTATTATCCTCCGCAGTACTACCTATCCGGAAACAACCGAAAAAATCCTTTTGCCCATTCTTGAAGCAACTGGCTATAAAGTTGGCAAAGACTTCTACCTTTCATTCGCGCCGGAAAGAATCGACCCGGGTAACCGCGTCTGGACAACGCGCACAACTCCGGTGGTCGTGGGTGGTGTGACCCCAAAATGCACTGAACTAACCGCGCTGTTCTACCGCCAATTTGTCGATAAGGTTGTTCCCGTTTCCTCCCCGCGCGTTGCTGAAATGTCCAAACTTCTTGAAAACATCTTTCGCAGCGTCAACATCGCTCTCGTCAACGAACTCGCCCGAATGTGCGACCGGATGGGTAACATCGACATATGGGAAGTTATCAATGCCGCCGCAACAAAACCGTTCGGGTTTATGCCTTTTTATCCTGGCCCAGGTATCGGGGGGCATTGTATCCTTATCGACCCCTACTACCTCGCCTGGAAGGCACGAGAGTTTGATTTCCATTCCAACTTCATCGAACTGGCAGCCGAAACCAATGAAGCGATGCCTTACTTCGTCGTTGACCGACTGTTTGAAATTCTCGGCACAAACGGCGTGGCGGCAAAAAAGGCGAAAGTTTTAATAATCGGTGCTGCCTTCAAACGGAATGTCGAGGACACAAGGCACTCGCCGGCTATCAAGGTGATGGAACTTTTAGAGGGTAAAGTCCAGAAAATTGACTACGTCGACCCCTATGTTCCCGAGATTCAAATCAACGGCAAAAAGTTTCGGGCAAAAGTTCTGACCCCGGGTCTGATTCGGCAGGCAGACTGCGTTCTGATTCTCACCGACCACTCCTGCTTCGACTACGATTTGATTCTCAGGGAGAGCAAACTTATTCTTGACACTCGCAACGCAATTAATCGCCGCAGGGTAAAAAAACTCTACACCCTTGGATATCGCCGGCAGTAGTTTATAAACCTTTCAGCCATTGCCGGATAAAATCAACAACCCTTGGTAAAGCGGCGGCAACCGTCGCCGAAAGCCCGGCGCCGAGCGTAATACTTTCCGGCTGGATTCCAAGCAACCACACCTGGGCGCCGCAGGTATCGCTAATGAGTTGGGCAAACATATTAAGCGGCAGCGTGTGCGATGAAAAACCCTTAAAGTTTAGCCGCTCAATCTCTGCACTCGAGAAAAGCCGAAACTCGCCGCCCGGTGCGCCAAAATCACAGGCGTCAACCAAAAGTACCCTCTCGGGTTTCCTTTTGACAATAACCCCGATAAAATTTTCCGGCACCGCACCGGCCTCAACCGCCTCGATTCTCTCTTCCTGCAATAGCGTCACAATCACACACCCTACGCCATCATCTCCTCGCAATCGATTCCCGATGCCGACCACCATTACCTTTGCCTCACTGCCTCCTTTTCCTGATATTTCAGTTTCGTTCCGCTCCCGTTGATTCAACTTTTGCTCCTCCTAACGCGTTCCTTCAATCCTTTTGCTTCCCGCACATAATTAGCAAGCCACGGTACCTGATTTTGAAAACCCTCCCAGGCGATAATTTGTTCGCTATAAACCACCACGCTGTCCGTTTCGTTCAGTTTTTCAAATGCACAAGCCATTTTAAGCCAGTTTTCGGCAAGACCATAGCGATTATTAGGAAATGCCCGCCTTATATCACGCTCCAGTTCCCTTGCCACCGCAATCGCTTGGTGAAATCTGCCCATATCCAGGTACACATCGCGCAACAGCCGGCGTGCTGCTCGATTGTCGGGATACCGTGCAAGCAGTTTTTCACACCATTCAATAGCACCCGGGTAAAGTTTGTCCTCCTTCATCATAAAACCTAAAAGAAACTGCGCCATGGGTACCATCAAAACACCTGCTCGCTCCGCCTTCTGCACCAGTGAATAAGCCCGCTCCCGGGAACCAATTAATCCCAACCCAAAAAGATATCGGTCTGCGGTCGCCTTAAAATACTCAATAACTCCTAACCCAAATGCGGCGTCTGCCAGCCCGGGCTCCAATTCCAGCGCACGATGCAATCGACTCGGCACCTTCAGCATCGTCATAAATGCCGGCAACTTTCTGTTCTGCCAGCTCAAGCAGTTTGCGCGATTCAGTTCTGCCAAACCCCAGTAAACTAACGCCCGGGTATCATTGGGCGAACCCTTCAACCTTCTCCGACATAATGTGACCACCCGGTCAGTTGTGCGATAAAAAGAGTCCAGAAGCCCAACATTACCGGAATCGTAGATCAGCATCTGCAATAGGCACGCCTGCCAGAACAACCCGGCAGGATCGGATTCGTCTCGGCAAATTAACCTGTTAACCCCTTCTGCCGCAGCTTGATAGTTCTGTAAATAGCACAAATCGCGCGCCTGGATAAACTCCTCTTCGTTCGCATTGCAAACGCCGAAAGCCGCTAATACAAAAAGAACGCCCCAAAAATTTCTCATATCCATCTACTACCCGCGTTCCGCAATTACCTCAATTTCAACCAACGCTCCTTTGGGTAATGCCCCAACCTCAACCGTTGACCTGGCGGGAAATGGCTCCTTGAAAAAACGAGCGTAAACTTCATTCACCCTTGCGAAGTTGTCCATACTGGTGATAAAGACCGTTGCCTTAACAACCCGCTCCAAACCACTGCCCGCCCTTTCCAGCACCGCTTTCAGGTTGTTAAAAATCTGCTCAGTCTGCTGCTCCAGCCCTTCAACCAGTGTCCCCGTCTTTGGGTCGATACCAATCTGCCCGGAACACCAAACCAGAGAACCCACAATAATCGCCTGACTGTAAGGACCGACCGGCTTTGGTGCCTGCTCACTGACAACCGCTTGCTTCATAAAACCTCCTTTATCAACAACCGTAATAAAGGTTAAACTCCCAGGGATGGGGTCTTCTTCCTATCGCATCAACCTCCCGCAACTTCAAATCAATCCACTTCTCAATCGTTTCTTCTTTAAACACCCCATCCTCAACTAAGTAACGATTATCCTGCTCCAACTCCTTCAAGGCCTCTGCCAGCGAACTTGGAACCGGTTTGCCCCGGGAACGAATTCCCTTTCCTCCAGCTCGTCCCGAAATTGGTAAACCGGGGTCTATCTTCTTTCTTACACCATCCAATCCGGCAAGCAAAACCGCTGCCAGTGCCAGATAGGGATTGGCAGTGGCATCTGGTACCCGAAACTCAATCGCCATCTTCCTTGTCCCTCTTATGTACCCGGGAATACGAATTGCCGCCGTCCGATTTGCAATGCCGAAAAACGCCTCGGTCGGTGCTTCATAACCCGGAATTAACCTGCGATAAGAGTTGGTGCTTGCATTCGTCAGCGCACACAACGACCTGAGATGTTCAATTATCCCGCCGATAAAATAAAGCGCCAGTTGTGACAGTCCGGTTGAACTTTTGCCATCACCAAAAAGTGAAACCCCAGCACGCGAAAGATAAAGATGTATATGCATTCCGGAACCCGGTTCATTGTAGATTGGCTTGGGCATAAATGTCGCGCTCTTTCCCTGCCGGAATGCCAAATTGCGCACTAAATACTTGGTCAATATCACACCGTCACCGGCTTTAAACGCCGACATAAAAACCGGCTCCACCTCAACCTGCGAAAACCTCCCACCCTCATGATGGTGATACTTAACGTCAATACCACAACTCGCCATCAGACCGGCAAGTTCCGAACGAAAATCACTACTCCGGTCAAAAGGCGGTGCTACCTCATAAGCGCTACCCTTAAAAAGCGCCAATCCCGTCTGGTCATCGTGTCTCAACTCATCGGTCTCAATCCTGTAAACGGCTGAACTGTCGTCGGTCCAGAACTCTGCCGAATTGAAAAGATAAAACTCAAACTCGGGCCGCACCATTACCTCATCGCAATCCACCACATTCTTAACTAATGCCACCGCCTTCTCAAGAATAAAACGTGGGTCATTACCATAGCGCTCGCCGGTTCCGGCTTCATAAATTTCGCCAAAACAGGAAACGGTTGTCTCCTGGGCAAACGGCTCAACAAAAGCCGTATTCAAATCCGGCTTTAAAATCATATCACTCCCCTCAACCTTCCCGAATCCAGCAACCGAAGAACTGTCAAACCCAACTCCGCTCTCCGTAATCTCCTCAAACCGCTCTATTGGCAAGGTGATATGACGCAACCGCCCCCAAAGGTCGCAATACTTCAAATCAAAGAATTTAGCCTGCTTTTCGCCAACAACATCTTTCTTTTTTTTCATAATTTAAGATTGCCACAAATTCATCAGCTGTCAACCACTACACCACCTATTTGACAATTGGTAGCGCAAAAATACAATCCACTTTGAGGTAACTGTGCCCTTGAAAATTCCTTACCTCGGCGAACTCCTTGCACTTCTCAGCGCCCTGTTATGGGGATTTGCCGTTATCCTGTTCAAAAAGAGCGGAGAAAGCCGACACCCACTTAGCCTCAACATTTTTAAAAACCTTCTTGCCACGATCATTCTCATTCCTACCATCGCCCTTTTCAGCGAGCCTTTTTTCCCGCGTTTACCGATGGGCCATTATGCCCGTTTCATCTTAAGCGGTATCCTCGGTATGGCGATTGGTGACACATTATTTTTTGCCAGCCTCAACCGAATTGGCGCCACCTTCTCCTCAATTGTTAGTTATATGTATAGCCCGGCGCTAATCCTGCTGTCTTTCCTCTTTCTTAAAGAAACCCTATCTTTGGTCCAGTTAATTGGTGTCTTTCTAATCCTTGCCGCACTCTTAACCACCACCCGCATCGAAATGCCTGATAACATCTCCCGGACCCGCCTGCTATCTGGTATAGTACTGGGAGTACTCTCGACCCTTTGCACCGCCATTGGTGTCATCATCATCAAACCGCTTCTTGCCACAACTTCAATCCTATGGGTAACCATGTTTCGCCTTTTTGCTGCCCTATTTGGCCTTCTCGCTATCACCCTGTTTCTTCCTGAACGCAAAGTCTTGATTTCTGCTGTCTTCACCCCCAAAGCGATTGGCTACCCCGTTTTAGGCACCATCCCGGGCACCTACCTTGCCTTAACAGCGTGGCTTGCTGGTATGAAATTTACCCGGGTATCAATAGCTGCTCCCTTAAACCAGCTCAGTAACATCTTCACTTTCATTCTTGCCGCCCTACTCCTCAAAGAACCTGTCACCCCAAGAAAAGTTGTCGCCATCCTTATCGCCTTCCTCGGAGCACTCCTTGTGGTATTTGGGTAAAAGGCATTTTGTCGCACTTAAATATTCTCATAAATCTGTACCGCTCCTCGGGAAACAAAAAGTTTACAAACCGCGCATTTTCCAGTAATTTCGTCGAGGCTTGGAATGAGGCAAAAAATCCTAAGCTCTGCGAGATAATTTATCAACCGCCTGTGTCGAATCTTCTTACGATTTTCTCACTACGACCCAAAAAACGAATACGACGCATCGGTTGGAAAACTGCTAAAATTTGACACTAAAAGGCAAGAATTTAAAATTCATTAGGAGGAGTTATGAAAACAAAAGATATTTTTATTATCAGTATCGCGCTGGTGATTTGTGCCCTTATTCTCGGCATCTTCTTTTATGCTGGCAGAAGAGCCGAAAAGACAATAAAGGTAACCGGCTACGCTAGCAAAAGTTTCGAATCGGACATTGTTAAATGGACCCTAACCGTTACCAGTAAATCATCGCTCAACGATGTCGCCAGTGGTTATCTCAACCTTAAGAGACAGGTTAACAGCCTGCTGGAAGAGCTAAGTAAAAAGGGCATTGAGCCGAAAGGAGCCACAGCTCAACCCCCATCGCTCAGTTCCATCTGGGATGGAGACAGACAGATTGGCTACACGATTCGTCAGTCGCTTTTTATTATTAGCAGAGATGTTAATCGTGTAGAAAGTCTGGCAAGCAATCCGGACTTTATTTACGAAAAGGGCATCATTTTAGAAAACTCCTACCTTGAATACAACTACACCAAAATTGATGGGTTGAAAAAAGAACTTCTTGCCGCCGCTACCAAAGACGCCATCAACCGGGCACAGGAGATTGCTCGCAGCGCGGGCGCGCGAATCGGTAAAATTACATCGGCACGCCAAGGTGTTTTTCAAATTACCGAGCCCTACTCAACCGAAGTTTCGGACTACGGCATATACAGCACGGCGACAAAAAACAAAGATATTAGGGTAACCGTGACTGTTACCTTCGCCGTAAAATAAGAATTCGAAGTTTTACAACGTTGTCCCGCCCCTACGGGTTATTGACGAGTTGAGTATTTCCTGTTAATCTTATTGTATGAGATGGCTTTTTGGCAAGAGGGAGCCCGGTGCAAAACTACTCAGCCTATTGTCTTTATGGCACATTTTCGAGACCGTTGACCTGAACAGGCCCGAACTTGAAGACAAACTTCACGACTTTACCACACGACTTGAACAAGAAATAGAGGAGGCAAAGGCATTGGTTAACAACCGGGCTGCAACCGGAACTAAAGAGGACATCAACTTCATCTTTGACATCCTTTTACGGCTGCCCGCGCCCCCGGCAAAATTAGGGAAGCTGCCTTTAGACCCTGAATTCCAATGGGAAAAGGCCGAAGCGGATTTAGGCTCTGTCGCCCGGGTGGCACGCGACATCAGAATAGCGGTGCAGAAAAGGATTATTGCGCCGTACGAAAAGAAACTGAGCCAGTCCAAATCGCCTGAGAAAGAAGCATTGCAAAACGAACTGCGCCCACGCTTACAGGAAATAGACCAACAATACCGCAACTACCTGAATAAGCTTTTGAAACTTTACGAACTTTATAATCACAGTTTAAATGCACTTGCTCATGCAAAGTCGCCAGAAGCCCGACAGGAGATTGTGAACCGGCTTTGTGCCCCTTCGCCTCAGGAACGGTTGATTGCCTTGAAAACTGTTGTCCACGGCAACTGGGAATTGAAAAACCTTAAGCAGATACTAAACTTTCATCTTGCCCAAGTCAAATTGAGTGAAGGCGAAGCGGAACAGAAGGCAGCGGTAAAGGCGCTGGAGAAGTTAATCCAGAACTTAAACGATGCCCGGCAACTTAAGGAAAATGTCGAACCCCGACTGGCTGAAGAAGGCTTAACCAGCCTTCAGGCACAGGCACTCATAAGGCTGGCAGAAATTGCCCCCGAAATGGCACAGGAACGATTTGCCGAGCTTTTCCGCAGCGGCGATGAGCCTGAAGAACTTAAAGTCGCGGCACTTAAAGCGATTGAAGAATCGCTGTTGCCCCATTCACCGGAACCGGCAGTAGAATTACTCTTGATTGCGCTTGACGACCTTGATGTTACCACCCGTGTCCGTGCTGCTCTTACCTTAAGCCATCTACCTGAAAAAACCCCTCAGGAGTTACGAACTCGGGCGCAAGAAAGATTGATATTTGCCCTTAGGGACGGCGACCTCGAAGTCCGGGAGGCAGCAGCAAAGGCGCTCAATTATAAAACCTACCCTCTTGCCAGCGAACGACTTGCACAGTTCCTTTTAAATGAAACTAACCCAAACGGCCGGGAGTTCGCTGCTCGGGCTCTGGGAACGAACTTTCCTGCCCAGTTAGAAACAACTCAGGCGTTGGTTAAAGCGCTTAGCGATGAAGATGCCGCAGTGCGTAAAGCAGCCGCCGACGCGCTTGTCACTCAGGGTACTGTTCCAACCGAACCCGAGATCCGGTTGCAGTTTCTTCTTGCCCGACAAGAGTGGCAGAGTCTAATAAATGCCGGAAAATTAGCCCTAAACTGCCTTATCCCCCGACTGCGTGACCAACGCGAAGAAATTAGACTGGCAGTAGTCAAAACATTGGGCAAAATCGGTGCTCCTGAAGCGGTCAAGGAGTTATGCATCGCCCTATCCGATTCCAGTCGCGAAGTACGTAAAGCCGCCGCCAATGCCATTTCAGCAATTGGTGACCCGAAGGCAATTCCAGCACTTAAAACCGCCATGACTCGCGAAGGGTTCGCCGAAGTACGAACCGAAATGGAACGGGCGATTCATCGTTTAAGTTGACAAACTTTACAACAGACCCTTAAATTGTTAAAATTATAAATACAATGCTTCAAGCGCTCAGGAAGTTGATTCCTACCAAGAGTGAAAGGGAAGTTCGGCGTCTACGCCAAGTGGTAGCCAACATAAATAAGATTTACGAATCTTACCATAACCTCACTGATGCCGATCTACCCCGCAAAACTGAAGAATTTATCGCCCGAATTAAGGATGGCGAATTACTTGACGAAATCCTGCCGGAAGCGTTTGCCCTTGTGAAGGAAACCTGCCGTCGCCTAACGGGTAAGCGCTGGACCGTGACCAATCAGGAGATTACATGGGATATGGTACCATTTGATGTCCAGTTAATCGGTGGCATCGTTTTACACGAAGGTAAGGTAGCAGAGATGAAAACCGGGGAAGGCAAAACTTTAGTAGCGACGATGCCGCTTTATCTAAACGCCCTGACCAAAAGGGGTTGTCATCTGGTTACGGTCAACGACTACCTCGCCCGTCGTGACCGGGAATGGATGGGTCCGATATTTGAGTTCCTGGGTTTGACCGTCGGATATATCCAATCAGGAATGACACCAGAAGAACGCCGGCCCCAGTACGCCTGCGACATCACTTATGGAACAAACAACGAATTTGGCTTTGACTACCTGCGGGACAACATGGTCTTAAACTATGAAGACAAGGTGCAACGGGGCCACTATTATGCAATCATTGATGAAGTTGACATCATTCTGGTTGATGAAGCACGCACACCACTCATTATTTCAGGCCCTGTCGGCTTTTCCAAACAAAAGCAGTTGCAGGAACTGGTACCGCTCGTTAGTCGCCTTTTTCGGGAACAGGACCGGCTTGTTGACCGAATTGTTGCCGAAGGTGAAAGGCTATTGCGTCAGGGGAAAAACTTTGAAGCTGGCATCAAACTATTGCAGGCGTTACGCGGCGCACCAAAAAACAAAAATTTAATGAGGGTCCGACAGCAGGGAGGAGTAATGCGGCTGATTGAGCAGGCAGACGGCATTCTGCGCCGAGACAAGAGACTACATGAAATTGACAGCGAGTTATTCTTTGTCATTGACGAACGGGATCATTCGGTTGACCTCACTGATAAAGGCCGGGCAGCGCTGGCGCCTAATAATCCAAATCTATTTGTTTTACCCGACATCGTTAGCGAACTTGCCCAATGGGATGTTGACCCAACACTCAGCCCGGAAGAGCGCGCCCGTCGTAAGGAGGAAACCTACCGACGCTACGCCGAACAGAGCGATCGACTGGCGAACATCCACTCCCTACTCAAAGCTTACGCCCTGTTTGAAAAAGATGTCGATTATGTGGTAACTCCTGATGGCAATGTAGTGATTGTTGATGAGTTCACCGGCCGGTTGATGCCGGGTCGCCGATTCTCGGACGGTTTACATGAAGCGCTGGAAGCCAAAGAACAGGTCCAGGTGCGCGAAGAAACCCAGACCTTCGGTACCATCACAATTCAGAACTACTTCCGAATGTATGAAAAAATTGCTGGAATGTCCGGCACTGCAATGACTATTGCCGCCGAACTTTACAATGTGTATAAACTGCAGGCAATTGAGATTCCCACCAATGCTCCGGTACGCCGAATTGATTACCCGGATGTGGTACTACGCACGAAAAAGGCAAAATATCGGGCAGTGGTGAATGAAATTGTCAAGTGGCACAAATTAGGTCGACCAATTCTTGTTGGTACCACTTCGGTTCAGGCATCAGAGGAACTGGACCGGATGCTTCGGCCCACCGGCATCCGCTACTCAATTCTCAACGCCAAAAACCACGAAGCCGAAAGTCAGATTATTGCCCGTGCCGGTGAGCCGGGTGCTGTAACTATCGCAACCAATATGGCAGGCCGGGGTACTGACATAAAACTGGGCAAAGGTGTGGTAAAAGGTGAAAAGTGTTACCTTGTCTCAGGCGACGGCAAATGTGCCTACTGGGAAGAACAGCCCGGCAGGTGTTATGAAGAGGTACCCTGCGGGTTGTATGTAATTGGCACCGAAAGGCACGAAGCCCGGCGAATTGACGACCAGTTGCGGGGTCGGTCTGGCAGGCAAGGTGACCCGGGCTCTTCACGGTTCTTCATCTCATTCGAAGATGACCTCTTGCGTCTCTTTGGTAGTGATCGACTCGCCAGCATTATGGACCGCTGGGGCGGTAAGGAAGACGAACCGGTACAGAGTGGTCTTGTCACCCGGGTCATCGCCAATGCCCAGAAAAGGGTGGAAATTCGTAACGCTGAAATCCGCCGGCATCTTTTAGAGTATGACGATGTGATGAACCGGCAGCGTGAAGTTATTTATAGTCTGCGAGATACAATCCTTAAAGAAAAAGATTTAACTTCGGTTTTTAACGACATAGTCGAAGGTTTTACCGAACAAATGCTCAACCGGTTTGGGTCCGAACGCCATTCCGAATACTGGGATTGGTCTGGGCTGCGCGAAGAACTGCTAAAAACCTTCCTCGCCGACCTTGTGATATCTGAAGAAGAACGCAAGCGAATTACACCCGAGCAGTTCAAGGAACATATCAGTAGCATCGCTAAACACCGCTACGAAAACCTGAAAAATGAACTTGGGCAGGAATTGCTTGTTGAGTGGTGCCGCCGGGTTTTTCTCGCAACCCTTGACGATGCTTGGCGCGACCATCTCCATCAGCTGGATATCCTGCGGGAAGGCATCGGATTACAGGCGTACGGGCAAAAAGACCCCCTCGTTGAATACAAGCAGGAGTCTTTCCATCTGTTCAGTGAAACGATGCACCAATTTTATCAAAATGCATTAAGGGTACTTTTCCGGGTTGACCCGAAGAGCGGCGAGGACCGGGTACAACAACAGCGCCGGCCCGCGACGGTGCAAGCCTATAAACCGACTGCATCAACACCAGTCGAAAGTGGCGCAGCATCAGCCGCACCGGCAACTACCCCGGTTCGTCGCCAAACACCAAAAGTAGGAAGAAATGACCCCTGTCCTTGTGGGTCGGGGAAAAAGTACAAGCACTGCTGCGGTAAGGTTGTAACAGCCGAACCGCACAGCAAAACAGGCGCTAAACAATAAAAAGGAGGAGTAAATGGCAAAAGTCTCTACCGGCCGAATCGTTTTATATGCGATTCTCGGCATCATAGTCATCGTCCTCGCCGTCTGGGTGATACGAACCCGTTCGCAAGAGGCGAAATTAGGCAAACGGGTAATGGAAGTTGAGGATGTTCCTAAGTTCATAAAAAACATCACAAAGCGAGTAGAAAAACTGGAAGCCGAAATTGCCGGTTTAAGCGGTCCCAGTGCTGACCAGGCACGTCAGTTACTACAAGAAGCACGCACCGGTATTGACGAAATTCAGACGATTAACGACCCCAATGAACTGGGCAAAAAGCGCGACGAGATAATGGACAAAGTAACTGAGGCACAAAAACTTAAACGTAAGGCAGAACGGGGAGAGTAAAAAATTGGAAAAGGGCTGCCCTTGCTCGGGGCAGCCCTTTTAAAAAAATAAAGGAGGCACTGTGAAACTTCGCGTTGTAGTCTGGCTAATTGTTGGTATCATCGTGGTCATTGGGACTCTTTTTCTTCTCCTCACCGGCAAAAGTAGTCGGGGTAAAAAAGTTACCCTTGAAGACCTTAAGCGCCAAGCAGCCCGAACCGAAACGACCGTGAACGATCTCACCGCCCGACTGGCTCAGGCAAAGGCAATACCGCTTCCCCCCGAAAAAAGCCGGTATATTAACGAAATTGAAAACAACCTAACTCAGGCGCGGGAACTCGTTGCGAAGACTAAAACCAGCACCGGTATTCGTGAAGCTGAAGAGTCACTGCGTAAGGCACATCGGCTCATCCGCCAATCGCGGCGAATGTTGCGCGAAGCAACAAACGTTAAACCCCTGCGTCCATCTACCGGGATCACTGGCACCTGATTTTTTACCTCAAGCAAACCAATTAAAACCACCGGAATAGCAACCGCGGATACCGTGGCATCCCAAAAATTCGCGCCATACCATCATCGAGTATTCGTTCCAGCCACACTTGAAGCCTCTTCCGGGGCTTTATCCACCTGGGCTCACCTTTGATACCACACCGCTCGGCTAAAATTCTTTTTGCTTCTTCCAGAGTGCCCAGGGTGTCGACCAATCCCCAAGCCTTTGCCTGTCGACCTGTAAGAATTCTACCATCAGCAATTCTTTCCAAACTATCAATTGGAATCGACCGCTCAGAACTCACCACTTCAAGAAACTGTTGATAAACATCGCTTACTACTCCTTGCAAAAGCCGACGGTCAAAATCGGTCATATCGCGGAATGGTGAGCCGATATCCTTTGCCTCCTTAGACTTTATCACCTCAACCTTCATCCCGATTTTGTCCAGAAAACCACGCACAATCGGCAATTCCATAATCACGCCAATCGAACCGGTTAAAGTTCCAGGATTGGCTACGATTACCGTTGCCGGCGCCGCAACATAATAACCACCTGAAGCGGCGATTGTTCCCATTGAAATCACTACTGGCTTACCACTATCTCGAATCCGCTTTATCTCCTGATAAATTTCGTGCGCCGCGGTTACTCCACCTCCGGGACTTTCGACCCTTATAAGAATCCCTTTTACCGCAGGGTTTTGGGAAAGATTTTGCAACTGCCGAACCGTTTCCCGGGAATCGGTCAACGTGCCCTCAATTGTTACATACCCTAACGCTTGCGCTGTCCCGATTAAAGAGTCATCTTTTAGGCCGACAATGAAAAAAAAGACTAAAAGAGCCGTAGTTATCAGAGTCATCACAACCCCAATAATTATCAGTGCAATCAAAGTGCGACGGCTCATAAAATCAAAATGGGCCCTAGTGGACTCGAACCACTGGCCCCTGCGTTATCAGCACAGTGCTCTACCACCTGAGCTAAGGGC
>CAZVDD010000019.1:0-16115 GCA_964626075.1 uncultured bacterium
GTTAGCACAAAAATGTAACCGGTATAGAGTTTTCTGTCAAGGTTGTTGTGTACTGGTCGTTGGGTAAGCAACGCCCGATGCTTGCGCTCGGTATGAGAACCTGGCTTTTGCTTATAGACCGCTTCGGCTGCCCAAGCAGCCCCGCAATCGACTACTACGGCATCCCTCGTGTCATCGTGATTGATAGAAAAGGAGTTAAAGTATCTCATCTCTCCTCCTTTCGTTTAGGAGGGTTTATATAACCCCTTTTCTTCTGGACAGTGTAAGGGTACAGTGCGTGGCCCCATCGCATCTCTTCCAGGGTTTTTGACCAATTGTAACCCGTTGGGGGTTATGCCAATGCCAAAAGTCACGTTTTTCAGCGCACAACTTAAATAATCGACACCAAATATCGAGACCGTTCAGGGGGAAAGAAGTTTGAACATCGTCCGGGCATTCTTCAGCATATCCTCATCGTTGTTGAAGAACACATAAACCACCCCGGGGTTTCTTGCCCGGACCATTTCTGCCACCTCCTTCAATTCCCGTGCGGTGTAGTTGTGCTGGTACCAGCGGTCTCGACCGTGCATCCGAAGATAAACCGCTCCGGAACTGTTGAAAACATAAAGGGGAAGCGTCGGCGCATCAACCGAAACAAAGGTAATTCCAAGTTTCTTTGCCCAGAGTTCGGTTTCCGTGTTAAACCATTCGTCTTTCCGGCACTCCAGGGCAAATCTTTTACCTAAACCAGTACTACAGGCAAAATCGCCAATCTTCTTTTTTTCGCGCAAAGTCATTTGAGGTGGTAGTTGAAATAAGTAAAAATCAATTAGACAATCCAGCGGTTCAAAAAGCGCCCGGAACCTTGCCCAGACATCACATCCCTCATCGCTAAACCGGTAAATATGGGTAACCAGTCGGGAAACCTTCACCGCCCAGCGCAATCCCTTACCCTTATCAGCCCACGATTTAACCCGGTTCGGAAATGGAAACCGGTAAAAAGAAGCGTTTAATTCAACCGCATTTAGCCCTGAATGGGCAACAAACCAGTCCAGACGGCGCTCAGGGTTCCAGGAGTAGAACCAGCCGGAAGTGCCAACAAAAAACGCGCACATTTTATGATAAATCGGCATTGTGCACTGTCAAACCGGTATTTTAACGGCAGCAATCCTTTGCTTGACATTGGTCAACTTAAACTTATAATTTACCTAACTTGGCAAGCTGCAACCTAAAAGGAGGAAGAATGCGCAAAGAAGGTATCGCTTTTGCGGCAGCTGCGATAGTATTTCTGGCTCTTACCCTGCCTGTCTTTGCCGAAATGGCAAACAATAGCCCCTGCCTCTGCGGGGCAAAAATAACGCCAATTCAAGGAAGCGCCAGAAATGTCTATATCGCCCAGGTCCGGTATTCTGATCCGGACAACGACCCGCCAGCAAAGGTTGAAGTTTATATCGATGGCATCGCTTATCCAATGCGCCGCGTAAAGGGCAAGCCGTACGCCGGTATTTACCAGGCACGGTTGACCTTACCCATGGGTGAGCACAAGTACTACTTCTACGCCGAGGATGTGCGAGGAATGTCGATTCGCTTCCCCCGCTACGGCGAAAAACCCGGACCGTTTGTTGGCGCAGGTAAACAGATTTACGACCGACTGCCGGTGCTCAGCAACGGCGGTGTCCATGAAGACTATGTCACCGGTACCAATATGTACACATTTACCGTTGAATATCTCGATAAAGACGGCAAAAATCCCCAAGCGGTGCGAGTTGTAATTGACGGTATCCCAAGGGATATGGCGCTTCTTCAAGGCACACCCGCTGCCGGCATCTACTACTACAAAACGACTTTGACTCCTGGTAACCATGTGTACTACTTCGCGGCAATTGACGATTGCGGCTCCTGTGTACTCCATCCCAAGCACGGCGTCATCTACGGACCGACTGTTGGTGAGATTGAAAACGACGAACCGGTTTTGATGGGTGAAAAGGTTGAACCCGCTGCGGGTTATCCCAACACCATCTTTACCTACTATGTAGAATACCGGGACCCGAACAACGACCCACCGGCTCGAGCCGAAATCTATATAAACGGCAAACCATTTGAGATGCGCCTTGTCGGCGGCAAACCCTATACTGGAATCTACCGATACAAAACCCGGCTTTATCCTGGTGCTTTCCATAACTATTATTTTTACTTTGAAGATGGTAAAGGTGGCTTCTGCCGTTATCCGGAGATCGGCTATTTTCACGGACCAATTGTAACGAGATAGCAAAAAATGAAATAAAAAGGGAGGAAGTTTTATGAAAAGAAGTTTCGCGCTGGTTGCCATGGTGGCGGCATTCGTCGGGCTCTTGTCCCTTGGCTGCCCCAAATCCAAGGCACCATCGACACCGATAATTTCCTATTCCCCGGAATCAACCTGGGTAAACGCCACCACCTCAATTCGGGTGTTTACTTCGGTATCCGGGAACAAAGATGTCCGGTTTATCGTTGACCTCGGGCAGCCCGATGGCAAAATGGACACCTCGGATGTATCGCCAAGCGGTGACACCGTGGTTATTGCCCCGAAATGGACTCAGGTCGGGACCTTCAACTACAAAGTTGCTGCCTATCTTGATGAGGACCCGACAAAAATCTCTGAATGGTCTGAGGCAAAACAAATCCGCGTACTGCCCAACAACCCGCCGGAAAACCTATGGTTCTGGGTGCCAGCATTGGTCCCAAGAAATGTAGACCAGGTGTTCATCGCCAGCGCCACCGACCCGGAAGGTGACTCAATCCAGTTCTACTTTGATTTCGGCGATGGCTCTAAAGAATGGACTCAAACATTCGTCGCCTCAGGCGAAACCCTTACTTACACCCACAAATACCGCGACACCGGTAGTTTCACCGTAAAGGTCAAAGCCCGTGATAAAAAGCGCTCGGAATGTGCACCGGAATCGACCGTAATTACGGTTGTTGCTCAAGGCCGGGTCCGCTGGTACTTTGCGGGCACGGTTAGTGGTGATTCAGAACCACCAATCGCCTCACCTGTTGTGGTTGTTGTAGGTGCTGACACATTGATTTACACCTACTGCGACGATGGCTACTTCTACTCGGTCAATTACGGGAACGGAAGAAAGAAAAGTTCGACAAACAGCAGCAAACCGGACCCGGAATCTTACATCTTCCAGGGTAACCCTGCCTACTGTGCGAACCAGGCACACATCATCATCGGCAGCGACGACGGCTACATCTATGCGCTGGGCGCCAGCAATCTGAACCGGGCATGGAAATGGCAGCCCGACACCAACGAACACGGCTGGGGCACACCGGCAATCAATGGCAACAACATCTACATCGTCTCCGATGCCAATGACACCTTATATTACCTCCAAGATGCGGGTAGTGCCTGCAATCGGCTGGGCGCCTATAAACTCCCGGCAAGTGTAATTGGCGCGCCGGTAATCGACCGTTCCGGCTATGTGCTGGTTGCGCTTGACAACGGAACAATTTATAAGATGGAACCGAATATCCAGAGCCCGGCATGGGTCTGTACGCTGCGCCTTAACGCCGCATTGGGTTCGCCAGTTATCGGTGACGACGGTGTTATCTATGTGGCTGACGACTCCGGTTATGTTTATGCGATAAACGAAAACGGTACCAAGAAGTGGGAAAAGATGGTTGACCCGGCAGGGATTGCCGGAATGGTCTTAAACTCTTCGTTCTTATTTGTCGCAACCAGCGGGGGCAAGGTTGTTGCACTCCAACCGGCAAACGGTAACGAAGGGTGGAGCAAGCAACACACCCAAAACGAAATCGTCGGCTCTCCGCTCCTTGCTGCCAACGGTTACCTCTACTTTATGGATGATGAAGACCAACTGTGGGCGATCGACCAGGCAACTGGTGACCTCAAGTGGGTTGCCGACTGCTATACGCAAGTTGCCGGTAGGAGTAACAACAATAGACCGCGCCGGCTGCTGGAAGAAAGCAACCCGAGCTTAGCGGTAGGACCAACCGGTGACATCATCGTCGTCGGCAGTAACTATATGTACTGCGTCATTGGCCCGACCGACGGCATTTTGATGCAGGGCGCCCCCTGGCCCAAGTGGCAAAAGGACGAATACAACACCGGTAAAAAGTAAATCCCAACTCTACACGCGGGGGATGCTTGTCCATCCCCCGCTTTTTTTATCTTGACTTTGTAATTGTTGCCGGTAATGTTTGTTTGATGCGGCCAACCGCTATTTTGCTCACATTAATTTTAGTTTTACTATCTGGCTCCTGCGGTAGTTCTGACCCGGTAGTGGCGCGGGTTAACAATGTTTCGATAAAGAAATCAACCCTGCTTAAATCCCTTCCTCAATCGATTGAACCCGGAAAAGAGTCCACGGCTGTTAAAGACTGTCTCGAAGGGCTTATAAACAAAGAACTTTTCGTTCAGGAAGCAGTACGTTTGGGACTGGATTCTGTTATCGCCTATCCCCTCGAATTAGAGAAGAAGGGGCTGGTAATTTATGAACTTTTTTCTGATATCGCCCGTTCCAGCCCACCGGTGCGCGCCCAAGAGTTACAGCAAGCCTACAACCTCTTGAGTCTACAGGTTCACTGTCGGGTTATAGTTGTGCGCGAGGAAACTCTTGCCCAACGCCTTTACCAGGACCTGCAAAATGGTGCCCAATTTGAAACCCTTGCGATACGCTATTCAATCCACCCCAGCCGGACCAAGGCCGGTGATGTTGGCACCTTTCCTGCCTACTACATTGAAGAACCGATGCGCAGTGCGGTTCTGGCTCTGCAACCGGGTGAATACACCAAACCGGTCTTTTTTGACTCTACCTATCAGATTGTCCTTTTACTGGACCGGGGTCCAACCGACCCGCCGCTACCACCATTTGCCGAAGCAAAACAGCAACTTGAAGAGCAGATTAAAATTTCCCGTCAGCGCAAGGCGGCAAACGAGTATATCGCCCGGTTGCGCGCACGCTTGGTTTACAACCCACTTGGTTTAGCGATTTTCTACAAACCGGTCGACTCAATTACCGAAGCAGAAAAAGAGGTTTGGGTGGCGGTACGGGACTCGAGTAAATATGTCAAAGTAAGTCGGCTCTTGCACATCGCCCGGCGTTTTCCGCCAGAACTGGACACCGCTTTACGCACTTATGCAATTAAACGGGCGATTGAAGATGACCTCCTCTACGAAGATGGCTTGCAGCGTCGCCTTGACCAAACACCCACCGTCAAGGAACAGATTGAGCGCAGTCGGCGTAAACTACTATATGAAACTCTCTACAACCGTATGGTCACCAGTACGATTCAGGTATCCGATGCTGATATCTACAACTATTATCAGAATCACCGCGACCGTTATCCGGGTGAAGATTTTGCACTGGTCGCCCCGCTCATCCGTAACAACTTGACCATTGAACAGCGCACCACAAGGTATCAGGAGTACCTTGTCCAGCTCCGCTCCCATGCCAAAATCGGCGTCAACCAGGCGACACTGCAAAATGTTATCAACGAGATTGTCCGCAAAAATAAAGAAAAAAGCAAGGAGTAAATGATGATAAGAAAAGAAAACAATAGAAATGCCAAGGCGCTCAAAAACCCGGACAAGAACGTCCGGACTTCGGCGCTACTGGCTGTTTTATCTTTCGTATTCTGTTTAAGTTGTTCCAACAGCCCTGCCGGTCTCCATACCCCAAAGGGCAAGGTTGTTGCCCGGGTAAATAAAGACCAAATCACCGCGCCGCAGGTGGACTACGCTGCCGAACAACTGCGGGCTCAAGTCTCACCCAGCAACCTGCCCAAAATCCTCGACCGGATGGCCTCCATCTCTTTACTTGCCGAAGAGGCGGTGCGGCGGGGTTATCTTAAAGATGAAAAGGTCATTTCCGGGCTCGCCTGGATGGAAAGGATGTTTTTAGCCAACGAACTTGCCTCGCGGATTGCGGAATCGATTGAACCCACACCCGAGGAGATCAGCACCTACTTTCAGCAGCACCGCACCGATTTTACCCTCGGTTTAAAGATGATGCTGATGGTCCTGCCAGACTCCATCACCGCGGAACAGACCTTAACGGAATTGAAGCAGGGGGCTGATTTTGTTCGCCTGGCGCGCGAACGTTCGATGGACACATCGGCGCTCCACATACCGGGCTACCCAACACGCGGCGTCGGTATGTCACTGGGCTGGAACCTGCGCGATGAAGAACAGGTCTTTGCCTTAAACCCGGGAGAGGTATCACCGGTTCTCACCACCCCGGTTGGTTACCAGATAGTTAAGGTACTGGAAAAGAAAAAAATCAGTGAAAATCCCACTTTTAACGAAATCACCCAGTACTATATTTCTGAAGCGTTGAAGAGTGAGCAAAGGCGCACTGCCCTGGACACTATCCTCAACAACCTCCGGGAAAAGGCAAAAATTACACTGCAACCCGAAGAGTACAGCCGCCGTTAACCAGCAATGTTTCTGTCCCGTCGCCGCCTGGTTTTTCTTTCCCTCTTTTCCCTTTCGCTCTTGAACGGCGTTGCCTTTGCGGGCGGTGCGGACAGCATCGCTGCCGTCGTCGGCAATAAAATCATCCTGGAAAGTGAAGTCCAACAACTGATGAACTACCTGCGGTTGATGAGCGGCGACACCATCACCGATGACAGTTTGCTCCGGACGAGCGTCCTGCGTCGCCTGCTGGATGAAGCGCTCCTGTCAGAACAGGCCGAAGGGGAATCGATTGATGTCACCAGGGAAGAAATCGCCGCCGGGGTTACCGAAAACCTCAACTCTTTAAAAGAGCGCTTCGCCACGGAGGATGAGTTCCGGCAGACTCTTGCTGCTGAGGGCTTAACCGAGAAGCAGCTCCGCGACCGAATAAGTAAGGAGGTGCGCCGCAACCTCCTTGCCCGCAAACTACTCGAAAAGGAAGGGCTCACCCAGATTTACATCTCGCCCGCTGAAGCGGAACTGTTCTACAACACCCATAAAGATTCAATCGCCCGCGTTCCCGGCAGGGTAGAACTGAGCCACATCCTTATCGCCCTGAAACCTTCGGATTCTGCCGAAGCCAGTGCTGCCCAGCGCACCCAGGATGTTTTGAACTTAATTGCCCAAGGTGGCGATTTCGCTACCCTCGCCCGCTCCTTCTCCGAAGACAAAAAGACCGTAGCACGGGGCGGCGACTGGGGTTGGCAGGACACGAACGCCATCCCCTGGGAGTTCAAACTGGTGCTCAATCAGTTGCAACCCGGACAGGTTTCTCCGCCCTTTCGCATTCGTTCGGGATACTGCATCGTCCAATTAACCGAGCGGAGTAAAAACCGGGTCCGTTTTCGTTCAATCTTAATCGCTGTTCCTATCACGCGCGCCGATACCCTCCGCGCCTTATCATCCGCCCGCAAGATAAAAAATATGCTCAAACAGAACGTACCGTTTGAATCACTTGCCCGGCGTTACTCGGACGACCCCGAGACCGCTAAAGAGGGAGGCTACCTCGGAACATTTTACCTCGATGGTCTGATGCCACCGTTTGACCAGGTTATTGCCCAGCTTGACTCTGGTGCGGTCAGCGAACCGGTACTGTCCGAACACGGGTTTCACATCATCAAACTCCTTAATAAAGAACCCACCCGCACCCTCTCTTTTCTCGAAATTCAGGATGCAATTCGCAACTACCTGTATGAACAGCGTTTTGCTGAACGGTTACGGCAATACCTTGACCGGGTGGAACGAAACATCTATGTTGAGGTCAAGGGTATGGGCCAGCAAGTTAAATCTCCTTGACACAATGTCAGTTAACATATTATAATAAAATAAAGGAGGAGCAATGGGAAAAAAAGGCATCTTGGCAATAGTCCTGATGGCGGTTATCGTCATCGGGGTTGGCTGCCGTAATAAACCACCTCAAATACCAATAAAGCCCATTGGTACCGCACTCGTCAATCTTGGGGACACCGCGCTGTATCGTTCGGTAACCACCGACCCCAATCGTGACCGGATACTTTACATCTGGGACTGGGGTGATGGAAAGTTTGACACCTCCGCCCTGCTGCCGTCGGGTGACACCGTTATTGCCCGCCATCTCTGGGAGGCAATCGGAACCTATCCGGTGCGCGTCCGGGCTAAAGATGACAAAGGTAACTTCAGCGCCGAATGGAGTGACACCCTGCTTGTTCAGGTGGTTCTCGGAGAAAACCTGCCACCGGTTATTGGTGCGCCAATTGGTCCAGACTCGGGCTGGGTTGGCGAATGGCAGATTTTCAAAGCGGTGGCAACCGACCCGAATGGCGATTCGGTCAGGATAAAGTTCCTCTGGGACGAAGGTCAGACATCATTGTTGAGCCCGCTTGTTGCCTCAGGTGATACGGTCACCGATTCGGTGAAGTACTTCTATCGCGGAGTAAAGAACATCCGCTGTATCGCCTGGGACAAAACCGGCCTGATTTCCGACACCTCACCGGTGAAGGTGTTCACCGCACTCCAGACGAACACCGCACCACCGGCACCAACCCTTCGAGGCCCAAACCGGGGCATCGCCAGCGGCCCGTACTACCGATTCTATGCTCGGACCATTGACCCGCAAGGCGACCGGGTGCGTTATAAGTTTATCTGGGGTGATGGCCGAGAATCAGAGTGGACCCCGTTCCAAACCAGCGGTGGTATCGGAATGGACTCGGTTCGCTTCACCCAGACTGGAAACTATCAAATCCGGGCAATCGCTCAGGACTCACTGGGCTTGGTGTCCGAAACTTCAGCGGTAAAGTCGTTTACCATAGTCGGTGAAGGAGAACTGTTGTGGGGCTTACCCGGTGAAGAGTTTGTCTCATCGCCTGCCTTTGGTCAGGCGGTTCGGGGTAGTGAATTTCGTCCTGCTCTTATCGTCGGCGGCACCGATGAGCTCCTTTACGCCTACGACCCTTATCAGGCAGAAACGCTGTTTGTCTCGGCAGAAGGTGCCGGCACCTGGGAGGAATTTCTCTCCTCACCGGCAATCGGTCCTGACGGCACAATCTACATTGGAAATGAAAATGGCCGTTTTTACGCCTTTAACACCAGCGGTAACATCAAGTGGGGATTCCCGGACACATTGACCCAGAACGCCTTCTCCGGTTCAGCCGCGGTTGATGGCAACGTAATCTACATCGCCGGTGAAGATAAAACCCTGCACAAACTTCAGGACAACGGCACCTCCTGGACCGAAATGTGGAACTACCCCTTGCCAACCGATGCTAACGCCTCGCCGGTTATTATGCCCGATGGCCGCGTGGTAGTGGTTGATGACTCTGGGTATGTGACCTGTGTCTCCGCAAACGGCAGTTTGTCCTGGCAGACTCTGCTTGACGCCGGCGTCACATCCTCACCCGCCGTTGACCAAAACGGCAACATCTATATCGGCACCGACCAGGGCGAGCTGATTTCCCTCACATCAGATGGTAACCCGCGCTGGACCTACCGTGTTGCCGGTGAGTTCAACGACATCAACTCCTCACCAGTTATCGACAATGACGGCAACATCTATTTCGGCTGCGAGAATGGTCGGGTGTATAAACTCAATCCAGCCGGTTACTTGGAATGGGATTGTGAGGTCTGGCCCAATGCATCGTTGAGCAGTACTCCGATACTCACCGCCGATGGCGTCCTCTACATTGCGGGCGCTGCCGACACCACAACCGAGAAAATCGCCGCCATCAACATCAACAACGGCACTAAACTGTGGGAAACCACCCTGACATTATCTACTTACCATAAAGGCTCCGGTTCCAAACCCCGGCGTTTGTTCATCGACCTGTTCCCATCGCCGGTGCTCGACCAGTACGGTATCATCTACATCGCTACTACCCGTGGCATATTTGCGGTTGCCGGGCGGCCAAACGGTTATCTAATGCCCAGCGTTTGGCCAATGTTCCGCCATGACATCCGTCACACCGGCAAATTCGGCGCCTTCCGACGCTAAAACAAAGCCTTGAAACATTGGGGGATGGTTTAGCCATCCCCCTTTATTTTCAGATATTGAACAGATAGCGGAGTTTGACCACCTGGATTAGTTTCAAGCCACCCGCTGCATCCCGGCTCCAGTTTACCGCAAAGTAAAAGTGGGAGCGGGGCCGAAACTGCCAGGTGTAGAGCCCAAAAAGCGACCAGGTGTTCCAGAACGATGTCAATTGGCTGTCGTAACCCCGTACCAGTTCTCCACTCAGCCGCAGGGAAGACTTGGCAGAAAAACTGTATTCGGCGTAGGGACGAAGAATCAGCGTTGCATCGCGGGGCAAATCAAACCTGCCACCGCTGTCCGCCTCGGCGACTACCGAGTTGCTAACAGTTGTTACCAGCCGGTCGCCAATCCGAGCTTTAATAGCCCAGCCACCTTCTGCCGTAGGCGCGATTACTTCCCGGCGATAGTTTGCCGACCGGCTCTCGTAATTAAGCCAAAGATTGAAACTGATTGCTTTTGATTCATCGGTACCGACGTAGCCGCCGGTATATCCATTTTGATACCAGCGTCCCATATCCCGCGACCGCCCCAAACCAACCCAGTACCCGGCGTAATGGTTATTCTGAAACTGACTATTCCAGTTGACAAAACCCATTCCGGCAAAACCCGGGTCCGACTCGCCCCACTCGCGCTTAACTTCAACTCCCGTAGTGAGGGTTGCTGAAACCAATGCGCCCCGGTTGTAAAAAGCCGGACCGGCATAGGCGCTAATATACTGCCCGCGCCAGGTCGTATAACCCGGTCCATTCATATTGAACTCCGGCTGAATCTGCCGGTAGATAAATTGGCCAACGATGGAACGGGAACGATACCCAACTTCAGTTGACAACGCCCAGTCAAAACTGTCACCCCACTGACTTCCGGCAAGAAAAATTCGGCTATCTAACCCTCCTTTACGCAAGATGCCGTCAATCGCCCCACCGTGATTGGAATAGATTGGGTTGTCTTTACCGGCATAGAGCAAACCGACCTCCGAGTTACCCAGAACCTGACGCCGCAGCGCCAAGACCGAGTACAGACTTGTTGGCTCATTCTGACAAACACCGGTGACCGCCGCCAGCGCGCCGATTTGCCCAAAAGCAAAGCGGTCGGTGTACTTGACCCCTCCTAAAATTGGCACCACGGCACCGCTGGGTAGCGGCTTGCCAATACGCCGGGAGTAAAACAACTTTATCGGCTGACTGCTGCCCCCAAAGGTTTCTACCGCCTCGGTAAAAAAAGGCCGGCGCTCACCGAGCCACAGCTCATACCGGGATAGATTCACCTGATACGGGTCGGCTTCAATCTGAGCAAAATCGGGAAATGCTGTCAGTTGAATGCTGGCACTGGCTGTTGGAAAGTAGGCACCGTCAAAACCCAGCGCCCCTTGCACCCGGTCTTCCCATCCTGTTGCCTCCTGCCCGGTCTTCTCCTGACGCACCAGACCCACCGGATACAGTTCAAGATGCAAACCCTGGGGCGCAGGTTTTATCCCCTTGAGCCGTCCCATTCTTGACACCTTGAACCCGGTCGGCTCATGCTCTGCCCAGAAAGCCATCTCACCCTTGCCAATAAATCGCCGGCCAAAGTCGATACCCCACTCATCGGCACTCGGATAATAACGGAGTGTCTTAAACGGAATCACCATCTCCACCCCATAACCCCAGGGAAAACGCTGGACCGCGGACCACCAGACACCTTCCCAAGATTCAAACACTGCACCGTTAGCAATTCCCCGGTAACTCGACTCCACGCCGTTAAAAGCGACGCTAAAACTGTAACAGGTGGTTCGGTCGCAAAATGTGTCAAGGAGCAACCGCACCCCATCGGCATCTTCGCTCAACCGGTCGTGAACCTGCGTCATATCCGAAACCGCACACCGAAACGCCACATAGATATTTTCTTCATCATAAAGCAAATAAACGGTTGTCGCTTCACTTGCCGGCTTTCCCGCTTCGGGTCTCTGCTGTACAAAACCGTAAGCCGAATCTGCCCTGGTCCAGAGCTCTTCGAGGGCACCATCGATAAGCGGTCGGGTTGTTGTGTAGCGTGCCTCCAAGACCCGCTCGGCACCAAACGCCCTGCCCAAAATAACCGCCGAAAAACACAGGACGCTGAAAAAGCAAAAGAGAAAAGACGCCGAGCGTGGGCCAATTAACTTTCGCACCATTGAGTTGCCTGCCTCCCGCACTACCTAACTCTATTTACTGATTTAATTTAAAACTTTCCCCGAGCACGGTTGCTAGCACCCGCCCGCGCAACTTCTTTCCTAACCAAGGGGTGTTGTGGGAGCGGGAAACAATCTTGTCTTCAGAGACAATCCAGGTCGCCTCGGTGTCAAGGACAACAAGGTTCGCCTCCGCCTCCGGCACAATCCGCGGTGGGTCAATCCCCAGAATCTGTGCCGGCACAACCGTCAACCGGGCAATCAGTTCGGGCAGGGTAAGCGCCTTTTTCACAACCAGCGTTTCGTAAAGAACACTGAATGCGGTCTCAAATCCGATTATGCCGCTCGCTGCGGCGCTGAACTCCTTATCTTTGTCTTCCGGAGAATGGGGCGCATGGTCGGTGGCAATCGCATCGATCGTCCCATCAACCAACGCCCGGACAAGTGCCTTCCGGTCCGCTTCGCTCCGCAAGGGCGGATTAACCTTGTAATTAGTATCAAACTGATTGAGCTGTTCCACGGTCAGTGCTAAATAGTGGGGACAGGTTTCTGCAGTGACCGCAATGCCCCGTGCCTTTGCCCAGCGTAGTACCTCGACCGTCTCCGCACTGGAAACATGACAGATGTGCAGCCGGGCGTGCGTCAGGTGGGCAAGGAGAATGTCCCGCATCGCCGCAATCGCCTCGCCAACACCGGGCGCCCCGGCTAACCCCAAACGGGTGCTAACCACTCCTTCATCCGCCAGTTCTGACACCAGTTCCGGTACCTCACAGTGAGACATCACCAGTAAGTCAAATGTCTTGGCATACTCCAGAATCCGGCGAAACAACCCGGCATCACTCACCCAGGAACCGTCATCAGAAATCGCCCTTGCCCCAGCCTGCCACATCCCGCCCAGTTCTGCCAGTTCTTTACCCTGCCGGCCCTTTGTGCAACAGCCTACCGGAATGACCCGTGCCGCCTCTGCTGCCCTTGCCGCTTCCAGTTCAAACCGCACTAGCGCCTCCGAATCTATCGGCGGCGTCGTATTGGGCATCGGGCAAATCTGGGTCCAGCCCCCGGCAAATGCTGCCCGGCAGCCGGAAGCGATACTCTCCTTTTGCTCTTCACCCGGCTGGCGCAGATGACAGTGCAGGTCAATGAAGCCCGGTGCCAGATACCGGTTACGGCAGTCAATCTTTTCCGCATCCGCCGCGCGCAGATTGCGCCCTACCGCCTTGATTCTGCCGTCTTCGAGAAGGACATCGGCAACCCTGACCGTGCCTTTCAACGGGTCAACAACCCGACCGCCCGTAAAAAGCCGTCGGCTCATTTTGCCTCCTCACTCAAAATGCCCCGCTTCCGGGCGAGCAGATAAAAAACTGCCATCCGCACCGCAACACCGTTCTTCACCTGATTCATAATCAATGTCTGGGGTAGTTCCCGCACATCGTAGTCCATCTCAACACCCCAGTTTACCGGTCCGGGATGAATGATAACCGTCTCGGGATTCAACCTTGCCAGCCGCTCCCGGGTTAAACCGTAAAACTGCCGGTACTCACGCAGACTGGGGATAAAGTTTGCCGTCATCCGTTCCGTTTGCAACCGTAGCATATTGACCACATCCACCTCGGACAAAATCCGGTCCAGATGATAGAAAACCTCGCAACCCAGTTCCTCAATACCCGCGGGCAAAAGGGTTGGTGGCCCACAGACCGCAACCTGCGCACCCAACTTGTTCAAAAGCAGGATGTTGGACCTTGCCACCCGGGAATGGGCGATATCGCCGACAATCAAAACCCGCTTACCTTCCAGGGTTCCAAAATGTTCAAGGAGCGTAAACGCATCGAGCAGTGCCTGGGTCGGATGCTCGTGGCAACCGTCACCGGCATTGACCACAAAACAGGAGACGCGGCGCGCCAAAAAATGGGGCACACCGGCAACACTGTGCCGGACAACAATCCCATCGACCCGCATCGCTTCAATATTGGCGACCGTATCCAAAATACTTTCCCCCTTCTTGACCGCTGAGGCACCAACCGCAAAGTTGAGGCATTGCGCCGAGAGCCGGCTTGCCGCCAGGTTAAAAGAGGTTATCGTGCGGGTTGAAGGTTCAAAGAAAAGGTTGACAATCGCCTTGCCCCGCAGCGCCGGCACAATCGGAATCGGTCGGTCCAGCACCTCGCGAAACCGCCGCGCCTGTTCGAGAATCGCCTGAATTTCGTCCCGCGTCAGGTCGGCAATCCCGAGCAGATGTTTGAGCCCTGCCATTTACTCCTTTCGGATTAATACCACCTCATCATGCCCGTCAACCTCTTTCAAGTAAATATCAACAATATCATCACGCCGGGTTTCAATCTTCCGCCCAACAAAGTCAGGCTGAATCGGCAGTTCGCGATGACCCCGGTCAATCAACACCAGAAGTCGCACCGCCCGGGGCCGACCAAAATCAAGTAACTCGGTCAGCGCTGCCCGCACCGTGCGCCCGGTAAAAATCACATCGTCCACCAGAACGACCGTTTTATCATTGATATCGAACTCAATGTTTGAACCGCGCACAATCGGTGTCTCTGCCACCAGCTGCAAATCGTCGCGGTAAAGGGTGATGTCGATCGAACTCACCGGTACATTGCCCAAGCCCACCGCAATGCGCTGTGCCAGCGGCACCCCGCGCCGCTGAATGCCAACCAACAGCAAATCCCCCCAGTCCTTATTGCTCCGCGCCACCTCGGCGGTCAGGTTGCGCACCAGCGCACCAATCTCTGCCGCGGAAAGGAGCCGCCGCTTCATTTCAAAAGCAGTGCCAGCGGCACGAGTACGCAGTAGCCTACAACCAACAGGATTGGCGCCAGCGTAATCGAACCCTGTGCCAGGGTGATAAAGCCCGCAACAATCGTTACCAGGCCAACACCTAACAGCACATAGTTCTTTCGCTTTAACTTCAACTCCGGTGCCGGCGGCGTTTTGACCGCTGGTGCCACCTTCGCCTTTTGACCCTTCTCAATTTTCCGTTTCATCTTCTCCGCTCATCATATTCAGCCCGCACTTAAAGTCAAGAAACATCATCGGCCGTCGGCAACCGGCTTTTAAGGTAGGCAACAATCGGTGCCGATTCTGCCGGCAGCAAAAGATGGACACCGCGAAAGTTGTCCAGAAAGTTGCGCTCCTTGAACGGCGAAAGCACAACCCCACCATTTGTAAAAAAGAAACGCCGGAACCGGCTCCACTCGTAGGTGTAGGAAAATATCCCCTTGTCCACCGTCACACCCTGCGCCGAGAATGTATACTTCACCGGTAAGAAATAGGTGTGAGTTGCGCCGAACAGCACAACCACCGCTACCCCAAAAAGCAAAAAGCCAAAGGCAACCAGTGTAAAAATCAGAAAGCCAATTATGAACAGCCCGACCAGCACCGTACGCCCCGGCGTCTCCTTTGCCCGATGAACCTTCCAGGAAATCGGTTCCGGACAATAGGCTGATGAGCCGTTAGCGCAGCAATCGGTTCCCGTCCCATTATGCTCCGGTGATTCCATATTTGCCCTCTACTGCTCAGCGGTGGTGGGCCCGGTCCGGGTCGAACGGACGACCGGCTGATTATGAGTCAGCTGCTCTGACCATCTGAGCTACGGGCCCGCAGACTGAAGGGTAGCCGAACCGGTCGGTCAGTCAAGTCCGAAGCGGCGGTCAGTGGTCCGGTTCCAGGCCGCTTTCTACTTGCTCGAAACCGCTGGGCTCGATGTCACTGGGCTCAACCGGTTCCAGGCCCAGGTCGCGGTCGGTCTCGGCCGGCTCCTCCCAAAGGGCCAATTTGTGTCTCCGGTGCCGTTTCGTCTTGGGTAGCAGCTTGGCGCGCTTCTTTCTCGGTCTCACGTTTGACCTCCTTTCGAGGAAATGACGGCCAGGCCACTCGGTCACTGAGGATGTCAGAAATCAGAAACATCGGGTTCTCAGTTCTCGGCTCGCTGCATTGCTGAAAAGGCACTAAAAGTTAGCAAATCGGTTCGGCCCGTCAAGTGTGAGTAGTCCCTGCGGTGCAAAGAGCACGCT
>CAZVDD010000020.1:0-67542 GCA_964626075.1 uncultured bacterium
CCACCAGCGAGTACAGCAAATCCCGGTCAAACTGCCGCTGCAACACAATCTGCACTGGCAGCCGACCACCATCCGCCTCTCCCAGCCGCCGCTCAAGGTCCGGACTCATCAGCCCGAAACTCGCACCGATGAGAAGCGCCAACAGCACAACCATCATTCTTTTCATAAATTACCTCCTGAGTAATGTCATAAAAATTATATTGCTTACACCTGTCGGGTCAAACAAAACAACCTTTACGGGATAAATTAAGCCTAACGCTAAAACGCAATTTATACCCACTTGCCTAAACCTGAACGGTAATTATAAACTTCTTGACAACGCTGGTTTGATGCTTAAAATTGTAAAAAAGCAGGCTAAGAGGTTTGTCTTGTATTAAAAGAACTTAAGATGACTCTTTGGCGGCGAGTCATCTTAAAAAGAAAAAAATAAACCTAAAAAGGAGGATACTGTGAAAAAACTGATAGCCGCTTGTGCAATCGTCGCATTAATCTTCGTACTCGGCTGCCCGAGCAAGCAGGCGAAAGAAAAAGCCACACCAACTGCTGCCGAAAGCACGATGCAGGCACCGGCACCAGAGAGTGCAACAACGCAGACGCCCGCCGAATCAACTGTCGCGCCAACACCGGAACCGACTCCAGCACCTGCGCCGACACCAGCGCCGGTGCCAACTGGTAAACCTCCAAAGACGGGTCGTTAAAAAGGAGGCTTTCTTATGAATAGACACGCTGCCCTGTTTCTGATTGCTGCTATCCTGGTGGTCGTCGGCTGCCAGGAGTCAGCCCAGGTTAAGGCACAGCGAGAACAGATGGCGACGCAGATCAAAACCCTCGAAGAAAAGGTCGTTACGCTGGAAACGAAGGTTGAACAACTGACGGCGGACTTCACCAAACATATAGAAGAGTTCCACAAGAAAGCACCGGCGAAAACTACAACCACGCCTAAATACCAGCGTTCGCAACCGTCTGGTTCTTCAGGAAAACCACCAAAAGTTGGAAGATGAATTAAAAAAGGAGGAACCTATGAAGAAACTTTTACCAATACTCACAGCCCTTTTATGGGTGTTGTTAATCGTTGTATCGCTCGGCTCCGACTGCGGGAATATCGTCGGTGGCATGCCAACAAATCTGAAGGCAACAGCTGATTCCGACAGCACGGTAAAACTCACCTGGACCGCTCCCGCCGAAGGAACGCCGGACAAGTACATCGTCTACTTCAAAGCGGTTGACGCCAGTGCTTTTGAAATGGTCGCAAACAATGTCACCACAACCGAGTTTGTACACAATCCCAGCGGTAAAACCGGTACATACAAAGTTGCTGCCAAGTTTGGGTCAGAGGAGTACGAATCCCAGACCGTGTCCACTGTTCCGGTTGCGACCTCAGCGGTAACCGTTGCCGAACTCAACGCTGCCGGTAACTCCGGTTATGGCTGGGACCGCACCTCGGGAAACGGCGCTTCTTACTCAATGACGCAAGCAGCAAACGCGGCGTCCGTTGACTTCTACATTACCGACTTCCAGACAACAACCTACTCAATCGCCAGCCCTGACCTTGGTCCAAGCGACCCGGGCAATGTGGTACCCGCCGGTTCCTGGCGAGTCAATGCTATTGCCGGTCCTTTGACAAGTGAACAGAACCCATTACCCGCGCACAGCAACTCGGTCTACTTCAATTACCAGGACATCACCCAGACCCCGTTCCTTGCTGCCATCTACACTCAGGATGGTTATTACGCCCTCGCCAAACTGGACGGCTTCAACGCCGGTCAGAAAACCTATCAGGTCACTGGCTGGTTCCAGCTTGTCAAAGGGTTGCGTTTAATCCAGCACTAACTACCCGAATGAACCTAAAAGCCTCCGGATATCCGGAGGCTTTTTATTGTTGACAAAAGCCTGTTCTATCGTTAGCCTGATTCTGTAAAAGGAGGCGTTAATGAAAAGCGGTAAATATCTGATTTTGTTTATGACCGTTTTCGGCATTGCCGGTATCCTAATTTTGGGCTGTGGTGTTATTGGCGGCCCACCTGCGAACCCCCAAATCGCTGCCGCTACCGACAGCACTGTGCAACTGGTATGGACAACACCAGCGGAAGGAATGCCCGACAGTTTTCTCATATACTTTTGTCCTCCCGGTGAAACACTTTTCACCGTAATCGGTGACACCACCGGCACCGGTTACATCCACAATCCTCAGGGTTTAACTGGCAAATACCAAATCAGCGCCCTCTTTGCCGGCAAGGAGTACAAATCATCTGTAATTCTGAGCACCATCCCGGTTCACACCGGATCCAAAACCGTTGCTGAACTGGATGGTGTCGGCAACGCCGGATTCGGCTGGGACCGGGACTCTGGAACCGGTAGAACCTACTCAATCCGGCAGCGCGAAAATGTTGAAAAGATTGACTTTTACATTACCGACTTTACCACCGGTTCCACTCTACCTTTCCACATCGCCAGTCCCCATATGGGACCATCCGACCCCTCCGGGGTTGTTCCGACAGACTCCTGGCGCCGCAACGGTTTTACCAACCCCCTGACCGATGAAAATTCCCCGCTTCCTTCGGCTGCTGTCACAACCGACACATTTTATTTTATTTACACAACAATTCCATCAACCCTTCCGGCATTTTTCGGTTGTTATACGGTCGCGGACCGCCATTACGCTTTGATTAAAGTCAACCGGGTTAACACCGCCAACTCCACCGTTGAACTGGAAACCTGGTTTCAGCTGATTCCCAATCTAAGGTTAACCTACCACCAGAAATTACAATGAAAACTGATTTTCAACCGGATAAACGGCTGATTGAACAGTTCAACATCTTAGAACAAAAGATTGATGCGGCAATCAAACTCATCACCACCCTCCGCAAGGAAAATGAGCAACTGCGGGCAAAGATAACTGAACTGGAAAATCTCCGCCAGGCGGCGCGCACTAAAATCAACAATATTCTTGACAAAATAGATAGTCTGGTGTAAAGTTAATAAACTGGGAGCCTATGCAGAACTTTGTTGTTAATATCTTTGGGAGTGAATACAATATCAAAGCCGACCGAGACGGCGAATATGTTTTGAAAGTTGCCGAAGTAGTTGATAAGAAAATGCGGGAAATCAGTACCCAGTACCGTCAGCCTACTCCGGTGCGTACCGCAGTACTGGCATGTCTGAATTTGGTTGATGAGTCTTTCCGCAAAAACGAAGCGGAAATCGAATGGACTCGCCGTCAGGTAGGTTTGCTCATTGAAAAGCTGGCAAAAGTGGTCTGAATTTATAGGCTCCCTGCAGTGCCCGTGATAGTGGCTGAGTCTTGAGCCAACACCTATAGGCTGGGTGCCACAATAGAAAGGCGGAGTGCCGCCTTCGGGCAGCACGAAACCTTTCTGAGGCTCCCCCCTGTCTTATGGGTTCAGAGACTGCACTACACGACACCGCAGGGTTTTGTTTTGTCTGAGGAGGAGATATGAATTTGAATATCGTTTGGACCATCGGTGTTTTTTTGTTCTTGGCAATTATCGGTTTCTGGATTGGGTTTCTCATCAGTCGGGCAACGGCACGGCGCTTTCTTGCTGCCCGGGAGAGTGACGCTGCCGCAATAATCGCGCAAGCCCATCGTCAAGCAGAGGAAATCCGCCAGCGGGCAGAGGTTGAAGCCAAGGAGAGCTGGGAACGAGAGCGTGTTAGATTTGAAGCTCAGACTCAGGCAACACGCCGGGAACTGGAGCGCATGGAAAGCAAAATCACCGAACGCGACGCCTTTCTCGCCCGACGGGAAAGCATCCTCACCCAGAAAGAAGTGGACCTGATTCGCAAGGAACGGGAACTGTCTGCCCGGGAAAAACTCACCCGGGCAAAAATGGAACGGCTGGACCAGTTAATTGAACAGCAAAACGCCCGACTGGAACGAATCGCGGGTATGTCTTCTGAAGAAGCCCGCCGCGAGTTACTCCGGAACCTTGAGAACGAAGCCCGACTTGAAGCCGCCCGAATGATGCGGGAAATAAAAGAAGAAGCCAAAGCCCGGGCTGAAGCCGAGGCACGCGAAGTCATTGCCGCGGCAATCCAGCGCTGTGCTATTTCCCATGTTGCCGAAACCACGGTATCGGTGGTAAATCTACCCTCGGATGAACTCAAGGGCAGAATCATCGGCCGGGAAGGTAGAAACATCAGAACATTTGAGTCTATCACCGGCGTTGAGGTGATGATTGACGATACCCCAGGCGCGATTATCATCTCGGGGTTCGACCCGGTCCGACGCGAAATTGCTCGGCGGGCAATGGAACGGCTGGTATCCGACGGCAGAATTCACCCGGCACGAATCGAAGAGGTTGTTGCCCGAACTCAGCAGGAAATGGAAGAAGTTATCAAAAATACCGGTGAAGAGGCGATTCTTGAACTGGGTATAGTTGGCCTCCATCCGGAACTGGTACAACTTTTGGGCCGGCTGCGCTATCGCACCAGTTACGGCCAGAATGTCCTTGTCCACAGCCGAGAAGTCGCCTACCTCGCTTCCTTGATGGCACAGGAACTGGACCTGGACCCGGCAATCGCAAAGCGTGCCGGACTCTTGCACGACATCGGTAAAGCCGCCGACCAAACGATGGAAGGAACCCATGCCCGTATCGGTGCCGAACTTGCCCGGCGTTATGGTGAAGAACCAGTTGTCGTCAATGCCATTGCCGCTCATCATGAAGAAACCACCCTTGACTCACCCTACGCCTTTTTAGTAGCGGCAGCAGATTCGGTTTCCGGTTCCCGACCTGGTGCCCGACGGGAAAGTTTTGAAACCTACATCAAACGAATTGAAGGACTCGAGGCAATTGCCGCCTCATTCCCCGGCGTGGAAAAGGCTTATGCGGTGCAAGCCGGACGCGAAATTCGGGTCTTGGTCGAGCCCGATAAGGTTAACGACCAGGATGCGGCGGAACTGGCGGCGCGAATTGCGGCGCAAATTGAAACCGAAATGAAGTACCCGGGGCAGATTAAAGTGATGGTCATTCGGGAAACCCGGGCGGTTGACTATGCCCATTAGCACCGAAGTCAAATCGCCGTGACCCGTATCCTGTTTCTCGGTGATGTGTGCGGTGAAGCCGGACGCCGGGCAGTCTCACTCCTTATCCCGGCACTGCGCTCGGAACTGAAAATTGACTTCGTCATCGTCAATGCGGAAAATGCCGCGGGCGGTTACGGTATCACTCGGCGCCTGGCCGAAGAGATTTTATCCGCGGGCGCTAACTGCCTCACCACCGGTGACCACGCCTTTGACCGCAAAGAGTCCTGGGATTTCCTCTCCACCGAACCGCGTATCCTCCGGCCCTTAAATCTACCCGCGACGGCACCCGGGAGAGGCTGGGGTATCTATCAGTTACCCAACCACCCTCGTCCCCTTGTCGTTATAAACCTTCTGGGCAGGGTGTTTATGAAACCGGCGGACTGCCCCTTTCAACGGGTCAAACAGGCACTGGCAGAAATCGCGCCCGTCAACGCCGTAACCGTCGTCGACTTCCACGCCGAAGCGACCGCGGAGAAACAGGCGTTGGGCTATTTCCTGGACGGTAAGGTGTCAGCGGTCATCGGCACCCACACCCACATCCAGACTGCGGACGAACGCATCCTGCCCCAGGGCACCGCCTTTATTGCCGATGTTGGAATGTGCGGCGCTTTTGACTCCATCCTCGGGATGGATAAAGAACTGTCGCTGCGCCGCATGGTGGAACTGGTTCCGGTTCGACTCCAACCGGCAACAGGCGACATCCGCATCAACGGTGTTGTCCTTGACATTGACACCGCAACCGGACAAGCACAAAAAATAGTGCGGCTCAATCGTCCCTTAACCGTTTCGCCTTAAAAGTGGTTTGAGAAACTTGCCGGTCCAGGATTGGGCACATCGTGCCACTGCCTCAGGCGGACCGGCACAAACAACCCTGCCCCCCTCATCACCACCTTCAGGACCAAGGTCAATTATCCAATCGGCGCATTTAATGACCTCGAGATTGTGCTCAATTACCACTACCGTATTGCCCCGCGCCACCAGTCGGTTTAAAACCCCCAAAAGCAGGTGCACATCTTCAAAGTGCAGCCCGGTGGTTGGCTCATCAAGCAGATACAAAGTCCTGCCCGTGGCAATCTTGGAAAGTTCCCGAGCCAGTTTGATGCGTTGCGCCTCACCGCCGGAAAGGGTCGGCGCCGGCTGCCCTAATTTTATGTAACCCAACCCCACATCCTTTAAGAGTCGTAACTTCCTTTCAATTGGCGGGATATTGACAAAAAAGTCGTAAGCCTCGTCAACGCTCATCTCGAGCACCTCACTGATGTTCTTTCCCTTATACTTGACATCAAGCGTCTCCCGATTGTAACGCTTCCCTTTACAAACCTCACAGGACACATAAACATCAGGCAAAAAATGCATCTCCACCCGGATAATGCCATCGCCGGCACACGCCTCACACCTGCCTCCCCGAACATTAAAAGAAAATCGCCCCGGTTTATAACCCCGCATCCGCGCCTCTGTTGTTCGGGCAAAAAGCTCTCTTATCGGTGAAAACGCATTCGTGTAGGTTGCCGGGTTGGAACGCGGCGTTCGGCCAATCGGCGACTGGTCAATGTTCACCACCTTATCAATCTTATCAAGTCCAACAATTCGGCGATGAGCACCGGGCTTCTCTGGTGAACCATAGAAGTGCCGTGCCAGCGCCCGATAAAGAATGTCTGACACCAGCGTGCTTTTACCCGAACCCGAGATACCGGTGACACAAACAAACAAACCTAACGGAATCTCAACATCAATATCCTTCAAATTGTTTTCCCGGCAACCTTCTATTCGTAACCAACCCTGCGCCGGTTTGCGCCGGGTTGCGGGCAAATCAATCCGGCGGCGGCCGGAAAGATAGGCACCGGTCAACGACTCCGGACACTCTTTTATCTTTGCCGCTGGACCCTGTGCCACCACCCAACCACCATTGGCACCCGCACCCGGACCAAGGTCAATAACCCAGTCCGCCTCAAGAATCGTCTCCTCATCGTGCTCAACGACGATAACCGTATTCCCGAGGTCGCGTAGACTCTTCAATGTCGCCAACAGTTTCCGGTTGTCCCGCTGATGCAACCCGATTGACGGTTCATCAAGGATGTAAACCACGCCAACCAGTCCGGAACCGATCTGGGTTGCCAGCCGCACCCTCTGGGCTTCACCGCCCCCCAAACTTTCGGTTGTTCGGTCCAGGGTTAGATAACCAAGACCAACCGCCTCAAGAAACCCAAGCCGGCGCCGCAGTTCCTTCACCACCTCGCGGGCAATCGCCTCATCCTTCTTACTAAGTTTCAATTGATTGAAAAAGTGGTTCGCCTCCTGAACCGAAAACCGGCTAACCTCGGCGATGTTCAAACCGGCAACCTTCACCGCCAGCGCCTCGGGCTTCAATCTTGTCCCCTGACACTTGGGACAAGGCAACACCGACATAAACCGCTCCACCCAATCCCGCCGGGCATCAGAGTCGGTCTCCTGATAAACCCGCATCAGATAAGGCACCAGCCCCTCAAAACGGTCTTCCCAGGAGTACTCCCAACGCTCATCCTCATACTTAAACTTCAACTCCTCCTCAGTGCCAAAGAGAATCACCCGCCGTGCCGTCTCGGGTAAATCCCGCCACGGCGTTTCAAGCCGAAACCGGTACTTACGGGCAAGCGCCTCCAGTTTACTCAAAAACCAGCCGCTGCGCTCCCTTGCTTCACCCCAGGGTGCAATGGCACCATCCAGAATCGAGCGATTTGGGTCAACGATTAGCCGCTCCGGGTCCACCTCCATTTTACTCCCCAGACCGTGACATTCGGGACAGGCACCATAAGGTGAATTAAACGAAAACAACCTCGGGGAAATCTCCTCAAACGAAAATCCGCATTCCGGACAGGCAAATGCAGTTGAAAAGATGCGCTCCTCACTCCGTTCGTTTTTCTCCTTTTGCACTAAAACCAGACACTTTCCCTGCCCTTCCTTTAACGCCAGTTCCACCGAATCGGCGATTCGCTTCCTGACCTCCGGTCGCACCGTCAACCGGTCAATAACCAGTTCAATATTGTGCTTCTTATACTTCTCCAGCAGCGGTACCTCCTCAACCTCGTATATCGCACCGTCAACCCGTAGCCGGACATAACCCCGCCGCTTTGCCTGACTCACCAGTTCTCGATACTCGCCCTTCCGACCCCGCACCAGCGGCGCCAGAATCACCAGACCGGACCCTGCTGGTTCATTCAGCAGACTGTCAACAATCTGGTCTGTTGTCTGGGAACTGATTGGCTTTTCACACTTCGGACAGAATGGCTTACCAACGCGGGCAAAAAGCAGCCTTAAATAGTCGTAAATCTCGGTTGTTGTGCCTACGGTCGAACGAGGATTCCGGGCGCTGCTCCGCTGCTCAATCGCAATCGCGGGCGAAAGTCCGGTAATCCCATCGCAATCGGGCTTCTCCAGCATACCCAGGAACTGACGGGCATAGGTCGAGAGCGACTCAATGTAGCGGCGTTGACCCTCAGCGTAAATCGTATCAAACGCCAGCGACGACTTTCCCGAACCCGAAATGCCGGTAATCACGACCAGTTTATTACGGGGAATGTCAACATCGATACTTTTAAGGTTATGCTCGCGCGCACCCCGTACCGAAATCACATCGCCATTCATAAGGAAATAAAAGTATAACTCGGCACCTCTATTGGTCAATAAACAAACCCGCGGCAATTCGCCAATTTCGCCATTACCCGTTTCTCCTTGCCATTTAACACCCATTTTGTCTTATCAAGCGGCATTGTAATACTGTTACCCTTAACCGTAAACGCTAAAACGCGCTGAACCAATATCAATTCCCGCCCGAAGAAGCGCCCTGCCCATAAGAAAGATGCGGTTATTACTTGCCGGCGGGCTAATTTTGGATAAAATAAGACGATGAGTAACGCCCCACAGCCGCAGAGCGAACCGATACCCCCGCCCAAAAAAGAGAACGGGTCCCCGGGTATCGCTCAAGAATTGCTCAAAGAAGCCCTTGACGCCTTCTACCGCGCCGATGACGAAACCGCCCTGGAACTACTCCTCGGTGTTCTCGAATTGAACCCCGAAAACCTGCGCATTCACTACCTCGCTGCCCTCTGTGCCGCGATTATGACCGATGAAGAGACGCTGGATGAAATCTATCACCAGGCGCGCAAAACCAAAACCCGTCACCCCTACATCGTCGGCTGCGAAGCGGTACGGGCGCTGTTCTTTGCCAACTTTGAACGCGCCGAACATCTTTTCCATCTCGCCCTCCGCTCCCTGCCCGAGGACATCGATTTGAACCTTGGGCTCGGAATCCTCTACGAGCATATGGGCGCCGAAGAAAAAAGTGCTGCGGTTTATCTGCGGGTCCTGGAACTCGCCCCGGACAACATCCGCGCCCGGATTTCACTCGGCATCAGTTACGCCCTGAGCGGTGAATATGTCAATGCCCTTGCCCAGTACCAGTACGCCAAACGGCTTGACCCGACGGTCGAAAACCCGCACCAGCACCTGGGCCGGGACTACTACGCTGAAGGGATGTTTGACGAAGCGGCCAATGAATTCGCCCGGGCAATCGCCGAAGAACCTGAACAACCTGCCGCCTACTTCTACCTGATGGACTGCTACAAACGGCTCGGCATGGTTGACGACGCCATCGATGTTTACGAAACCATCCGCCGCCGCTTTTCCCAACAACCGGAAATTATCAGCCATTTTTACGAACACTTCCGGATGTTTGCGGAACTCATCCCGCTGCTTGAGCAACTCTTAAAAAACAACCCGCGCGATGTTGAACTCCTGGTCCGCCTCACCACCGCCTATCGGGAAATTAGCAGATTAAACGACGCCATAACCACCCTGCAACGGGCGATTGCCGAAGAGCCCGAAAGCGCCGCGCTCTGGACCCTTCTTGCCGAACTGTACTACGCACGGGGCGAATACACCCAGGCGGTGGCTGCGGCCCAACGGGCGCTACAACTGGACCGCACCGAAGAAGCGGCTTACCCCGTGCTTGCCGATGCCCTGCTCTTTCTCGGCAGAATTGAAGAAGCGGAAAAAGCCGAGCGTCAGATGAACATCATCCGCGACGAAGCCTGGCGCCGGTACCAGCAAAAGTTTTCTGGTCAGGACGAGGTCGACGAATCTGAATAGGCCCGGTCCTGCCCACCCAATTTCGCCACCATCTCTTTAATCAATCTCAGACAATCGGCGGTATTTCGCCTGATTTCTTTACCGCTGAACCGCAAAATCCGCCAGCCCGCGACCGTCAGGTAGTTGTCTCGATTCCGGTCCGCCTCAGCACGCGCCAGCCCGGAATGATAAGATGCCCCATCACATTCCACATCAAGCGCCCCATCCCGGCAGAACAGCACGAGGTCAAGAAAGTAACCGGTCGTTTTTCCACCCACATAAATCTGGCGCTCCGGCTCCAGCCCGATACGCTGCAACGCTCGATAAAGCTTTTCCTCAATTGGGCTTGTCCAGTAAAGGTCATTTATCTCTTCGGCCCGCATCAGCCGCTCCCAGGTTGTTGGAATGAACACAATCCGGCGCCGCCGTCGACTCGGAATCGACCGGGGCAGCTGCCGCAGTTCATCCACCATTATCTGATAATAATACTGGTGGGCACGGGGATGACCGCTTTCTTCCGGCAAAATCGCACACCGCAACACCCGCTTCATCCCCTTGACCGCGGCATAATAGTTCACCGACCACTTCTCCCCTCCAAAGACTGCGGTCTGATAAAAGGCGAGAAACCGAACCCGATTTAACCCTTCGGGCGCCTTATCTACCGGAATCCGATACCAGTGCCGCTCCCGGAGAATTTGCCAATCCTTTCGCCTTGTGACCACCGCCACCAGCGCCGGTGTCCCTACCTTACCCTGGCTTATTGCACCCCAGGGCAACCGCTTACCAGCCCTGCTCATCACTTCACTTTATTATTCAATTTATGCCTGTCAACTGTGAGCAACAACCGCTTCCCGCGAATCGCCCCAACATTAGGAGTCGTCTCTTTGGCAACCGAAAAAGACATGTCCAACCCGGGTCAAAATCCCGCCCCGGGAATTCTACTTTAAAGTATCCAATGAGAAACTGGCGAACTCCGCTTAACTGTCTGTAATTAAACGAGTTAAACTTTCCTAACCCAATTTTCCCTACCCAACCCCGGAACAGTCTCGGGGATGGTATTGGAAATTGCCCTCGGCTCATTACACCATTTGATTTTAATTAGAGATATCAATCCCATCACGAACCGATTGCCGGACCGCCTTCTGGTTTGAGCGGACATTAAAATTTGAGTTAATTCATCACGAACCAGGCTATGATATTCACACCCATCCGCAGCGCCTGCTCCCGCTTTTCCGGTGGGTCGTTGTAACGGTCGGTCCAGCCATCAGACACATTGGAGTTGTAGGTATAAAAGACCACCAGCCGGCCACCAACAAATATGCCATAACCCCGGGGCGGTCCTTCGTAATGCTCGTGGATTTTGGGCGGACCTTCAAAAAAGTCGTAAAACGAATGGTAAATCGGATGGTCAAAAGGTAACTCAACCAGTTCCGAGCTGGGAAACACCTTTTTCATCTCCCGCCGGAACGACTCATCCATTCCGTAGTCGTCGTCTGCATAAAGAAACCCACCCGCCTCAAGGTAGTGACGCAACCGCACCACCTCCTCGTCCGTGAAACTGACATTACCGTGTCCGGTCATAAAAAGAAACGGATATTGATAAAGTTTTTCGTCTAACAAACTAACCTGCGCCTCGTCAATGCTCATCTGGATGCTGGTCCGGCGATTGACCTCCTGACACAGGTTGGGAATCAGTTCCGGGTCGTTATACCAGTCGCCGCCACCGCCGTATTTCAGCCGGGCGATTTGAAACTGACCGGAAAGGGTCAGAATCAAAAGCAAGGGAGTCATCAATCAGGACCTTTTCAACCGTGCCTTGAGCGCCGCCAGATATCTGTAGGGCAGACGCACATCACCGAGGTAAATTCTGCCAAACTTCCTGCCGCCGTGACAGTCACTGCCCCCGGTTACAAGGAGCCGGTTCTTCGTGGCGACTTCGAGGTAATGGGCAACCGCCCGCTCGTTGTGCTCCGGATGCCACACCTCAATCCCGTCAACCCCAGCGGCAATAACCGGATAGAGTAAATCGTCATTGCCATAGGTTGCCGGATGGGCAACCACCGCCAGCCCGCCGTTCTCATGGATAAAATTAACCACCTGCGCCGGTGTCAACCGCATCTTCGGGATGTACGCCGGTGCCTGGTACCCGATGTAACGCTCAAACGCCTCACTCATATTCGCCACGACACCGGCCTCGACCATCGCCTGCGCCAGATGGGGTCTGCCAACCGCACCGGCACCGGCCAGTTCCCTGACCCGGTTAAACGATACCACAACACCCATCTCCGCCAGTTTCTGCACCATCTTTTCTGCCCGCTCGAGCCGGCGCTGGCGCACCCGGGCGAAGAACTCCTGAACCGCGGCCCGCTGGTAGTCAAAGTAGTAGCCGAGGATGTGGACATCGGTACCATTGACATTACAACTGAACTCGGCGCCGGGCACAACTTCCAGCCGGCGCGGTTTTGCCGCAGCAAACGCCCGTTCAACCCCATCAACCGAGTCGTGGTCGGTAATCGCAATTGCGCTGAACCCGAGCTGATGCGCCCGGCTTACCACCTCTTCCGGTGCCAACAGCCCATCGGAAAAAATCGTATGGGTGTGCAGGTCAACAAAATCTTCCGCCCGATTTGCCACCTGCTATCCCATTCTTCTGGTAACGATTTCCAGATACTCCTTTACCAGCCCGTCCATCTCCGCCGCCATCTCATCAACCGCTGCGCGCTTCTCGCTGACAAAATTGCTATCCTTAATTCCCCCGAGGTTTATCAGCACATTGAGCCTTGCCCCGCGAAATGCCGCATCAAGGTTCATCGTTCCCACCCCGGCATCACTGATAGAACTCTTATTCCCGAACTCAACCACCGGCCGGCACAACTTCAAAGTCTCCAGTGCCAGTTGCATCGTCCGGAACGGCACCTCAGCGGCAACCTTCAAAGCCTCGCTGATCGCCCTTTCTCTTTCCTGCCGTTCCAGTTCGGTCATCTTCGGCAGCTTGTATGACGCCATCACCTGCTTGAAACTCGCCGCATCCTCTTCAATCAAACTGATAAACCGTTCGCGCCGGGGAATCAGTTTCTCCTTGACCGCGTTCATCTCGGCGTCAAACTCCTCATAACCCTTCTTCCCGATTGTCAGGTTCGCCACCATCGTCATCAACGCTGTGCCCAGGGCACCGTTGAGCGCGGCAGCAGAACCGCCCCCGGGCACCGGCGCGGAAGAAGCCAGTTCGGCAAGAAAGTCGGGCAAACCCTGGGCAGGCATCAGCCGATTCTCAAGAATCTGCTCGCCCTTGAAACTGTTCAACTGCAGATAATACCGGGCACAGGCGACCAACGCTGCCTGCGGCACCAGCCCGACAATCTCCGACTCCAGGACCCCAACACCCCAGCGCTGCGCCTCGCGCTTTACCGTCTCAAAAACCCGGTAAAGCGGCGTCTTAGTGTAATCGGTCATATTGATTGACACCTGAACGCAGTTTTTCTCCTTGATTTCAAAACCCAGCGCCTTTACATAACGGAAACCACCATCCCGGTACCGAATCGCCTTGGCAATGCGTTCGGCAATCTTCACATCGTTCGTCGCTAAGTTGATATTGTAGGCGATAAGTGGTGCCCGGACCCCGACCACTGTAGCACCCGCGGTCGGATGCAGTTCAGGTCTGCCAAAGTCCGGTGCCCGCTCCGGGTCGGTCTTAATCGCCACGCGCAGACCTTCAAACTCGCCTTTACGGATATTAGCCAAGTCCTGCCGGTCCGGCCTCGTTGCCGCCAGTTCATAGAGATAGACCGGAATCCCCAACTCATCGGCAATCCGCTTACCCAGCCTTTTTGCCAGTTCAATACACTCCGCCTGGGTGACACCGGAAATCGGGACAAAAGGCACCACATCGGTCGCACCGATACGCGGATGCTCACCCTGATGCTGGTTTAGGTCTATCAACTCCGCTGCCGTCTTTGTCGCCCGAAATGCCGCCTCCAGAACCGCCTCTGGGTCCCCGACAAAACTGATAACCGCCCGATTGTGGTCGGCGTTCATCTCCTGGTCAAGGACGCTGATGCCGGTTACCGAACGGATAGAACTGACAATCTTCTCAACAATCTCGGGCCTCCTGCCCTCAGAAAAATTGGGAACGCACTCCACGATTCTTCTCATCCTTGGACTCCTTTAATTTTGATGTTTTTTATCATACCCGCTGCCGATTTTCTGTCAAACCCTGCCCCGCAGGTATTTAACCGGTCGCTGATGTTGACAACCCGTTGTTTCGCTCTATAATCAAACAAAATAGGTGTTTACGCCGGGGTGGTGGAAATGGCAGACACGCATGGTTGAGGGCCATGTGCTTTGCGGCGTGCAGGTTCAAATCCTGTCCCCGGCATTGATATTATCCCATTCCCGTTTTAAAACAAACGGGTTAAATTTTTATGCCAAAACCGCATTCCAGAAGTCGCGCCCTCCTCATCGTTCTTGACGGCGTCGGGTGTGGCGCCCTACCTGATGCCGACCGATTTGGCGACCAGGGCTCAAACACATTAACAAACCTCGCCTGCAAATTGGGCGGACTTGCCCTTCCCAACCTCCGCCGTCTTGGCCTGGGTAACATCGTTGACCTGCCCGGAGTTCCACCGGAAAAAAAACCGCAAGCCGCCTATGGCAGAATGGCGGAGATGTCCGCCGGAAAAGATTCAACCACAGGCCATTGGGAAATCGCCGGCGTTATCACCACCGAACCGTTTCCCTTATTTCCCCACGGATTTCCCGAGGAACTGCTCCGCCAGTTTGAGCGCCGAATTGGCAGACGGGTTATCGGCAACATCGCCGCATCGGGCACCGAAATCATCAATCGCCTGGGCGCAGAACACCTCAAAACCGGTTCTCCCATCGTTTACACCTCAGCGGACAGCGTATTTCAAATCGCCTGCCACATCGATGTTGTACCGGTGGCCGAACTCTACCGCTTCTGTACCATCGCCCGCGAACTGCTCACCGGCAAATACCGCGTTGCCCGGGTCATCGCCCGCCCTTTTGCCGGCAAACCGGGCGCATTCTATCGCACCCCAGAGCGCAAAGACTTCTCCTGTCCGCCACCTAAGCCCACCCTCCTCGACAATGTCAAAGAAGCCGGACTGGCATCCATCGGCATCGGCAAAATTGACGACCTGTTTGCCCACCAGGGTTTGACCGAAATTTACCATTCCGTCAACAATCAGGAGTGCATCGACTACACGCTAAACGCCCTGCAAGGGTCTAAACCGGGACTGATTTTCGCCAACCTCGTTCAGTTTGATATGGACTGGGGTCATCGCAACGACCCCGCCGGTTTTGCCCGCGGCTTGACCGAGTTTAACCTTCGCCTACCCGAAATCAGCGCCGCCCTCAAACACGACGACATCATGTTCTTAACCGCGGACCACGGCTGTGACCCGACAACACCTTCAACTGACCACTCCCGGGAGTATGTGCCGCTTTTGGTCTACGGCGCGCCGGTCTGCGCTGGCATCAACATCGGCACCCGTGCCACCTTTGCCGACCTGGGCAAAACCATCGCCGAATACCTCGAGGTCAAACCCACCCCGGACGGCACATCTTTCCTCAATGAAATCATCAAACCCGAATTCAAAAATGGATAGGTTAACCCGTGCCCGTTTGATTAAATCTGCCCGCGCTGCCGAGAAACGGGCTTATGCCCCTTATTCCCGATTTCCGGTTGGCGCCGCGGTTCTTACCCGAAGCGGTAAAATCTACGCCGGTGCCAATGTGGAAAATGCCTCCTACGGCTTAACAGTGTGCGCGGAACGCACCGCCATCTTCAAAGCGGTATCTGCCGGCGAAAAAGAGATAACCGCCATCGCAATCTTCACCGCTACCGAACAACCAACCCCACCCTGTGGTGCCTGTTTGCAGGTCCTCAACGAATTCAGCACCAATCCCCTCATCATCCTTGTCAGTCGCAAAAAGATTTTGACCTTTCGGCTGCGCCAGCTCCTGCCGCACGGATTCAAATTAAACGATACGCTCTAAACCGTTCATATAGGGCTTGAGAACCTCAGGGATAACGATTGAACCGTCAGCTTGTTGATAGTTCTCAACAATGGCGATAAAGGTCCGGGGCAAAGCGAGCGCAGAACCGTTCAGGGCGTGGGGATAAAAAGTCTTGCCATCTGCACCCCGCGCCCGAATCTTTCCCCGCCGGGTCTGAAAATCTTCACAGTTGGAGATTGACGACACCTCCAGCCATCGGCCCACACCTGCTGCCCACACCTCAAGGTCGTAAGTCTTTGCCGACTGAAAAGCGATGTCCCAGGCTGCGAGCCGTTTCACCCGATAAGGCAAGCCGAGCGCCTGCAGCAGACTTTCCGCTTCCCACCGCATCTCTTCTAAATCGGTGTAGGAACGCTCGGGCGTTGTCAGCCGCACCAGTTCCACCTTGTCAAACTGGTGGATCCGAATCATACCCCGCACATCCCGACCATAGGAACCCGCCTCGCGCCGAAAACAGGGGGTGTAGGCAACAAACTTCTGGGGCAATGTTGCGGCATCAATCGTCTTCTCCCGAAAATAGGCAACCAGCTGGGGTTCAGCGGTTGGAATCAGATAAAAATTGTCCTCGGGCACCGCATACATCTCACTCGCGAGATGGGGCAACTGTCCGGCAGTTTCCAGAGTTGCCGGATTGGCAAGCACCGGCGGCATAACCTCGGTGTAGCCGTAACGGTGCACCGCGGTATCAAGGAAAAAGTTGATCAGCGCCCGCTCCAGCCGTGCCCCGGCACCCTTGAAGAGCACAAACCTTGAACCGGCAAGCCTTGCCGCGGCCTCAAAATCGACAATCCCCAGCGCCTCGCCCAGGTCCCAGTGCGCCAGGGGTTGAAAATCAAACACCGGGATTGTTCCGTGTGTGCCAACAATCTCCTCTTCGGCGGTCACTGAAGGGTGGACCCAATTGGGAAGCAGTTTTGCCAGTTGCTCCTGCTCCGCCTCAATACCTTTCAGACGGGTTTCAATCTCTTTAACCTCCTCTGCCAGCCGTTTTGCCCTTTCAAGCAGTTCGGGTTCTGCCCTTTGCTCGCGCTTTGCCCGGGCAATCGCCTCAGAAACCTGCCGCTGCTCATGCCGGGCTTCGTCCCGCCTCGCCCCCAGTTTGCGCCGCACCTCATCCCGTTCCAAAATCCTGTCAATAGAAACATCGCTCCGGCGCAACCGCAAAATACGCCTTGCCTCATCCGGATTTTCCCGACAGAACTTTAAATCCATCGCCCTAATTCTATTTCAAACCCGGCGGGCGTCAATCAAAGCCCATCAGAACAGTACCCCGCCTTCCAGTCCTGCCTTGCGCAGCGCCCGGTTAACCACTTCGCGCAGCCGCTGGGCATAGCCTTCGGGCTCACGGCAGGCTTGCTCAAACGCCCGGACTGCCTGGGGACACTCCCTTTGCAATAAAGACCTTAGCATTCCCATCTTACCGCTTAAATAGTTGAACCGGTCAACGAGCACCCGCCGCACCCCAACCCGGGCAATCGCGCAAAAAATCTCAAAAAGGGTCTCAAAAGAGTCACTAAAATAAGGCAAAACCGGACCAACAAATACGCTAACCGGCACGCCGGTTGCCACCAGCCGTTGCGCGGCCGTGAGCCGTCGTTGCGGCGTCACCGCACCCGGTTCAAAGAGTTTCTGCACTTGTTCGTCAAGGGTGGTGATGGTCAGTTCAACGCTAAAACCCGGATACCGTTGCAACAGATTGATGTCTCGCAAAATCAGGTCCGACTTGGTCAGAACCTCCACCGGAAACCCGGCACCACCAAGAATCTCCAGCACCGCTTGACTTAACCGAAACTCGGCTTCAGCCGGCTGGTATGGGTCACACACCGTCCCGAGATAAACCTTTCCCGGTCTTTTTTTCTCCCGGCGCAAAACCGCCGGCATATTGACCTTCGCCTCAACAAACGAACCCCAGCGCTCGGCACGCTGGTGGTAACGCAGCAAAAAACTGGCATAACAGTAAACACAACCATGGGAACAACCAAAATAGGGATTGACCGAATAGGTAGCGCCCGGCAGTCCGCTTTTACTCAGCGCTGTGCGGCACAATCGGGTGCGGACCTTGACCCCGCTGGGCAGCCTTGACAATGATGTCATACTCAATATTAACCCGCGACCCCGCCCGGCATCGGCTTAATGTCGTCCGCTCCCATGTGAAGGGAATCAAATTTACCCAGAACTCCCCGCGCTTGACACCGGCGATCGTTAAACTGACGCCCTCGATTGCCACCGACCCCTTTTCCACCAACAGCGGAAAACTCGCCTCTTTGACCGCAACGATAATCCGGTGCTCATTGCTGTGGTGCTCGAGCCGCCGCACCGTGCCCACCTCATCGATGTGGCCCAGTACAAAATGTCCGCCGAGCCGATCGGTGATGCGCAACGCCCGTTCCAGATTAACCAGCATGCCGGGACGCAACTCTCTTAGATTGGTCCGCTTCAAAGTCTCCGCCACAACCTCGACCGCAAAACGACGGCGCACCCTGTCCACCACTGTTAAACAACAGCCGTTAACTGCCACACTCTCACCGGGTTCTAAATCCTCGGCGAACTCCGCTTCAATCATCAGGCGTCGGTTACCCTGTTTCGGGACAACCCGCACAACTTTGCCGATGGTTTCAACTAAACCGGTAAACATAACCCTCGGTCAGGATGTCATCCCCGAGTTCAATATGCCGCACATCCTTCAAAACCAGTGCCCCTTTTAACGACCTTGGCTTCATCCCGGCACTGAAACTCTTACCCGGTCCCAAAACCTTGGGTGCCTGAAAAAAGTATGCCTTATCAACCACCCCGGCTTCCAGTGCCGAACTCACCACCGTTGCCCCGCCCTCAATTAGTACGCTCATCACCTGCCGCCGATAAAGCTCTGCCAGAATATCCTGCCACTGGAGTCGGCCGCGGCGTTCCATCCGCACCCGCACCACCTCCGCCCCTTTCTGGCTAAGCCGCCGTACCTTAGACCCATTACCGCATGCCGTGAAAACCAACACCCTGTCCGGGGCGTCAAAAAGCCGGCTCCCGAGCGGCAATCGCAAATCGGAATCAAGCACGATACGCAAAAGCCGCTTCTGTTTGTTTAGCCGGCAGGTCAAAAGCGGGTTGTCGGCGATTACGGTATTAACACCCACAACCACCGCATCGGCGATCAGCCGCAACTGCTGTCCCACTTCGCGCGCCCGCTCGCTTGTAATCCACTGCGATTCACCCTCGCCGGTTGCCATCATTCCGTCTAAACTCATCGCGACCTTCAACATCACAAATGGCCGGTGCTCCGCCATAAATGTCACATACGCCTCGTTCAAACGCTGTGCCTCTTCTCTCAAAAGACCAATCTCAACCTCAATCCCCTGGCGCCGGAGACATTTCACCCCTTTACCTTTAACCCGCGGATTCGGGTCAATCATCGCCGCAACCACCCGTTTAATTCCCGCTTGCATCAACGCCGCGGTGCAGGCGGGCGTCTTGCCTTCAAAACAGCACGGTTCCATCGTCACATAAAGCGTCGCACCCTGCGCCGCTTTACCCGCCGCTTTAATCGCTTCAATCTCGGCATGGGGACCGCCAAAACGACGATGAAACCCTTCACCAACAACCCGGCCATTTTTAACCAGTACCGCGCCGACCATCGGATTGGGTGACACTAGACCGCAACCATTTGCCGCCAGTTCCAGCGCCCGCCGCATAAACCGTTCATCCTGTGCGGTCGGTCTCGTTTGCTTCGCGCTAACCATCGCCCTACCGGTAATCTATCTGAAAGTCATCAAACTCGTGCTGGTACTCGCCCCAGTCAACCTGAATATTCTCAACTACCGCGCCCGGTGGACCAACCTTCAACCGCTCAATCAGTTTCTCCAGTTGTTTCCGTTCCCCTTCGGCAAAAACCTCCACCCTGCCATCGGACAGATTCCGCACCCGGCCTGTGAGCCCAAGCGCCCTTGCCTCCTTCACGGTAAACATCCGAAAAAAAACCCCTTGCACTCTGCCCGACAAAAATGCAAAGATACACGCTTTACTCCCTTTTTCATTCATAACTCAAGATAAGCCGAGAAAACTCATCTGTCAAGAACAATCGCCCCCCGATCGCCTTTTTCCACATCAAGCCCGGTGGCAAAACTTGACAGCGTTAATAGGATAGGGCACTATAACACAAACAAAAAAGGAGGCATTGTGAAAAGGTTATTCCTTACCCTCATCCTTATCCCGGCACTCCTCTTTGCTCGGGGAACAAGCGGCGGTATGGGAACCTTTGGACCGGCGCTCGCTTTGATTGATTTCACCTCTGTCAACCGCTCGCTCCGCGCCGCCAGTTTTGATGAGATTTCCTCTCGGCACTGGATGTTTGGGGGCGGTGGTTATTTGATTGCCAATCGCACAATGATTGGCGGTGCCGGCTGGGGTGGCACTCAAACATCGACATCCGAATCTTTAAATGTCGTCTGCCGAGTTGAATATGGTGGTGGTGAATTCCGTGCCGGTTATATCGTTCTTGACACCCGGTATCTCCTTATCACCCCCGGCATCGGCATTGGCGGTGGCGGCTACACCATCCACCTTGAACCGTACAACCAGTCCATCCCCAACTTTGACACTCTGCTCCGGAACCCGGGCAGGACCTCAACCATCTCCTTCTCCGGTTTCTGCCTCAACCCCCAACTCGCCATCACCATTCCAATCTCCTTCATCGGCATTGACATACGCGGTGGCTACAACCTTGGACCCTTCACCGCAAAATGGGCATTCGCCGACCATGGTTTTTTGAGCCGTGGGCCCGAAATGGGTAAAGGTACACCCTGGGTCAGTCTGAATGTGCTCTTTGGCGGCTTCAACCGGGAAAAGACAAGAACAATTAAAGGAAAGATTGAGTTCAAGGGTGATGAAGGGGAAGAAAAAGAACCCGAAAAGGAGCAAGAACCGCAAAAAGAGGAGTAGAAAATAAACATCGGTATCTGAGACCATCATCGTCGGTTTTAACTACGCCCAATTTCGGGTGTTCAGTTTCTTTTCACCATAGCCATAACTGCCCGGCCCTTACTTACGAAGGAATTAAATCAGGCTTAGAACAGTATGTTCATTACCTGACTGCAGCCACGATTCATACCGGTTCTGACCCGAAAACACCACCGGGAACAGAACCGGAAATACAACTCAGCACAGCACCCAAAGCCGGTCAGCAGATTATCAGGATAGTTGGTAATAAAATGGTGTATTAGACGGTTTTAGTTAGCACCCTGTTGATTATCGAAGAAACAACATCGCTTTGCTTGCCAGAGTTGGGCAGGTTTAACCTATCCTGATAATGACCTCAGGTAACAACCGGATAAATTTGTTGCTCGGCGCGGTAATTTTTCTAAAATAAAAATAGATGATCAATCAGGAGGACAATTGAAAAGGACTGGCGTTTTGCTGTTTGCTATTTTTGCGGTGCTCTTTGCCGGCACTGTGAACCAGACCGTTGACATCAAACCGGACCAGGTAGCTTTGCGCCGTTCGGGAAACTATGATGTTGTTGAGTTAACCAGCGGCTTTTTTATCCCCAACCCCGGCAAGCCGCTCCTGCCTTATACATCCTTGACCCTGCTCATACCGGCTGACGCCCGTGTCACCGCCGTTTCCGCACAACCGGTCGCCACCGAACAACTACCCGGAAGTTTCACCATTTTTCCTGCCCCGTCACCGGTTCCCATCTCTGCTCAAACTCCAACCGCCTTTGTCGCACCGGACCCTGAGATTTACAGCTCAAACCACCCTTTTCCCAACAGGACACTCTTCTCCCACTCAACCGGCAGCGCTGCGGGATTTAAACTGGTAAATGTCATAATCTGCCCATTTGAATACCATCCCGCGACCCAAAAACTTTTTCTTCACACCCGAATTGAAGTTGTTGTCTTCTACGAAGAACACGGTTCCACGCCTCTAACCCTGACGCAATCGCAGCGCGACCGAATCCGCCTGAGTCTGCGTCAACTGATTTCAAACCCCACGGACCTGAACCGTTTTGCCCCGCCGCTAAAAGAAATCGACCAGCCCGCGGTGGACTATTTGATAATAACCAGCGCCGAACTGTCTTCATCGTTCACTCCCTACATCCAGTACAAAACGAGCCGCGGCTTAAAAACCGAACTGAGAACGGTGGAATGGGTTGCAAACAACTACCCGGGCAGGGATTTGCCCGAAAAAATTCGCAACCTGATTATTGACTATTTTCACTCCCGTGGCCTATCTTATGTTCTACTCGCCGGAGACAATCTCCAGGTGCCGACGCGGCGCATTGAGGTCTCCGTGGGAAACGAACAGGGCTCAATACCAACCGACCTCTACTACGGCGACCTTGACTACTCCTGGGACTCGAATCACAACAATCGCTTCGGCGAAATGGCAGACTCTGTTGACCTTTACGCCGATGTCTTCGTTGGTCGGGCATCGGTTGACAGCCGTCAACAGGTTGAGAACTTTATCGCCAAAGTCCAGGCTTTTGAAAACAACCCCGCACCCGATTACATAATGAAAAGCCTTTTGCCTTCCGGCTGGCTCTGGCGTTCCCTTAACTATCATGGCAAGTTTGTCAACGACTCCATCGCCGAAATCACCCCGCCGGACTGGACCGACCGTAAAATGGAAAATCCGCCCAGCGCGCTGGTTGTCGCCGACTCTTTTGACCGGGGATTTTTAATCTTTAACCCCGCAGGCCATGGCAACGAATCCGGTGTTTACGACGAAGATGGCACCGCCATCTACACCAACAGTGTTGCCAGCCGCCAGCAGAACGACCGCCGCTTTTCCATCATCACCTCCCTCGCTTGCAATCCAGGCAACTTCGAAGCCGAAGACTGCCTTGCCGAAGTTGCCCTGAACTGTCAGGCGGGCGGCGCCATCGCCGTAATGATGAACTCGCGTTATGGCTGGGGCACACCGCCGGTAATGGGCCCGTCAGAAAAACTGTGCGTCCGGTTTTACGACTTCCTCTTTAACTACGCCCAGTACCAAATCGGGCCCTGTCACGACCGTTCCCGGGAGGAGTATGCCGGCGCAGCAATTTACGACCCGCTCTGGCGCTGGTGTATGACCGAATTCAACCTGCTTGGTGACCCAACAATTGACATCTGGACCGCGCCACCGCATAACCTGGTATTAATTACACCGGACACGATTCGTACCGGCCCTCAGACATTCACCGCCACAGTTCACGAAGGAGGTAATCCGGCAGCAGGCGCCACGGTTACCGTAAGCAAAGATAGCGTGCTCCTTGCCACCGGCACCACGAATAGCCGCGGCATTGTAAGTTTACCCATCCATCCAACAACTACCGGGCAGATCCTCATCACCACCTGGCGCCACAACAACCTGCCCAATTCAAAAACTGTTTTCGTCGAACCGGGCGACCCGGAACCATATATTGTCTATCACCGTTATGAACTTGACGACCACGGCCAACCTTATGAAAATGGCGTCCTCGAACCAGGAGAAACCGCGTTTCTGAAAATCGTTCTCAAAAACATCGGCTCTGCTGCCGCAACCAACACCCATTTAACCCTTCGCACCTTAAACCCTAACATCTCCATCCTCGACTCCATTGCATCAATCGGCACCATCCCCGCTGGTGACTCGATACGCGCTGATAATCTGACTGTTGCCGCCGAACCATCTACCCTGCCGGGTTCATCAGCAGATATGGTGGTGTTGATTCGGTCCGACCAAGGTGAGTTCGAACTCTGGTTTACTATTGAACTGGGCTATCCGGGCAGAACCGCAGCCGAAATTGACACCGGTATTTGCGGCCTAACCGTCACCGCGCGGGGAACATTCGGCTATGACCCGGAATTAAACCGCAAGGGCCGTGGTTTCCGTTATCCTGAATCGGACACCAGCCGATTGAACATCGCCAGTTTTGCGCTCGGCAACTCCAGTGATTACCTTGTCGACCGATTTTACAACCAGACCCGGGGTGGTTTAGACCAGGATTGGCACCTGCAAGACAGTCTGCGTCTTTTGCTCCCAATATGGGGTGGCGCTGAGGTACTATTCAGCAGTTTCAACGACCAGGGGCACCCGAACCGACGCGGTATAGTTGTTGACCAACGGGCATTGGGCTTTTCCCAACCGGAACTCAACCGTTCAATCGCCCTCGTATTTGACATCTGGAACACCTCCGGCGACACCTTACACAACCTCTATGCCGGTATTCTTGCCGATTTTGATGTCCGGGCAACAGACCGACTGCACGATGTTGCGTTCACCCTGCCCGAACAAAACGCCGCCCTGATGTACAATGTCAGCTCGCCCTTCCCCTGTGTTGGAATTAAACTCCTTTATCCGCGCACCCCGGCAAACCTTACCTGTATTGACCACAGCCGTTATGTTTACCCTGACTCCGGGCTTACCGACGGGATGAAGTTTCGTGCCCTTACCGGGAATCTCGGTGTTCAATCAAGTGACCGCCCTTACAACTGGTCACTTGGGGTCGCTACCGGTCCATTTAATATCCCCGGGCTCAATGGCAGACAAAAGGTTGCCTTCGCCTTTATTGCGGGGGACGACTCCCTCAACTTTTTGTCTTCCTGTGCCGCAATTCAGAACTGGTTTGACACCAGTGTCGGATTTGAAGAGGGTACGAAAAGCCTCATCCTGCCCTTTTCTTTAAGCCTTTCACTCCAGCCAAATTTAATAACCAGTCATGCTTCAATCTCCTACTCCCTGCCCCGTTCCACTCCTGTAAATATCTCAATCCTCGACATCACCGGAAGAAAAGTCGCCACCCTGTTTAACCACAAAAACCATCCTGCGGGAACCTACCGAATCCGCTGGCAGCCAAGAAAATTAGTTCCTGGTGTTTACTTCTTGAAACTACAAACCATCGATTCCAGTATCACCCAGAGGTGCCTGATTCTTAAGTAACCGCGCGCCAACTATTCTATAAAAACAACTGGCAGCCCTTAATCGGGCTGCCAGTGTCGTTTGGCGCGGTCTGGCTCATCAGGACTTAGCGTCCTGCCCCAAAACGCTCCCCCTCCCAATTTTCTTTAAATCCATTTCACTACCGGTGAGCGCACCGTAAAAACAGTTGGGCATTACATTCAATCTACCGATATGGTTCACAAACAGCGCGGTAAGATACAAACCAATCCCCATTCCCAGTTCCAGCCACCAGCGCATCTTTAAACCCTTGACCCCCATCTTCACCTCCACCTGTTTACAGACGCTCCCGAACCAGCAGGCGCTCTGTGGTACGGATTCTATCTTGATAGCTCTCAACCGCCTCCTTCGGACTCACCGGCATCGTAAAAGTTCCCACATCAACACTCTTAAGCCGCAACACAAAAAGCCCTGCAACCAACACTACGCACACCATCAAAAACATCGCCAACTTCTCTACTCCTTTACCAAACATATTTCCTCCTTTTTCTACTTTTACTAACCTTACCTGATTCTTCATACACCTATTTAAAAGCACCAACTGTGCCAGAAAAATAAAAAATGTTATAAATAACGAAATATCAATATATTACAATATACTGCCACTTCACTTTTCTAAAACTGGTGTCTTAGATAATGAGACAGTACTACCGCGATTTAAGCTTTTAAATTACCAGAATAATATTATAACTAATTGAAAATATGTAAGATAATTCTGTCTACAACTATGAGACAGTTTAGCTTTGCGGCGTGATGTTATGTTTCTTTAAAAGTCGGTAAAACTGGGCCCTGCTATAGCCGGCAATTTTTGCCGCCTTACTCACATTACCACCTGCCTGTTGCAAACAACGAACCAGTGACTCTTTTTCCACTTCTGCCGCCGCCTGTTCCTGTGCCCTGCGCCGGTTGATACGCAAATTGACGGTTTTCTCCAAAGAGAACTCTTCAACCAACTTCTGAAACTGAACAGGCAGGTCAGACAGCGCGATTTCTTCGCCGCTGGCGAGCAGCACACAGCGCTGAATCACATGCTGCAACTCCCTGATGTTACCAGGCCAGTGATAGTTAAGAAAACACCTCATAACCTCCGGGGTAACCCCTTTTACCTGCCGATTTGTCTCCTGATTTGCCCATGCGATGAAGTACTGTACCAGTGGGCCAATATCTTCCTTCCTTTCCCGGAGCGGCGGCAAAAAGATTTCGACGCCGTTAAGACGGTAGTACAGGTCTTCCCGAAATTTCCCCTCTTTAATTAGCAATTCAAGATTCTGATTGGTCGCTGCTACAACCCGAACATCAACCTTTATCGGTTTTGCCCCACCCACTCGTTCAAACTCCTTCTCCTGGAGAACCCGCAACAGTTTTGCCTGCAAACCCGGACTCATATCGCCAATCTCGTCGAGAAAAACGGTACCGCCATTGGCAAGTTCAAACTTACCCTTTCGGGCAACGACGCCGGTTGCCGCCCCTTTTTCCACACCAAAAAACTCTGCTTCTAAAAGCGTCTCGGGCACCGCGGCACAGTTAATTGTTATAAACGGTTTATCACACCGCGGACCAGAAAGATGCAGTGCCCGGGCGATAAGCTCCTTGCCGGTGCCGCTTTCTCCCCGAATCAAAACCGGCACTGAAGAATGGGCACTCCGGGCAACGATTTCAAGATTTTTTCGCATCACCGGCGCATTGCCAATCACACCCGAGAAACACAAACCAGGAATCTCCCGCTCTTCGGACTCCAGCTTAATACCCGCGCTCCTTAGTCGCTGAACCGCAGGCATAATCAGCGCTACAATCGTGTTCAAAACTAAAGGATTACACCGTTGAACCGCGCCCGGTTCATACTCTAAATAAATGCCGCCGAAAAACGAATCTCCGGCAACAACCGGGAGCCATACTCCTCGCTCAAAGTTCACCTGTTTCCTGCCATTTGCCGCGGCAAATCGCGCTTCATCTAAGTTCACCTGACCGAAAACAAATCTGGGCTCTCCCTCGCTCAAAAAAGCCCCTCCTCGACAACCCCAGGCTTCGCACATCCTCTTGAATGCTTCAGTTAAAAAATTCGCCGGTTCCAGCCCCATCGTTGATAGCCCAGACACGGCTGAGAGCACCGCCATATCCCTGTCTACACCCAACTCCAGTCCAAATAGAATCTGGTTGATCTCATCCGCCTCCGCCACCACACCAAGATTTCTGAACACCTGAGCGGCACGTTTGAGTAAAGCCACCCCCTGTTCCTGTTTACCCTGCTTCAGGAGAAACCGCCCATATTGAAATTGCACCCGGGCAAACTCGTAACTGTTTTGCGCTCCGGAAAGCAATTCCCGCGCCTTTTCAAAACAGGCAGTTGCCGCCGCCTCCATCCCCATCTCAATTTCAAGTAACGCCCGTACCCGCAACACCTCCGCTTCCTCTTTGTTCGCCTGTAACTCCCGTGCCATTTCAATCGCCCGAGCACAAAGCCCGGCACATCGTTCCATCTGCCCTCTTGCCAGTTCCAGCTCTGCCATCCGCCAGTAGATGTCGATTATCCCGAGCCTATCCCGGGTCCGTTCACAAAGCGTGAGCGCCTCCTGATAAGCCCCGCTTGCCGCTGCCAGATTGTGCCGGCGGAACTCCGCTTCACCTAAATTGATTAACCCCTCCTGTAATATCTCTCCTAAACCCTCCCGACCCGCTTTTACCACCTGGCTAAACAGTTCTACCGCCCGGTCTAGACGATTTTTCTTTAAGGCTAACTCGCCAAGGACATTAATCGCATTCCAGCGGACAAAATCGTATCCCCGTTTTTCGGCAAGTGCGATTGCCCGGTAGAGATTTTCCGCCCCCTCTTCCCAGTTTCCCAATTCAATCAAAACCCAACCCAGATTGTAGTAATTTACCGCTCGGACCGAGTCATCGCTCTCGTCCGAGAGCATTTCACTACAACTTCGATAATACTTCAGCGCCTCTTCAAACCGCCCCTGAAAACCGGCAAGGTTTCCCATTTGGTTTAATGCCGCATAAACCCCTTCTTCATACCTATCTTTCTCCCAAATTTCCCGCGCCTGACGGTAACAGCCCAGCGCTGCCTCGTATTCACCCGCCTTCTCGTGAATTATCCCCATAAGATAAAACCCACTACCCTGAAGCCGCTGATGCCCCAAATCCTTTGCCAATTTTAATGTCTGACTGGCATAATGCCGGCTCGCCTCAACATCCCCTAACAATCGGCACACATCCGCCAGCCGCAGAGAAATTCGGACCATCTGTTCCATTGCACCGATATCCCGGCAAATTTTCAACGCCTCTTCCAGCAGCGGCTTTGCCTCAGTCGGAGCGCTGATGCGCAACTCGTCGCCGAGCGCAATAATACAGTTAAGACGCTCTTTATCATCCTGCGCTTTTTTTAATTGCTCCTTTAAACTTCGAAGGTTATCTTTCGGCATCGCTTAACTCTCTTTTTCAGCATAAACACCCAACAATTTGTGTCAAGCACGACATATTTTGACATTACCAGAAAAACCGCTTAATATAATTTCGGCTAAACGGCAGTAAGCCGTTGTTTGTTCGGGAGGTAAGAGCAAACGAAAGGAGTCAATAATGGCACGACCAACCTGCCCGCAATGCGGTAGCGACAACACCTGGGCTCATTATGAGCATCAGGTCAGTTCTGTTGGACCCGGTGTCTCAAAAGCCCATGTCTGGGAGCGGGAAGCAGAAATCCTGCCCGATGGTAGACCGATATCAGTTCCCTGTCCCGGCTGCACCGATGGCATCCAATACCCGCCGCTGTACTTCTATTGTCAAGCCTGCAATCACATCTGGTCACCAAACTCCGGGATTGGATAATGGGTTGAGCCCGCCAGGATGGACTACATCAGCATCCCACCATCAACCCGGATAACCTGGCCGGTGATGTAACCCGCCTCTTCGGAAGCAAGGAACAGGCACACTGCGGCAACATCTTGCGGTGTGCCTGCTCGTTTTAACGGAATCGCCTCGAGATACCGTGCCTTTGTCGTTGCATCGAGTTTTTCGGTCATTGCGGTTGCGATAAACCCCGGGGCAATCGCATTCACCGTGATATTTCGCGGCGCCAGCTCTTTGGCAACCGCCTTTGTAAACCCGATTAAACCCGCCTTTGCCGCCGCATAGTTCGCCTGTCCGGCGTTGCCCATCTGCCCGATAACCGAACTGATATTGACAATTCTTCCCCAGCGCGCCTTCATCATTGCCCGGCAGCCAACTTTTGTCCAGTTGAACGCGCCTTTGAGATTCACCGCTATCACCCGGTCAAAATCGTCCTCGCTCATCCGTAAAAGTAGATTGTCCCTTGTAATGCCGGCGTTGTTAACTAAAATGTCCAGGCGGTTAAACCTCTTTTCAATATCTTCACAGGTTTTTACCGCCTGAGTAAAATCGGCAACATCAACCTGATAGGCTACTCCCTCTCCACCCTGTGCTTTAAGTTCACCAACCACCCGCTCTGCCGCATCTAAAAACAGGTCACACACCGCAACCTGAGCACCTGCTTTTCCCAGTTCCAGCGCAATCGCCCGTCCGATGCCCGAACCGGCACCGGTCACAACCGCCACTTTACCATTTAATTCGACCTTCACTTAAACCTCCTATCTGATAACAGTTAATCTTCCAATACCCTCTTCCTTAACCCCCTCATCTTCCAGTTCCACAACATAAAAATACATCCCGCTCGTCACCGGCTGGCCCCGGGAATTCTTTAAATCCCAGAAAGCAGCGCGATGGGTGCGGTTAATCTCCGTCTCTTTATCAAGAACCCGAACCGGCTCGCCCGCGATATTGTAAATCTTAACCTTAAATTGAGGATATTTATTTGCCAGCCGGGCGCTATCGGTTGGCGTGTAGACAATCGTTGCCTGGCGGTTGCCCTTGGGAGGGATTACCGGATTAGGAAAAGAGTACACCAGTCCTAAAAAAAGAGGTGCAATCCGCAAAAGTGCCGTCATATTATCCCCGGACGGTGAAATCTTCTCAATCACCACCCCGCTCTGCACCCCATCGTAAAATGCGGTTGAAGGGGTGGTAAAGTTGCTGACCCCGGTGTCGCTTTCCTTCCACAACTGCGCATCACCTCCCCGGTCATTTGGTCCCAGGGCAAAATTGGGTGAACGGTCGGCGCGCAGAATTCCCACTAAGGGGTGCTGTTCGTTATCGTTACTGGGCTGTGACTCGTCAATGTGCAAAATCAATAGCCCGCTACCAGGCAAGCCCCGGTCAAAACCGATGCGCTGCCGGTTTTCCACCAGAAAGTACTCGCCGCTACCGGTCCCTGCCCCACTCCAATCAACGCCCCCGGGATTACTCAAAATCCGGAAGCATGCCGGCTGTCGGGCGGTGGCAGTAATCGAAGCGAAAAGCGAATCAACCCCGCCCTTTTCGATTGACTCCGGTCTTACCCAGCCCAGAAGATACTTCCCCCAGGAACAGATGTGAACCGGTGAGCTGCCATAAGGTTCCGACTCATTTACCCTTGCCCAGCCGCCCCCTGCCATCAAACAGAAAATCCCCAGACCCGAACTTGAATAGTCTGTGTCATAAAGGTCCGGCAACCCAAGAATGTGCCCAAACTCATGACAGAAAACCCCGATCGTTATCAGTGAACCATCCTGAAAACGCTCGGGCTGAATTGAAAAAACATCAACCTGCACGCCGTCCTGTGTCTGTACCGGACCTGGTGAACCAAACACCGGATCAGACAGCTGCCACTTGTGGGACCAGATATCCTGGCGGGAACCGGTCTCCTCTGCACCAGGACCAGCGTGAATTAACATCAGACCATCAACAAACCCATCACCATCGCCATCGTAGCGGGAAAAGTCAACCCAATTGTCAACCGCCAACACCACATCGCGCACCAGCCCCTGGCTGTTGCGGGGAAAAGTCCCATAGATGCCAAACGAGTCCCCAAGATAATAGGAATAGGGGTTGCCCAAACGGACCCAATCAACAACCTCGCCCGTCACCGTCAACCCGCCGTAACTCACCTCAGAAAAGTAATCTCTCATTGAAAAATTACCGGTACCAAACAGCAGCTGTTCAAACTCTCCTTTACTGTGTTGTTGAGGCTTGTCACTGAAGTCGACCAACAGCACCAGAAACCGCCGGGGCTCGTCGGTAAGCGCCCGGACCCTTTCCGGCTTTTCCAGTTGACCGGGAAATCGCAGCTTAACGGTGTTCCCGGGCATTGGTGGCATCGCGCCTAAGCCGCCGAACAGCAGCGTCCCCAGTACCAAGAGCCGCATCTGTGACCGATTTAACTTTAGGAGTCGCCTTTGACCATCGAGCAACCGCCCTCAAAAACACAGCCCGGTTGAATCACCAGTTCCCGGCAGGTGATATTGCCAAATACCTGGGCACCGCTTTGCAACTCAACCCGCTCACTGGCAAATATATTACCTTCTACTTTGCCGGCAATAACCGCACCCTGACAATGGACCTCACCCTTGAAAAATGAACGGGGCCCGGTAAGAAATGTGTCAGCAACATCAACCCGGCCCTCAATCTGACCGTCAAGCCGCAGCCCCCCGGCAACCCGAAAATCACCCTTGACCGTTGTTTCGCCACCGACAATCGTGTCCAGTTTCCCTGCTGACTTTTCTTTTGACATCAAGTTAGTATAACCCCTTGAACGAATTTGTCAAAACGACGTCCTGGTTAAACCGGATGTCTGTGCTTTACCCTGCACCCGTAATATTTATGAGCCCGTTAAAATAGAAAATTAACGGGGAATATTGTCGTTGCCACGCTAACAAACAGGTTTGTAAACAGTTAGAAAAATTTACCCGGCGCGCCCGGGGTATACCTCGATACTGTTCCCGGGTTCGTCCCTGATAGACTACATTATGCCACCAGCACCCGAATCAAGATATTCACCTCGGTCAGTCCGGCACCCCGAAACTCCGCTTCTCTAATCGCTTCAGAATCCTTATCAAACCACCTCACCCTGTTTACTTTTGTTCTCAGGTGGTTATCAGAACTGGCGCCCTGTCCGCTAATCCACCTGGACAATCAGGCAACGTAAATACTCTGATTCCGGCATCTGGGGCAGAACCGGATGGTCTGGACCCTGTTGCGAACGGTCAAGAATCACAAATGTCCGATTCACCTCCTGCGCTGCCCGAGCAATCACATCCAGCAGGTCCTGCCAGAAAAGGTAATGCGAGCACGAGGATGAGACCAGAATGCCACCTGGGGTTAACAGTTTCAGCGCCAGCCGGTTTAACTTCAGGTAACCGTTAATACCCGTCTTTTTCTGCTTCTGTGCTTTGATGAACGCCGGCGGGTCCAAATTTATCAGTTCAAACCGTTCGCCTTTACGCAGTAAATCACGCATGTATTCAAACGCATCCGCCACGACAAATTCACATTTCTCCGCCACGCCATTGAGCCGGGCGTTGCGCTCGGCAAGCGCACAAGCCGCTGCCGAGATGTCAACCGCCTTTATCTCCTTTGCCCCACCCCAGGCAGCGTTGATGGCAAATGAGCCGGTGTAACAAAACACATCCAGCACCCGGCGGTTCTTTGCCAGTTTCCTCACCTTGAGGCGGGTAAGACGATGGTCAAAGAAGTAACCTGTTTTTTGCCCTTCCGCGATGTTGACATAAAACCGCAAACCGTTTTCCGAGATAACCAAATCGGGCTGGGGTGTGCCATAGAGCAACCGCTCGCGGCGCTCCAGACCTTCGGGTTCCCGCAGTTTGATGTCGTCTTTTTCAAAAATAGCGGCCACATCAAACAGGTCGAGCAGCGCCCGCGTCACCAGGTCCAGGCGGTTGTCAAAACCGGCGGCATAAACCTGGACCGCAAAGTGCGAACCGTACTTGTCAATCACCAGCCCTGGTAACCAGTCACTCTCCCCGAACACCAGCCGGAAGTCGTTCTCGCCCGGTAGTTTCTTCTTGCGCAGTTGATACGCTTGCTCAAGCCGGCGGCGCACCAGATGTTCATTTAGTTCCTCATCACCGGTTGAGTAAAGCCGAACCGCAATCAAAGAACGGGGATTAAACATCCCGCAACCGATAAACTTACCCCGGTCAAAAACCTTGACTAAATCACCCATCTCCGGGTTCTTTTCGGTTCTAACAATCTCGTTGGAATATATCCAGAGATGGTCGGCACGATTACGCTTTCGTGCCGCGTAGACCGTTTTAGTGGGCACTTTCCGGTTCCGAATGACAGGCAACCACCGTTATCTGCCCGAGGTCATCCACTGTGTACAGTACCCGATACATCACTCCCGTAGTTATCTGACATTCGCCGCGCCCGGGCAAAAGCACCAGCGCCGGATTGGTCTCAGGAACAAACCCCTTTTCGCTAAAAGTGAACGCTGTCGGTTCGGAAACAAAAATCGGTTGTGGGTTACCTTCGCCAAAAGGTGCCAGTTCTACCACATCCCGCTCAAATTTATTCAGGGGTAAAAAACCATCGGCAAACGGCATCAACTCCCGAACAATCTTCGGGGCAAAGTTGGTGTGGGCAAAGCGTTCTGCCGCCCGGATAAAATCGGCAACATTCTCCTCCTTAATTGAAAAACCTGCTGCCTTCTTGTGGCCACCGTAGTCGATAAAGTAGTTACGCATCGCCCGCAACAAATCCATTAAATCAACACCATCCATCCCGCGACACTCACCAACCCAGACATCACCCCGTCGACCGATAACAATTGCTGGTACCCCGTACCTTTCCCGCAACCGCGCCGCGCTGAAACCCAGCGCCCGTAACGACAGGTCCGGGTGTTGCACAAAAAGTATCCCGTCACCGAGCCTGACATTCGCGCTCGCCAGGGCAAATGTTTTCTCCGCCTCCTCACGCCACATCTGACTGCGCACCACCAGTTCCTTAACCCACTCTTCCGCAACCGCCGGGTCCTGGTTAAGAAAATGGCGCACCCCGTCTGCACCGTTCGCCGATGCAAACAGGGGCAAAAGTTCGGCAAGAAATCCGCTGACCGTAAAACCCTGGGGCGGAAAGTTTATCGACCGCAGCACCGCACGCACCGCCGGTATACCGGTCTTTTCCAGCTGGCGCAATCCGTGTTTTACCAGCACCCGATTTTCACCGATGAGTGATGCCCGGTCTGCGATTGTCCCGAGTGTCGCTAAAACAAGCGCATCCTGATAAACGGAAAAGAACTCCGCAGCGGAAAATCCCAGTTTCTCCTTTACCAGTCCCAGCGCCAGTTTCAGCGCCACCCCGACCCCGGTCAGATTGGTATCCGGGTAGTCGGAATCCAGCCGCTTTGGGTCAACCGTGGCAACCGCACCGGGCAACGGGTCAATAACCTCATGATGGTCGGTTACAACTACATCGACCCCAACTCTCTTCAATTCCGCAACATCCTGGTGGTTTGTGATACCGCAATCAACCGTAATTATCAACCGGACTTCGTTTGCCCCGGCACCTTCGATATACCGATAATCAAGCCCGTGTTTGTCTTTGCCTTTAACCGGAATGTAATACCTTGCCTTTGCCTGAAGCCCGCTAAGCACCTGATAGAGCAAAACTGTCGCCGTTATTCCATCCAGGTCGTCGTGCCCCCAGATAAGTACGGTCTCTTTTTTTTCTATCGCCTGAAAAATCCGGTCTCGTGCCAGTTCAAAGTCGGGCAAAAGCTCCGGAGGATGTAAATGGGTAAAATTCGGGTTGAGCCACATTTCAGCGTCGGTCCGGTCCTTTACACCCCGCAACACCAGCAATCGGGCAAGAGGCTCGGAAATTTTTAACTCCTGAACCAGCGCCTTAACCCGTTCCTCATCAACCGGCTTAACAGGCCAGACCGTGCTACTCATCACCTCGGTTAATGGTCAATCAACACGATACGGCCCTCAATCTGGGCATCAACCGGCGAATGGCGCCGGATATAGTCGGCAATAACATCGCGCAATGGCAGATAACTGTCTTCGATATCCTGTCCCTCGGCAAAAATCCGATAATCGCCACTGCCTGCCGCAAGGTACGAATTGGTCGCCACGGTGTAAACCCGGTTACTATCCAGCGGCTCCCCATTGACAAGCACCGAAACCACCCGTTCGCCAATCGGCCTCTTTTTTGTGTAGCGCATCTTTACACCGGAAACCTGAAATATCGCATGGTGTCCGTTAACTGAAACCTCAAGCATCTCTTTGACCTGCTTCCCGGTCCACTTTCCGGTCACCACCGTATTACCAAAAACATCAACCTGATAGACGTGCCGGTAACTAACCGGGCCTGCTGGAATGTTTGCCCTGATACCTGCCGAATTGTGGATGGCGATGTCGGTGTTGAACCGCTCGCGCATCGCATCGGTTATCAAATTGCCCGCTGGTGTCTCGATAAAACCACCCCGGGTCAGTTCCCTTTTACAGTAGCCTAAAACCTCATCAAAACCCTTTTCCGCTACCGCGCGCACCGAATCAAGATGTCGGGCATAAATCAAATCCCGGGGAATCTCGTCACCTAAGAGGTCAATCAGTTTTCCCTGATATCCAACAATCTGGCGGGTCTTGAGGTCAAAACTGATGTCCAGAACCCCAACCGTACTCAACTTTGAATACGCCTGCTGGATAATCGTATGGTTTTTCGGACTCTCATAAGGTGGTTTCACACCGGTGTGGCTGTGCGCGCCGATGATGATGTCAACACCCGGGACCGAATCGGCAAAACGCTGGTCATGGCTATACCCGATGTGGTTCAGTGCCACGACAATATCCGCGCCTTGGTCTTGCAACCGTTTCACCTCCTCGCGGGCAACCTCGTAGTAAGGCAAAATCGATAGGTTACCAATCAAAGATTCGTTGACCATCCCGTAAAGGTACTTGGTCAAGACCCCCAGCAGTCCGATTTTCACCCCGCCCCGTTCAAAAATCGCGCTGGTTACCAAAAAACCGGGCGCGGTATCGGTCCCTTTAACCCGGACATTGGTCGCAACCCAGGGAATTTGTGAACTGTCCACCAGCTCCTTCAAAACCCACCATCCCATATCAAAGTCGTGGTTCCCGGGTGCAACCGCATCGTAACCGGCCCGCCGGAAAAAGTCCACCACCGCCTGACCCCGGGTAAAGTCGCCAACCGGAGTTCCTTTAAATATATCGCCGCCATCAAGGAGTAAAAATCCAAACCCATTACGCACCGCCGAATCCCGTAACTCCCGAATCACCGTCATCGCGCCACTGGCATTGGCAAGTGGGGGCGGAAAATTCTTATCCAGCCAGTATGCTTCTCCGGGCAAAAGGGCACCGTGAATATCGTTCGTATGGACAATAAATATATGCTGGACCTGACTAAAGCCAAAAGCAACTAAGATTAAGAAAAGCGCTATCCCCCGCAAAACATTGCTCTCCTTAAAACTCATACTCCATGCCGGTTCTCAAGTTAAATTTCGTCTCGTACGCCCGAAAATCAGCATCCTCAGGAATTAAAGCAAAATCGCTTGCGTTGAGCGCCTCCCGGTTTAAATTACCGTCAAGGTTAATCCGGTATCGGCCCGCATTAAAACCGAGCCCGAACAGCGCCTCAACCCGATGCACCGTTGGGTCCGTAAAGAGTGGACGCAGCCCAAACCCGTAACGCAGCCGAACCGAGTTCAGCATGATATGCTCAACGGTCGTCTGAACATAAATCACATTGTGGAAGCCCGGGTAGATTTCAGACCAGGCTTCGGTACCGACAACCAGTTTAACCTGTGATGGCAGTTGCCCCGGCGCCTGATAGTTCAACTCAACCTCTCCGCGCCCCGGATAACCCTTGAGGTCAAAACTGTCCGGACCGTTAAACCGCAACCGGCTCTGATAACTCAAACCGGCACTGAACCGCAACAACGGCGCTACCGTTAAGCCGGCGTTCCAGCCTAGACCTTTCGGACCGCTCTTGACGGAAAAATTGACGGTATCCAATCCCCGAACCATTGTACTCTTAAGTTCCCGTTCACCCCAGGCGTAGCAAAATCCCGCACCCAGCGCAATAAACTTTATCGGCTTAAACGCCGCGGCAATGTTACCCGAATAGAGAAACCCGCCCTGCTCGAGCCGGTCTTCACCAATTTTAACATAAAACTCGTCCCGGTACTCCTTCAAATAGCGGTAATGGAAGTCACGCACCGGTGCAAGCCCCGCGCCCAGCGCAAATCGACGAAACGGATAAACAATTGAAACTGGTCCCGGCACCCAGTTAAAACCAATATTGTCCGCAAACACCGCTTCACCAATTGTATTCTCAAACTGGTCATACACATACCGCACCCGTTGCTCTGAAACATACCTCAGCCCCCAGTTGACACTGACCCGGGGCGCCACCGCAAGTTCGCCGCGACCGGCTAAATCGGCCGGGTTCAGGAAAACCCCATCAGGAGTTGGTCTTAACCATTCTCCAAGATAATCTCGCATCGGAATGGTCGGCGTGGCAAAACCGACCAACACCATCACCAGCACCCCAATCAAACAACATCGATGGCGATATATTCTTATCAATTTTCACCCCCTACCATAAAAAGTCCAACTGCATACTGACATTGAACCGGCTTTCCCGGCTAACAAAATCGGAAACCGGCGTGCCATCACCATAATGGACACCCTCATTGTTCGCGAGTCCGGTATGAGGAAAGTCGCTTATCTTATGCCGGAACTTCAGATAAAAGAGCAGGTGTTCGGAAATCTGGTCGGTCAGTGCCAGATACCACTTAAACCCCTGCCCATCAACAAAGTCAATGGTGTTGTCCTCAAACAGCCACTCCGACATCCCGGCACTACGCCAGGTCGCAACACCCAGTTCACCGCTGAAACGCGGTGAAAAGTTGTGTTCCCACTGCACCGCGATGAAGTCACCGTTGATGCTCGCCTCATCACCGTACTTCAGGGTTGGCGTTAGCACCGTTCGCCCGGAACGCACCTCGGCCGTCAGATAGTCCCAGTTGGAAAGTGAGAGCATCGCCCGCAAGGTTGACTCCAGGGAGAGCGAATTGGTCGGCACCGCCGGTTTCGGATTTTCTCGCAGTTGTACCTTCTGCTTAAACCTCAATCGCACACCAAAAACCGGCCGATACTCAACCTCGCCTTGAAACCGACAGTTGTCACTACCCCAGGCAAGGTTGCGCCACACATCCAGATAAGCCCGGGTAATGGTAACCGCCCGCGAAATCTGATAACGCGTCTCAACCATAACACCCTCTTCTGCCTTAGGCATCGGAAACTTCGCCAGCGCGGTAAATGCCGGGTCGATGAGCCGATAGGGCTTCTCTAATGTCGTATTTTCAAACCGCAACTCCTCGCAATAACCCCGATTGTAATGATTGACATAGTTCACATCGTAACGCCGATAAAGGACATTGACATAGAGATAGTCGTACTGGGTACGCGCCTTGACCAGATAAGCATTGCCGCCGCGCTGCTGGCGGGCAACTTCTCCCTCCAGGGAGAAGTTTTCAATTGCCGTTCGGAAATCGGCACCATAAAACATCTTTGTTCTGCCGGTATCCAGCCGTAGGTAATTAGGGTCGTTCAGGACTTCAGCATCGCCGGGCAGGTCAAGAAAACGCGCCTCGGGCTGAAAATTTCTACTCATCTGACTGGACAAAACCGAGGCACCGATACGAGTCCCGACGGGTAAAAAGCCCAATCCCGATAAATCGAACTTTAAATTACCGCCCGTGCTCGTCTCCTGCAAAACATCTTTGAAAGTAGGGTAGCGCGGCGTGGAAACAATCAACCAGTTTACGCTACTGTCCGGATTGAGAATCGCATCCCGCTTTGCCCGGGAGAAGAACCCCAGAAAACCGGTTCGGCCCAGGCGAACCGTACCCGCTGCGCCCCGCATACCAAACCCTAAATTTTCATTTAAGTCGCCGAAAAGCCCTTCTCTTCGATTGTAAACCCGGGGTAAAAGTTCAAAATCGTTGTCGAGCAAAATCCCCTGTCCCAGTGCCAGCCGATAATCACCAACTATCACCCGTTTCACCGGTCCCAACTCATCTAACGCCACATAACCTTTCACATCACTTATCACTCCCGGTTCATACAACTTCTGTCCCCCCCAACCACCCAGATGTAATTTGTCTCCCCAGCGCAATCTTAGCCGGTGACGGGCACTTGCTTCATTTCTCATCCGGGCACGATAGGTGCTTTCAGCATTAAGTCGCTGCCGGAAAAACTCAATCTCTTCGGTGGTGAATCCCGCCTGCCGGAATTCTGCGGTATCGGTTGCCACTGTTTTAAGCGCCGCAGCAAACTCACTTGGGTCAACAACCACATCCCAATCCGGGCTGGTCTCCAACTTAATCCGGTAGTTACCACCCCATCGGTTCTGACCCGCCCGGTCGGTAAATTTTACATAGTGACGCATCCCCCGGTAACCATAGGTTGACAACCCATCCACCCGACTGGCAAGGTCGCGCCGGCTTTCTATCTTTCCACCCCCTTTCAGGTACTTAACCACCGCCACCGCATCCAGGAGCGAAACATTCTCCAGCGTCAACAGGTCGTCAACCGTTGCCCGATTGATGTTCAACGGGTCAACTAAAAGGTCCTGCCACTCTTCGACGACCGCTTTACTCGGGCCATCTTCACTTGCCAGCCGCCGCTGAATGCGCAGCAGGTTCTCCTCCTGAACTTCCTCCCAGTCACGCCGGCTGATGTAAATCAGCGGCTTCAACTCCTTTAGTTTTTCCGGGGTGATACCGGGTATTTGCAAAAGGTCGTAAATACTGTTCAGCCGCCCGTACAAAAGGAGATATTGATAAATCTGCTGCGCCGTAACCGAATCAACCGGCAACTGCCGGATATCTTCAAAACGGGCGTTGTTGATATCCAGCTGCCGGTCAGGCGTAAAAGTAGCAATCAGGAAAATGAACACCCAGACCATCAGCGTTAAAATTTCACCAGCACCCCGAAGTTGTGCGTCAAGGGTAAAACCGGATGGGTTTTGAGCGCATAATCAACCCGGACCCGTTCCACGCCGCTACCCAACCCAAAAGAAAACGTTACCGGCTCGGTACTGGCGCCGGCACGCAGCGTCAGGTACCGAGGGATGATTTCAAACTCCTGTCCCAGGGCAATTCTGGTCCGCATCCCCGGCTCCTTGGAAAATCCCAGGGCGGAATGAATACCCGGGGTCGGCGAAAAACCCAGTCCAAACGCCAGAATTCGGCTAATTTCCGACTCGCCAATCCTGGGCAAATTTATATTGTGGACATAAAAACCTGCGCTCCAGAAGCGGTGCACCCGGACAAACATTCCCAGATCCAGACCTGCTGTCCAGCCCTGACCGTAATCCTTTTGATAAAGGTTGTACCCGTTTAGCCCATAACCAAAAAATATCCCTTCTGCCAGTTCAAACCCGTGCGCCAGTTTTATTGACCGCTGCGATTGAAGAGAAAAGCCGGTCTCCTGAACCCGCAGACCAAAAGTCCCTAACTTCTTGACAGGTATGCCCATGCCGGCGTAAACCGTATGCAAACCAACATCAACACCGCTGTAAAGCAACTTATAAAACCCCAGGAACTGCCGTTCCGGCACCTGCGCCAGTCCTGCGGGATTAAAATCAATCGCGCTGATGTCATCTGCCAGTGCCCAAAAAGCACCGCCCATACCATCTGCGCGCACGCCGGTACCGTCGTCTTCAAAAATGGCATACCCGGAAGAAAAAAGAACCGCCCAAACCACGACCAATGTCGCAAAATTTGCCTTCATTAAACTCAATTCTATCCAGTGTGATTTTTGAGTCAAGTTAAAGGTCTTTACGGTACAAGCAAGGCGATGCTACCCCTTATTTATACCCCTTTTTTTCTATCACCCCTTTTATCATCCTTCTTAGTCTATTGAAAACCATTTTCGAGACCATTTCGCGCCTATCTTATCGATAATCAACAGGGTGCCAACTAAAACCGTCTAAGACACCCTTTTATTACCAACTATCCTGATAATCTGCTGACCGGTTTTGAGTACTGTCCTGAGTTGTATTTCCGGTTCTGTTCCCGGTGGTGTTTTCCGGTCAGAACTGATATGAATCGTGGCTGCAGGCAGGTAAGTGCCATTCTGTTCTAATCCTGACTCCTTTTATATTAAATCGGCTTGCTTCGGCTTCGGCGGGCAATGACAGGACAGAAAGACTGTACATCGCTTTGGTGGCGGAATAACAGCCGGTAACGACTACGGTGCAGAAAACAACCGCTTGACTATCTGATGGATTCGGGAAATATTGATGAGCGAATCTGCCGGTAAAATTTTGCCCCATTCACTAAACTGTTCCGCAGGCAAATTTTCCAACAACCGCTCTTCGTCGTACTCTTTCCAATCTTCGTCAAGTTCCATCGTATCACCAGTCCCAATCTGATTCTCAACCTGGGCACGCGCTGCCGCGATAAAGGCCGGTTCCGGAAACGCCCTCTTAGACTCCTCAGCCGCCATTAAAATTAGCAGTAAAGCGATTCCAACAACAATCAACAACTGTAAATTCTCCCTCACCATTATAATTATAGCAAAATTGGTGCCTTTTGCCACTTTTTCTTTTGACATCATTGCCCACTGATTTACAATTTTTAAGATGGAGCCCCAGCGTTTTGATGTGATTGTCGTCGGTGGTGGCCATGCCGGTTGCGAAGCCGCACTGGCCAGCGCCCGAATGGGCTGTACCACCCTGCTCTTAACTCAGAACCTCGACACCATCGCGTTGATGTCCTGTAATCCCGCGGTCGGTGGCATTGGCAAGGGTCAGCTGGTCAAAGAACTTGACGCCCTCGGTGGTCAGATGGCGCTCATCACCGACCAAGCAGGAATCCACTTCCGCCAGTTGAACACGAGCAAAGGCCGGGCGGTGCGTTCTTCCCGCGTCCAGGTTGACCGTCAGTTGTACCGACAGCTGATGCGCGCCCAACTGGAAAAAATCGAACATCTTACCATCCGTCAGGGCACGGCACAGCGCCTCATCACGCGGGGTAAAACCGTTTGCGGTGTTGAGACTGAAATCGGCGAAAAGTTTCGCGGTAAAGCGGTTATCCTCGCACCCGGCACCTTTTTATCCGGCCTCGTCCATATCGGGCTAACTCATTTTCCTGCGGGCCGGTTGGGTGAAGCACCGGCCAATCTTTTGAGTGAAAACCTCCGGGAACTCGGGTTTCGCCTCGGTCGATTCAAAACCGGCACGCCCCCGCGCATTGACATCCGTACCGTTAATCTTCAAAAATTGCCGAGCCAACCGGGTGATGAACCGCCCAACCCTTTTTCCTTCTGGACCGATGAACCGCTGAAAAACCGTGCCGTCTGTTACATCACCTACACCACACCCAAAACCCATCGCATCGTCAAATCCGGGCTGAAACATTCACCCCTCTACGCCGGCATTATCAAAGGCAAAGGGGTCCGTTACTGCCCTTCAATTGAAGACAAAGTTGTCAAATTTCCCGAGCGGGAACGCCACCATATCTTCCTCGAACCCGAAGGGGTAAACACTGTCGAATGTTATCCCAACGGAATTTCCACCAGCCTGCCGGTCGAAACTCAGGAAAAGATGCTCCACTCCATTCCCGGGCTCGAAAACTGCCGGATGATGCGGCCGGGCTATGCAATCGAACACGACTACTCCGACCCCACCCAGTTGTATCCCACACTGGAAACCCGGCTGATTAAAAACCTTTACTTCGCCGGCCAGATCAACGGTACCACCGGCTACGAAGAAGCCGCCGTTCAGGGACTCATCGCCGGCATCAACGCTGCCCTCCGGGTTAAAAGCAAGCCACCTTTTACCATCTCCCGAGCCGAAGGTTATATCGGTGTCCTGATTGACGACCTTGTAACCCGGGGCACCGATGAACCGTACCGGATGTTCACTGCCCGGGTTGAATATCGACTGCTTTTACGGGAAGACAACGCCGACATACGGCTTGGTCCCAGAGGTTTTGAACTCGGTTTGCTGCCCGCGGAACGCTACCGGCTTATTGAAGAAAAAGCCCGTCAGTTTAACGCCACAATTGACTGGCTAAAAAAATCCAGGGTAAAACCGTCACCCGAAATTAACCGGCGTTTGAAAAAACTGGGCACCGGTCCGCTTAACGAAACAACTGCGGCAATTGAACTGCTCCGTCGCCCAGAAATCACCTACGAAGACCTACGAACAATCCTGCCCACAGCGCCGGCAATTGCAAAATCGGCTCAGGATTTAGTTGAAGTGGAGGTAAAGTATGAAGGCTATATCAACCGCACCCGGCGTCAGGTCGCCGAATTTCAAGAACTGGAACAGATTCGAATTCCGGCAAATATTGACTACCATGCCGTGCCCGGACTTTCCACAGAGCTACGCGAAAAACTGGCACGGATTCGGCCCGAATCACTGGGGCAAGCCCAAAACATTCCGGGTATCACCCCAGCCGCAATCTTTGCCTTAACCGTATTTATAAAGGGGGCAAAATGAGTCTAATACAACTCCGGACCGAACTGGAGTCTTTCTGTCGCAACCGAGGCGTAGTCGCCTTCGGTGTCGCCGAAACGAAAGATATCAACACCGCCGACGCCGCTTTGGCACCCGAAACATTCACCCGTCTGCCTTTTGCAATATCCCTTGCCGTCCCGCTATCTTCGGAGGTCCTGGCAACCTTAATTGACCACCCCAACCATCTTTACGAACACCACTACCGTCAGTTGAACTTTGCCCTTGACCGCATTGCGCTGGAACTGGTATGGCGCCTGCAGCAGTCCGGTTACAATGCCCTGCCGATACCCGCCTCCCAGGTTGTTGACTGGGAAAATCAGCGTGGCCACCTGTCCCACAAACGGGTCGCAATCGCCGCCGGCATAGGCTGGCTGGGAAGAAACAACCTCTTAATTACACCCGAATTCGGTGCTCAGGTAAGGCTGGTAACCGTTCTCACCGACCTGCCCCTTGACCCCGGTGCACCGTTAAAACATGACTGCGGCAGTTGTTACCGCTGTATTGAAGTCTGTCCCGCACAGGCGATAAAGCAAAGTCCCACCGATTTTGACCACCGCGCCTGCTTTGAGAAGTTAAAGGAGTTTCAGCGCCAGCGATTTGTCCACCAGTTCATCTGCGGCCTATGTGTCCGTGCCTGCCCCGGGCAGAACACCTACCGCTGATAACGAAACTCCCGCCCCAGGGAGATAAAAATTCGCACCCCACCGGGATGGGGCGGCTTTTTTAGAAAATTACCCAGCCCGACAACCGCCTTTGCCGGACCGAGCGGCGTGTTTGATAGTATCCCGACACCCACACCCCAGTGCATCATATCCCGTATCTCTTTTTCCCTCAAAACAAGCGTCTCGGGCGGAGAAAATGTTGCGCCATTTGCCATAAGCTCCAGATACAAGGGATAATTACCCTGTCGGGAAAAGTCAAACAATTTGAATCGCAACCCTCCCCCCAGATACAGCCGCTGTTCGTTAGTCCACTCATCTGGTGCAAAACCGACGAGTTCGGTGCGGTTGCGAAAATAATTAAAAAACGCCATATCACCCAGCGCCCAACCCAACCCGCCGAACAATCGCAATCCCAGAAAAGAAAGCAGCGGTACCATCTGCTCGCCGTTTATGTCAACCCGGAGATTCTCCCGGCCACTTTTTAACCGGGGCCAACTGTAAAATAGGTTCAACTTGTACGCGAGCCCGCGCCGGGGTAAATAAATATCATCCTGATTGTTAAATTCAAGGGTAAACATTGGACCAATTATCAGTTCTGGTTTCAAACTGTCGACAACCACGCCGGCATAAGAAACCCTTTCCCCTTGAACCCCAAGGTTAAAAAACCCGTTACGGCCCAGAATGTATCCGGCGGCCGCGACCGCACCATTGTAATTAACAAAATAGCTGGAAGAAAACACCCCATCTTGCCACCAGTTACGGCTCTCGCGCCCTAAAAACCAGTCAAGCCGATATCCAAAAGGCAGATTGAACACTTTTGTGCCGGTTAACCCCAGCCGCACCTCATTCGGATTACCCAGCACACCAGCGGCACGCGCCATTGCGCCTGTTCCCCACAAATTACCCTCGCCGATTTCGGCTCCAACCACCACATTGTCGTAACTGTCGTATCGCAAACCAAGCAAATAGAACCCGTAGGGTTTCTCGCTCAACTCAAACACCACCTCAACACTATCAACACCCGTAAACTCCAGCCGGTAATTAACATCTTCAAATAGCGAACTGTTAAACAGCCGTTCCAGGTCGGAAAGGAGGATGTCGAAATCCAGCCGCGCGCCTTCTTTAATACGCACCTCCCGGCGCAGAAGCGACTCTTTGGTCCTGCGCGTACCCTCAAATCTAACAACCTTTACCACCGGCAACATCCTGAACTTAATTGCCCGGCGCATCACCACCGGCGTCCGTCCCTGCAACTTCGCTCTTATTAAAGGCAGTGCCGCCCGCGCCGCCGACTCACCAGCGGCAATTAACTCTTTAGCCCGGGCGAAATCTGAATGTAAAAATTTTGAAACATCAGGCTCAATCACCACATCGGCGAGTCTCTTTTCCTCCTCCACCCGACTGAAACCCATCAAATCTACACTCCTTGACGCAACATCGATCAGCGATGCCTCCCGGGCTTCGCCCCGGCGCATCGTTAGCACCGCAATGACAAAATCGGGTTCAAATTCGAGCACCGGCTCAACCGGCAGATATTCCATTACACCACCATCAACCAGTTCTACCCCGTTAATCACCTCGGGCGAGAAAACGCCGGGAATCGCAATGCTTGCCCTGATTGCCTGCTCGAGCCGCCCCTGCCGTAATATCACCCTCTTTCCCGCCTTCCAATCCACCGCCACCACCCGATAAGGAATCGGCAGACTGTCAAAATCGTAGCCGGTATGAAACTCAATATCTGCCAGTAACCGATTAAGCAAAAACTCTACATTTTGGAGAGGCACCAGCCCACTCGGCAAATAGGGCACAAAATTTCGCTGGCGCAATTGCACCACATACCGTTGTGCCTGTTGCCGTTCCGGCAGGTACTGGGCACCAAAACTTGGCTGCGAAGAAAAAAGCCGGTCCCAGTCAGCATGCAAAGCGATGCTTTCAATCCGCGCGGCACTGTACCCCGCAGCATAAACGCCGCCCACTAACGAACCCATACTATTCCCGGCAATGCCAATAAACCCTATACCTTCTTCTTCTAAAACCTTCAATACCCCGATGTGCGCAAGCCCCAGAGCCGCACCACCAGAAAGTGCCAGTCCGATACGCACCGGCTGGGCAAAAACGATGCCCGCAAACAATAAAAACAGAAAAGCCCGCTTCACAACAACCATTTTAATCTTTGAAACCTATCTGTCCAGTTGCCGCATTTCTTACCGCTACCCGTTGAAATTTTAGCAAACCGGTGTTATAATTAAAACGAAGGCGGGTCGGACGGTCGCTCCTGATTTCCAGGAGAGGAAAGTCCGGGCACCGAAGGGCAGGACACTCGCTAACGGCGAGGCTCCGGCTGGGTGACCAACCGGGGACGGAAAGTGCCACAGAAACGACACCGCCCCGCACCTTTTGTGTAGGGTAAGGGTGAAACAGTGCGGTAAGAGCGCACTATCCGGTGTGGTGACACATCGGATGGGTAAACCCTGTCCGGTGCAAGACCAAATTGGGAATCGGACCGGCCCGGTCCAGATGATTCCCGGGTAGGTCGCTTGAGACCGCGGGTAACCGCCGGTCCCAGAGAAATGACCGTCACCCGTAAGGGAGACAGAACCCGGCTTACAGGCCCGCCTTCAAAAAATCTTCTTTTACTTGCCCCCCTCAATGAGCCCGCTGTATTTTTTTATCCTGAATTTGACTTAACTGTTATTTGTTATAACATTTTTCCTTTAAAAATTAAAAGGACTATCGTGCGTGATTAAACTCGAGCGATTTTTCTTTCACAACCTGGCGCTGGACATAGCCGGCACCACAAACCAGGAAGAGATTTTTCGCCTCGCCGCCGCACGACTGGCGGGCGACGGTGTCATTGCCGATGCCGGCACCCTGGTTAAAGAGTTAAAAGAGCGGGAAACTCTCGGCTCAACCGGTGTTGGTTCGGGCATTGCTCTTCCTCATGTGATAAGTCCCAACGTTCTAAAACCGGCAATTATCGTATTTCGGCTCGAAAAACCGCTTGAATGGCATGCCATCGACCACGAACCGGTGCAACTGATTGTCCTGCTCGTTGCCCCGGAAAAAGACCGTAACCTCTACCTTGTCCTTCTGGCTGAGGTCGCCCGTTCCTTAAACACTCCCCACATTCGCAGCGCTGCCTTGAAAGCAAAAGACGCTCATACCGCATCCAAGATTATTTCCCAGCCACCCCATCAGGGTTTTTTCAAACGCAACCGGCGTCTGATTTTTTTCTTTGGTTTAGTCCTTTTGGTCTTTTTCGTCGCCCGAGCTGTTTTACCGTTAATCCGGTTGCCCGAATCCGGAATTTACCAGGAACTGGGCTATCTCCATTTCAACAATCCCGAATGGCTTTTCCGGCAGGAACTGACTATCACTCTTTTCCTGGCGATGATTTTTGGTACCTTGCTCTTCTGGCGGTTTCGCGTGGCAATCGCTGCCGCAGCACTGGGTATCTTACTCCTTGTTGGCGTAATGGATTTGGAACGGACGGTAAAGTTCATGTCGATTCCAACCATTCTCTTCATAATGGCGATGATGGTCATCGTCCGCTGGCTCCAGAATATCGGGGTATTTCGCTTTTTAGTTGTCAAGGCCATCCAAAAAGTAAAAGGCGTGCCCTGGCTTTTACTGCTACTACTGATGGGGTTTTCAGTACTCCTAGGTGGTTTTGCCGATGAAGTCTCAGCAATACTTGTTACCTTTGGTCTGGCACTGGAAATTTCCCGCCGCACCCGTGCCCCGCTCGTGCCTTTCCTCCTCGCGCTCGTTTTTGCCACCAATGTTGGTTCGGCATTGACACTGGTTGGTAACCCGATTGGGGTTTACATCGCCTTTGCCGGAGGATTAAGTTTTGAAGACTTTTTCCGCTGGGCAACACCGGTTTCGGCAATCACCGCGGTGATTATCGCTCTCCTCTGCCTCGTGCTTTATCGGCGTCACTTCTTTGGCACCCGTTATGAGATTAACCCGGAAGAACTGGAAAAAGCAACCGGTCTCATTGACCGGACAAAGCTGCGTACTGGTATCATCACATTTACCGTTACGGTTCTTTTAATCGCTCTGCACCGCCGGCTCGAGCTCTGGTTCAATTTAGGTGAAGGCACCGCCCTGGTTGCTGTTGCCCTTGCCGCTACCGGTTTTATAATCTTTTACGAGCAAGAAAAAGGCCGCATTCTCATTGAAAGAGGGATTGACTGGTGGACTTTACTTTACTTTATGTTTCTTTTCGCTAATGCCGCCTGCCTTGAATACACCGGCGTGACGACTAAACTGGGTTATCTGGTTTTACGTTTTTCGGAAACTATTGCCGGCACCAATGCGGTTGGTGGCAGCATGACCACAACAAGTGTCGCTCTGCTTCTGTGGTTTTCGGGCATCGCTTCAGGTTTCGTTGACAACCTACCGATTGTTGCCGCTCTGGCACCGGTAGTGAAAGACCTGACCCGATTCGGTCTGCCCCACGCCTCAATCCTCTGGTGGGCTTTGCTGTTCGGTGGTTGTTTCGGCGGCAACCTCACCTTAATCGGCTCCACCGCCAACCTTGTAGCGGTGGGTGCCTTTGAACGGGCAAGCGGCCAACACATCCGCTTTGGCGAATGGATTCGGGTTGGCGCAATCGTTACCGCCGCCGCCCTCCTCGTTGCCACAGTCGCTCTCTTTATCCAGATTCCAATGGCACCGTAAATAAAAGGGAGAAAATAAAATGTTTAGCCGGATTCTCTATATCATCAGCGAGAAACAAGAAGAAAAACACCAGGTCATGGAATTTGCGTCCCAGCATCAAAGTACCGTGCTCCTTTCTGCGGTCAGTCCAGTCGCAGAATGTCCTCCGCCCCTTAGTGAGGGCGAGACGCGTCAGGCGGTGCGAAGAGAGGAGCACGAACGCCGTTGCTGGCAGGACATCTACCGGCTGGAAGACGAGTTTAAAAAATCCGGTATCAAGGCATCGGTCGTTGCTCAGCTCGGCACCATTGACAACCTTCAGTCGCTTGTCAACGCCACCCGCTGCGACCTGGTTATTCTGCCAACTAATATTCTCGAGGAGTTTGACTTCAAACTACCCGAAGACCTCCTGCCTAATCTCCCCTGCCCCTTGCTATTAATCAACAACCCCTGAAATGTCTCAGCCTGCCGATAGCCTGTTACCAATACCGGCTTTTATCCTGAAACATACCCTTGGCGGGAAAAAATCAAACTATGCAATCTAACGCCCTACTTGCCCGTTACGCAATCCTCACCCTGGTTACAATAACATTTGCCCCAATGCTGCTCTATTACAGAACTTCCTATCCCCCTGAATAAACAAACAGTTATGAAGAAAAAGGGCATCAACAAAGGGGGCAAGCCCCGGGCTGCTACCCATACCGCTCTCCCGCCTGCGGTTCATCAACCCTTCAATTTTCTCTCACTTCTGCCTGTGGTCCCGGTGCTCCTCACCCTCATTATCCGTATTCTGTTCATCCTTGAAGCGCGCCATCTACCATTTTCCTGGGTATCGCCTTATGTCGTGGACTCCTGGGCTTATCATCGCTGGGCACTGGAAATTGTAAACGGTGATTTCTGGGGCTCAGAAGTCTTCTTCCTACGACCCATCTATCCTTACCTGCTCGCTCTTCTCTATAAAGTTTTCGGGCCGAAGGTGTTTATCGTTCAGGTGTTCCAGACCCTCCTTGCTACCGCATCCTGTTTCCTGCTCTACCGCTGTACCGAAAAAATATTTAACCGGTCTGCCGCTTTTGTCGCCGGCATCGGTTTCGCTCTATGTGGAACGCTAACTTTTTATACCGGCGCCCTGCTCTATGTCGAAATCACCATATTTTTCAGTCTCCTCACGCTGTATCTCATTACCGCTCGCCGCTTACCATTACCAACTTATCGACTCGTTTTGGCCGGCATAACCTTTGGACTGCTGGTCATCTGCCGACCGGAACTTTTGCTCCTTGAACCTCTTTTACTGATTTATCTCCGGCAGAATAAAACCTCACTCAAAGGAGTCGCTCTGTTCAGCCTAACTTCGCTGCTGACGATTGGCATCGTGCCCCTGCGGAACTTTGCGGTCGCCCGCGACCCGATTTTCTTTACCGCCCACTCCGGCATCAACTTTTACTACGGCAACAACCCTTCGGCGGACGGTACCTGGCAATCCCCGCCCGAACTTTCCACCGGATTGGGTTTCTCCCACGAACGGCTAAAGAAAGTCGCAAAAGTAGTCGAAGGCAAAGAGTTAAACTGGTCCCGGGCTTCAAGTTACTGGACAAAAAAAGGGATAAACTACATTCTCACCCACCCCTTGAAATGGCTCCAACTGCTCATCAGAAAGTTTCTGCTATTCTGGAGTAACTACGAAATCCCCAATAACTACTACCCGGAAACGGTGCGCCCATTTTCCCGTGTATTAAAAATCGCCCTTATCAATTACGGCCTGGTCGCGGCACTGGGCATCATCGGTATGTTTTTCGCAAGACGCAACCGCCGGGCTTTGCCAGTTTATCTTTTCGTTTTTGGCTATCTCGGTTCCGCGCTTATTTTTTATGTCCTGTCCCGGTTACGCGCCCCGGTTATCCCATTCCTGTTGATGTTTACCGGTTATGCTGTTACAGAGATTTACCAACTTCGCCATGCGCAGAAGAGAAGGGTTGGTATTGTCAGCCTTGGTGCCACTGCCCTCCTCTATTTCGCAACAAACCTTATCCCGATTAACCGTAACCCTTATTCGGCGCAAGCCTGGACCCAACTGGGTAACATCTACCTTGAGAGACACCGCGCCGCTTCGGCAATTGAGGCGCTCAATCTTGCCCTCCAGTTTGACCAAGACAACGCCGCTGCCCGCTACAGCCTGATTCTCGCCTACGCCAGCGTGCGCCGTGTCCCTGAAGCAGAAAGGGAACTTTTCACCCTCACCCAAAACCACCCCGATGCCCGGGAATTACACCATCTTGCCGCTGCTCGCATCGCAATTGCCACCCGTGATTTCAACCGCGCCATCCAGCATTATCATGCCGCACTTGAACACGACTTGAACAATCCGGAGACGTTGTATCTACTGGGAATGGTCTTCATCAGTATTAACAAACTAGACAGCGCCGAATTTTACCTTAAACGGGCAACGCTTCTCGACCCTTGGCACGATGCCGCCCAAAACGCGCTGGCAATGTTAAGGACAAAAAGATGAAGCCCGGTCCTGAATACAAAAAATTGACATCGTTCCCAATCGTTGCTAAATGTTAACGTGGCAGCAATAGTTCCCAATCACCACTGGAAAATAACCTCTCCTCCACCTGGCGCCGTCGAGCCACTTGCCGCCGCTGCCCGAGTACCTCCGCTTATCGCTCAACTGCTCTATCAGCGCGGTTGCCGCACCCCCGAGTCAATCGATGAGTTTTTAAACCCTTCGGCATCTCGTCTGCACCGACCGGAGACACTGCCCGACATTGCCCGGGCAACAGAACGTATCATCGCCGCCTTGGAGAAAAAGGAACCAATCCTTGTTTATGGTGATTACGATGTTGACGGCGTCTGTGGTACCGCACTGCTGGTAAGCGCGTTAAAAAATTTAGGGGGAGAAGTACTCGCCTATCTTCCGCACCGCGCAAGCGAAGGTTACGGCGTATCCCTTGCCGCTATTGAATTCGCCCGCACCCACAATATCAGGCTGATTATCACCAACGATTGTGGCTCCTCAGACATCGAAGCCCTGAATCTGGCGCGGGCGGCAAAAATTGATGTCATCGTCACCGACCATCATGAAATTGGCCCCCAACCGCCTCCGGTGCTGGCATTTGTAAATCCCAAGCGCCCTGATTCCCAGTATCCATTTCGGGAACTCGCCGGTAGCGGTGTCGCCTTCAAACTCGCCTGGCATCTCCTTTCAACGTTGGGTCGGTCCAAACAAGAACTGATCGCCCTCCTTGACCTTGCCGGATTGGGAACAATCGCCGATGTTGTCCCGTTAGTGGGTGAAAACCGTCTTATCGCCCGGCTCGGTCTTATCGCCCTTAACCAGACGACCCGTCCTGGAATCAGAATGCTAATTGAATCCAGCCGGCTGAAGTCAAAAATTTTAACCGCCCGCGACATCAGTTTCGTCCTTGCCCCGCGCATCAACGCCGCCGGCCGCGTTGGTCACGCCCAGACCGCTTTAGAGCTGCTCCTTACCGATGACGAAACTCGCGCCCGGACAATTGCCTGTGAACTGGAAACACTGAACCGCACCCGTCAGGCCCTTGAGGACCAGATTGTCAATGAAGCCAGCACCTTTATCGATGCCGAAAAAATGGCGGAAAACCGCGTGCTGGTCCTTGCCCAGCCGGGTTGGAACGAAGGGGTAATTGGCATCGTTGCTGCCCGGCTGGTCGAACGGTTCTGGTGCCCCTGCATTATGATTGCCTTGAAAAAAGAAATCGGTAAAGGTTCAGGCCGTTCTGTGACTGGATTCAACCTTTATGAGGCTCTGCACCACTGCTCAGAACACCTCGTCGCCTATGGCGGTCACCGCTACGCCGCCGGGTTGAAGATATTACCGGAAAGGGTACCAAGCCTTCGGACCGCCCTCAACCGTTTTGCGGCCGAACTGCCGGAAGAGATTTTCCAACCCACTTTACATATCGAAGCGGTCGCAAGCCTGAACGAGGTGGACGAAAATTTGCTCTCGCTCCTTGCCCGATTTGAACCGTTCGGACCTGAGAACCCGGAACCGGTTTTTGCGTCACTTGGTTTAGAAGTGGTTGGCTATCCGCGCCGTGTCGGGCGGGATAAAGCCCATCTGAAATTCCGCGTCCGTTCGGGTAATAAAGTCCTCGACGCCATTGCCTGGCAAAGAAGCAACGAACTGCTGAACCTCGAAATCGGCAAACCCGACCACCTTGACATCTGTTATACCGTAACTCGCGACAGCTATGCGGGTCACGCTAAAGTCCAGTTAAATATTATCGATTTGAGAACAAAATAACCGGACTAAAGCACTTTTACCGCTACGCCGAAAATTTATTTTAATGTCGGTCTTTACCAGCGGTAATGAGCAAAGGCACGGTTGGCTTCTGCCATCTTGTGGGTGTCTTCCCGTTTCTTCACCGCGCCCCCCTGCTTTCGGCTGGCATCGACCAACTCTCCTGCCAGCCGTTCAATCATTGTGTGCTCACTCCGACCGCGCGCGGACTCAACAATCCATTTTATCGCCAGGGCGTCCCGACGCTGCGGCGGCACCTCCATTGGAATCTGGTAGGTTGCACCGCCCACCCGCCTGGGCCGAACCTCAAGCACCGGTTTCACATTGTTAATTGCCTTCTGGAACACCGCATACCCATCTTCCCCGGTACGCTCCTGTGCCAGCTCCAGTGCTTTGTAGAAAATCCGCTGCGCAACAGTTTTCTTTCCGTCCCACATCAGTTTGTTGATAAATCGGGCTACCAGTATTGAATTAAATCGCGGGTCCGGTGCTGGTGTCCGCCCCTTAAATTTACCTCGCCGCGCCATAAACCTCCCTCAAGGTGTCGTCGTTAATTTTCATACTATCCCGCCTGTCCTTTGGGCTTCTTGACTCCGTACTGACTGCGTGCCTGGCGTCTCCCTTCAACACCGCCACAGTCGTAAACCCCGCGCACCACATGATACCGCACACCAGGTAGGTCTTTTACTCGGCCGCCCCGCACGAGTACAATCGAGTGCTCCTGCAGATTATGGCCCTCGCCCGGAATGTAGGCGGTAACCTCATATCCCGATGTCAATCTCACTTTACACACCTTGCGCAGCGCCGAATTGGGCTTTTTGGGTGTCGTAGTGTATACCCGCACGCAGACACCGCGCCGCTGCGGACACCCCTTCAAAGCCGGGCTCTTGGAGCGGGCGCGTAACTGCTTGCGGGGTTTCCGCACCAGTTGATTAATCGTCGGCATAAGCCTCCTTAAAGTTTAACATCTTCATGCCGCTTCCTGTCCTTTCTTTTCTTCATCCTGTACCAGTTTTATGCGACTGAACTCCCGGAATCCGGTACCTGCCGGGATCAATCGGCCAACTATAACATTTTCCTTTAAACCCCGCAGTTTGTCAACTCTCCCTTGAATTGCCGCTTCAGACAGAACCCGGGTTGTTTCCTGAAACGAAGCAGCAGACAGGAAACTGTCGGTCAATAACGCTGCCCGGGTGATTCCTAAAAGGATAGGCTGGTAACTAGCCGGCTTTAGACCATCGGCAAGTAACCGGTCATTCTCCTCCAGTACCCGCCGGCGCTCCACAATCTCCCCTTCAACAAAATTGCTATCACCCGCATCCTCAATTCGCACCTTGCGCAACATCTGACGCACGATCACCGAAATGTGCTTGTCGTTGATTTTAACTTTTTGTAACCGGTAAACTGCCTGAATCTGGTTGGTCAAAAATTCCTGGACCGCCAGCCACCCTTTGACGCGCAGAACGTCATGCGGATCTACCGAACCCTCGCACAACTTATCACCGGCCTTCACCGTATCACCCGATTTTACCAGCAAAAATTTGCCGTAGGGGATTTCATACTCTTTCACCGCCCCGCCCTCGGACACAACTCGAACCATCCGTTTACCCTCCTTAGGTTCTCCCACTTCCACCATACCGTCAATCTCGGAAATTATCGCTGGTGATTTAACATGTTTCGCTTCAAACAGTTCGGCAACCTTGGGAAGACCACCGGTGATATCGCGCGTCCGCGCCATCTCCTTAAGCAATCGCGCCAGGATGTCACCGGCAACGACCGCCTGTCCATCATCCACTACCAGATACGCCCCGGCGGGTAGTGCATGCGAATCAACCACCTTACCCTTTTCGTTTACCACCTCCAGCGCCGGGTGCAGTTTCCGCTCCCGGTCCTCGACAATAATGCGCTGTTTTTGTTCCGTGCGTTCGTCAATATCTTCCCGCAATGTCCGGCCGATTTCAATATCACGGTAGCGCACCTTACCCTGACCCCGCGCGAGCAGCGGAATTGAATAAGGTTCCCACTCAAACAAAATATCATCCTCTTTTACCTCTGCGCCGTCCTGCACCCGCACCAATGCGCCCGGTGGTACAGTAAACGGCACCACCCGGTCGCCGGCAGATAAAATTAATCTTCCCTGCTCCAGTGCAGTTGTCTCGCCATCACTGCGCTGCACAACCATCATACCTTCGAACTTAACCTTGCCTGCAAACCGGGCCGTTGCCTTGGTTTGTTCTGCCACCCGCGCCGCAACGCCACCCACATGGAAGGTCTTTAATGTCAACTGTGTCCCAGGTTCGCCAATCGACTGGGCAGCAACAATCCCTACCGCCTCGCCAATCTCAACAACCCGTCCTGTCGCCATGTTCCTGCCGTAACACTTAACGCAGAGTCCGTAAGGAGCCTCACAGGTCAATACCGAACGCACCCGTACCATCTCAATGCCGCTCGTCTCAATCTCCTCTGCCGCCTTATCCGTTATCTCTTCTCCGCCTCTAACAATTACCTCACCGGAAACGGGATTAACGATATCATCCAGGGCGAAACGCCCGGCAATTCGTTCACTGAGAGGTTCGATGACATCGCCCCCTTCCCGCAGCGCCGTAACCTCCTGACCCACGATTGTACCACAGTCTTCCATGGTAATGACCACATCCTGAGCAACATCCACCAGGCGGCGGGTCAGATAACCGGCTTCGGCTGTTTTCAACGCCGTATCGGTCAATCCTTTGCGCGCACCGTGTGTTGAAATGAAGTACTCCCATACCGAAAGCCCTTCCTTAAAAGAACTCTTAATCGGGGTTTCAATCACCTCCTCACCCACCGTGCGCCGCTGCGGTTTTGCCATCAAACCCCGCATGCCACCAAGCTGTGCCGCCTGGGTACGCGAGCCCCGGGCGCCGGAGTCAATGAGAATAAACACCGGGTTAAAACCTTCCTGGTCTTTCTGTAAGCGCATCATCAACGCCTCTTCAACTTCGGCTGTTGCCAGCGTCCAGGTGTTGACGACTTTATTGTACTTCTCCGAGTCAGTCATCAACCCCTGTTCATAAGCCCGTTGCACGCGACGGACATCATTCTCGCTCTCCCGTAGAATGGCGCCCTTCTCCTCAGGCACGACGATATCGTCCATACCGATTGACAGTCCGGAGCGTGTCGCCATCTCAACCCCCAAATCTTTCATGTCGTCCAGCAACTTAACGGTCGCATCCAAACCCAATGTCCGCACACACTTATCAATCAACCCGATGAGTTTGTCTTTGGGATACACCTCATTTACGAACCTCAACCTTTCCGGTAAAACCTCATTGAACAAAACCCGCCCCACCGTCGTGACAAAATCGCTACCCTGATACCGGAACAAAATCCACTCGTGTAAATCTACTTCACCCAAATCCTGTGCCGAGTGAACAGTTGCAAAATCGTCAAACAAACGGAGCTGTTCTTTTGCCGGCGCTTTAGCCCGGGCTTTTGTCAAGTAATAAATTCCGGCGACGATGTCTTGCGAGGGTACCATCAAAGGCCGCCCGTGCGCCGGTGACAGGATATTATGTGAGGAGAGCATCAACACCGCAGCCTCCAGCACCCCTTCCGGGGTCACCGGCACATGAACCGACATTGTGTCACCGTCAAAATCGGCATTAAACGGTGGGCATACCAGCGGGTGAATACCAATCGCCCGATGCTCAGATAGAACTGGATAAAAGGCTTCGATGGAAACCCGGTGCAAAGTTGGCGCCCGGTTGAGCAGTACCGGATGCTCTCTGGTTACCTCCTCCAGTACTTCCCACACCTCCGGTGTCTCTTTCCGGTACATACTCTTCGCCCCGCGTTCACTCTCTGCCAGTTTTCGCTCCTCCAGTCGACGCAAAATCATCGGCTTAAACAACTCCAGCGCCATCTCTTTTGGTAAACTACACTGATGCAACTTCAGTGTCGGGTCAACAACAATCACCGAGCGACCAGAATAATCAACCCGTTTGCCAAGCAGATTTCGGCGAAACCTCCCCTGTTTACCGCGCAACGCCTCACACAGCGACTTGAGCGGTCTATTGCCCCGGCCCCGAACCGGCCTTGGTCTTGTTTCGTTAGAAAACAGGGCGTCAACCGCGTCCTGTAACATCCGCTTTTCATTTTTCAGTATTATTTCCGGTGTCCGAATTGACATCAAATGGCGCAAACGATTGTTGCGAACAATCACCCTTTTGTAGAGGTCATTTAAATCCGAAGTGGCATACCGTCCGCCCTCAAGCGGCACCAACGGACGTAGGTCAGGTGGTATTACGGGAAGGACATCAAGAATCATCCATTCCGGTTTTGCTCCCGAAGTCCGAAAGGCTTCAACCACCCGCAACCGCCGCAACAGATTAAAGCGCCGTGAACTCTCATGCTTAATCCGGGTCCGCAATTCTGCTGCCAGGTCCTCCAGTTCTATCGCACTCAGCAAGCGTTTAAGTGCCGGTGCCCCGGTATCGGCATCAAACCCTTCATATTTGCCCAGCGCCTGCCGGTAATCCTCTTCGGAAATCAACTCCATCCGCTTATAGGGTGAACTACCTGGTTCAATCACTACATAAACCTCGTAGTTCAGAACCGTCTCCACCTCATTGATTGACAAATCCAGCATCAACCCGATTTTCGATGGTGGAACTTGATAAAACAAAGTGTGCGCCACCGGCACCACCAGTTCAATATGACCCATCCGATAGCGACGCACCGCCGAACTTGTAACTTCAACCCCACAACGGTCGCAAACAATACCTTTATAGCGCACCTTCTTATATTTCCCGCAGTTACACTCGTAATCCTTTACCGGGCCAAATATCCGCTCACAGAACAAACCATCCCGTTCCGGCTTCTGGGTGCGATAGTTAATCGTTTCTGGCTTAATCACCTCACCGCTGGACCATTTGCGAATCGTCTCCGGGGAAGCAATCCTCAAACGCAGGACATCAAAATCAAATGCAAACTCACGCATTGTGCTCATTCCTCACACCTCCCCTTTCTCGCCCTTCTTCTCCTGTTCGGGTACCAGTTCCAATCCCAGCCCCTGCAACTCCTTTACCAGCACCATAAACGAAGCTGGTGCCTTCGGTTTCGGCGGATTTTTACCCCGTGCCAGTGCCTCGTAAAGCGCGCTCCGCCCCTCCACATCATCCGACTTAATTGTCAAAACCTCCTGCAGCGCATGCGCCGCCCCGTAAGCCTCAAGCGCCCATACCTCCATTTCGCCAAACCTCTGGCCCCCGAACTGCGCCTTGCCACCCAAAGGCTGCTGCGTAATCAACGAATAACGACCCGTTGAGCGCGCATGAATCTTATCATCAACCATATGAATAAGCTTCATCATATACATCACACCCACCGTGACCTTGCCTTGGAACCGTTCGCCCGTCCGTCCATCGTAAAGCACCACCTTACCATCTTCCGGCAAACCGGCCTTCCGCAACTCCTCCTTAATCTCCTCGGGCGTGGCACTTTCAAACACCGGACATATCGCCTGATATCCTAAAATCTTTGCCGCCCAGCCCAGATGTGCCTCAAGCACCTGTCCGATATTCATTCGCGACGGCACCCCCAGCGGATTCAACACCATATCCACCGCGACCCCCCGCAACTCCTTCAAAGTGCCTGACTCCTTATCTTGCCCCGGGACCACCGCAAGATACGGCATATCCTCCACCGGCAAAACCTTTGCCACCACACCCTTATTACCATGCCGCCCGGCCATCTTATCACCCACCGCAAGTCTCCGCTTCTGGGCGATAAAAACCGTAATCCAGCGCAACACTCCATGCGGCAGCTCGTCCCCGCGGGTAACTCGTTCAACCTCTTCATCCCGCTCCTGTCTCGCTCGGGCCACCGCCTCTTCATACTCTTCGGTCGCTTTGTTTATCTGTTCTTGGAGCCGGGGGTTCGAAACCAGCTGGGCAAAATTCACCACGCTCGTGAAATCGTCGCTGTTCAGGAACTCATCGTCCATTACCAGACCAGCCTTGTGAACAACTTTTCCGCTCCGAGTTTTGGCGTTCGCTGCCGCCTTGTGGCCCCGGAGAATTGAACGCAACTTTTCGTTCCGACGTTCCGCAAAAAACTCCTTCTTTACCTCGAGCTTTCGATTCGCCTCCTCGATACGCTCCCGTTCCAACCGGCGGGAGAGCGCGTCGTTGAGTTTCCGCGAGAGCACCCGGCGTTCTACAACCGTTCCAAAAACCCCGGGTTCTACGCGCAGAGAACTATCGCGCACATTGGCCGCCTTCTCTCCAAAAATCGCCCGCAGCAAACGTTCCTCCGGGGTGTACTCGGTTTCGCCTTTCGGTGTAATTCTGCCCACTAAAATATCGCCCGGGCCCACTTCTGCGCCGATCCGAACAATTCCAAATTCATCAAGATTCCGCAGTTCATCCTCACTGGCACCAGGAATATCACGGGTAATTATCTCAGGGCCTAATCTCGTCTCCCGAGCCTGAATTTCAAACTCAAGAATTTGAATCGATGTAAAGGCATCCTCTTTCAGAAGATTTTCCGACACGATAATAGCATCTTCATAATTGTAACCCCGCCAGGGCACAAATGCGACCAGAACATTCCGCCCCAGTGCCAGTTGCCCGCTCTCAGTCGCTGGCCCATCAGCAAGAATATCACCCTTTTTCACTTCGTCTCCGGGCTGAACCACCGGACGCTGCGTAAGACAGGTGTACTGATTTGACTTTCGAAATTTTGTCAAACGATACTCCTTCAGCCCGCTCTCAGTACGCAGGGTTATTGTCCGAGCATCAACCCGCGTCACAACACCATCCTCTTCAGCAAGCAGCACCGCACCCGATTCCGCGGCAAACTTACCTTCCACTCCGGTTGCCACAACCGGTTTCTCCGGTACGAGAAGCGGGACCGCTTGCCGCTGCATATTCGCACCCATCAATGCCCGGTCGGCGTCATCATGTTCGAGAAAGGGAATCATCACCGTGGAAGGTGCAAATAGCTGCTTGGGCGAGACATCCATAAAGTCAACCTGCTCCGGCGGTACGCTTATCACATCACCCCGCCGCCGGCAGATCACCTCTTTATCCGCAAACCGTCCGTCGGGCAGAAGTTCACTCGTGTACTGAGCAATTGTATAGCGGTCCTCCTCCTCTGGAGTAAGATAAATCTCCTTGCCCTTACCCATAATCACCCGACCATCTTTTACCCGCCAGTAAGGTGTACTGATAAACCCGTAATGATCGATATCGGCATAAGTAGAAACGGTAGCAATCAAACCGATATTAGGTCCCTCGGGTGTTTCAATTGGACAAATCCTGCCGTAGTGGGAGTAATGGACATCGCGGACCTCGAAGCCCGCGGTCTCTTTTGTTAACCCACCGGGTCCAAGCGTGGAAACCCGTCGCTTATGAGTCAGCTCCGCCAGTGGATTGGTCTGCTCCATAAACTGACAGAGCTGATTCTGGGTAAAAAACTGCATTATCGCATTGGCAACAACCCGGGTGTTTACCAACTCCTGAGGAACGAGCGAACTGTCATCGATAAACGCCGCCCGTTCCCTGATGTTCTGAGCAAGTTGTAACAAAGCCTGCCGAACTTGATTCTCTAATAGTTCCCCGACCCGGCGCACTCGACGACTTCCTAAGTGGTCAACATCATCGGTATTGTAGCGGACTATATCGCCCTCAGATTTGAAACCGGCAGAACGCAGTCGTGCCTGGGCCTGTTCTCCTATCTTACTGTCCCAGTAAGTTAAGAAAATTGAGCGCCGATACTGGTCATAGATATAACCATCTGGTTGACAGTTACCATCCTTCAATGCCCTTAGAATCCGGTCCCGTTCCTCGGCATTCTCGCAGGTAGAAAGAATAGTGTAATACTGACTTTCGTCGGCAAGCCGAATGAGATACCTGGTGATGGCAACGATATCCTCCGGGGTAAGGGTCGTAACCGCATCAGGGGTGCTCAAAAACAAACGGCGATTCAACTTATACCTTCCGACCGCACCCAGGTCGAAGCGCCGATTGTCAAACAACATCCCGATAATCATCTGCTGGGCAATATCAAGCGAATGGGGCGCAATTGAACGCAACCGGTAGTAAATCCGTCTAATCGCGTCTTCCCGTGAAGTTGAACGGTCTTCTTTAAGCGTGTTGACGATGATGCCCAGACCCGCCTGCCCTTGCGGTGCGACCAGAGCAGTCGTTACGCCGCGGTTATTAAGCAACTCAATCAACCCTTCGGTCAGTCTTTCACCCGCCCGGGCATAAACCTCGCCCGTTGACGAGTCAGCGATATCCTGGACCAAAACATCGCCCACCTCAAGCGTCCGTTCCTCAGTATAAAAAAGGCGCTTCAGTACATCGCTGTGCGTCAACCCGATGGCGCGGAAAAAAGTCGCTGCCGGAATTCGCCGTTTGCGGTCGAGCAAAACAACCAGTTCCCCACTTTTGTCAACAACCATCTCAAACCACGCGCCGCGCAATGGTACCAGTAAAGCCGAAACCTCGTCACCTTCCCGGGTGAAATAAACTCCCGGGGAACGGTGGAGCTGGCTGACAACAACCCGTTCCACACCGTTGATAATAAAGGAACCACCGCGGGTCATCCAGGGAAACTCACAGAAGTAAACCTCCTGCTCAATAAGGTCCCGAACTTCCTCCGAACCCTTGCCAAACCCCTTCTTCACCAGCCGGAATACAACTTTTAGCGGCCGGGAGTAGGTTACACCTCGAGCAGTTGCCTCTTCCGGTGAATAACGCGGGCTCCCGAATTCATAACGGACATAATCAAGCCGGAAGTTTTTGTGCTCGTCCTCAATCGGAAACATCTCTTTAAACACCGCCTCAAGCCCCTGGACCCGGCGTTCTGCAGGCGGCACATCCGCTTGGGTAAAGGAGGCAAAAGATTCAATCTGCAGGGAGAGCAAACTGGGAATTTCCAGCGGCGTCTCCCGGTGGGCAAAATTCTTCTGTCTCGTTTTCAACACATTACCCCCTTAGATTGCAAAGGCAAAACAGTTTGCCCCAATAGTCAAAACCGGCAACCCTGATGGGGTCACTCCTGGCCTACGGTGGCTCCGCCCGCTCACTTTATTTCCACCTTCGCACCCACCTCTTCAAGTTTTGCCTTGAGCCGCTCTGCCTCCTCCTTGGTGGCATTTTCTTTTATCACGCTCGGCGTCTTATCAATGATATCCTTTGCCTCTTTAAGACCCAGCTGGGTCAGAGCCCTGAGCTCCTTTAACACCTGGATCTTCTTGTCACCAACTGAAACCAGCGTTACGGTAAACTCGGTTTTCTCCTCGGCTTTCGCCTCACCCGCTGGGGCAGCGCCAGCTTGCGCTACCGCGCCGGCGGCAACAAATGCGGGTGCTGTCACACCGAACTTATCTTTTAGCTCTTTAAGCAGTGCTGCCAGTTCCGTCACGGTCAGACCCTCAATTGTTGCGACTAACTGTTGGATTTTATCCTCTGCCATAAATCCTCCTGTTTTCTTTTTCTTTGCCGAAAAGTGGGGATAGATTTAGATACCTGTCCCTGCCCATTTTAAGGTCATTCGACAAAGGTTTATATTTTTTACCTACACCTTCACTTAGAAGCAGCAATCTTACTCTCCGGTTGCGACTTCAGGTTTGGCTCCTGGTTGCGGACGACGGGCGATTTCCTCCAGCGCCCAAACCAACTCGCCTAACAACCCTTCCAGCACACCAACCAGTCCGGAAAGCGGCGAACTGAGCACACCCACCAGTTGCGCCCGCACATCCTCTTTGGTGGGTAGCGCCGCCAGCAACTCAAACTGTGCTGCCGAGTAAATCGCCTTTTCCAGATAAGCACCCTTAAACTTAATCCCAGGCACATTCTCCTTCGCCTCCTTCAGGAGCCGTGCTGGTGCTACCGGGTCTTCAGATGAAAATATTAGCGATGTCGGTCCGCGCAAAATTTCCGCAATCGACTCCGGCACCCCGCACTCTTGCAGCGCCCGCAGCGCCAGGGTGTTCTTCACCACCTTTACCGTCAAATTCCTCTCCCGGGCACGGCGGCGTAACTCGTTAAAATCGTTTGCCGCCACGCCGGTAAAGTCCACAAAAAAAATCGACTGTGCCCGTTTAATCTTGTCTCTTATTTCATCAATAACCTTTGACTTCTCTTCTGTTGCCATATCACACCTCGCGTCTTACCGAATCGGTGAACTCTTTTGGGTCAACCCGCACCCCGACTCCCATCGTTGAGGAAAGTACCACCTTACGAATAAACTGCCCTTTGGCACTTGCGGGCTTACTCCTTATCAACTCCGCCATAAAAGAACGGATATTCTCAACCAGCTTCTTCTCATCAAAGGAAACCTTTCCCACTGCGGCATGAACATTACCGGTCTTGTCAGTGCGATAACTGATTCGCCCTGCCTTGAGTGCCTTTATTGCCGCGCCAATATCAAAAGTCACGGTCTGGCTCTTAGGTGAGGGCATCAACCCTTTGGGCCCCAAAATTTTACCCAATCGTCCCACACCTGCCATCGTGTCCGGTGTCGCCACCGCGACATCGAAATCGGTCCAGCCGGAACCGATTTTTTCCACCAAATCCTCAAAACCCACATAGTCTGCCCCGGCCGCCTGGGCTTCATCCACCTTGTCTCCCTTCACAAACGCCAGCACCCGAACCTTCTTGCCCGTGCCGTGCGGTAAACTTACCGTACCCGAAACCATCTGGTCCTGCTTCTTCGGGTCAATTCCCAGCTTTACCGATACTTCAACCGACTCATCAAACTTCGCATTTGCGTTCTCTTTTACCAACCGCACCGCTTCATCAAGCGAATAAAGTCGATTCCGGTCAACCTTCTGGCGCAACTGCTCATATCGTTTGCTGTGCCTCATTTAATCCTCCTCAACGGTCAGACCCATCGACTTCGCCGTACCTTCGATAATCCGCATCGCCGCTTCAATACTGGCGGCGTTCAAATCCTTCATCTTCCGCTGCGCAATCTCCCGCAAAGCCGACCGCTTAACCACACCTACCTTTGCCCGATTAGGTTCACCCGAGCCCTTTGCCAGACCGGCGGCCTGTTTTAACAACACCGATGCCGGTGGACTCTTCGTTTCAAAAGTGAATTTACGGTCCGAGTAAATCGTCACCACAACCGGAATTATCATTCCGGGTGGCTCTTTACGAGTTGCCTCGTTAACCGCTTTAATAAACTCCCCGATATTAACGCCATGCTGACCCAGTGCCGGGCCCACCGGCGGTGCGGCTGTTGCCTGACCCGCCGGTATCTGAAGTTTAACCACCGCCAGAACTTTCTTCGCCATAACCTTGCCTCCTAAATCGGCTGGACCTCGAGAAAATCGAGGTCAATTGGCGTCGGTCTGCCAAATATCGTCACAATAACTTTGACCCGCCGCCGCTCACTCATAATCTCTTCCACAGTACCGGTAAAACCGGCAAACGGACCCTTGGTTACCTTTACCGTTTCACCCTTCTCAAATGGCGCTTCGGGCTGGACCTTATCCGCACCGCGCTCCACCTGTTCCAGCATCGCTGTAACCTCACCCTCGGTAAGTGCCAGTGGTTCCTTCCGTGTCCCAAGCATATGGGTAACACCGGGAATCGAAGTTACCAGTTTAAGCGCCTCCTCGGTCGGCTCCATTTCCACAACGATATAACCCGGATAAAGCCTCTTCTCCTCGGCAACAATCTTCGACTTACGCACGCGTGCCACCCGTTCCGAAGGAACCATTACCCGACCGAAAAACTCCTTCAGACCTTTCGCCTCAATCGCCTTCTCTAACAGCTCCTTCACCTTCTTCTCCCGCCCGGTATAGGTGTGGACAACAAAAAACTTCATCGCCATTACAACTATCTACCTCAACGAAGTATCAGGGCTAGCAGATGGGAAAAGACGAAATCACACAACCCGATAAACGCCGCCAGTACCGCCGAAAACACAATGACAACCAATGTGGTCGTCCACAACTCACGTGGTTTCGCCCAGGAAACCTTTTTCATCTCGGCAACCACATCTTTGATATACTCTCTAATTCGCTTTATTAAGTTCATCTTTGTCCCACAGGCCAGGAGGGATTTGAACCCCCATCCTTCGGATTTGGAGTCCGCTGCTCTACCGTTAGAGCTACTGGCCTATTTAACCTCCTTGTGCACGGTGTGTTTCCGGCAGACTGGACAAAACTTCTTAATCTCCAGCCGCTCGGTCTTCTTCTTATTCTTGTTGGTATGATAATTCCGGTTTTTACACTCGGTACAGGAAAGGGTAACAAATATCCGCATCGCACTACTCGATAATCTCCACGACCGTGCCTGCACCAACGGTCCGACCACCCTCACGGATGGCGAACTTAGAATTCTGCTCCAGAGCAACGGGCGTAATCAACTCAATCTCCATCGTCACATGGTCTCCGGGCATCACCATCTCCACCCCGGGTGGCAACTGCACTGTTCCGGTAACATCTGTTGTCCGGATGTAAAACTGTGGCCGATATCCAGGGAAAAACGGCGTGTGCCTGCCGCCCTCTTCCTTCGTAAGCACATAAACTTCCGCCTTGAACTTCTTGTAAGGCTTAATCGAGCCCGGTGCGGCAATTACCATCCCGCGCTCCACCTCATCCTTACCAACACCGCGCAGCAAAAGACCGACATTGTCCCCGGCACGGGCATCGTCCAGAATCTTGCGGAACATTTCAATGCTCGTTACCACAACCTTGTCGTGTTTCCCAAATCCGACAATCTCGACCTCGCTACCCGGTTTCAGAACGCCACGCTCGACCCGGCCCGTAACAACGGTGCCACGTCCGGTAATTGAAAAGATGTCCTCAATCGGCATCAAGAACGGTTTGTCAATATCGCGCACCGGCTCCGGAATAAACTCATCCAGCGCCTTTACCAGTTCCCAGATTGAGTCGACATCCGGTCCGGAATCCGACTGCAACGCCTTCAGCGCGCTACCTTTAATAATCGGTGTCTTATCCCCGGGGAATTCGTACTTGTTAAGAATGTCCCGAATCTCCTCAGAAACAAGTTCCACCAGGTCCGGGTCATCCACCAAATCAACCTTATTCAGATAAACAACGATTGCCGGCACATTGACCTGCCGCGCCAACAGCACATGTTCCGTTGTCTGGGGCATCGGACCATCTGCCGCTGATACAACAAGAATCGCACCGTCCATCTGTGCCGCGCCGGTAATCATATTCTTGATATAGTCGGCGTGGCCCGGACAGTCGATATGAGCATAGTGCCGTTTTTCACTCTCATACTCCACATGAGAAACGGCAATGGTCAGAATTTTGGTCTCGTCCCGACGGCCATGGGCTTCACTTGCCTTTGCCACCTGGTCGTAGGTTGTGTAGGTGGCGAGACCTTTTGTTGCCAGCACCTTGGTGATGGCAGAAGTCAGTGTCGTCTTGCCGTGGTCCACGTGACCGATCGTTCCGACATTGACATGCGGCTTCTTGCGTTCAAACTTTGCCTTAGCCATTTTTCTTATCCTCCTTACTTAACTATGTTCACTCCCACAACTTTAAACAAAACGTCCACTCCTTGGCGCTTCTGCCTGAGCGACGCAACTCTAACTCTTCAGCCCACGGCCGGAATTGAACCGGCGACCTCTTCCTTACCAAGGAAGTGCTCTGCCGACTGAGCTACATGGGCAATTTTCAAAGTTCAACAATTATACTATTAAATTTTCTTCTGTCAACAACTAACCACAAAAACAGCACGCCAGCGGGCGATGGGAGTCGAACCCACGCAAACAGCTTGGAAGGCTGTTGTGCTACCATTACACCACGCCCGCAAACCGGGCAAAGACAAAACAATGGACGGGGAAGGATTCGAACCTCCGTAGGCGTTCGCCAGCAGATTTACAGTCTGCCCCCTTTAACCACTCGGGAACCCGTCCGCCAAAAGCCAGCCGACAGAGGGAATCGAACCCCCGACCTGAGGTTTACAAAACCTCTGCTCTACCGGCTGAGCTATGTCGGCAAATCTGACAAACAGCAAACCTTAACTAATATTAATCCCCAAAAACATCAGGTCAAGTTTAACAGACTCAACGCTCAAAAAATACTCTCATTCCAAAATCAACTTTCTTACCCATATTCCACTTAACTGCCACGGCATCATCAAATTACAACATCACATCCATCCCAATATGGGGATAGTCCCCTCCACCACCCCCCTCCTAATTATTATTATTCAAAAATCAGCTTTAACAAGCCCCTTTTTCATTCCTTCCTGCGTAACTACAAAAGGCAAAGATTTTCGGGGATAGAAGCCACCTTACCGCTCCTACCCCCGAAACCCAATAAACTCTAAATTATTTTCTCGTAAGCACAACCTTCCCCCACACCTCATCACAACCGCTGCGCGCCCGGTAGAAATAGACACCGCGGGCAACAGTGGCACCAGCATCATCCCTGCCATCCCAGGTGAATTCTG
>CAZVDD010000021.1:0-41556 GCA_964626075.1 uncultured bacterium
GCCCAGCACCACCGGTATGATTTTCCCGATGTTCTCCGCCTCGTTGTAGGTCGGCATTATCACGAGTCCGCGCGGCACAAACAATAATAAAAATCACCCCGCCTTTGTCAAGGATACCAGCTCAGGCTTGACTGGTACAACAACCCATCGCCCGCCATCACCGAGCCCGAATTTTAAGCAATCAACCGCACCTTCCCTGTTGCGCTGTCTCCCGCCTTTGCCCTCAGCTCCAAATGCCGCTGCTGGTCTTAATGTTAAGTCATTGTAAAATGAACACTTAACGAATTGCCCCCTCGGGAATTACTTGACATTGAAATTTTCTGCTATATTTTATTTAATTGTGCCAATAAAGACGGTTTTTCTCGTTCTACTCTGCGGCGCGCTCGCTGCTGCGCAACCGGTTGCGGTGTTTGTGCCCCATGACCTGTTCCGCGACGACGAGTTTGAGCGCACCGTTCGGACCCTTGAACGGGCAAACTTTTCGGTCACCATTGTGTCCTCAGACACGAATGCGGCACAGGGCATTGACGGCTTGCTAATCAAACCCGACCGATTGCTCAAAGAGGTTACGCCGGATGAGTTTGCCGGGCTGGTCCTGGTCAACGGCTCCGGCATCGCCCCTTACTGGAAGGACACCGTTTTACAGGAGCGGTGCCGGCAGTTTGCCGCTGCCGGCCGGATTGTGGCGGCGATTGAACTCGCACCCCTGGTTCTTGCCCGTGCCGGTGTCCTGAAAGGCAAAACCGCCACCGTGTTTCCCGACCGATTTGCCCTCAACATCCTCAAAGAGCACGGCTGCCGGCATAAATTCCAGCCGGTGGTGGTTGATGGCAACATCATCACCGCTGCCCGCGCCGAACACACCCTGGCTTTTGCCCGAGCGATTGTCCGGAAACTGAAAGGCAGGTGATTGGTGCGGGCGCTGATTCAGCGGGTTTCAAGGGCAAAGGTGACGGTTGACGGCACCACCACAGGTGAAATTGGTCCTGGCTTGCTCGTTTTTCTCGGTGTCGGCAAGGAAGACAACGAAGCAATCTGCCGGCAACTGGCATCACGCATTGCCCGCCTGCGCATCTGGGACGATGAAGCGGGCAAGATGAACCGTTCGCTCCTTGATACCGGCGGTGCCGCACTCGTTGTCTCCCAGTTCACCCTTTACGCCGACACCCGGCACGGCTTGCGCCCCTCTTTTTCTGACGCCTGCGAACCGAACCGCGCCCGGGAACTTTACGAGCGGTTTGTCACCGAGTTGCGCTATCTTGGTGTGCCGGTCCAGACCGGCAGTTTTGGTGCCCGGATGGAGGTGGAGCTGGTGAACTCCGGACCGGTAACGATAATGCTGGAAGAGGTGTAAATATGCTACGCAGTATGACCGGTGTTGGCCGCGCCGAAGAGGTGCTGAAACCTTCGGGCGCGAAACTGACCATCGACATCCGCTCGGTTAATCACAAGTACTTTGAACTGGTGGCAAAACTACCGCCCCAGTTTGCCGCTTACGAACGGGAGATTCACGAACTGGTGCGCCGCACCGTCCATCGCGGTTACATCCAGTTGCAGATGACCTTGGACGAATCGGTATCAATGCCCGCCGTTACAATTGACCGGCAACTGGTGCAGGAGTACCTGCGTCTTGCCCGGGAATTGAAGACCCGGCACCAGCTGGAAGGCGAACTGAACATCAACACCCTTCTCACCCTGCCCGGCGTCATCACGACGAAAAAGGCAAACGCCAACTCCTCCCGGTTCTGGCTTGCCAGCCGCCGGGTCCTGAATCAGGCGCTGCGCCGCCTCGTCAAGATGAAACAGGCAGAAGGTGCCGCTTTAGCCCGGGACCTGCGCAAGCGCATCAGCAAAATCCGGCGCGCGGTGCGGCAGATTGAAGAACGGGTGCCGAAAAGGCTTGCCGAGCGCCGCGAGAACCTCCTTGAACAACTGGAGAACCTGAACATTCAGGCAAACTCGCGCCGCGTCCTGGAAGAGGTGGCGTTCATCGCCGAAAAGGTGGACATCCACGAGGAGTGTGTCCGGCTCAAGAGCCACTGCAGCCTCTTCCTGCGGGCGCTGCGCAGTTCTGCCACCTCGGGTAAGAAACTGGACTTCATCGCCCAGGAGATGCTGCGGGAAACCGACACCCTTGCTGCCAAGGCGCGCGATGTGGTAATCTCGCGCCGGGCGATTGAAATCAAGGGGGAGATTGAAAAGTTGAAGGAGCAGGTGCGGAATGTTGAGTAAGCCCCAGCACCAGCCATTTATGGTCATCCTCTCCTCGCCTTCGGGTGCGGGCAAGACCTCAATCTGTCAGGCGGTCGTGCGCAAGGACAGAAACATCTTCTACTCGGTCTCGGCAACCACCCGTCCGCGGCGCCCTAACGAGCGCCCTGGTAAGAGTTACCTGTTTTTGACCGAAGAGGAGTTTCAGCGCTTGCTCAAGCGTGATGCCCTTCTTGAATCGGCATGGGTTTATGGTTACCACTACGGCACCCCGAAAGCACCGGTGCTGAAGGCGTTCCGCGCCGGTAAAGATGTCATTGCTGACCTTGATATCCAGGGTATGCGTTCCTGCAAACAGGTGCTGGGCGAGCGCGCCATCGGAATTTTCATCCTGCCGCCCAGCCTGAAGGAACTGCACCATCGCCTTTTAAAACGGGGCACCGAAGACCCGGCGGTACTGGCACGGCGCCGTGCCGCCCTGAAAGAAGAGCTCGGTGCCATCCCGGAGTTTGACTATCTGGTAATAAATGATAAACTTGAACAGGCGGTCGGTGATGTTTTGAACATCATTCGCGCCGAGCGACTGCGCACATCCCGCCGCCGGAAATTAAAGGAGGTTTCAGTATGAAATGGGTTTCACTGGAAGAATTGTGGCAAACCCAACCTAATAAATATCTGGCTTTGAATATCGCCGCCCTTGAGGTGCGACGGATTATTGAAGCGATGACCCGGGACGAGATTCAACTTCCGATGAACATCTACCACTATGCCCTGAGACGGCTCCTTCGGGGCGAACTGAAATACGCCCCGCTTACTGAGGAAGAACTGGCGGCGCTGAGCCAGAAGACATTTGAAGAGCTCACCACCCGCCGTTCCTGAAACCAAAAGTTAACCCCGGTCTTTTCGGAGCACGGCGGTGAGCAACCCGGAACTTTTATTGGGTGTTACCGGCAGTATCGCCGCCTACAAGGCGCTGGAACTGGTGCGTCTGTTCAAACGGCACAACTGGGGCGTAACGGTGGTGATGACCCGTGCCGCAACCAAACTGGTCGGTGTTGAGTCGTTTCGCACCCTGACAAACCGCGCCGTTGGCCTTAACCTTTTTCCGCCCCAGCGCCAGTTCTCCGCAACGGTTGAACACATTGACCTTGCCACTGCGCCCGACTTAATCGTCGTCGCGCCGGCAACCGCCAACATCCTTGGCAAACTCGCCGCCGGTATCGGCGATGACCTCCTCTCCACTTTGCTCCTTGCCGTACCGCAGGAAAAGGTCACGGCGGGCAGGGTCCTATTTGCGCCGGCGATGAATGTGAATATGTGGCGCAACCCGATAGTCCAGGCAAACATCGCAAAACTGAAATCCGCCGGTTACACCTTTATCGAACCGCAAGCAGGTGAACTTGCCTGCGGTACCATCGGTGCGGGCCGAATGGCAGAGCCGGCAGAAATTTTTGCCCGCTGCCGGGCAGCGCTGGAAGCGTTGCCCAACCTGCACGGCGTTTCGGTGCTCGTCACCACCGGCAGAACCGAAGAGCCTCTTGACCCGGTGCGCATCATCACCAACCGCTCTTCGGGTTTACTGGGCGTGGAAATTGCCCGGGCGTTTAAAGCCGCGGGCGCCACAACCCGTCTCATTGCCGGTGCCGTTTCCGTGCCCCTGCCGGAGGATGCGATTCGGGTCCAAACCACCGCGGAGATGGCAAGGGCGGTTTTAAAAGCACTCCCCGCAACCGACATTTTAATTATGTGCGCTGCGGTCGCCGACTACCAGCCGGCAAAGGTAGCGCAGGCGAAACACCACGAGACCGACTTAACCTTAAAACTCGTCCGCACCCCGGACATCCTTTCCCTTGTTGCTGGCCAAAAGGAAAAGCCGTTGCTTGTTGGTTTCTCCCTTGACTCCTCCTGGGAGCGGGCAAAGGCAAAACTGCGCACGAAAAAACTTGACCTTATCATTGCCAACCCGCCGGTTACCGCTGGAAGTGAAAAAATTCAGGCACGACTGCTCTTCGCCGCGGGCAAACAGCAGCGCCTTCCCGAAATGACCAAAGCCGAATTTGCCCTCAAACTGGTAAAGATTGTTGGAACGCTTTACCGGAAGGGGAAGAAAAAATGAGCACCGACCGTGCCCAAAGTCAGATTGACCGTAAACCACCGCAGGCGGTTGAAGCCGAAGCCGCCGTGCTCGGGGCAATTCTCCTTGACCCCGAAGCCCTGCCCCGGGTGATACCATTTCTGAAACCGGAACATTTCTACACCCCAGCCCACCGCCGAATTTACGAGGCGATGCTCAATCTATTTGAGCGCAAGGAACCCTACGACATCATCACCGTGACAAACGAACTGCGCCGGATGAAAGAACTGGATAGTGTGGGCGGCCAGCCTTATCTCTCAAGCCTCCTTGATACGGTGCTTACTGCCGCCCATTGCGAAGAGCACGCCCACCTCGTGCTGGAAAAGGCGATTCAACGCCAGTTGATTCAGACCGCAACCGAAATCGTCCAGGTTGCCTATGATGAGGGCAGCAGTGCGGAGGAACTTTTGGAACAGGCAGAGAGTAAAATCTTCCAGTTGCGCCAGGCAGGCGAACGTAAGCGCTTCACCCTCGTACGCGAGATGTTGATGGAAGAGATGGAACGGATTGAAAAAGCCCGGGCGGAGAAAAGGTTTATCACCGGCATTGAAACCGGTTTTCGCGACCTTGACGCTTTGACCTCCGGTTTCCAGCCCGGCGACTTCATCATCATCGCTGGCCGACCGGGAATGGGCAAAACCGCCTTTGCCTTAAACATTGCGGTCAATGCTGCCATCCATATCAGTCAGCCGGTACCGGTCGCCATCTTCAGCCTTGAGATGTCAACCGAAAGTCTCATCCAGCGGCTCATCTGCTCCGAGGCTTATGTCTCCCAGACCAAACTGCGCCGCGGCATGCTCAACCATGAAGAATACAAACGGATTGTCAATGTGATTGGCCCTTTATCTGAGGCAAAAATCTACATCGACGACTCACCGGGATTGAACGCCCTTGAAGTGCGGGCACGCGCCCGCCGTCTCAAAGGCGAACACCCGGACCTCGGTATGGTGGTCATTGACTACCTCCAGTTGATGGAGGTGCACGGTGAACGGCGCCGGGAGCGCAACCGCCAGCAGGAGATTACCGAAATCTCCCGGGCACTTAAGGCGATGGCAAAGGAGTTGAATGTGCCCGTGGTTGCCATCTCCCAGTTGTCACGCGCACCGGAAAGCCGGCATGATAAGAGACCGCAACTCTCTGACCTGCGCGAGTCCGGAGCGCTCGAGCAGGATGCCGATGTTGTCCTGCTCCTGTTCCGGGAGGCGGCATACCGGAAACAGGAATGGGCGGCACTGGACGAAAATAAACGCCGCGCCGCTGAACTCAACATCGCCAAACAGCGCAACGGACCCACCGACACCATCCCGCTAATCTTTCTCTACGAGTATATGCGCTTTGTCAATGCTGAAACCCGCTATGTTCAGGAACCGGCCGAAGAAGAGCTCTCCGAAGAAGAGTTCAACATCTAACGCCCGATGAAGAAGACCCACTTCATCTGCCAGAACTGCGGTTACGAATCTGCCCGCTGGCTAGGGCGATGTCCCAACTGCGGCGAGTGGAACAGTCTCGTTGAAGAGGAACTGCCGACAAAAAAGGCAACAAGGAGCACACCCGCTCCTTCCCTTGCAACCCGACCGGTGCCTCTCAACGATGTGGCGCTGGAAAAAACCGCCCGGATTTTAACCGGCATCGGCGAACTGGACCGGGTGCTGGGCGGCGGTGTTGTGCCCGGCTCGCTGCTGCTGCTTGGTGGGGAACCGGGCATCGGTAAATCAACCCTGCTTTTGCAGGTCTGCAACACCCTTGCCCGCCGTGGTATCCGCATCCTCTATGTGACCGGCGAAGAGTCACCAGAACAGGTCCGACTCCGTGCCGCTCGATTGGGAAAAGTTCCTGCCGAACTGTTCGTCCTCGCCACCGTTGAAGTCGAAGAGGTGCTTGGTGCGGTAGAAGAAGTCAAACCCGGACTTCTGGTTATCGACTCTATCCAGACCCTGGCAACGAGCACGCTCGCCAGCGCACCGGGTAGCGTCGCCCAGGTCCGGGAGTGTACGGCGCAACTTCTCCGTCTGGCAAAAAGCCGCCGCCTCACAACCTTCATCATCGGTCATGTGACCAAATTCGGCGCAATTGCCGGACCCAAAACCCTCGAGCATATGGTCGATACCGTCCTTTACTTTGAAGGAGAAACGAACCTCAACTATCGGCTTGTCCGGGCGGTGAAAAACCGCTACGGTTCAACCAACGAAATCGGGGTGTTTGAGATGACCGAATCCGGTTTAAAAGAGGTGCAAAACCCTTCAGAGTTTTTCCTTTCCGGACGCCGGCTTGATGTCTCCGGCTCCGCGGTGGTGGCAACCCTCGAGGGTACTCGCCCCCTTCTGGTGGAGATTCAGGCACTTGCCGCACCAACACCATTCACCCTGCCCCAGAGGGTGGCAACCGGTTTTGACATCCGCCGGCTGGCGCTACTCCTCTGTATCCTTGAGCGTCGCGCCGGCATCGCCACCACCAGTAAAGACATCTTTTTGAACATCGCCGGTGGCATCAAACTAAATGAACCGGCGGTTGACCTGGGAATCGTTGCGGCGCTCGCCTCGGCACTGCGCAATACGCCCCTTCCCTCGGACATCGTCCTTTTTGGCGAGGTTGGGCTTGCGGGTGAAATTCGTTCGGTCAGTCGTACCGAGTCGCGCATCACCGAAGCAGCACGGTTAGGGTTCAAGCGCATCCTTTTACCCGAGCGCAGCCCGCAACTGAAAAAAACCGACCTGAAACTGGTGCCGGTGGACACGCTCACCACCGCACTCAAGGTGTTGGGGTTAAAAAGATGACATTGTATTTGGGAGGATTTTATGTTCTTGCTTCGCGCCAAAACCTTTATCTTAGATTTGGACACCCTTGCCGACCCGAAAATTGTCCAGTTTCTCTCTCTGGGTATCGTTACCGGTCAACTTCTTGTACCAAAACCGCCCGAACCCAAAGGAGAAAACGACTATGTTGCCCGCCGGGCAACAGAAAACCTTGAACGGCTGAAAACCATCAAAGGTTTAAAAATCAAAACCCGGGAGGATTTGAATTCCACTGCTCAACTTTTGCAAACCGCCCGGCAGAAAAAGGCAACGATTATCACCAACCGCCCGGATGTTAAAGCAACAGCCGACGGTATCACGGTGGTAACCACCTTCGAACTGTTCAACATTTTCCGCCCCAGTTATCTACCCGGCACGGTGCTCAAGGTTAAAATCACCAAGCGGGGCAAAGAGAAAAATGAGGGTATCGGGTACCTCGAAGGTGGCATCAAAGTTGTGGTGGAAGACTGCGGCGACGAGGTGGGCAAAGAGCTCGAAGTGGTCATTAAAGGTGGCATCGACACCGATGTGGGCCAGGTGCTTTTTGCTCAACCCCGATTTCTCGAAGTGAAATAACGACGCCGGGTTTCTCTACCCGGTATTCGGCTGCGCTGGCGCCGCGTGCCTGTCCCGTGGTTAATCTGAAAAACCCCGGCGTCTTAACACCCGTTAACAAAATGGCGGGCTGCCGTGCGGAATAACGCAGCTTCAAGGGCGGAAGTTGACCGGTTTGGTCACCGCAGCGACAGCCCAAAAATTTCTGCGCACCCCTTTAGCCATTCACCCAACTCACACTAAACAATTTGAACTACAAAGGCTGTGCCCAAAATTTAGCAAACCGCTATTGGATTTAACCATTAGTAGATTCGGAAGTTGTCCTTTTACCCTGCCTGAGTCCGCCGGGCATTGCTGGCGCTGGCTTTCGACATAACTGCTGCCGACAGTTTGAGTTGTCCCACTGCGACCGCAAGAAATGAAACCCTGCCGGTACGAGCAGTGCAAAACATCCCTCATTGTTTCTTGACACCTCTACGCCATCCCTTAAAATCTCCCGTAATATGGTAAATAGAATCCGTGCCCTGCAAAAAGCACTGACAGAAAAAAAACTCGACGGTTATCTTGTCACCAGTCTGACCAATATCCGTTATCTCTGCGGCTTTACCGGCTCAAACGGGATGATGCTTGTTACCCGTTCCCGAGCAATTTTTTATACCGACTTCCGTTATCAGGAACAGGTCAAAACTGAGGTGAAAGGTTGCGCCAAACGGGTACTGGAACGTGATTTGTATGCCGGTTTTCCAGTTGAGGAGTTAAAAGGGGTGCGGCGCCTCGGTGTGGAAAAGTCTCATCTGACGCTTGCCCGGTTTGAACTGCTCCGGCAGCAGATAAAGAAAACAAAACTTATTCCCTCAGAAGATTTGGTTTTGCAGTTACGCCGTAAAAAGAGCCCCCAAGAAGTCGCCTTGATTGAAAACGCCCAGCGGGTAACTGAACAGGCTTTCGCCCGGGTCCTGAAATTGATTAAACCGGGAGTTACCGAAAAAGATTTAAGTCTGGAGATTGAGTTCCAGTTCCGACATTTTGGCGAACCGGCATTCGGGATTATAGTCGCCTCCGGCGAAAACGCCGCAAAACCGCACGCCCGGGCTGGCAACCGCCGATTGAAAAGGGGTGATTGTATCACATTTGATATTGGCTGCCGGATTGATGGTTACTGCTCGGATATGACCCGCACCGTTTTTCTGGGCAAACCGAGTGAAGAACTGCGCCAGGTTTACGAGGCGGTCCTTAACGCTCAGAATGAGGCGCTGGCGGTAATTAAACCGGGGGTGCCCTGCAAACTGGTTGACCTTGCGGCGCGCGATTACCTCAACCGAATTGGACTGGGCAAATTTTTTGGCCACAGTCTTGGCCATGGGGTCGGGCTGGAAGTCCACGAAGAACCCCGGCTGGCAAAGACCAGTAACCAGACCCTTGAAGTGGGTGATGTTGTAACGGTTGAACCCGGAGTTTATCTCCCGGGAAAGGGTGGAGTTAGAATTGAAGATATGGTTTATGTAACCCGAAAAGGGTTTATCGATCTCACCCGAACATCAAAAAAGCTTTTAATACTATGAAGATACAAAGCAGACAGGAAGCGCAACAGTCCGGTAAAACGTGCTTACGGACTGTCTGGCTATCAGACAATTAGGAAGGAGTGTTAAGTATGGTAACACCGAACGATTTTCGCACCGGTCTTTTAATTCGCTATAACAACGAAATCTATGAGGTCCTTTCTTACCAGCGGACCAGAACCGCACAGCGGCGGGCGCGGGTATTGACCAAAATTCGAAATATTCGTACCGGTGCCACGATTGAGGAAAGTTTTGAATCAGAAATCAAACTGGAAACGGTTGAGATGGAGCGGCGGCGCGGCCAGTTCCTCTATGCCGATGACTCTGGATACCACTTTATGGACCTCGAAACCTACGAGCAGTTCCCGATTATGAAAGAGGCACTGGGTGATAAGGTTTTTTATCTCACCGAAGGTCTTGAGGTTGAAATTGGCTATATCGACGGCGTCCCAATGCTTATCAATCCTCCCCTGTTTATCGTCCTCGAGGTGGTTGATACCGAACCTAACTACCGGGGCGATACCGCAACCGGAGGTGGAAAACCGGCGCGGCTCAGTACCGGTCTCGTGGTCGATGTCCCATTTTTTATCAAGGTTGGCGACCGGGTGAAGATTGATACTCGCACAAACACCTATGTAGAGCGGGCATAGGCGTGATTGAAAAGTTGCTCGTCGCCACCCGGGGCAACCCGGCGTTGCGCATTGTCCGCACCTGCCGGGAAATTGGGATTAAAACGGTCGCGGTTTACTCGGAAGTTGACCGCGACTCGCTACCGGTCCTCCTTGCTGATGAGGCGGTGTGCATCGGCAAGCCCGACCCCAGAGACAGTTATCTTAACATATCCCGCATTCTCTCCGCGGCAGAAATTACCCGGTGTAATGCCGTCCATCCCGGCTGGGACTTTCTTGCCACTAATGCCGAGTTTGCCGACGCCGCGCAGAGCACCGGAATCATCTGGATTGGACCGCCACCTGACCTGCTGCGCCTGCTGAGTTCCCGACTGGCGGTTCGCAACCGCATCGCTGCTGCTGGGGTCCCAGTAGTTCCCGGCACCGAAGAACCGCTCAAAAGCCCTCAGGAGGCAATCGCAATCTGTCAGTTACTTGGTCTGCCGGTCGTGGTTCGGCCCGTTGCCGACTACCTCTCCCGCACACGGGTTATCAATAAAGAGAAGGACATCGAAACGCAAATCCGGATGTGTCAGGCAGAAATCAGGGCCGATTCGGAAAGCGATATCAGTGGCGGTATCGTTTCCCCGGAGGTTTACATTGAGAAACTGATTCCCGACGCCCGGTTGATTGAAATTCAGGTTGCCATCGATTGGCAGCGCCGAACCCTCTTTTTTGATGACCGGGAGATAGTTGAGCATCACGGTAAAAAGTTCATCGCCTGCGCGCCGTCGTCCGGAATCAAACCGAGCCAGCGGCGGCAACTGTTCACCTGGGCAGAAAAAGCCACCCGGGCACTTAACTGGACAGGCATCAGCACCGTCAGTTTCCTCCTCGACAAAAACGGTCATGCCTACTTTTATCGCTTCACACCACATCTCACCGTGTTCCACCCCGTGACAGAAATCCGCTACGGCATCGACCTTATTCAGAACCAGTTACTCATCGCCCTTGATAAAATATCTGAACCTGAACAATCGAGCGCGGTGCCGGCAGTTGCCAATGCCGACTTTATCATCACCGCTCAGTTTTTTGCCGAAAACCCTGACGCCGAGTTTGAACCATCACCCGGCACAGTCACCAGTCTTTGTTTGCCCGGGGGACCGAACATCCGAATCGACACAGACCTCATCCCTGGCAGTCAGGTCACCCCGTACTACGACTACGCACTTGGCACCATCTCCGCCTGGGCACCAGAGAAAAAAACCGCCCTCAACCGGCTTCACCGTGCCCTCGCCGAAACCACCATCATTGGCATCCAGACCAGCATCCCGTTTCTCAGCAAGCTTGCCCGAAACCTATCGTAACGGAGTGGCGCAATGGCATTTTTTCTTGACCTGTCGTGCATTACTTGATATATTTATATTTAATTTCGGTGCGGTTTGACTATTGAACGGATGCGAAGCGATAGCGCGGTTACACCTCAACTCCTCCAGGAAGCAATCCAGGCGGTTGACTTCCTGCTGAAGAGAAGTGTTACCCGCTATCCGGAATGCCTGTCAGTTGCTCATCCTTCCCGCTTGACCGCATGGCGCGCTGGAGAAACAAACCGGATTAACGAACTTTATCCTGCCGGTTTCGATGTTAAACCGGAACTGCGTAATGCAAGTAGATTTGAAGAGTTAAACCCGCTGCAGCGCGAACTCGAACTACACCGTTGCTATGCTGAAGCCCTGCTTGTTGCCGAACAGTTGCATCAGCTTGAACTCGACGCCGAAAAACGGGAGGAACTTGTGCAGCGTGCCCTGGGGATACTGCCGTCGTCCGAAGCCCGCCGCTTTGGCGAAATCCACTCCTGTGCGGCGGTTCAGCCCCGGCAAATTGCCGATTCTACCACCACCCTGCTCCGGGCGCTGGAACTGGTCACGCAGGAGATGGGAGCAGCAACCGCCCTCGCCTATGGTATGTTTATCGTTGCGGGCTTGAGGGCGCGCACCGAATTTGAGAAGTATGGGCAGAAACTCGACACCCTTTTTAATCGCATCATCTCCGCGCCTGAGGTTATGCAAGTTCTTGATATGGTAACGCTTAATGGCCGGCGTGCAGGATTTGAACCCCAGTTCCGGCTGCTTCTGGCGGTCCGAGAACAGCTCTGGAAACTCAAACCCCATCGCCTTGCCCCCACAGGATTCCTCCTCACCAAAATCATCGATGCCTACCTCTCCAACCGGCCCAATGTTGGCAACCTCCTTGGCATCACCATCCTTGATAGCATAATCATTGGCAAGTTAGGATTTGAAGTCCGTTACATCTACGAAGATAAGAAGCTCTGCCTGGAAACGCTGATCGACACCCGAAGTGTCTACTGGGACCCGGCGCAACCCATCCCTCTTTCATTCACCCCGATTGTCAGCGGCAAACGGCTCCAGGTTTCCGACCTCATCGCCCTGATCTACGCTAGCATCGCAAACTCTTATTTCACCCAGACCTTCTGGGACAAAGCGATTGAAAACTACGAAAAGGTCATTGAACTCATTCCGGACTCGACCGAAACCTATATCGACATCGCCGTCTGTTATCTGCGCAAAAATCTGCCGGACAAAGCGATTGTTGCGCTCCAGCAGGCGCTGAAATTAACCCCCAACTCGCCTACGGTCCATCACATCCTGGGCAACGCCTATGCGATGGCGAATCAGTGGCGTCAGGCGGTGGCTTCATATAAAAAGGCGATTCAGCACAGCCCGAAATTCCCCGAAGCCTGGTACAATATGGGCCTTGCCTATGAGAAACTGGAGATGTTCGAGCAAGCGGTTGCCGCCTTCCAGATGGCAACCGAACTCAAGCCCGACTACACGCCCGCTTACCTCGCCCTTGGCAACCTCGCGCTGGAGCGCTCTCAGCCCAAGGAGGCGATTAAACACTACCGGGAACTACTAAAGCACGACCCGAACAATGTCGCCGCCTACTACAACATCGGTCGGGCCTATTACGAACTCAAAGAACTTGACAATGCCATTCAGTTCTACCAGAAGGCGGTAAAAATCAACCCGAAACATGCCGGTGCCTGGTACAACCTCGGCATCGCCTACCGTGACAAGGGTCAAAAAGAAAAGGCGGTCCAGGCGCTGGAACAGGCAATCGCTTTAAACCCCAACCTGTTGAGGTAACCGATGGGCTTAACCGACCTGCCAATAATCCGTTCTTTTGCCGCACTGTTTCGCCGTGCCTTTATCCGGGAGAAGCCGTTCATATGGAACCCGGGCCGTATCGGACCGCGCTTCGACTGGCTTGACTACAACCATATCCTCATTCGCGAAGGCCCCCTCAGTGGAAAGCAACTGGAACTCACCACCGAAATCCTGCCCAACAAAGCCAGCATCTACGCCGCCCTTGACGGCCAGCAGATTGGCCGGGCTTACATCGAACGCGACCCGCCGGGCGTTGGCGTCATTCTCTGGGACATCGCGGTTAAAGAAGGTTTTCGCCGCAAGGGAGTGGCTTCGATAATGACCTACTGTATCTTCCGAGAACTTCTCTCGATGCAAAAAACCGCCTTCTTTAAAATCAGGATGATGCGTTTGATGAAGCCGGGGGAAAAAAACATTGAACTTCAGAATGTCGGCATCGGCGTCATCGGAAATCGGCTCGGATTCACGCCCGAATTTAATCTTGACCGTTTACTCCGTCCCGACAACATCGTCGGTTTGGAGGTTTTGCCGGCAAAAGGCGACTTTCCCCCCAGTTTCAAAATCGTCATCAAGACATTCCCACTGGTCTTAATCGCCTTTGTCCTCGACCCGGACACAATGAAACCGGTTGACGACTTCCGCACCTATGTCCAGCTCACCAAAGATGAATCAACCATTTACAACTGGGTTCGCCGGGGACTGATTGTTATCGGCAATGGCAACTACTGGCTCCGCAGCAACGGTCTTGACCAGTTCGTAAACCACATCGCAACCGACGAGTGGGAAGCGGTTCAATTCCGTCGCAAACTGCGTGGCGTTTAGGAGGAATTCTGCCGGAAAAACTGCGCATCGACAGCCACCGTTCGATTGAAATCAACTTTAACCGTATCAGCCCGCGCATCGGCTGTGGCCTGATGCTCGCAACACTGCCGCGCTTTGAGTCGATTGACGCCCTGAACAACATAATGAACAACTACGGTTACAACCGCATCCACGCCGACAAACCGGCGCAAAAGACCCTTAGCAATTCTGCCCTTTTGAAACAGTTCTACGACAACGCCTTTATAAACAAGACACCCCTGCAGCAAAATTTCCGTTCCACCTACGGCCATCTCGAAATCTATCTCGCCTTTGACCCCAACGCGAAATCAGTCTGGTTTATATCCGACCCGCAGAATAAGATTGCCCTGATTAACTACTACCGGGATGCGGTCTCACTCGGACTTAAGGCTGACGGGATTCTGCTGATTGGCTCGACGCCGAAGTTGACGCCCGTGGGCTGGCAGAACCTGCACGACCTGCTGACACCCGAATTTTTTCAGAAATACGGACCGATTGAGCGGGTGGAGATAATGAGCCTTTTGTCCGGGGCGCGCTGGCGCCCACCTTCGCTGGGACTCGGGGTATCACTTTTGAATTTGAAGGAACTAAAGGAGGTCAGGGGCGCGGTAGAAAGGGCGCTGCGGGGCGAGGATGGAACCCGGTAAGTTGAGGCTTGTGCATCTTTTGGGTTAATGTAAACTTGTTTTATGATGTTACCGCGCATTGGTAAGCTGGATACCGAGGCGTTTGAAAGGTTTATCTTCCCGCATCTTGGTGCCGAATCGTCGCGGGTTATTCTTGGTCCCCGGCACGGCGTGGACGCTGCGGTAATTGCCCTGGACGATGCACCAGCAGGAAGCAGGAAGGTGATGGTGGTTGCCGAAGACCCGACCTTCGGTATGCCGGTTCTGCTTGATAATTTTGGCTGGGGGATTGTTCACATCTGCGCCAGTGATGTTGCCGTGATGGGCATTAAACCCCAGTTTCTTTCTATCTGTCTTCTGTTGCCACCAGAAACCGAACCGGCACTGCTTGATGGTATCTGGCGCCAGGTGGATGAGGAGTGTAAAAGGCTGGGCATCGCCATCGTAGGAGGACACACCGGTGTTTATCCCGGTATCGCCTATCCGTTGAACGGCGGCTGCACGGTGTGGGGTTTTGGTAATGAAAGCGAACTTACCCCGGCTTCAGCCGCAAGACCGGGTGATACTCTGGTGGTGACCAAGGGACCGGCGATTGAGGCAACAGCAATCCTTGCGCGGCAAGCCGAACCACAGTTAAAGGCAAAACTCGGTATCCAGCTGGTGGACGCTGCCAAGGCGCTGTTCTACCAGATGACGGTGGTGCCGGATGCGCTGCTTTGCCGGAATTATGTTCGGGCGATGCACGATGCAACCGAAGGTGGACTACTGGGCGGTGTTTATGAAATGGCGGCGGCAAGCGGCGTTGGCGTCACGGTTTATGAGGAAAGGATTGTTACCAACGACGCGGTAAAGGCGGTGTGCGGTTATTTTGAAATTGACCCGCTGGTTGCAATCAGTGAAGGGACACTCGTTGCCGCGGTGCCACCCGAAAAGGTTAATGAGTTAAAGGCGGCCGCCTGGCAAGCAGGACTGCCGCTGTATGAGATTGGTGAGTTTACAGCCGGCACCCGGCGTTTTATGCGGCGTGACGGCAAGGAGGAACCGCTACTGCCGGTTAAGGAAGACCCGTTCTGGCAGGCGTATTTTAAGGCGGTGATGAAATGAACAGTTCCCGCGAAGAGGTTCGCAACCGGCTCAGCGCTGCCGTCGCGCTTCTTGAATCTTGCCCGGAATTTGCCCGGTTGATACCGGAAGTGCGCACCAATATCGTCTTTGCACCTGTTGATGCCCGAACCCCGTCGGATATCGCTGCGGTCGATGGCCGAATCACCGTTGTCGGCGGCAAGCCCAAAGCCAGCGGGCCGGTCCAGTTTGGTGCCTCAGACCATCTTGCCCGACTGGTACTTGAATTACGCCGGTTTCAGCCCGCAATCCGCACCGCCCTCAACTTCCGCTGGAATGAACAAATACTCAGTTTTGTCGCCACCTGGGCAGCACAGCAAGGAAAAAGGCTCGGCGTGATTGACCGAACCAAAGAACCGGACACGGTAATCGGCAAAGACCGGATGTCAATCCCCTGGAAGGTTAAAGAATTGCTCGCCAGCACCGGAGGTACTGTACCCGAACTTTTTTACGAAACACGGGGCTGGGGAAAGGAACCGCTGTTTATCATCGTCGGCACCGACCCGGTAGTAATTGTGAAAGAGGTCACTGCCCTTGCCCGCGCTTATGCACAGTTTCAACCAAAATAGCGGCCGGCGTTTGGTTGCTTCTTTTCAACCGGCGTACCGCTTATTCCTCCTAATTTCGCTCGTTACCGGTCGGTTTTGCCTATCAGCGCCCTTTCTGCCGGTGGACAGCGTCAAACCGGGGATGAAAGGTTTTGGACTTTCCGTTTTCACTGGCACGCGCATCGACACCTTTCAGGTTGAGGTGCTTGATGTGATGAAAAAAATTTCCCCGCGCGGTGACCTCATTCTCTGCCGGCTTTCCGGTGCCGGGCTGGAAAATTCCGGTGTCATCGCCGGAATGTCGGGAAGCCCGGTTTATATTAATGACAAACTACTGGGTGCGGTCGCCTATGCCTGGTCCTGGGCAAAAGAACCGATTGCGGGCGTAACACCGATTCAGGAGATGCTTGACATCTGGCAAGCACAATCCGGCTCGCGCCCGCGGTCCAGAGCACCGCGCTCCAATCTACCGCACCTGCCCATCCCGATCGCCATCTCCGGTCTCAACCCGGAACTGGAACAACTGCTCACCCCGACATTGGCTGCCTTAGGAATGAAACCGGTTGCCGGCGCCAGCAACTGCGGCACAACCGACACCACCGGGTTTGTGCCGGGCGGTGTTATCGGTGTCGCGCTGATTGACGGCGATGTGCGCGCCGCGGCGGTGGGCACAATTACCTATCGGGAAGGGAACCGCATCCTGGCATTTGGCCACCCCTTCTTTCAGGGCGGCGATGTCCAACTGCCGATGACCGGTGGTGTTATTCACTCAATCCTGCCTTCATTCGCCACTTCATTCAAACTATTTTCACCCGGACCACCAATTGGCACCGTAACCCAGGACCGGGCGCCTGGTATTGCCGGCACAATCGGCACCGTGCCGCCCATGCTACCGGTTCGGGTTGTTGTCAACTCGCCAAAAACCCGCGACACTTACAACTTTCGCATCGCTATCCACGAACAACTAACCCCGGAATTTATGCCCATCGCGCTTGCCGAAGCGGTTTTACAAACCGAAGGCACCCTCGAAGAGGTAACATTAAACAGTCGCCTACTTTTACGTTTTACCGATGGCACCACCGCCCAAATCCGCCACACCTTTGCCGGCATCAACCCCGTTGTCGCCCTGCTGGAGAACACCCGCAATGAGTTGCAATTTCTGTTTGCCAACGACATCAAACCGGTTGCGCTCGAAACGGTGGAAGCAATAATAAACATCACCCCAGGACGCACCAGCGCCGAACTGATTGCCGCGGTGCCGGAACGCACCTGGGTGCATCCCGGTGAAACCCTTGCCATCTATCTTGAAATCCGGGACTATCGCGGCACCGAAACCGAACAGATTGTCAGAATACCCATACCGGCAACAACACCTCCCGGTATCATCAATGTGACCCTGACCAGCGCCGCCGAGTTCCTTCATCAGCAAATTCAGCGCCTGCCCCGACTTGCCAACCCGACATCGCTCACCCAGCTCCTAAAACTGCTTGAGGATTCCGGAAGGGAAGACGAACTGATTGTTGCCGGATTTCTTACCCAGCCGGCGCTGGCGTTAGGCGAACGCGAAATGCCCAATCCCCCGCCCTCAATTCTCCAGATTTTTTCCTCAAGTAAAAAGGGCGGTCGCACCCAGCCGGTGCCCAACAGCCTGCTCTTCAAAATTCCTGTAAAACTTAATCGGGTGATTCAGGGGTCGGTAAGTTTTGACCTGGAGGTCAAATGAAACATTTTATCACCTTAGGACTTTTTTTGTTTGTTGCTCTTGGCACAAACGCCGCAGTATGGACGACAGTTGGTACCGAAGAACTTTTCAACAACCTGGACGAGATTGAGTTCCAAAATGTCCAGTTACCGGCAACCGGTGCGATAAAACTGGCGCCCACGGTACTACCGCTCCTCACGCTTGAGGAAAACGCCGTCTGGCAGATTGTTGCCGATCGCAAAAACACCCTCTATCTCGGCACCGGTGACCAGGCAAAACTTTTCCGTTACTCGGTTTCGGGCAAGCGCCTCGATTCGCTCTGGTCCGGCGCCGAAGGCGCCATCACCGCCCTGACCACGGGCGCGGACGGAACGGTTTACTGGGGAACAACACCGGAAGGGAACATCTACCGCCTTTATCCCGGTGCCGGGGTCGAACTGTTGACCACCACCGAAGCGACCTTCATCTTTGCCCTTAGCGCGGCGCCCGACCGTTCCCTGCTCTGTGCCACCGGTCCTGAGGGCAAACTTTTCCGTGTGTTCCCCGACCGCCGAAAACAGGTTTTGTTTACCGCCCCTCAGGCACACCTCACCACCCTGCACTGGCTCAAAGAAGGCAAAGAACTGCTCATCGGCACATCGCCCGATGGTATCGTTTACCGGTTAACCATCCCTTACGGTTTCGCCCGCGCCTCGGTTACAACCCTTTACGACACACCATTAAACGAAATCCGCGCCTTAGCCAGCGACCGAATCGGAAACATCTATATCGCGGCAAATCCCGACGACAATTCGCAGCCGGCGGTCTTCTGCGTTGATACCAGCGGCATCCTGCGCTGGAAGTGGAACTGCCCGGACTCGGTGATTTTTAACATCCATTATGCGGCGCACCAACTCTATGTCCTGACCGGCAATCGGGGTATCGTTTATTCCCTTGACTCCATTGGCAACCCGACCCTGCTTGCTCGGCTGGACGCCCGCCAGTTAATCGCCCTTTTACCCCAGAAAGACAACCTCTACATCGGCACCGGCAACCCTTGTCAACTCTATCGCCTCTTTTCCTTTTATGCCGATTCCGGATTCATCACCAGTTTGCCCTTTGACCTCGCCAACCCGGCACGGTTTGGCCGCCTTGACCATTTCGCCCGCATTCCCACCGGCACCGAAATAGCCTTCGCCACCCGCTCGGGCAATGCCGAAAAACCCGACTCAACCTGGAGCCCCTGGCAACCAGCCACCGGCAAAGTCAACTCTCCCCCGGGCAGATTCCTTCAGTGGCGGGCAAACCTGTTTACCCGCTTTCCTAACGTTAGTCCGGAACTGGAACGGGTGGACATCTACTATGCGGCGGTCAACCGTCCCCCCTTGATTTCCCAACTGGAAATCGCTCCCCTGTCAGAATCCGCCGCCCGCAAAGGCAATGCCGAACCCCGCCGCACCGTATCCTGGTCCGCCTCAGACCCTGATGGCGATTCGCTTACCTTTCAGTTGTTCATTCTGCCCGCCGACACCGGCGCGGCAACACCCAAAACATTGGGGCAAAAAATTGCCCAGGACCTGACCGAAACCCGTTACGAACTTGACACCCGTACCCTGCCCGATGGCTGGTACCGGCTACGCCTTGTCGCCTCGGATTGCGGCGACCGCCCGGCAACCTCTTGCCTGACCAGCGAGCGGCTGACGCCGATTTTCCTTATCGACAACACCCCACCCCAGATTGTCGGATTAAAAATTGAATCGAGCCCCCCAACCCAATCAACCGCTCTTGTCCAGTGGAAGGTTATCGATGCCCTCTCGCCGATTGTCGCCTGCCGAATCTCGCTTAACGCCGGGCCCTGGCTGCCGCTCGAACCCCGGGATGGGATTTTCGACTCGCCGCAAGAACTCTTCTCCCATTCTGTTTCCCTCGCACCCGGCACCAACACCATTGCGATTTGGGCAGTTGATGCCAGCGGCAACTCAACCACCGCCCGCACCTTTTTCAACCGCTAAACCGCACCCGGCTGCTTGCGATTAGTTGCCATCCGGCGCCGACCAGCGTCCCAATTCAAACTGATACCCTGTCCTTTACCTAAAATAAACAAAAACCCACCATAATCTTAATTTCCCATACCATCCTGGATACTACCCCGGGGATGGGTAGGGAAAATTGGTCCTTCGCAAATTAAATCATCAAAATACAGAGGGTTATGTTATTGACTACAAAGATGCCCGTTATACTTTAAAGTATAATTACCCGCCGTGCCGAGCCCAGCGCAAAATCCGCTTTTCGCCCCCCGCCCGGTTCAGGGTGATTGCCCATAAAATTTCTGCACTCTTTATCGCTTCGGCTACTGTTTAAATGGTCAACCCCAGGTGCCGAAACGCCCGTTCCAGCCGCGTCACCTCCTGATGATGCGTCATATCAAGGTGTAACGGTGTCACCGAAATGTATCCGGCGTAAACCGCCTCAAAATCCGAACTCGGGGTCGGGGCAAAACCCATCTCGCCATCAATCGTCCAACAAACACCGCCGTCCGGTAAACGCTCTTTGACCGCCATATCCCGGTAAATTCTTTTACCCAGCCGGGTCACCTTCACACCGCGCACCGGTTCTGCCGGTACATTAACATTTAGCAGACACTTTTTCGGAAGCAACCCGTCCAGCAGGAGCGGCACCAGGGCTCTTAAAAACTTTAGCGCCGGCTCCCGATTTAAACCCGCCTTTAGATAAGAAACCGCCACTGCGGGCACGCCGAGCAGTGCGCCCTCAATCGCCGCTGCCACCGTCCCGGAATACAGTACATCATCCCCCATATTGGGACTGTCATTGATGCCGGAAATCACAAGGTCAATATCCCTTTTCAAAATTCCGTGATGGGAAATCAGAACACAATCGGTCGGTGTTCCGTACACCGCAAACCATCCCGGACGCAACTGCCGCACCTGGATTGGCTTACGCAGAGAAAACGAGTGGCTCGCGGCCGATTGATTGACCGCCGGTGCCACGACAAACCGGCGTCCTAACCCCCGCAGCCCGTCGTAGAGCTCCTTAAGCCCCGGTGCCTTGATGCCATCGTCATTGGTGACCAGAATCAACGGTCTTTTCTCTTTCATATCTTATCGGATTGAAATCTTATCCTCTGAATCAAGCAAAGTCAAATCAACAAATCGAATTTGTCTTACAACCTATCATTGCGTTGCAAAAATTTTCCTGATGTGTAAACCGTCCCTTATCCGCTTGACTTTATCACTACCCCGATTAAAATTGCAAGATGCTGGGTGGCGTAGCTCAGATGGCAGAGCAGTGGAATCATAATCCACGGGTCAGGGGTTCGATTCCCTTCGCCACCATTAACAAAACGTAAACGGAACCGGTGGTGCGGTTGATTATCTTAACTAAAAACGGTTTGCGGGACCCGCGGGTCCCGCTTTTATTTTAAAAGGAGGCGCAATGGGTTTAAAAGAAACCAAGTCAAAGTTCATCTGGATGAACGGCAATTTCGTTCCCTGGGAGGACGCCCGCATCCACATCTGCTCCCATGTTATTCACTATGGCACCGGAGTATTCGAGGGGTTACGTTGCTACAACACACCTAAAGGTCCGGCGATTTTCCGGCTCCAGGACCATACCGAAAGACTTTTCAACTCGGCAAAAATTTACCGCATGGCAGTACCGTTCACAAAAGAACAAATCAACCAGGCAACTGTGGAACTGATTAAGAAAAACGAACTCGACGAATGCTACATCCGGCCGATTGTCTACCGCGGCTACCAGGAACTTGGTGTCAACCCATTTACCTGCCCCGTAGAAGTCGCCCTGATAACCTGGAAATGGGGTAAGTACCTCGGGCCCGAGGCGCTGGAACAGGGGGTAGATGTGATGGTATCTTCCTGGAACCGAATGGCACCCAACACATTCCCGGCGATGGCGAAGTGTTGCGCCAACTATATGAACTCCCAGTTGATTAAAATGGAGGCGCTCACCTATGGCTTTGTTGAAGGCATCGCCCTTGATGTCTCGGGTTTCGTGTCTGAAGGCTCGGGCGAGAACATCTTTGCGGTCCGTAAGGGAGTTATCTACACACCACCGCTCCATGCCACCATCCTTCCCGGCATCACCCGTGACACCGTCATCACCCTTGCCCGGGAACTGGGTTACGAGGTCCGGGAAACCAGTATGCTGCGCGAATTTCTCTACCTTGCCGATGAACTGTTCTTCACCGGTAGCGCGGCGGAAGTAACCCCGATTCGCTCGGTTGACAAAATTCCCATCGGCACCGGCAAATGCGGTCCGGTGACCAAGCGCCTCCAGGAAGAGTTTTTTGCCCTGATTGAAGGTAAAAGAGCCGACCGCTACAACTGGCTGACCTTTGTAAAGTGAAGATCGCCCTCGGCGCCGACCACCGCGGCTACAAACTCAAAGAACAATTGAAACAGTATCTCCAGCACCTGGGCTATACGGTTATCGACACCGGTCCTGACACAGCAGAAAGGGTTGACTATCCCGACTACGCCCTTGCCGTGGCACAACTGGTGGCAAAAGGTAAAGCGTCCCGCGGTATTTTGATTTGCGCCACCGGCATCGGGATGTCAATCACCGCCAACAAACTGCCCCGGATTCGTGCCGCCCTCTGCACCAGTGTCGAGATGGCACGCCGGTCCCGGGAACACAACAACGCCAACATCCTCTGCCTTGGTGCCGACCTTCTCAACTTGGAACAGGCAAGAAAAATGGTCCGCGTCTGGTTAACAACCGACTTCGCCCGCGGTCGTCACAACCGCCGGTTGAGAAAAATCAGCGCTATCGAATCAGCGCTGCAGCGCGATAAGAGAAATCAAGATTGACGCGGTAGGAATACCCACCGCGGAAAGAATCGTAGCGTAATCCTGCCACCACTTTACCGTATAACGGGGCACCATCACGATATCGCCCGGTTCCACGGTTGGATTGCCTTTACCAGAAATTCGTTTACCCTGCCGGAGAATCCACATCCGGGAAATATGCCCGTACTCGGTTGGACCACCTGCCTGTCCGATGTAATCGGCAACTCTTAGATTGGGGGTGTACAGAAACGACCCGGGATTGTTCACCTCACCTTCCACATATACATAACTGTTTATCGGCGGCACAACCAGAATATCGGCGTTAACCATCTCAATGTTCTGCGTCGAGTCGCCGGCAAACAAAACCTCGTGCAGGTTGATTGGGATCTTTTGCCGGGCGCCCGAACCACCCAGGACCAGCCGTTCGATATAACAGTTGTGTAAATCCGCCCAAGGTGTAACACCACCCGCCTTGCGCAGAATGTCAAACACCCGTTCTCCCGGCTTCAACTCGTAAGTGCCTTCACTCATCCGTTCCTTTTCTGTGGTGAGCGCCGATGCTCGAATCCGGTACTCCCCCCGGCCAAAAATCGCCCCGCGCACCGTGACCAACCCTTCAACCGGCGGCACATATATCACATCACCCGATTCGATGAACGGATTGGCATTGAGGTCTCCCTCCTGTTCAAACCGTTCAATATCCACCTTGGCAAAAGGCAGACCGCCGCGCAAAAGCATAATATTAGTTTTAGAACCGAGCGGCGAAAGCCCGCCCGCCCGGGCAACAACTTGAGAAACGCGCTCCACGGGCGATGCGTTGTAAGCACCCGGATACTGCACTTCGCCCGTAACAAACACAATCGCCGAACGCAAACCGACCAGCGTAAGTTTCACCGTTGCACCCTTAAAATACCGCTGGAAAACCTTCGTCATCGTATCCTGCGCCTGCCTTAAAGATAGCCCGGAAACGGTAATTGCATCCACCACATCAACCGTTGTTCCCTGGCCCACATTGCTCGTTGCAATACCGGTTAAAGGCATATTGATGGTAATTTTGCCCTCATAGGTAACCGCGCTCTGATACGAGTAAGTCACGCTACCGGCAACCGTCACCAAAAGCCGGTCCCCAGGCATCAAAATGTACTTGTCAGAAATGATTGGGCTCTCCACGCCCACCAGACTGGGTAACGGCGAAACCCCTGATTGCGTAATCCCCGGAATATTGACACCACCGATACCGGAAAAAACCGCTGAGCCGACATCCTGAGTCCAGCCCGCACCAATCACCAGAACCGAAATCAGTAACGCCTTTTTAAACACGCTGGATTGTAAAACCATATTTTCGGTTTGTCAACAATTGACTCACCGCACTTGCCAGTTTAAACAGCGCAATCAGACCAACCGCACCAATCACCCCAGCAATCGGCAAAACCCCAAGCGCCATCACAAATCCACCAGCCGCACCACCCGCCCAATCAAGAACCGTTAAATAACCGGCGCGCCGCGGCTCATCCATCGTCGTTAACTCCTCGCTTGTCAAAGCAAACTGTCCGCCTAAACAGCCCCCCACCACCAGAACGAGCAAGAAGAAAACCACCTGCCCGCCCCCTTTTACCAGAAACCAGACCGCACCTGTGCTGGTCAGTATTATCAAATCGGCCAGCGCAAAAAATGCACCGGGCCGGTTTTGAAACCTCTGTTTCACCAGCCCGGCACCAAGCACGGTGCCGAAAATGAACGACGCCAGAAGCAGCGCCACCCCGGTATATACCGAACCAAATCGGCTCGAATAAACAAATATCGTCAACAGTGAGATTCCGGCGCCCGCAAACCCCGAAGTAAAAATACCCAGTCCCCGTGCCGGAGCAACTCGCTGCGTTTTTCTTCCCCATAAAACCACGCCCAACACCGCGCTAAGAAGAAAACCAACTACGGGCAAAATAAATCTTCTCAATGTGTTGGGCAACGCACCGTAAAAACGGCTGAACCCCGGAGAAGAACGCTGGTGCTCCAAAACCATATTGAGAAACAACTCCCTGGGAACAAGGTCGGTGTTAGGTGGGGCAACGGTCAATTTTCTCTTCACTGTCGCCTGGCGAAATGGGTTCAGCAAACCAGCAAGGTAATCAGGTGTTAATATGCGCGTGTCCATTCCCATCCGCTCCCAGCGCGTTACCACACTGTCTGGCGAAGTTACCAACCTTTCACCGGCAACAAGCAACGGAAAGTCCAGCGCGAGCAACTCCGTTTTCGGAAACACCTGGCAAAGCGTTCCGTAGCGCGTTTTCAAAACCTCAAGCGCTGCCGGCTGCAGCCCTTCAGCCGTTCCCGGAGTTCTGGTGGCTAAAATCCCATCCGCCTGCAACCTGCTCCGGCACAACCGGAAAAAATCCCGGGTAAACAGCCGATTGGCACCAAGGTTTTCTGGTGCCGCGTCGGTGATTATGATACAGTCAAAACTGTCAACGGTGGTTTTGAGAAACTGCCGGGCATCAAGGGCTACCACCTTAACTCGGGGGTCAGCAATTTCCTCTGCTACCACCCTGCCACCGGTGCGCCGCGCCTCGTCAATTAACCACCGGTCAAGAACAACCATCTGGACATCGGTTACCGGCCATTTGAGAATTTCGGCCACGAGACCCCCTAAACCCATTCCTAAAATTAGGACCCGTTGCGGTGCCGGATGCAACAAAAGAGGCATGTGCGCCAACTCCTCCACACCGCTCACATCCGGATTCGGCACCATCAGCGCCACGCTGCCATCATAAAGCAGTTGCCGTTGCCCTTCGCGCTCTACGGTCACCAGTTTAGCATAAGGCGAATCCCGCACGCCGAGCACCCGCTGCCCCTGCCAAGTTTGCTCCCACAGCCATCTCTCGCCCTCCATTCCTATTGGCAAAAAATAAAGCAAGCAAACGCCCCCGCCCAACGCCAGAACACCTTCTATTAGCGACCGGCGCTCCACTATTACAACAACGCCCAGTACCCCCATCAACACCGCACCCATCAGCGCAACAATTCCCAAATTGGGAACCCGGGATAAAAGCCCAAAGTAAAGGACAACCGCTGTCAATACCGTGCCCAGTCCTTCGTAAAAGTACACCCTTGCCACCACGCTCCGTTCTTTACGCAAAGCGGTACCGAGGACAAACAACGCCCCATGAGTTGCTCCGGGTAAAAACACCACAAGTAGCGTAATAAGGAAAAGGGCTTGCAGGCTTAAATTCTCGCCGGGGAGGAGCCCGAGTAACCGCCGGGAATAAACCACCAGCGCACTCGCTGCCGTTGAACTCAAAGCCGATACAAAACCGAAGACGGGCAGTAAGTATTTCCGGGCAGCAAGACGTGTCGCCCGTTGGCTGAACAACAAGGCGCCCAGCCCCTCACTTAAAAGCCAGATACTGAGAAAAACACCGCTTGACACCTCATTTCCGGCAAAAGCCGCCAGAAGTTCCCGCAGAATTACCACCTGGGCGGCGAGTCCGAGCCCGCCAACCGCCATCATTATCACGGGCATCTTAGAAACGGCTCGGCACCAGCCTTTTAATGAAGCAAGCAGCCTTTCTTCTCGTACTCCTGAAACAACCGGCCCCAGCCGGTTTCCTGCCGCCAGCGCTCAAAAATCTTTCGCTCCTTCAGTGGCCAGTGTACGAAGTCGTGATTAAACTCCGAGATAAAAATCGGGATGTTCACCAGCCAGGTGCGGAATATCAACTTTTGCAACACCCGGGTGGGTCCGTACCAGGAGAGCCAGCCCAAAAAACGGTGAAAAGAAACACCAACCTCAAAATGCCAGTTCTCCTGCGAAATGTCATCACCGACAATTTCAATCTCTTTGACATCGCCCACACCCAGACCCTGCTCATGCGCCAGCCGGATGTACTTAATCGCCATCGGGTCAAAACCCATCATCTTTGCCGCAACCGCATCAATCGCCACTTGGTCCGCCGATGCTAAAATAACATTCTTCACGACCGGTTTGACCGTTCTTGGTCCTGGACCGTTGCCCGCGGTTGTGCCGTCCATCACCGCAAAAATGCCCGGGTGAATCTCCTTTTGAATCGCCAGCAGGTCAACCAGCGTCTCGTGAATCCAGGTGTGGGTGTAATGCCGGTGCGTAGACAAAAGCCCGCCGAAGGCGTTTTTCATCGCACCGGTGGTTGTGGTGTAGATATGGCACTTCACCGTCGGCAGGTGAACGATATTCTTGCCGATGAAATAGTCGGGAATCCGCAGACCTTCCGGGTAGATATGGTTTAGCGCCAGCATTTTTGCCTTGGGTGTAAACGGAATCCACTTCATATCGCTTTCCTTGAAGTTGTACCGCACCGGAATCCCGCACCGCTGAAAAATCGGCACATAACGATTCAGGTCCTCACCCTTATGCGTGTCAATAACCACCGTCTTATTCTGGACAACAACCAGGTCGTCATACCCCAGTTTCCTTAACCCGACAATTGTGCCTTCCAGTTGCCAGGGGGTCGTATTTGCCCCGGGCATCGGATAGTGCCAGGAGATGTTGTCCTTGAGAATTGTTGTCACGCCGGGCTTTAAAAACTTATCCGCCTCCGCCATTTTAATCAAGCGGACATAGTCATCCAGCACCGTTTCCGGCTTGGTAAAAAGAACCGCAACCTTTGAACGACTAACCATCAAAATTATTATACCCGAGGAAGACGCTAAGGCAACACCAGCACCCGGCGTCCCGTCGAAGAGAAATATATCCCACTTCTCAGTTGCTCCCACTGGGAAAACCGTACCCTTCGTCCGGCCGCATCGAAAACACCATCAGATACCTCACCGGGCAAAAATAGGTTTCTGGCGTCCCCACGCCTCAGCCCGGTTTCACTCGCTTCCACCCCTGCCCTCATCTGTGCTTCTCGCTCCGTAGCATCACTCTCCAGCGCCAGCCGGGCACAGGTTACCGCCATACTCACATTCATCCGTGCCGCCGGTACACCAGCGATTGCCCTGGTCACTACCTCGCGCACCGCCGGCTCGAACTTTGCCAGTGCCGTCCACATCTCCAGCGCATAAACGGTATCAATGCCACCCGAACCATTGACAAATCGGCGTAAAACAAACCGCTCGCTATGCCGGTCCTTCACCAATTTCCACAAACTCCGCCCCATCCGCTCCAAATCCTGTTCCTGAAATACAAACCCGCGCGCCACCGCCTCGAGCGCCAATGAGATATCAAGATTCGCATGGGCAATATCCTCCCAGCGTGGCTTGCCCGCCTGATGACCCCAGACAAAACAGTCGTTCTCCAAATCAAGAATCAAATTGTCGCGGAACGCCTTTGCCATTGACTCGGGCACCTGCTCATAAAACCAATCGGGCAGGGAAAATTTACCGGGCTGATAAAATGGCGCGCGCCGAATATCACTGAACACAAGAATTAACTCACCCATACTCAACGCCTGGTTCCATGGTAGATTCTCCCAGCCACCAAAATGTTCCAGATCTTCGCCCGTGCCGCGCGCTGCCTTCCAGTTGATAAACCACTTGGCAAGCACCTGTCGTTCAACCGCCAACTGATAAACCCGCGCCTGTTCCCAAAACCTCAACCTTAAACCTGGGTTCTCATAAACCATCAGCACAAAACGCGCCAGCGGCAGGCAGATAACCGCATCATGCACGAAATACTCCTGATACCGCCCTTGAGGGTCGTAAACGGTAGTCCCCCAACCCAGAAAACCGTCCTGGTAACCCTGCCAGTAAGTTACTCCTTCCGGTACATCCCGCATTAACCGCACAATCGAATCAGCGTGTAACACAAACCGCTCCAGCCACAGCGTATCACCGGTTGCCGAAAAAAGATAAAGATAGGAACGCAGAATTGGTGCCTCAAACCAGGCGAGATTTGCCGAATTTGGACTCCTCAACGCCCGCATCTCGTTCACGCTGTGCCAGATGGAAAAACGCTCAACCCAGTCACCTTTAGAGAAAAACCCCGTATTCGAGAGACCGCTACCGACTACCAGTAGCACCAGTCCGAATAAAGTTGTCCCTGTCCAGTACCTGGACCCGAAAAAGAACCCACGCACCTTAGCCTCCTGAACAACTCTCCCCCGGCCTCAGGTTTATAAAAAGGTAACGGCGGTAGTAATAAAACACGGTATAAGACCGCCGTTGTTATTTACTGTGCCACCGTGCTTTCCCTTAGCCTCGGCTAAATTATATATCAAATTCGTCCCCGGTCAACGCCGCCGAAATTAAAAAACTTTTTGATTGCCAAAATGTAAAAAAGTGCTAATCTAAACTGATGATGAAATCCACTACCGCACTACTTTTCTTCGTCATTATTTTTCAAACCAGCATCCAGGGTGTTGAATGGGACCCCGTCGTCCGTCTCACAAACAACCCCCAGAGTCAGGTCCTTGGCTACAGTTATCAGCGTAGTATCACGGTTGACCCAAGTAGAAATGTGTGGGTTTTCTGGCTCGACTACCGGAGTTCACCAAACCAAATCTGGTACCGCAAATTTGAATGGGCAAGTGGCAGATGGCTGCCGGAAGCGCAGCTCACTGCATCCCCCGTCAACTGTTTTAAACCTTCGGCAACCAGCGACCGAACCGGTAATATCCATCTGGTTTGGCACACCGAACTCTATCCGTCAAAGGGCATCTGGTATAAGAAGTTTGATGCCCAACAAGGACGCTGGCTTGCCGACACTCTTCTTGAATCGGCAGTCTATAGTATAAAAAAATATCCGATGGTGGCTACGAAGCCCAACAGCGAAGAAATTCACATCGTCTGGTACGGAAGTCCAGACACCGGAGGCGTACCCCAGGTTTTCCATAAACAGTTCCAACCCGACACCGGCTGGTTACCAGCAGAGCAGATTACCAGTTACCCTAACACCCACTCCGCGGCAACAGCTGCTGTAGACAGCCTCGGCAACCTGTGCGTTGTCTGGATAGGAAGGGACTTCAACAACTCTTCTGATCAGGCGTTCTGCCGGCGCCGCATCGACGGCGTCTGGTCCGACATCGAACTTATTTCCGAATTCGCGGGCACATACCAGCAAACATCGCCTGCTGTTGCCGCCGGTACTACAAACAACTTCCACATCACCTGGGCAGGAACCAACTCCTCTACATACTATTCACGGATTTTTTACCGCCAACGCACCCCGGAAGGCTTTACCCCAATCTTTACTGTAAGCCAGGGTTTGCAATTTGAGCAGGGAAGCCCGTCCATCTCCTGCCGGCAGGAAAATGAATGCCATCTGGTCTGGCGCGGGAGAACCGCAACCCCTCCTAGTCCTTATCAACTAATCTATGCCTCCTGTGACTCTCTTGGATACTGGACGCCACCCGAACTATTGACCGCACTGACAAATGGCGATGTCGACCAGCCAGCGATTGTTTGCGACGCCGGTCGTGGTTTGCATATCGTCTGGCAGGACGAAAGTTCTAACAACCTTGACCTGTACTACCTTTACGGCCAAATCCCGGAACTGGCGGTTGGTGAAACAACCTGCCCTGTCCCCACAACCGTTCATACCCTTGCCACCTTGTTACGCTCTTATTCTCTATTTGGCTCTGGCTCCCGGCCCGAGATTTACGATGCGCTGGGCAATAAGTTAAGGACCCACAATTTGCCTTCAGGTGTTTATCTCATCAAACAGCCTGATTCTCGAACCGGCAAATTTCAAAAACTAATCGTTATCTCTGGTGCTAGATAACACGGCGCGCAACCGATTGACCGCAGCCATTGCTGCGGGCATAAGCTCCTTTCTCACGCCCTTTATGAGTTCGTCGATAAACATCGCCCTGCCCGCACTTAGTCAAGAGTTGCATCTTAATGCGATTGCTCTGGGTTGGGTGGCGAACATCTCCCTTTTGAGTGCCGGTATCTTCCTTGTACCCTTCGGAAAGCTGGCAGACATAGTTGGTCGCAAACGCATCTTTACCCTTGGCTTGAGTTTGTACTCAGTGGCGTCCCTTCTCGGTATGATTGCCCATAACCCCGGGCTTTTACTCATTGCCCGATTTCTTCAAGGAATGGGTGGGGCGATGGTTTTTGGAACCGGCGTCGCCATTCTCACTTCGGTTTATCCCCCGGCGGAAAAAGGCCTCGCCCTCGGCATCAACACCGCACTGGTTTATACCGGACTTTCTGTTGGCCCATTTCTCGGCGGAATAGTTACCCAGCACCTTACCTGGCGGGCAATCTTTGCCCTGAATTTACCCCTGAGCCTTGGCGCCCTACTTATCGTCCTGTTTGGTCTTAAGGGTGAATGGGCAGAAGCGCGCGGGGAAAAGTTTGACCTGATTGGTTCCTTGATTTACGGTACCGGACTCCTGCTCTTGATGTTCGGATTCACCCTTTTGCCCAAAGGTTATGCGGTGCTGTTGATCGGCACCGGGCTATTGGCAGTGGTCGGATTCGTAATTTGGGAGCTAAAACTAACAAACCCGGTTTTCCCGTTTCGGCTTTTTCGCGGTAATTTAATTTTCACATTCTCCAACCTTGCCGCCCTCATCAACTACGCCGCGACCGCCGCAGTCGGTTTCCTCTTGAGTCTTTATCTCCAGTATATAAAAGGGCTAACGCCTCAATCAACTGGCCTCTTACTTGTAAGCCAGCCGGTGGTAATGGCGCTTTTCTCGCCCCTTGCGGGACGATTTTCCGACCGCATTCAACCCCGACTCATCGCCTCAATTGGAATGGCGATTTCAACACTCGGTTTATTCCTCTTCTCATTCTTAACCACGACAACCGATTTGCGGCTTCTTATTGCCGGTCTGGTTCTCGTTGGGTTGGGCTTCGCTCTGTTCTCGGCGCCCAATACCAATGCGGTGATGGCTGCAGTTGGCTCCCGGCATTACGGCATCGCCTCAGCAACCCTGGGCACGATGCGGCTTTTAGGTCAAATGTTCTCGATCGGACTGGCACAGATGCTCATCGCCCTGTTTGTCGGTCCTGTCCGGTTAAGTACTACCAATCATACCGGACTAATTTTAACTGTACGGGTTGCGTTCATCATTTTCAGCGCACTGTGCGGCGCGGGAATTCTTGCCTCTCTCGCCCGGGGTAAGGTTAACGCTGGCGCCGGAACCGTAGCCGGGTAGTAAGAACCAAATCGCTGGAGAAAAACCGGGCGGCGATGAAAATCGCGCCACCAGAGAAAATTGTCATGTAAACAAGACCACCAATTATCAAGGGATAGTTGCCGAACAATATCGCCTGCGGAATCAGAAATGGATAGGAAAAGGGGATGAGAAAGAGCAAAATTTTCAGGGGCAGCGACAGCGTTTGGATGTTAAAGAACATCGTGAAGAAGTAAGGCAAAAGACAGAGCATCATCAATGGCGTCAATGCCGCCTGCGCCCCACGGGCATCTTCCGACAAAAGCGCCAGCAAGGTTGCCAGGGCAAGTGCGGTAACAATCGCCAGAAACAGGGTGACACTCAACAGAAAAATCGCCTCCGGGCTCAAGGTCAATCCCAACCGCACCGCGATCGAAATATCCAGAGTTCGGCTGGGTACCCCTTCGGCAAATGCGGTACTATAATACCCCAGTGCCAGCATAAACATTAGCGAAAAAACCACCGCCACCACCAGTGCACCGAGCATCTTGCCGACGACGATTGCCACCCGGTTGATGGGCACGGTAAGAAGTGTCTCCAGCGTTTTATTCTCCTTTTCTTGACCGATGGATGCGGCAAGCGTCTGACTGGCATACAAAAGCACCAGCAAAATAATCAGCGGTATGATGAAGGTCTGCGCCAGCGCCATTCCCTGCACCGCTTCCGCACTACCGGCTGCCATCCGGTCTCGGAGAATTACAAACTCGCTGGTCTGGATAGGATTCTGTATGTTCTCGCCCGGGATATCGGGTAAAAGCCGCTTGAGGTTATATTCCGTCAGTTCGGAATTAATTCGGGCAAAAGCCGTCTTCACCTGCATACTGCGCATCGTCTGGGTAAAAGAGAAACCCTTTAAAATGGTGTAGGCTTCAATCAGCACCGGCTGGAACCGGTCAATTCGATAATCAAGGCTTTCCGGCAGCACAAGTAAAGGGGAAAACCCGTCTTGCTGTGCCTGCTTCCAGGCTTGTTCTTTTGTCACATTGGTAACGGTCACAGAAAAATTTTCCTCTTTCAGCCGGCGGATAATTGTATCGGCAAATTGGGATGAGTCCGGGACAACAACCAGTACCGGCTGGGGTGCATTTACCTTTGTTCGCTCCCCGCGCAGCGCCCGCCCGATAAACAGAAAAATCACCAGTACCGCAATAAATGGGGTTAAGGTTCGTAAGGTTAAAAGTTCCCGCACCTCTTTCCAGACAAGATTGGCGATTATCCTCATCAATCCGCCTTGAGAAACACCTCTTCAAGGTTTTGTGCCGCCCAGCGCACCTTCAGCTCTTCAGGCGAGCCCAGGGCGATGAGCCGCCCCTGTCGCAAAAGTGCAACTCGTTCCGAAAGAAACTCAACCTCCAGCATATTGTGCGATGACAGTAGAATCGTTGTTCCCTGGGCAGCAAACTCCTTAATCCTCTGTCTAATTACCATCGCGTTCTCAACATCCAGTCCCGATGTCGGCTCGTCAAGAATCGCCAGTTTTGGGTTACTCATCAGCGTCCGGGCTAAGAGCAGTTTCCGCGTCATACCTTTGGAGTAGGTTCTTACTTTGTCTTGAATCCGGCGCCCCAAATCGGCAATCGCCACCGCCCGTTCTACCAGTTTGTCCCGCGCCACCGTGTCCGCGGCGTAGAATGTCGCCATAAACCGCAAATAGTCAATCCCAGAAAGGTTCCGATACGCCCCTGCCTCTTCGGGCAGATAACTCACCAGTCGCCGCACCGCTAGCGCCTCTTTCACCACATCCCGGCCAAAGACCTCAACCCGGCCTTGACTCGGTTTCAGCAGGGTCGCAATCACCCGCAAAGTCGTGGTCTTACCCGAACCGTTCGGGCCGATGAGCCCAAAAACCTCGCCCGGTTTAATGTCAAATCCAATGCCGTCCACCGCCCGCAACGCGCCGAAGTCCCGAACCAAATTTTGGACGACAACCGCCCGATCCATAGCCGATGATAACCAAAAAAACACGGCTGGTAAATAAAACCCGTTACAATTCACATTACTGCCCAACAGTTGCTTTACTTGACATTCAAATTTTTAGTGCTACTATTTTTGAAAAAGTAACACGAAGGGAGTAAAGTATGGCATGCTTTCTTGTCCCCGCTGCTGCCGCAACGGCAACAACCGTTCTGCAGCGTAAAATACCGCAACGATTGCACCCAGAGTGGCTCAATTCGCTCCTCTGGGGTGGCGTGGCGATGCTCGCCGTTGAGCACATCGCCCATCAGGAGGTAGTTCCCTATCCGCCGTTTTTAACCGCGATGAAAAACCCCGGCGACATCCCTGTTATGCTCAAAGAGATGGTCACCGTGGGCGGTACAATGACCCTCGCAATCTTTGCCCTGTGGCTGATAATGGTCTGGATTGCCAGTCGAACGGTAAGCACAACTAAAACCGGAGCAAGGCGATGGACTGGCTGACCACGACACTCATCGCCGCAATTCTTTCCACCCTGTTATATTGGCTATTCCGGGGCCGGTTCAAGTTGGGGTTGTTAAGCTTGATGCTCTGGGGTGGGGCGGTGATGATTCTTGTCGACCATATCCTTGGCTATGAAGGCGGCCCTTTTTTCGCAGCCCGGACCGACGGTCTGATTAAAAACGGCGCTGTACTGGGCATCGTGATGCTCGGACCGGTGATTTTATTCTGGCTGGGCGCCCTTTTGCTAAACCGGAGGCGTTGAGATGGGCAAAAGAAAAGAAGCCGAACGCTTCGGCGTCTCCTTTGAACCGGACCTGCTGGCGCAGTTTGACCGGGAAATTGCCCTTGCCGGTTACGAATGCCGGTCCGAAGCGCTGCGGGACCTGGCGCGGCAGTGGCTCTCCCAGCGGCAACTGAAACGGGGTACAGGTCCGGCAGTGGGTGCGGTCGCCTTTATATTCAACCATGAGCGCCGTGAGGTATCGCGCCGCCTCACCCATCTGGGCCACAAATTCCATGCCGCCGTTGTCACAACCGTCCATATCCACCTTGACGAACACAACTGCCTTGAGGTCCTTATCCTGCGCGGTAAGGCAGAAGAGATTCAACGCATTGCCGACCGGATGCGGGCCTTAAAGGGAGTTCAGCAGGGAGGACTCGTTTTACTAGGATTGTCTAAAAACAAGGAGGTAGAAGCATGAAATTTACCTTAATAATCATCAACCTAATATTCGGTACGCTAAATGCGGCACCGAGCGATTCCGTGGTGTTGACCCTACCCGAAGTTGTCATCACCGCGGAACGGGTGCCCCATCACATCCGCGACCTTGCGGCATCGGTCAGTGTCGTAACCGGTGAACAGTTGCGTTCCTCTGGTGCCCGCACCGCGACCGATGCCCTTAGTATGTTGCCCGGCGTCTTCGTCCAGCGCACAGGCCAGTTTGGTAGAACCGACATCGACATTCGGGGAGTGGGTGACAAAGGCACCCAGATTGCGGTCTTGATTGATGGCCGACCCGAAAAGATGTCGCTCTTCGGCTGCACCGTTACCCACACCCTGCCTCTAAACAATGTGGAACGGATTGAACTGGTGCGCGGTCCGCTTTCCGCGCTCTACGGCTCCGATGCGCTGGGCGGTGTTATCAACATCATCACCCGCAAAGCCACCAAACCGCTTGACCTCAACGCCCAGCTTGCTTACGGCTCATTTAAAACATTCCAATCGCGCCTCAGTGCAGGTACCCGATGGCAAAATGGCCACACCCTCATCTCTTTTGCAAAAGACATCTCTGAAGGTCATCTGCCCAACTCCCAGTACAACGGCAACGATATCGCGCTCCGCGCTGGTTACAACTTCTCCCCAGCATTCGACTTGGACTTCAGCGGTAAGTACTTTACCGGCGTCAAACATGAGCCTAAAAAAGCAACCGACCCTGATACATTAATCGCAACCGGCTGGAACCAGTATAGCCGCGGCGGGCTTGACTTAACCCTTGGCCTCCGGCAGAAGATAAATGGCATCTTCAAACTGTACCGCAACTTTGGTGAGCATCAGTTCGATCCTAAAGACGGCTGGCACTCAACTGACTACACCAACGGCGCGCTCTGCCACCTTCACCACCGGTTTGCCTTTAACAATCTCGTCCAGGGTGGCGTTGAGTTTAAAAACCTCGGCGGGACCTGGATTAAATCAGACACCAGTAAACCCTCCTGGTCCCGCAACCAGTTTGACATCTTCCTTGCTGATGAACAGACCATCGGGCCCTTCATTGCAACCCTTGGTGCCCGCTTCGCGCGTGACAACATCTCGGGCAACGCCTTTGCCCCCAAGTTCGGCTGTGTGGGCAAAACCCCCTTTGGCACCGCGTTGCGCCTCAATGTCAACAAAGGGTTTCGCTTCCCACCCTTCAACTACACCAGCATCTTCCCGCCCAAAAATGCCGAACTACTGCCGGAGATTACCTGGAACTATGAACTGGGCTTGAGCCAGGAGATTGCCCCCATTCTCAAACTCGACATCGCCGGCTTCATCCTTAAAGGCGACAATCTGATTGAACGCGCCCCAAATCCGACACCGCCGCCCTATTACAAGTTTCAGAACAAAGGGGCGTTCCTCTTCAAAGGAATTGAGACAGCGCTTGAATTGAACTACCGCTTCATCACCCTGAGCGGAACCGCAACGGTCAACGACTTTGGCGTCCACACCAGAGCCCGGCCCGGACAAAAACTGAATTTTGCCCTTTCCCTGCATCCGGGCAGATTCTCCGGCACAATCAATTTCAACGCTGTCGGCCGCTACTACGCCGCCGACTCCAGCAAGGACCCCATCCCTTCATACCAGACCGTTGACCTTCGCTTACGCTATCGGCTCTTAAACCAACTTCACATCTCAGCCGCGGTAGAAAACATCTTCAACCGCAACTATCAGGCGTTCGCCAGTTTACCGGGCGAGTCATCAACCGGACTTTATCAGATGCCCGGTCGCGCCTGGACAATAGGCATTGACTTCAACAACTGACGATGAAACACACCCTTACCTTACTTATCCTCCTTGCTCTGCTTATCCCCGCCTGCCAGTCCCAGTCTGGCAGGCGGGCGTTAAAAGTCGTGGCGTCAACCGCGCTCATCGGTGCCATTGTCCAAACCGTTGGCGCTGGCAAACTCCAAGTCACGACAATCGCGCCCGCGGGAATGTGTCCGGGCCACTTTGACCTCCAGCCCCAGTCAATCGCTGCCGCTCAGGAGGCGCAACTCCTCCTCTATCACGGCTGGGAAGGCTGGATGGACAAACTAAAAGAGGAAATTAAAAATCCCGCCGGAAACTGGATTGTTGTTCAAACTCGGGGCAACTGGATGGTGCCACCGGTTCAAAAAAAGGCGACCGATGAACTGACCGCGCTCCTCATCAAAACCGCACCTGCCGATAGTGCCTTCTTTGAAAAAAATCGCCAGCGCTACCTGTTGCAGATTGACTCGGTCGCAAGCGTCCTCAATACGATGTTCGCCAACAAAAACCTGCCCCGGGTCCTTGCCAGTGAACATCAGGCGGAATTTCTCCGCTGGCTGGGATTCCGGGTTGTCGGCACCTACGAACGGGCAGAACAGTTCACCGCCCAGGAACTTACCCGTCTTGCCCAGGTGATGGTTGATTCCGCTGTAGGCCTGGTTGTTGACAACCTCCAGTCTGGACCAGATGCCGGCAAACCGCTTGCCGAAGCGGCTGGGGTCAAACATGTCACCCTGTCCAACTTTCCCATTGAAGGTAACTACCTCAAAACCGTGCTTGAAAACGGCAACCGCCTGCTTAAAGTTATTGAGTGATAACGCCGGCGATTGTCATCAAAGATGTTACCGTCAGTTACTATGAACACATCGCTCTGCGCAACATCTCGCTCACCGTCAACCCGGGCGAATTTGTCGGCATCATTGGACCCAACGGCGCAGGTAAAACCACCCTCTTGACCGTTGTCAACGGTCTCGGTCGCCTGCACGCCGGCACGGTTTACCTGTTCGGCGAAAAAATTACCCGCCGCAACATCCACCGCTGGCGCCGGACAATAGGCTATGTGCCCCAACAACTGCGCCTTGACCCGCGCGTGCCCTTTGCGGTCTGGGACGCGGTCCTCATCGGCGCCTATGGCAAACTGGGCATTTTTCAGCCCGTGGGCAAAGATGTGCAAAATCGGGCTGAACAACTACTCAACTTCTTCCGCATCAGCCACCTGCGCAATCGGCCTGTGGGTCAGATTTCCGGCGGTGAAATGCAAAAAGTCGCCCTGGCACGGGCGCTTTTGCCAGAACCGAAAATCCTCCTCCTTGACGAGCCCACTGCAAACCTTGACCCGCCTTCGGTGCGGGAAATTACCAACCTCCTGACCACAGTCTACCAGCAGTTCCACCTCACCATTCTGATGGTCACCCATCTGATTGAACACCTTCCGGCACCCTGCCAGCGTTTCCTTTTGATGAAAGACAGCCGCATCATTTTTGATGGTCCCTGCCGCACCGCACTGGAACCGGCGTGGCAACAAAAAGTGTTTGGCAATGGTTGAGTGGCACATCTTTACGCGGCCCTTGATTGCCGCCCTGCTGGGTGGCGTTGTCTGCGGCATCATCGGCGTCTGGGTTGTACTCCTAAACATCCCGTTTGTCGGTGTGGCGATGTCCCATGCGGCGTTTGCCGGCGCGATACTGGGCTTACTGCTCGGCATCGACCCCCTCTTCAGCGGCATCCTCTTCTGCCTCCTTACCGCCTTACTGATTGGTCCCATCGCCGAAAAGGCGGACTTTGAGCCCGGTGTTGCCTTGGGCGTGATATTCTCCCTAATGCTCGGCCTTGCCTTCCTCGGTATCGGGCTCTTAAAAGGACCCCGCACCGAAGCCTTCAAATTCATCTGGGGCAATATCCTTCTTGTCTCCCGCCGCGACATCATTATCCTTGGCGTTCTTTGCCTTGCCGCGCTTGGCTTCCTCTTCGCCTTCGCCAAAGAAATTCGGGCGGTGCTCTTCAACCGCGAAATCGCCCGCGCCGTAGGCATCCCGGAAAGGGCAATCTTTTTTGCCCTCATTCTCCTGACCGGCATTGCCGTCACCGTCAACCTCAACACCGTGGGTGGCTTACTCGTGTTCAGTCTGATTGTCAGCCCATCATCTGCCGCCTATCAACTCACCTACCGCCTGCGCACGATGTATCTACTCTCGGTAATCTTTGCGGTGGGCGCCTGCCTTATTGGCCTCCTTCTCTCCTACCTGTTCAACCTGCCCACCGGCGCCTCAATCATCTGCATCGCCAGTATCATCTTCGGCGCTGCGCTCCTCTTCTCACCCAAACGCCGCCGCAAACTTCCGCAACTTAAAACCTAATTTGACACCGGGCGCCGTTTTCAATAACTTATTACCTTGGACGAAATCAAACTCCGTTACGGCACCAACCCTCATCAGAAATCGGCGCGCATCTTCCTGCCCGAAGGCAAACTACCGCTCAAAATCGTCAACGGCGAACCCAGTTACATCAACATCATCGACGCCCTCAACTCCTGGCAACTCGTCCGGGAGTTAAAGCAACTTACCAACCTCCCGGCAGCGGCAAGCTTCAAACACACCAGCCCGGCTGGTGCCGCAATCGGCAAACCGCTCTCCCCGGAACTCAAAAAGTCACTCTTCGTCTCTGACATTGAACTTTCGCCCCTGGCGGCTGCCTATGCCCGCGCCCGTGGTGCCGACCGGATGGCAACCTTCGGCGACTGGGCAGCATTCTCCCACCCTGTTGACATCACCACCGCCCAACTCTTAGCGGGCGAAGTGTCCGACGGTTGCATCGCACCCGACTACCAACCCGAAGCCCTTGCCATCCTCAAACAAAAGAAAAACGGCAAATACCCCATCCTCCAGATTGACCCTGATTACAACCCGCCCTCTGTAGAAATCCGTCAACTCTTTGGCATCTACCTTGAACAGGAACGCAACAACGCCCCAATTGACGAAACCCTGCTCCAAAATGTCGTCACCCGCGAAAAAACCATCCCAGAACAAACCAAAGTTGACCTCCTCCTTGCCCTCATCACCCTCAAATACACCCAGTCCAACTCGGTCGTCTTAACCTACGATGGCCAAGTTGTCGGTGTCGGCGCCGGTCAACAGTCCCGCATTCATTGCACCCGGCTCGCCTGTAACAAAGCCGACAAATGGTTTTTACGCCTTCACCCCCGAATCCTCAACCTCAAATTCCTCAAAGCCACAACCCGCGCCGAAAAGGCAACCGCCATCGACATTCTCCTTGAAGAAAACGCCACCCCGGAAGAACTCCAGCCCTTCCTTACACTCCTTGCCGAGCCACTCCAACCCTTCACTCGGGAAGAAAAACGCGCCTGGCTCGCAAACTTTCCCGGCATCTGCCTCGGCTCAGACGGCTTCATCCCCTTCCGCGACAACCTTGACCGTGCCGCCTGTTCCAATGTCCGCTATGTCATCCAGCCGGGCGGTTCAACACGGGACCAAACCATCATCGACGCTGCCGACCAGTACCGGATGGTAATGGTATTCACCAACCTCCGCCTCTTCTACCACTAAAAAAAGCGGGGCAGAAACCCGCCCCGCAATCTCTGCGCCCCAGCCGTTATTCATAAACCACCAGTTTCCCGGTATGGCTCTTACCCGCCACCGTAACTCGATACAGATACACCCCACCGGCAAGCTTCTGCCTCAACCTCAGACTGGTCTCGCCTTCGGCAACACCGGCAAACCTTTCAACCAGCCTGCCATCCGAAGACAACAACGCAACCTCATAAGGTGCCCTACTGGTTGTTCTAAACTGAAAACTTACCATCCCCCGGCAAGGATTAGGTGTCACTCGCAACGCATCCAGTTTGCCGTGCGCTGACTTCTCCTCCACGCCAACCAAGTCCAAAACCCGCACCTCGGCACCTTGAAAAGCGGGATAAGACGAATCTGCCGGCACCATCGTTGTGCTCTGGGCATAAACCACCACCTTACACTTATCCTCATTCCAATTACTGGCGATGGTAAACGGCTGCTCAACCGAATCCATCCCGCCTGCCGGAATCGTCAACACCGTGCCCGACTGATTCGGGATATAGTCCCGGCAAACATGATTGTGCCACTGGTCGCCATTCGGTGCAGAGTAATAAATAGAGTCCTCGGTAATCACCACCGAAACCCAGGCGGTGATATCATCGGTAGAGTCATTCTGAATCAGCGCCTTGATTGTTCCATTCCGGCTTGACTGGTCATAACTGCCGATTAAGGTAATCTGCACCGGTGTTGGCACCAAAATCTGCTCCGCCACATAACTTGCCCACAGGTTGTAGTTATATCCCCGCTGCCTGCCATCAACCCACAGCCACGGAGTTGCATAACTACCATTGTAAGGACCTGGATACATAAACCACTTCGCCCGACCCTCTGCCGAATAAAGCGGATAAGACGAAGATACATGCCACTCAACCGCTACCACATAACCGGCATAATCATTACAAATCTGGTCCAGCCGACCGCTGGCAGGATTACAGGAGCCTCAACCTTCTGAGTACGCCTCTTCCAGCACCACTACCCGCTGGTATCCAATACACACCGCGAGTAATAGCGCCACCAAAACTAACGCCTTCTTCATAATACCTCCAGTTAGTTTATCATATTCTATCACCCAAAACCAAACTGTCAATCATCCTGTTCTTCGCCTCTACCCTACTCACTACATCCTACATCCTTGTTTTAATGGAAGTAGCATAACAACTTTTTACTTATCCTTACGGAACGGATGCAATTGTGTTTCAATCCCTGTTTTAATGGAAGTAGCATAACAACAGTGGATACGCAGGCGAGTAGGAC
>CAZVDD010000022.1:0-17526 GCA_964626075.1 uncultured bacterium
CTTCAAGAGAGTACCGGTTTGCCCGAAAATGTAATCGATACACTCCCGCAAATTTTCTTTGTCGCAACACCAGGAGAGTCTATAAAAAGGTGTGAGCCGCTAATCAAAGAGGATGTTGAGCGCATCGCGCGGGAAATCAGACTGTCTTACGAGAGGTACGGTAACTATCCAGAAGCGGGCGACTACTACATTGCGGAAATGGATTACAAGCGGGCAAAGACATTAAAAAAGCCATTGCGCCCTTTTCTTTTCTGGCTGGCGCTGTTGTTGTATAAGGGGGTCAGTAATTATGGCGAGTCGCCATCGCGGGCGCTTGGTTGGATTCTGGTATTATTGCTTTTGCCGGGGGCAATTATCGGTTTGCCCAACAGGCTGTGCCCAATGCAGTTTGTTAATTTATGCGGATATGTGCTTGCGAATATGATTGCCCTGCAAGCGCCGTCTCCGGAGTTGTTGCAGGCGTTTGACAGCTTGCCCTTTTGGATGGTTCATAAAATCCTCGGTATCAGCGTCATCACCCTTTTCCTGCTTGCGGTACGGCGCCGGTTCAGAAGATAACGGCGGCGCCTTAATCAGATATACGCCCAGATGTTGACGATTGAGTTGAGAATGAGGAGTACGGCACCGATAGGTGCGAATTCAACCAGCGGTGCCGGATTATGCGGATGATGGGGCTGATGATGAGTCCCCCAAACGACACCATTGCGAGAAGTTGAACGATGGCGAGGTTGGGTAGAGCGAGCGGATACTGTCTTTTTTGTTCAGTGTGCGGTTCGGACAAAAAATAAGGGTGATGCGATTTTATTGTTCAATTTTCTCTACCCGATAGACAGCAATCTGATGGCTGACATCCATCAGCAGCAGGGTGAAGCGGTAACCCGCAGAGATGTAACTTTCACCGTCCGCCATATACGCCATAAACTCAGGGTGCCACTCCAAAGCCTGAAAAACCCAGAAGGCAAGCGCGGGCAGGCAGGCATCAAACTCGTTTTGCCCCTGTTTTGCCCGAAGGTACAGTTGCGTATAACTGAGCACCTGTTGAGCAAGCGGGCGTGCGGCGTCGACCGTTGTGCGCTTGTGGTAACGGGTGGGTAGAAAGACCGAGCGCACCGGGCTTTTTATCATAGAGCGCAGTTTTTCACTGGCGGTCAAAATGAGGCTTTCGATGGCGGTGGCGGGCGTGGTGACAGGAAAAACCGCAAGGTTACTGCCAAGTTCGGGTTCATTGGATACAAGCGGTCTGCCCCAGCCGCCATCAAAAACCCAGATGGTCCGGTTATCAGGGAAACTGTAGTATTGGAAAAGCGACTCAAGCGCGGTGAGGAACTGGAGCCGGTTTAGACTCCAATCGGTGCTGTACACAACAAGATAACCACCGTAGTTGAACTCCCAGAAAGGACCTACCGTCTTTCCAAAGAACGGTACAGAACGGGTGTGGTCGGCAAGGTAGTAACTCAAGAGGGCACTGCTCTGATAGTCGGCAAAGATGGTATCACCTTCTGGTGCGTTATTTTTTAGCGTTGCAATCGCCCGGTGCATCAACTGTTGACGGGCGTTGTGCCGGGAGATGTGCTGTGCGGGCGGGGTGAGAAGGATGTTGGCGGCGAGCATCAGGATGCCGGCGATAGCGGGTTTGAGCCCGGCGATTTTAGGTATAAAACTTAATGCCACGGTGCTGCCAATGACAACAAACGGGGCAAGGACGATTGAATGGCGGGTGCCACCATAGGGCAGATACCGGAAAAGGGCGCAGGAGATATTTACCACGAAAGGTACGATGAGCAGAACGGTCAGGTCCCAGCGGCGTCGGATGATGGTGATGATGATACCGGTGATAAACAGGATGATTCCCAGGGCGCCGCAAAGCCGGGAGCCAAAGAAATAGGAGAATAAGTCAAAGGTGGTGCGGAAAAGAAAGCGCAAAGGTGATTCCAGTTCGGGATGAAAGTAGGAGGTGCGCAACCAGCCGGTCAGGGCAAACTGTTGCATCGGGCTGCCTTGCAGATGGACGATGTGAGTAAAGTAGAAGAAGGCGTAGATGAGGAGGGCGAAAAGTTGACCAACGCCGCCCCAAATCCAAAGCGGCTTTTTTACCCTCTTGCTTATCGCCCGGAACAGAAACAGGATGCCCAGCGCAACCGAAAGCACCACGCCGGAGTACTGGGTGGCGCCGGCAAGTCCGGAAAAGATGCCGGAAAGGAAAAGGGCACCAGGACGGGATTGGGTAAACCCGATTTCCATCAGGTAAAGGGCGATAGTCATTAAGAGCAGGAGCAGGGAATACTGCCGAACTTCCGCGGATAAACCGACGACCGCAGGTAGAAACGAGAACAGAACCGCACCGGCAAGCGCGGTTTTCTCGTCCAGTTTTAACCCGAGGTATCGGTAAACGAAGTAGATTGCGGCGGTGCCGGTCAGGACCGAAAACATCCTGAGCCACAGTTCTGAAGTTCCGAGCAGACGCCAGAAGTAGAGGAGGATAAAGGTTAATGGCGGATGGGGCTGGGTTAAGCCGGCTTGAATCACCGCCTTCAGATTCGGTTGATTGGCAACGAGAAACACAATCGCTTCGTCCGGGTTGAGAAATGTGCCTTGAGCGGTTAGCAGGCGCAAAAGCAAACCGCCGGCAATGACCGGGATTATAAGGTACCGCACGCTAAATCTTCTTTGGATAAAGGGTTAAGTCAAGGATGCAAGAGCCGTAAGGTTTACTTTAACGGCAGGGATGCAAGGGGCAGAGGGCTATCAAACGGCGTCTACTTTTTGCGGTTTAGAGCAGGCGAGCATCAGGAGAAGAGAGAACTCATCCTGGACCAAGCACGATAATAAAGGGTTGAAAACCGTTACCAAAACTTTCGCTTGACTTGAATGTTAGATTAGGGTATAATTCAAACGAAAAGGTATCCTTGAAGCAAACTACCAATGGGTACGTTACAGGCTCTGAGGGTATTTTTTCACAAGTAAAAAGATAAAAGGAGAGTAGAAATGAAAAGCAAGATAGTCATGCTGGCATTGATTTTAATGCTCAGCAGTATCTGGGCAGCGGTTGACCCCAACGCCCCGGGAACACCGTTTGAAAACCGATTTCCCGTTTTTCAGAATGGCGCCTCATCTGAAGGAGCGGTTCCGCACCGATTCACCAATGAAGGTGATGCTTTGCCCGGAAAGGTTGATAAACCAGCAGCACCCGCTGTGGGCGCACCACCCGAAATTTTAGAAATGCCGATGATAGATGAAGGGACACCGGTTGAACCCAAGCCATTGTGGGGAGATGATATTCTGATTTACGATGGTGGAATCAAAAGTCCCCCAGGTGGTTTTGGTTCGGAGCGGATGATTGCCTATGACCAGACCCATGACGGGGTTCTGTTTGCTGCCTTTGTGGTTGCGAATGGTGACACAATTAAAATCTATCGCTCGACTAATGGCGGTGGCAGCTGGGCTCTTTGGAATTCGGTTCGCCATGTGGGTAATGTATTGAGTTCACCAGAACTGGTTGTGGCAGAGGGCGAATCCAGTTTTGTATTTCTTTTTATGCGCAGCTCGGCAAACAATGGTGATGTTTACTGTATCAGATTCGGATTAAACGGCGGTGCTAATGTTATTTCGGTTAAAGTGGATGGCGATACCATCGTCAATCTTGCGGCGTGCAAGGACAACGGCACACCCTACTATCTCTATGTTACCTATGAGTATCATAACGGCTCTTATAATGTCCGGCTGATGCGCTCAACCGATTATGGTAGAACTTGGACCGCACCAGTAGCTTTTGTTGATAATACCATTGTCCCGCCGAAACCGGACATCGCGGTCGGTTACAACAACCGGGTATATGTCTCTTACCTTGACAAACGACTGAGCTCGGTTGACTCGGCATCTTTCCGGGTTAAGCGTTCTACAGACCGGGGTAATACCTGGGAGCAGTCAAGACAGGTTGGGACGCCGCTTGTACGGGTGTTTGATGGAGTAATCGGTGCTGATAATAACGACCCGAGCATCTGGCTGGTTCATGTTCGGGATATGGAGCCTTATAACGGAAAAGGGCTGGGGGTATTCTATTACTACACTACCACTAATGACACCCTCTGGAATTACGGTGGTGATGACGGTATCGGTCACGCGGATACCGATAACAACGAAATGATGCCCAGTATCGCTACCTATTGGTTTAGTGGTGAGCCGACGGTATGTTATGCCATCGTGCCATCGGAATCACTGATGTTCACCTGGTGTTCTCGAGATACAAACTGGACAACGCCTGTCAAGGTGAACAACCATCGGCACACGGGCAATTTTGCACCGGCCGCGGGCTGGAAAAGTAACTTTTCAGCTGTGATTTATGCCGGTGTCGGACCGGAAGACCTGTGGTTTGACTCCTGGGATAATGCAACCGGCATAAATGAGGGAAAGCCGGCAGGAATCAAACAAGTGGTTACGGTTAAGCCAAACCCGGCAGCGGGCAGAGTGGTAATCAACTGGGCAACTGTTAACAGCGGCACAGTGGAACTGTCGATTCACGATGTTACCGGCAGACGGGTTGCAACTCTTGTTCAGGGACGGTTGAATCCGGGTGAGTATCAAGCGGTTTGGAACTGCGCGGATGTGCCCGCGGGTGTGTATCTGTACCGGTTGAATGGGACATTAGCAGAGACAGGCAGGATTGTAGTTTCCCATTAAAGGCTGCTGATATGAGGGGCAGGATGGGACCCATCCTGCCCCTTTTTCTTTCTGTAACTGGCATATTCCCCATACAATATCGGATATTCACCGCTCGGGGCTTTAGAAACGAGAGCCGGCATCACACTTCGGTTCTTATGTAATCGGGCGCACCGGTGTTTAATTACTGCCCGAGATTAGTCGGATATTTGATTTGACTTTTAAGGATGAGGTAATTATAATCTAACCTTGCGTTCATCTTAAAGGAGTAAGAGAAAGGAGTAGTTATGGCGCATAAGAAGGGTGGCGGAACCGCCAAAAATGGCCGCGACAGTGCCGGCAAGCGGCTGGGTGTAAAGGCTTATGGCGGTGAAGTAGTGCGCACCGGCGAGGTTTTGGTCCGGCAGCGCGGCACAAGGATTCTGCCGGGCAAAAATGTTGGTCGGGGTAGTGATGATACGCTTTACGCCTTGCAGGATGGCGTGGTGCGTTTTGAATGGGCAAGCCGGGATAAGAAACGGATTTCGGTTTACCCGGTAAATTAAAGATGACTTTTTCCGAAAAGGGGCTGCGATGAAGGTCAGATGGTTGGGCCATGCGGCATTTGTTTTTACCGCTGAAGATGGGACGAAAGTTCTTACCGACCCTTATGTGCCCGGTGCTTATGATGGTGCGGTCGGGTATGGTAAGATAGAGGAGGTTGCGGACATCGTTACGGTGAGCCATGAGCATGCGGACCACAATGGGGCACGGGATTTACCGGGAAAGCCGCAGGTTCTGAAAGGAAGCGGTGAATGGGCGATAAAAGGGGTGAAGATTAAGGGGGTGGCGACTTTTCACGACCCGACAAAGGGCAAAGAGCGGGGCACAAATACTATTTTTATCTATGAGGTTGACAACCTGCGTTTGGTACACCTCGGTGACTTGGGACACATCCTTGATGAGGGGGTGTTGCCGGTTCTGGGCAGGGTTGATGTGCTTTTGGTGCCGGTAGGAGGCGTGTTTACGATTGATGCCCGTCAGGCGGCGGAACTGGTGAAGATGGTTAAACCGCGGCTGGTGATTCCGATGCACTACAAAACACCGAAACTGGGTTTTGGTATTGCCGGGGTTGAGGATTTTTTGAAACTGGCACCCGGGGTGAAGCAGGTAGGCAAATCTGAGGTTGAGGTCAAGCCGGAACTACTGCCCGCAGGTACCGAGACCTGGGTGCTTTTACCGGCGCTGTAAGCGGAGGCGATGGTGGCTGAATCGGGTAATAGTTGTCAATGCCGGGAAATTCCGTTTGAACAGGTTAAGGAAACTGTTGCCCGGTTGTGCATTGAGGCAAACTGTGTTTTAGGCGATGATATGGTGCGGGCGCTGGAGGATGGGTTGAAGGCGGAAGAGTCGGAGACCGGTAAGGAGATTTTCCGGCAACTGCTGAAGAATCAGGAGATTGCCCGTGCCGATATGATGCCGATATGTCAGGACACCGGTTGGGCGGTTGTTTGGGTGGAGATTGGTTCGGAGGTGCGCATTACCGGCGGCGAGCTGGGCACCGCAATTCAGGAAGGGGTGGCAAAGGGCTACACCGAAGGTTATTTAAGAAAGTCAATCGTTGCTGACCCGATACGCCGGAAAAATACCGGCAACAATACGCCGGCGATTGTTTATTATGATATTGTACCCGGTAACCAGTTGAAGATTACGGTGCAGCCCAAAGGCGGGGGCAGTGAAAATATGAGTGAGGTGAAGATGCTTTCGGCCGCTGATGGGGTTGAAGGGATTAAGCGGTTTGTTGTTGACCGGGTGTGGCGTTCACAGGCGAACCCGTGCCCGCCGGTTATCGTGGGTGTGGGCATTGGCGGGACATTTGAGAAGTGTGCACAACTGGCAAAGAGGGCGCTTTTGCGGGAGGTAGGCTCGGTGCATCCAGACCCGTTCTATGCGCAACTGGAGCAGGAGTTGTTGAAAGAAATAAATAAACTGGGAATTGGACCCCAGGGTTTTGGGGGTAGGGTCACCGCCTTAGCGGTGTTCATTGAGGCTTTTCCCTGTCACATTGCAATGATGCCCTGTGCGGTCAATATCAACTGCCATGCAGCAAGGCATAAGAGCGCAATTTTATGACGAGTGATAAGAAACACATCAGTACGCCTTTGACCGAAGAGGTGGTGCGGGATTTGCGTGCCGGGGATGCGGTGCTTTTGTCGGGCAAGATTTACACCGCCCGGGATTTGGCGCACCGGCGTTTGGTGGAAAGTTTAGAGCGGGGCGAGAAACTGCCGTTTCCGATTCAGGGTGCGGTCATTTACTATGTCGGACCCAGTCCGGCAAAACCGGGCAAACCGATTGGCGCGTGCGGGCCCACCACATCCTATCGGATGGACCCTTACACCCCGAAACTGCTGTCCCTGGGGCTCAAAGGGATGATTGGTAAAGGCAACCGCAGTCCGGCAGTGATTGAAGCGATGAAGCGATACTGTGCGGTTTACTTTGCGGCGGTGGGTGGTGCGGCAGCGCTTCTTGCCCAGCGGGTAAAACAGGCAACGCCGGTTGCCTATGAGGATTTGGGACCGGAAGCGGTACAGGAACTGTTGGTTGAAGATTTACCGCTGATTGTGGTCAATGACTGTTATGGTGGCGACCTTTATGAGGAGGGCGTGAGGAGGTTTCGAAAGGAGGGTTAAGGATTATGGAAAAAGAGAAGACAAAAGGGCGCAGACCAAAGACGAAAAAGATTGCCAAGCAGGAAGCGGATAACAGTTCACAGCAGTTCGTGACGATATATGTGATGGGTGAGGCGTATCAGGTGCCGAAAGAGTTGACGATAATGAAGGCGATGGAGTATGCCGGGTATCGTTTTATCCGGGGTTGTGGTTGTCGGGGCGGATTCTGCGGTGCCTGCGGTACGGTTTATCGAACCCGGGACTCCTATAAACTGAAGGTCGGCCTTGCCTGTCAGACGGTGGTGGAAGATGGGATGTATTTGACCCAGATTCCGTTCTATCCGGCGAATAAGAAAATTTACAACATCGATGAACTCAAGGCGGACACTCAGGTCCTGGTGCGGCACTATCCGGAACTGATGCGCTGTATCGCCTGCAACTCCTGCACGAAAATCTGTCCCCAGGATATCGATGTGATGGGTTATGTGCAGGCGGCGATTCGGGGTGACATCGCCCGGGTGGCAGATATGTCGTTTGACTGTATTATGTGCGGGCTGTGTGCCAGCCGGTGTCCGGCAGAGATTGTCCATTACAATGTCGCGCTGCTTGCCCGCCGGCTTTACGGTGCCAAGATTGCCCCGCGCGCGGCACATCTTCAGGAGCGGTTGAAGGAGATTGAAACCGGGGCGTTTGAGCCCGGTCTGGACAAACTTACCAAGATGAGTGAAGAAGAGCTTTCCCGCCTGTATTACGAGGCGCGGGATATTGAACCGGAGTAAAAGATGTACCCAGAATCAATGCAGGAGTCGATTAAAAAACTGGAGGCGACAAGGCAGGAGCGCATCAAGCAGGGTAAGATTCCGCTGCTCGATGCTGAAAGCAAAAAGGCGCTCTTGAAGTCGTTCCACCCCGATTACATTGAGACCAGTATGCGGGCGCTGGTTGTTGGTCCGAACAAAGGCGACCGAACACCACACGAACTCGCGGACCTGCTTGAAGCCTGGCCTTTGGTCGAGCAAAAGCGGTTTGACCCAGACAACCCGAGGTTTGATGTTGATGTGTTAATCATTGGCGGTGGTGGTGCCGGGGTTGCGGCGGCGTTAACTGCGGCGGAGTACGGGGCAAAGGTACTTTTAACTACGAAACTGCGGCTGGGTGACGCCAATACGATGATGGCGCAGGGCGGAATTCAGGCGGCAGACAAGCCGAACGATTCACCAGAAAGGCACTACCTTGATGTTCTTGGCGGCGGGCATTTCAAAAACATCCCGGCACTGGCAAGGGCGCTGGTTACTGATGCCCCGGGTATCATCGCCTGGCTGGAAAAGTTAGGGGTGATGTTTGATAAAGAGCCGGACGGTACGATGAAGACGATTCACGGCGGCGGTACTTCCCGGAAGCGGATGCACGCCTGCCGGGACTACACCGGTGCCGAGATTATGCGGACACTGCGGGACGAGTTTCGCAACCGGGAACTGACGGCCTTGGAGTTCTGTGCCGCGCTGGAACTGTTGACCGACGATGAGGGTGCTTGCACCGGTGCGGCGTTTGTCAACTTAGATACGAACGAGTTGTTTACGGTGCGGGCAAAGACGGTGATTCTGGCGACGGGCGGTTGTGGCAGATTGCACATCCAGGGGTTTCCCTGCACCAATCATTACGGCGCAACAGCGGACGGCCTGGTTTTAGCCTATCGGGCGGGCGCAAAACTGGCGTTCATCGATACGATTCAGTACCATCCGACCGGAGTTGCCTATCCGGAGCAGATTGTTGGGCAGCTGATTACCGAGAAGGTGCGTGGCCTTGGTGCCCATTTGGTCAATGTGCACGGCAACCGGTTTATCTACGAACTGGAGAGCCGGGACATCACCGCTTCAGCAATAATCCGGGAGTGCGTGGGCAGAGGAAATGGTGTTAAGACGCCCACAGGCCGTCTTGGAGTGTGGCTTGATACCCCACTCATTGAACAACTCAAAGGTGAAGGTGCGGTCAAAGCCAATCTGCCCGCAATGTACCACCAGTTTGCCCGGTTCGGGATTTATATGGACAAGGAGCCGATTTTGACCTATCCAACCCAGCACTATCAGAACGGCGGGATTCTAATTGACGACCAGGGCGAGACCGGGGTTAAGAACCTTTATGCCGCGGGTGAAGTGGCGGGCGGAATTCACGGCAGAAACCGGTTGATGGGTAATTCGCTTCTTGACATACTGGTTTTTGGTCGCAGGGCGGGTAAAAGTGCGGCCGAAAAGGCAAAAGTGACGACGGTGCGCAATTGCGGGTTCAAACACCTCATTCAGTTTGAAGCGGAACTGAAAAAGGCGGGAATACCGAAAAGCCGGCGTGCGCCGCTGCTTCTGCCCGAATACCGCCGGCCGGAACTCCAAACGCCGCTGGCGTTTGTCGATTAGTTAAAACAAAAGGCGGGCAGAACGCCCGCCAATAGTCTCTTGCCCTTATTTCAGTTCAACAAGATGAGTTTTTGCTGCCAGGTGGTGTTTTCCACTCGTACTTTCAGCATATAGACCCCTTTTGGTAGATGGCGGAGATTGAGCAGGGCATTGGAATTTATGGAAGAAATTGTGCGATTGATAACTAAGGCGCCGTCCGGGGTGTAGATTTGAACCTTTGCCCAATTTGTTGGTGGCAGACCGTGTAACTGGATACAGCCGTAGGGCGTAGGATTAGGGGTAACCGTAAGGTGAAGCAGCTTATTATGAATCGTGCCCTGTAAGCCGCTGAGTGTTGTATCAAAGCGAACCGTACTTCCTTCGATGTCGTACCAGGTGTCAGCAACAATTTGGTCAATAACGAAAGAGCGGGGTATGCCATTAACTCGGGCAAACAGTTCGATTCTTATGGGCCACTGTTCTTTAGAAGAAAACTGGAATGTATCAAGTGTGCTTGGAGGACCACCCCAATCTGGAGTCGATTCCATTACGGGCCGGGGCTGGGCAAAAAAGAACCACTGGACGCTGTCAATCTGTGTTGAGTTCATACCGGTATTCAGGTAGCCGTAGATGTCGAGCGCCAAAAGTTTTGCAGGGCATAACAGGATAACTACAGCTACGGTCAGGATTAGCCATTTTTTCATAGTTCACTCCTTTCCCATTCCCACAATTACCACAAGAAAATTATACCATAATCTACCGTTCAAGTCCAGTGTGAAGTTATTCAAGTTTAATGAACTTCGCGGTATTCGTTTCGTCTTGGCGCACGAAATAGACGCCGGGCATAAGGTTGCTGATATTGTTTTCACCCGGGGTTAATATGACAGCCAGTTTACCAGAAGCGTCGTACAGAGCAACAGGCTTTTTGCTTAAAACCCGTAAAGTGTTGTATGCTGGATTAGGAGTAACGAGTTTGGTTTTCGGTGGGCACAAAATATCGTTGGGGCTTTCTTCTATACCGAGAGAGTTGAAGCGATAAAAGAGTTCAACATTACCGGTCTGGCGGCTGGTCCAGAAGGCATGAAGGTCGTTCATTCCGTCAACCGCAATTTGAGGTTTGGCACGGGCGCCTTCGGCATCGCCCGATATTTTTACCGTATCAGACCAGGAGGCACCGTTGTCGGTGGAGTAGAACCAGAGGACACGATTGTCATCCTTAAGACTGAGGGCATGGGCTACGCCGCTGGGTAAAAATGCGATATCGCTGATCAGGGCGCGCAGGGTTGTTTCATTAAGCCAGTTGGCGCCGCCGTCGGTGGACCGTCGGAAATTGCGTGTCTGGCCAAAAATTGTAAAGGAAAGGTATAGGTAATTGCCATTTGCCCAGATACCCACGGGCACCGTCTGACTGGAGGTCGAAATTTGCCGGGGTGAATTCCAGGTTGTGCCATTATCTGTGGAACGGAGATAATAGGTTTGGGCGTTACCCATACCGCCATAGGCGTAAGCGATATGAATTGCGCTGCCGCTGGTTGCGGCACAGATGCTCTGGAACCCGGTCTGAGTGACAACATCAGTACGGTTCCAGCTTGCCCCGCCATCGGTTGACTTGTAGAGTTCTAATAAAGGGGGAGAAGTAGGCTTTACAATAAATATGAATACATTCTGGGGGCCATTTGATAATAGAAGCGGAATATCGACTTCTGCTGTTATCTGTTGAGGAGCAGACCAGGTTGCTCCATTATCAGTGGAACGCCGGTACCACAATCCGCCATCGGCGCGACGATTGATAAAGTGCACGTTACCAGTACTGTCAGCGGCGATACTAAATGTATAACTATAAGACATTTCGTCAATTACAACTGGAGAAGACCAATTTGTCCCTCGGTCCGTGGAGCGTAAGTAGAGTACTTTTCTATCACCGCCAACCACATCAGAGTAAACAATATGTAGATTGTTTCCCATCGCCGCTACCGCTCTGCCGGTATAGGGCATATTGGAATTGTCGGGCGAGACGGTTAACTGACGGATTGGTCCCCAGTCTGCATAGGCAGTTACAGCGCAAATCAGCATCAAACCTATGCTTATTACTATGGGCAGTTTTTTCATTTGTTCCTCCTTATTTTTTTATACGAAACTATTTGCGGGAGCGTATTGCAGAGGTTGCTCACCATAGAGTTTAATTATAGCCTGATTAGCCTTTTTGTCAATTTAAAATTGTGCAAAGCGATTATAGGAGTACCAAAACTTCTCCAAAAAATTTGCTTGACAAGTAGATAAGTGGCATTATAATTATAAGAGAAGGGTAGCATCCGAATTAAAAAGTAGCAGAGTGCGCCCGCAACGCTGGTGGAAAATGACCAGGGCGGGTGCGGCAAGGTAAAAACCAAAAAGGAGGCATAGATGAGGAGAAGTGTAGAAATGGGCGTACTGGCGCTGCTAATTTGGGCAGGCGTCGGGTTTGCGCTCACTCCGACCCTACCGCCGGCATCCCTGACGGATTTGCCGCCGGAGGTTGCCTATGCACAAACCGTCCAGTTCTGGGTCACGGGTGACGGTCAGGTAATTCACACCCCGACTTTGGAGGATGTGCATAGGGCAATTGAGGCGGGAATTCTGGCACCGGGTACCGTTCTCGGTAATGGGGGCGGAGAACCACAGCCTTTACCGGTAGATGAGTTCATGTGGCCGATGCACGGTCATGATGTCTACCAGAACGCATGGAACCCATTAATCCCTCAGGATACACTGCGTTCTCTCTGGACTGCGACTTATACAGCATCAGCATGGGCGCCGTGGTTTGGCTATCCGGCAATTGCGGATAATAAAGTGGTTTATGTTGACTGCGGCACGGGCTATCTCTACTGTCGTGATATAACCGATGGAAGTGTAATCTGGAGCACGCAGGTCCAAGCAACGTATTACTACCCGGGTTCTCCGGTAATTTTTGAAGGTACCGGGGGGCAACTATGGGTAGCGGTCCCAAACTATGGAACAGGTGGTAACACGCCGCGGGTCAGCTGCTATCGGTTGGATAACGGGCAATCGGTGTGGACCGCCGCTGTTCCGCTTGGTTCTGCTGGTGCCGGTGGAACAAACCTGAACTTCAACCGCCCGGTTTATTACAACGGCTACATCTATCACATAACCCTTGAATTCTCTAGTCCTTACGGGGGCGTGCTTTATCGGGTAAATGCTCTGACGGGCGATACATTGCGGTTAAGCACCCGGGGTTCTTCCTGCGGTGGCGCGTTGACGATTGACCCGAACGGTCAGTACGGTTACTGGCCCTGCTGGAACCCGGCTTCGCCTTCCAACCCGAAGATTATGAAAATCAACCTGGCGACCGGCCAGCTTGTTGACTCCACTCCGGTGATTACCGACTATCCGCGGGGTTCGGTAGCGATTAACCCGACAACGAGAAGGCTGTTCTGCGGTGGTTCCGTTTCCACTTCCGGTTCTGGTTCAATTCGCTGCTATAATGCCGATAATCTTGCCGCCGGTCCATTATGGACTTTCGCAACCTCAGGTGGGCACGACATTCAGTATCCGGCGATTGATTATGAGAATGTGTACTACACAACTCAGGCAACACCGGGACGTCTGTATGCGGTAAAGCAGTCGGATGGAACAGGTGCCTGGAGCACGCAGGGATACATTACTGTGCCGGACAACAGCGCAATATACGACGGTGTGCCTTGTGTCACGGGTGCAGTAGGTTCTACCCGTTATGTTTACCTGACACCGGGGTATTATACCGGTGGCAACATTTGGGTGGTTAACGCTGCTAATGGTAATACAGTGCAGTACCGGCAGGTAACTTCCAGCGAATATATGTTCACCGGCGCGTCCCGGCCCGCAGGGTACTTTGTTTCCAAATCGGGCTACGGATCGATTTTCTGCTTCCGTTCACCGAACGACTTGACCATTCGCAATCACGACATCGCCGCTTATCGGATTGATGTCCCGGCTGGTGTAAAGCTTGTGCCCGGGCAGACAATCACACCGACAGTAACTTATATCAACTACGGTACCAACAATGAGGCGAACTTTTTGGTGGCTTTCCGGGTGGATTCGGCAGACCAGAACCTCTATCTTGAGGGCGTGCTGATTACGGACTCGGTCCAGTCCGGTGACACATTCTCCGTTACTTTCCCTGATTGGACTCCAGCGAACCAGTACTGGGCTGGATATCAGATTAAGGCGTGGGTGGAACTGACAGGTGATGAGGCACCGGGTAACGACACGGTGCGGCGCTCCTGCATGACCACGACCGACACCTGCTACTCCAACCGTAGTAACAATGCGCCCACTATTGACGGCTATCTCGCGGCGGGTGAGTGGGATGACGCCTACTACGTGAATGTTTCCAATATCGCCGGATGGTTTGGAATGCCGCAGAGTAGTAATGCTGCCTGGATGCGATTGAAGCACGACGGCAACAATCTCTACCTTGCATTCGGCATGCCAGGGGCGCTTACCCGTGATGCCGGCGACCAGATTGGCTTCTATCTTGATGAGAACAACGATGGCGCGTGGGCAACCGACAACTCGGAAGGCAACTACTGGTTCTGGGTGAACCAGTACAACAATGACGAGGTGCTGTACCGTTGGCACACTCCCGACACCTTCGGTCAGCCGTTGACTGTGCCCGGTGCTCAGTCGGCGTGTGGTACTCTCAATGGGTATCTGGTGTTTGAGGTGAAGGTGCCGTTTGGTTCCGTGCCTTACCAGATTGGGATGAACCCGGTGAATGATACCGGCAAACTGTGGCTGTTCTGCCTTGACGGTTCGTCATTCTACGGCTGGTGGCCCGCTGATATGCCGGATAGCCTCTGGCGTCAGCCAATGTATTACGGCACATTCATCCTGCGCACCCTGCAGACCGGTGATGTGGGTGTGAAGTCGATTGATGCGCCGCGCAATGCCCGTCCGGGCGATGCGGTTGTGCCCAAGGCGACCTGGAAGAACTACGGCACGACATCTATGAACTTCACCGCCTACTACCTGATGGATGACCCGAGCGGGACAAGGGTTTACACCGAGTCGCAGACCACGACCCTCGCGGGCGGCGCTGAGGTCCAGTTGACCTTCCCGTCCTATGTGGTCAACACCGAGGGTGACTGGGCAGTTAAGTGCTCAACCGTTGCCGGTGGTGATGTCAATTCGGCAAACGACATCAAGACCGGGACATTCCGGGTGAGCACCGCGCCACCGGTTACTCCGGGCTGGGTTGAGGTGAAGTCGATTCCGGGTGCGGCAAAGGACGGCGCATTCCTGGCGTTCAGTCCGGACAACGGGTTGATTTATGCGGCACGCGGCAACAAGTCCGGTGACTTCTACGCCTATGACCCGAATGCGGACAGCGCGGGTGACTGGACAACACTTACGCCGATTCCGTCGACCGAAGGCAAACTGCCGGCAAAGGGTGCGAACGGCTGCTATGGTGACGGCTATGTTTACGCCACCATCGGCAACAACACCCAGGGCTTCCTGCGTTACTCGGTTGAAGGAAACTCCTGGGAGCCGCTGCAGCCGGTACCACTCGGTGCCAGTGGCAAGAAGGTCAAGGGCGGCACAGACCTGGTGTATGTGGACGGCTATGTGTACCTGCTGAAGGGTTACAAGACCGACTTCTTCCGGTACAATGTCGCCGCCGCTGCCTGGGAGTCGCTGCCTGAAGCACCGGCGGGTGCTCGGCCCAAGTGGGACAAGGGCTCCTGGCTGGTCTGGGACGGCGCGAACACGCTCTATGCGCACAAGGCGAAGTACAGCGAGATGTGGGCGTTCGACCTGACAACCCAGCAGTGGGGCACGAGTGCACTACCGGGGATACCGAATTCCAGCAGCAAGACCGGCAAGAACAAGAAGTCCAAGGACGGTTCCGACGGCGCATACTACAACGGCTACATCTATGCGCTCAAGGGTGGCAACACCTGCGAGTGGTGGCGCTGCGAAGTTGCCGGTGGCACCTACACCTGGACCGAACTTGACCCGATGCCCGAAGTTGGTACGAGCGCCAAGAAGAAACGGGTCAAGGCAGGCGGCGCACTTGCCGGCTACGGTGCCAACCCAATCTTCTTTGCCCTGAAGGGTGGCAAGACCCAGGAGTTCTGGCGCTACTATGACACGACCGTGGTTGTATTCGCCGCGCAGCCAGAGCGCTCGGGCGTGATGGCGGAGCAGGTAAATGCGAACCGGTTCGGGTTCAGCGTTGCGCCGAATCCGGTGGTTAAGGGTTATGGCTTGCTCTCCTACAGCGTGCCGCAGCAGGCAACGGCGCGGTTGACGGTGTACGATGTGACCGGTCGAGATGTGATGCATCTCACCTTTGTTGCGTCGGGCACTGGTACGCGCAACCTTGACCTGCGGTCGCTGGCAGCGGGTGTGTATCTGGTGAAGTTTGAGAGCGCCGGATACAATGCGAGCCAGAAGCTCATCGTCCGGTAAGACAACCGGTTAAAAGTGAAGGGGGGCTCAAAGCCCCCCTTCTTTTTTATTTAGTATTAAATTAATGGATAACGAGGAAGCGGCGCACGATGTTGGGCTGCTCTTTGGAGCGGAAGAAGTAAACTCCCGGTGTCAGAGGACGGGAACGAACCACCATTCCGGAGGCGTTCAGGATTTCAATCCGGGTGTCGGCAAGTAGGTTGTTGAGCAGCGCGGGAAAGGCGATTGCGCCCGTAATCTCTTCGATGCCGGTCTGACCCACAAACTTAATTTTGACCAAGTCAAAGGGTGGTGGGAACGAATACCAGGAGTCGGAAACCGGGCGGTAAATGCTGTCCGAAGTCGGCATTCCGGCGACCTGTGCTGAGTACTTAACAACCGCGGGCCAGCCTGGAAACTCGGGGAACTGGAATTGATTGGTTTCTCCCGGGTTCGCTGTCCAGCCCGGTGTTGGGAACCAGGTTCCAACGGAGCCATAGAAAAAATAGACCGAATCCACTTCAACCGGTTCAGTCTCGGTCGTCAGGTAGCCGGTTATCTGCCACTGGGCGGTGCTCAGCGTCACCAGTCCCAGAGCGACGAGGACGATAAAGAACTTCTGTTGCAAAATTACCTCCTTTTTTATGCATTTAGTTTAGTTACGCCGTTTTTTAATGTCAAGGAAAAAAGTTTGGCTCGTTTGCGTTTCTACGAAACGGGCAAATTTCGCGGTACAGGACAAAAGATGTCCCAGCGGGGTTCAAATTACGGTCAATAGCTGGTCTTATTTCACGACCACAAACCTTTTCGCCTCGTTTCCCAGTTGCAAGAAATAAATACCTGGATTCATTCCTTTGAGCGGTATTTTTATTTCTTGGTCAGTGCCCATTAAGACAATTCCTTTTATTAACTTTCCTGAGGCATCAAAGATTTTAAGTTCTGCCTTATCTTTCACGGACAACGGGCAACGGACACGAATCACGGCTTTTGCTGGATTGGGATAGATTTCAAGATGTGAGCGGTCAATGGATAGCGGTGAGCGATTTTCCTCAATCCCGGGAATCTCATCCCGAATCACTGAGATGCTAGAACTTCCCCAATTCGCCACATAGGTTCGATTCTGAATTGAGTTCCAAACCAAGGCAGAAGGGTAAACTCCCACTGGAATTGTTGTAATTACCTGGTTTGTTGCTCCATCAATCACTGTCACATTGTCGCTACCGTAATTAGCGCAATAGACCTTGTTGTTGGTTGAGTTCCAGCAAAGGGCAGAAATATCGCTGCCGGCTGGTATCCTTGCAATCTTTTGATTAGTTGCGCCGTCAATCACAATTCACCATCGCCATATTCACCGCCGACATAGATTTTATTATTCGTTGCATTATAGGTAAAGGCTTGCG
>CAZVDD010000023.1:0-12600 GCA_964626075.1 uncultured bacterium
CCACCGCACCGGTATCATTTGCCATCCGCACCGAAGACGGCTACTATGCAATTGTCAAGGTTAACCAGATAAGAATCTCCAACAAAGACATCCGCGCCCAGGCATGGTTCCAGCCCATCAACGGCTTACGCCTGCTTCGGCATTAAACCGGATTGCGCAAACCCAAAAACTGGTGCTTGACATTTAAAGATAGACCGCTCTTACCGGTCAGTGTGTATCGTCCCGCAGTAAACTCCTTTACCGGCACAATACCACAACTGGTTGAACAGTTACGGGTTCAGTTTTACTATTGCAGCGTTGAGAATCGTAGCAAAGGTTACCCAACCGATATAGGGCAAGAGTAAGACGCCGGCAGGAACAGAAACCCGAAAGAATAAGATGACGGTGACGAGAATCGCCAGCCAGAGGATAGGGATTTCCAGAAGTCCGGCAAGGGGCGAGCGCAAGCCAAAGAACAGAAACGACCAGAGGACATTGAGCGCCAGTTGAATAAGGAAAACAAGGAGCGCCAGTTTTACGCCCGGGGCATTAAAACCCTTGCGCCAGACCAAAAACAGGGCGATACCCATCAGGATAAAAAGTAATGTCCAGGCTGGTCCGAAGAGCCATCGGGGCGGATTGAAAACCGGTTTGTTTAAACTTTGATACCAGTTGGGAATGTTCGGCGCCGTGGCAACATTGCCCAGCGCGCCGGCTGCCAGTGGCAGGGCGATGCTCACAATCAACTTTACAATGTCAGGACCTTTCGTAATAACCTCCCTTTCTTATTAACCTAACTAATTCTAACTTAGTTCGTTTGTCGGTCAATCCGCCGCACGACAATTTTCCTTGCTCATTATTTGGTTAGCCGTGCTGCAAGGTCCGGGCAGGAGGTATCGCTTGACAGTACATATTCTAACGCCGGTCTCAAAAAGTCGCAACCCCTTTTAAGTCAGGGACAGATTTCAGACTTACCACAATCGGCATAATGAACCACCCACCATATAACCGCCAACCCAAAATCTAATCACCTTCTCGCCCACAGACGATTACCTCCAGCACACCAATGCACCCAGTATTCCCACAACAAATCACGCCGAAACCGCCGAATTCGTCCCAGCGTGTCCTCCATCGCCAGCATCAACGCAAATTTATACTCCCAGCATCCACGCTTAAACCACTTCGGTATCGTCTTTTTATAACGCATTGAACTCACACTTCTTATACTACTATACCTTGTTAATCCACGCATTGTCACACCTCCTGTTCTATTGTTTTTTTCGGCACTCTTGGTCTATATTACTGACTCGCAATCTCTTTTGAATCAAGGACAGATTCCAGACTGTAATGGGGTGTTTTTAGAGCAAATTGGCTCTAAAGTCCCTTTAAACCGGCCGTTAATTGACAAAAACGGTAGGAATCCCTTCATTCAGGAGAAGTTCCATCGCCTGAGTGGTAATCTGGACATAGCCAAAGACGAGCACTCGCTCAACCTTGATAAATGTCAACAAGATTTTCGTCACCGCGGACGACCAGAAGCCGTCGTGACTCCCGAGTCAATCTTGCACCCTGTTCGGTCATATAGATAGTCGCCACACACTTTTAGTACGTGCGGTCGCAACACAAAAACTGCACTACAAAACACTCCAAACTGTCAAAGAGCAATAACACCTAATTAAGTTCTTTCTTTTGCCAGGGAAATAGAAGGTTAGAAGATTTGCTCTCGTAATCCCCAATTACCTTCATAGTGAACTCTTCAGCCTTTTTTAGAAGTTCCAGCGCGCTATGCTTTGACATTGGGTTTGTGCCATGGGCAAGAATGGATTCATTACGTTTTTTAAGTAAATCGCGCAGGGCGTTGTCGGCAAAAAAATCTTTACCCAGTTCTTCATCCCAGTCACTGAGAAGTTGATAGGCTTTATATAAAGGTATCTGAATTTCACCGTTTTTCCCCGTCGCACAACCCTTGAGCCATACCTTGCTTTTCTCAGGAACCCGACTAATATCAACATTGCCCGCAACAATCTGATGTTTCTCCTGTAGCCGCCACTGGGCAAGCATCTCAATCGCACGGTAGAGCCGGGCGGCGGCATCATCATATTTGCCCTCTTCTATCCGGCGCCGCGCGTTGTTGATGAGGTCAACAATCGTCAGGTCGGTAAGTTTGCCCTGTTTCAGGGTTTCTCCAATCTGATGCACATAACTTAAGGTTTTGTCTGAAGCCTTGAAAAAACTCAACTCCCCTGCACAATTAAAGTTGACCTTTTCGTAGGCAGAGCGGAATTTGATATGGTCAAACAGGTCCCAGTAAGCATAGGCTTCGGTAAGATACAAAAGGTTCCGCCGTAAATCCCTTTCGGTTTCGCTTAGGTAACCTTCAGAAATACTTTGGAGAAGTTCCTTTACCGAATCAAAGCGGTAACGACGAAAAAGCTCAAGTGCCCATTCAAGATGTTGGGATGCAAGCAAACCAACCGGTTCAAATATGGAATGTCGTTCCCTTCCTGGACAGATGTTACCCTGCACATCACGCTGGGCAACGATGTATTCCAATGTCCTGAATTTAAGCATTATTGCGGTAAAAACCAAGGCGGTGGACATCGGCTTTGTACCGGTAGTGAAGTCGGCGATTACATCCTGCCGTTTGACACCATTCTCCTGGAGTTTTGCCAATACGACATCTCTCATCTCCTGATACAGTGACTCAACATCCTCCTTGGGCTGAGTGAGAATATAAATATCATTTTTACGGTTAAGTTGAAGGTCATTGATGATACGCTGGGCATTTCCCTCAGTCTCTTTTGTGGCAAATAGCAAAATATAATCCGGGTTTGTATTTGATATTGACCGGCACAAGATAGGACAAATATCACCGATGTCACCCTTGCCCACCGTAGCGATAAATGCGGTTTTTCTATGGTGTGCCATTTTCACTCCCCTCCGAGGATACTTATTCCCGCCCAGCCGAGCGGAATATTTTCTCCACTTGTGATACGCTTGCGGGTGCGGGGTCCGCTACGGGAGTCAATCCGTGAAAGGCGATAGTTCGCTGTCAGGTTTAATTCCTGAGCAAGTAGCAGCAGTGAAGTGGCAAACATCCCTGAACCCTGCCCTAATCGGATAAGTGTAACGGAACCAAGAATTCGGGCATCGCCGTGCTGCAGGCGGTCTTTTGTTAATACCCGCTGATAGAACTGCCCAACACTGTTTAGCAACACCTCTGGCGTAAGCCGGGAAGCAGGGTCAAGTTTCAGGGTAAAGGTAAACTGAGTGCCGGGTTTTAAGGTTTCGTAAAGTATCGGAATTTGCCCACCTCGGCGTGCACCGATTACTCTTGCCTGAACAAGTTCCAGACTGTCCTGTGGCAGCTGAAAGTCAGAATCAGAGACATCAAGCCAGTGGGTAAATTTGCCCAGCGTATCAGCACCTCTACCACCAAGAAGCGGTAGCACCAGTTCAAGGGGGTCCTGATATTCTCGCCCGGACTTACCGTATCTAACCTCGCCTTCTAAAACCTTCATAAGGTCATTTCTGTTACACTCTTTTAACTTCGCGTAGCAGAGTGCCGAGAGAATCGCCCCTTTGAGCGAAGAACCGGGAATATAGACCCTGCCTGCCGATTTTATAAAGAGGTGAACTTCCTGTGTGGCGCTTGTTTTTCGGGCGCTGTTGTGAAGGGGAAGTTTATAGAACAGGTGTTTTTGTAAAATGGATTTGGGAATCAATCTGTCAATCGACTGTCTCAAAATGCCGGGTTCCAGCAATTTATCAAGATGAGGCTGAAAATCGGCATCATTAAAAAGTGAGTTAATGTTTATGCGGCAGAAGTAATCGGATTCAAGAAAGTAACCCAGCCAATTTATCGTTTCACCAGAACCGATGTGAACCGGGGTTAGAATTTTTAATCTAACCTTGAATTGGGCGCCAGGATTATTCATTGCACCTCCTTTGATGGGTTCAAGAGGCAGGGAATGGTAAAAGCAAGCCCATTACGATAAACCGGATGGGGTACAAGGTCAGCATCAGGGGTAACATCAATGAGCATACCTTTCCGGTCCCTTCCCGGAAAAACCGAGCCTTCCGCAAATAAACTGACCTCTTTCCGGCGATAGGTGCGGATTGCGGGCGAATAGATATAGCCCTTCCGTTCAATCAGTTCGTAAAAACCAAGATGGAGATTTCCCCTTTCATTTTCATCCGGATAATAGAGTGAAAGCATTAACTCCGCATCGTAATTGTTAGGAGTGTTTAATTCAATAGACTGGAACTCGGGCTGATAAAAAAAGCCTTTGCCCACCGAACGATAACCACCAATCCCTTCGTCACACAAGAGCCGCAACGCTGCGATGAATTTGTCCTGCCATTCATCAGTAACTTTGTAAAGAAAAAAGAAGCCCGCATCTTTGAGCCAGCAAAGTCCCGTATGGAAAAACCCGCCTTCCGCCCGCACCATTCCGGTCAGACGGTTGATACTTACCATCGGCACTTCGTCGTGGTGGATTGCTGACCGCAATAACTGTTGTAACTTTCCGGTGTGCTCGTCAATTTTCTTGCCTCTGAGTAGTTTCTCCCATTCTGAATGCTCAACAAACTGAATTTTCTTTTGTGTCTTATCCTGCGGAATCTGGTTGCGCGGAGTCGGAAAGAAGAAGTGCCGGTTACTTCCCTGTTCTGTAAAAATAAAGGCTGAACTCACCTTTAAGGGGGGCATAGGGGAAAGTGATTGTTCAAGAAGTTCTTTTAACTTTCCGTCACCGTATAGCAGATAAAAGGAATGGCAGAAAGCAGAAAACAGGGTGTCAGAATGGATGATAGTTTCACTACCTTCACGCATCCCTTCCCGCTGGCCAAGATGAAGCGGGGATTTGGGCTTTAATAAACAGGCTTGGAAAACAGCCATAGACAATTAATCACCGTCAAGCATTCGCCTTAACTCTGAGAAATTCTGAATCAGCAGTTGCGGTGTGTGCCAGCCTTTGTTAATCAGGCCCCCCTCGGTTCGTTCCAAAGCGCCGTTTTCATAGTCTTTTACCTTATTCCACCAGATTTTAATGTTTTCCAGTTTTACCTTGCCATAACCACGCGAACCCATACCGCCAAGATAGTCGTCTTCCAGTAGTGCCATCGCCTCAAAGAGATGTCTCAAAAGGTCTTTGTCGGTTTGTTCATAAATGTTGAATATGAATTCTGCGGGACGAAAAACCGCACCTGCGGGCACGCGCTCAATCTGACGAAGAGAACGATGCAAAGCCGTTCCTTTCACGCGATCAATCGCTGTTTCAAATTTTACCTCTGTATAAATACGGTCAAAGTTCATCTTCATTTCTTCGGATATGCTATTTTCGTCAAGAAAAACATCCCGGACATAAAGTCGCGTCAGAGTTATATCTTTTTTCTCGCTGGTAATTCCGATTACACCGAAGATTTTGCACACTTCGCATAAGCCATCTTTCTTAGCACAACTATGAACGCCATTTGAATCAATATCACTTTTTTTAGCGCGCTCTAACAGATTTCGCAACTTTCCCTTTAGTGAAGAACCAGGGATATACGGTTTTCCTTCGGGGTCGGTAATAACATAACTGTCTATACCACCAATTTTAATTCCACTTTGCCCGCTACCAATAAGTAAACCGGTTACCACCCTGATGTCACTGTGTAATAACACTTTACCAATTAAGTTTGCCATACTCCCCTCACTTTCCTCCGTGTAAGCGATGATAAGCAACAATCGCCTCCACGAAGTTTTTTAAACACTTAAATTGCCCTTCGGATTTTACCATTTGAATCGCAGAATCAATGAGGCGCTGAAAATCCTCAACCCTCCCGCGATGACGACCAGCCGCATATGCGAGTTTCGCCCGAAGTAGTTGTAACTTCGTTGAGTCGTAACTCTTTATTTTATGCAACTCATCCAAGATATTGCGAATTTTAGAGGTGGAGAGCTGCTGTTCCTTGCCTCCCGAAACAAAGTGTTTTGCTACTTGATTGGCATAGTTTATTAACTCTTCGGCATTCCCGTTGAGAATAGCGGTCAGTCTTGAACCATCGGGGGCAAAGTTACCCTTAGGATTGTTTTGTTGACTTCTTACCTGCATATTTATACCTCCCTTTGTTTTTCTCTTGTCTCCAGTTCTGCCCAACGCGTAATCAGGTCAAGGTGCTGGTGCAGACGAACACCTTGAATAATTTTTCTTTCCAAATCATTGAGCGCTGTGACTACCGCTGGCTTGTTCTTTTCTCTTTCCTTTAATCTAGTCAGGGCGTAAATTAAACGCCAGACCGGAAACATTGCTTGCTTATCTGTTTGAAATTCTGCCCAGCTGGCATTGAGTATGCCCAGAATTGCCCGGGGAAATTCCTTTTTCTTCAGAAGGTCTGCCAGTTTGTTTTTCATCTCCAAAACTTCCTGATAGTCCTGCCATTTTACCACCTTGTTCAGTATTGAAATGGCATCCCGTCCCTGCTCTTTGGCAGCCTCTTCGGCTTTACCTGCCATCTTTGCTGCCTGATAGACTGGAAACTTTTCCGAGGGCGCAATGAATATACCAGCAGAAAGTGTTAGCCGATTTGAGGTAAACTGGCAAAAATCTTCATAAACCTGGCGGGCGAATTGGGGCAGTTTTGACCAGGCACCGATGACAAACAGGTCATCACCTCCAGCATAGGCAAGGTAGATATTACCTTTGAAACCATCACTCTCTGCTAGTGCCTGAACCCGGGCCGAGAAGAAATAACTAAGCAGATAACTGAGCATTGAAAGACGGGATATGGAGCGGTCATCCCTGCTCTCTCCATTTTCGGCGTAGGTCGTCAGCCCTTTCTTAAATACCTCGCCCAGATGGTCAACATCGGCTCTTAATACCCCCCATCGTTTTATTCCGTCCGCTTCATCTGCCAGGTCTTTAAGTTCTACAGTTTCACCGTCTTTATCCGGCACATATTTACCGACAAATCGGAAGCCAGCAATACCGGGTTCCAACACCGTACTATTTATCCGGTAAATAAGTTCGCCATCGGTAAAATGTGGCTTTGGGTGAAATTCATAATTTACGCCCAGTTGCTTAAGCGTTCTTTTCCAGCCGGCATCTTGGGCATCCGGTTTGGTTATCCGATTTTCATGCAGATATTGGGCATTGTGAAGTTCTCGGCCAAGCTGGACAAAACCTGCACACATTTGACAAACCCGATTTTCTTGTCCCTGAACGCTGAGTTCTTCACCGCAGATTAAACAGGCAGGCACTTCACCACCAACGCCCCGCGGCCCTAAAACATATTTATAGTCGGCGTTCGCTAATATCGTATCGAATTTGCGTCGCTTTTTAGTTACCAGTTGGTCGTGTAACTTGTCCCAGACCGAACCAAACCTTTCCCGGTTGAAATCCAGCGTCTTCACCGGCTGCCAGGCAATGGTAATGCCGAGTTTCCCTTTGTGTTCAGTAAGTAGTACTTGGTCAGTTGACCTGATAATCTCTTGGACATCATCGGCAAAATTCGTAGTCACCGGCACAAGTAGATAAAAGTGCCCCCCGCCGCAATAAATCTGATTCGCCCGGGTGAGATTGAACCGCCTAAGGATTTTTTCCGCCACAGCCTCGGCAATCAACTGCAGGTAAAGCGAACGCCCCCGTAACCCCTTTAAGGCACCCTCAGCCCGCAGGTTGTATATAAAGTTCTGAATTCCGGAAATGTCACCGCCAATCAGATAGGCTACAGTTCGGTCCTGTTCATTTGATAAATCGTGCTGAAACACCTTCAGCAGCTGTTCAATATCAGCATAGGTAAACCGGTCAAGATATAGACAGGCAGCAATCGCAGCGGTTAATTTCAGGTGATGGTAAAGCGAAATATCGGAGATAGTTCTATAAACCGACGCCGGGATAAATACCGTATATTTTTCCAGTAGTGCCAACAGGCGATTAACCAAAACCGGATTTTCTAATCCCGTCAAACTTTTTGCTTCTTCGTAAAAGTTATGCCACAAATCCAGATAGGTTTGAGAAGCAACTTCGCTTTTATTTTGCGGTTGGACACCGCCGTCTTCCGGTAAAGGCTGCAATGAGAAATAGGTATGACTCGGATTTCTAAAAAGAGTTGAGAAAACATTAGTCAGCGCCGTTTTCGCTGGAGACCTTTGCTGCCCTTCTTCCATTTCTATCCTTTCACCACTGGCAAGCCAGTCTGATAAAGTAACGAGTCGGGTTAAATGGGGATTTGGCGCACTGATGGCATCGGCAATGTGATGATTTTCAACGATTTCGGCAAGGCCTGGCCAGTCTCCCTGAAAAATTTCGGCAACAAATTGACCGCTTAGTTGGGAATGACTCTGTCCTAGTCTTGATCCGGTTCGCAAATAAAATTTGCCGATATCATGGAGCAAACCGGCTAGGATGATTAATTCTAACTCTTTTTGATTCATTGCACCTCCAATTGATATTTACCCATACCAAAGGATGTGTTTTTACCGATGTGTAGAATCTCACCAGCTCGGAGGATTGGTAGAAATTGACCCAGTTCACATTTATAAACTGCCCAGCCGGTAATACCGTTAGATTCAACCATCCGATTCTGCCGCCGCGAAAAATGCCCCCAGTCGGCACCGGCAAAAACCGCCTCTTTTAGTTCTATCTGCTGCGCCGCATTTATTAACGAGCGGTAGTCAATCTCAACCGGCTGGTCGTGAAAGTAACTTAACAACCAGAACCGCCGTAGCAAACCGCGGATAACAATATCAAACCCAGCTCGCCGGCACAGTTTTCCCTGTACGGTCAGGCGGGTTGGGGTTAGAAATGTTATCCGCACATGGTTCGTTGCCTCGCCATCGGATGCCAATAGATTAAGTTGCATCGCTGTTGGCTGGCGAACCAACGCCATTTTTTTATAATCGTAAATCAGGCGGTTGTGCTGATAAATACCAGTTAGATGAAACGGTTTTCTCGGTCGGCCCAACCCCTGTTCAGCCAGTTGTTCGAAGGCATAAATAAAACAGGCGAGAAATTGAGTCGCCCGCCAGAACAAAATTAGTTGGAAAACCAGGGAATCTCCTTTTTTCAGAACCGTGGTTTCAGTATCAGGTGGCTCAATCACGAATGGATGGGGAACGGTATCAACTTGGGGAAGTATTCCCGCGGCGGGTGGACGGGGGGTATCAAATACATAAGACCAGACACAGCTCCGACGAAGTAAACACACTTCACATTGCCGGTTGTGAAATAGACAGGATACTTTCCGGAAGGCAATTCCATAGGCACTGGGTAGTATCCCACCTTTGAACAAGGGCAGTGATACCGGCTCGGTCGCTTTGAGTTTAATCAAAACCCTGATAAACTGCACACGCACCTTTAATATAAGCCATCCGTTCTTGTTGTCAATATTTGGTCAGGAACTGCCGTTCGATTCGCTGGCCCCGGTAAGAAACAGGCATTCAACCCACAGCCCATTGTTATTAGACCGTCAAACCTGAAATCCGGCTGGTCCTTAAACCCTTTGGTTCTGGCATTGGCAATATCAATACCCACATCCCAAAAACAGGTAAACAAAATCCGCTTCACAACTTCTTATTCTCTCCTGCCAATAACTGCTGGGCAAGTTGCTGGAATTGGAGCGCAAGCGGACCTTCGGGCTGGGAAAGGACAACTGCCTGACCCTGGTCCGCATCGGCTGCCGCCTCTGGTATAAATGGCAAACGGGCTAAAATCGGCACGCCCAGTTCCTGTGCCATCCTGATTGCACCGCCCGACGGGAAAAGCGGGCTGGCTTTGCCGCAGTGCGGGCAGATAAAGGTGCTCATATTTTCCACCACCCCCACAACCTGCAGTTTAACCAAGCGGGCAAACTCTATTGCCCGCCGCGCATCCATCGCTGACACCGCTTGCGGCGTGGTCACAACCAGCACCTTTGCCCCGGGAATCATCTGCGCAACGCTCAACGGCTCATCACCTGTTCCCGGTGGTGCGTCAATCACCAGCCAATCCAGCTCACCCCAATCAACATCGGCAAGGAACTGAGTGATTGCCCGCATCTTCAGTGGACCACGCCAGACAACCGGCGCCCCATCATCGGGCAAAAAGAACGCCATTGAAATGACCTTCAAACCGGTATCGGTGACTACCGGCTTTATTTTATTCTGCTCTGTTGTGCTGATAATCGGTTGGTCAACACCAAGCATCAGGGGAACATTGGGACCATGGATGTCAACATCAAGGATTCCGACCCGCAGGCCCTTTTCCGCCAGCGCCACTGCCAGGTTAACCGCGACCGTAGTCTTGCCTACGCCGCCTTTGCCACTGAACACCATCAAGCGGTTGTGGACTTGAGCCAGATTCTCTTTAATCCTCTGTTCAATCGCCTCCTGAGTTGTTTGTTCTGCCATACTACTCCTGATGTCCGGGACAAACACCAGCAACTTCGCTCAGTTTCCCGGCAAGATAGTCCTGAACCGCACCTTCAACATCGGTCTCGCGGGTGATGAACAGCGGTTTGATACCCGCGGCAACAAGGTCCGCAATTGCTCGTTGTCCCATTCCCCGACAGATAACCGCCTCACAATCTTTTAGCGCCTCAACAATTGCGCCGTGGCCCTGATGTTTCTGTGTGCCACATTCACCCCGACTGTGTCCGGTGAACTCGTTCGCCCGCACCGCACAGCGCCGATAACCCGAATCTTCAATCTCGCAGATAACAAACATCCGGCTCCGACCAAAATGCCAGGCGATGTTTTTGCCATCGTCCGTTGCGACCGCAATCCGCCTCATTTTGACTCCTTTTCTTCCTCTGAACTTTGAGAACTTACTTGCCTTGACCATCGGCACCTGCCCCAACCCAATCCGCCCGGACCGCGCCCATCTCTTTCTTCAGGTGAACGATGCAGATTACGGCTGGAACAGGCAGGACAACAACCCGGTCTTGGCGCCCCGTAAGGCACCTGCCAGCTGTGTCTACAATCAGAACAGACAAAAGTTCTTTTCGGAACCACAATCATATTACCCCCCTCGGTTTTGATTTCTAAAGCCTTGCCCTCAACTAATGCCGCCGCAACTTTACAATGCGCCTGCTCAAGGATGCGGCCAAATGTCGCTCGTGACACGCCCATCTTTGCTGCCGCCTCCTCCTGATGAAGACCGAGCAGGTCCGCATAGCGCAGCGCTTCTATTTCATCCAGTTCTAAAATTACTTTCTCTTCAACCGTCTTACCGGCCGGCTGAAAAAACCGGCACTCCGGCAACCAGCCAATCCGCCGACAACACTTTGGTCTTGGCATACAATACATTATAAGCATATGCTCATAATTTGTCAAGCAAAAATGGGACTCAGATTATCCAGCGCCGGTTGATGGTCAATTTGCGCTTCATCCCTTTGGAATATTCAGCAAACCGACGGTGGGCGACTTCTTTTAACCCAAAATCAGCCAGCAACCGCTCGGCTCGCTCAATCCGCTTTTGGTAATTATAATATTCTGGTTTCGGAAATTGGGCTTTACCATCTTCAAACCATTGCTGCCCAGGTAAAGCCGGTGCCGACAATTTTGATTCTCGGCCGGGTTAGACGATGGGGCTCTAAATAGCATAAATCCCTTGATTTCCATATCCACTGCTATACCTCAATGCCGCATATGTATCTTAACTTTTTCGCCTTTTTATTTGCCAAATCGTTTTTGCCAGATTTCGTCGCTTAAGGTCCGGAATTTCCTGCCATACTCAACCATAGTTGCCTCATAACTGGGGTCGTTCAATGCCTGTGCCGCAGTTTCGTCAATTGGCATCACTTTGCAGTCGCGAAAGGTTTGACCAGCAAGGTCATAGTGGTCGCGGATAAAGCAGGGTGCAAACCAGTTTTCAACTTTGCCCCTTTGCTGGTAGCCATAATTGATAGGTTGCCTGAAACTCCTGAATTACCCGGGAATTGCGGACGACCACCTTACCCAGGAAATTCCCGAGCAGCCGATTACGCACCGATTGGGCAAAGCAGGTTCTCTTTTAAACCCCGGTCCATCGCATTCAGCAGGTTGACGATTGCCCTGTATTGTGCCTCCCTGATTGTTCGGGTATGCAGATCAGAGGCAACAAAATTCTGATGGATAAATTTCTGCACCAGATTTAAACTGGCTTGGGCAGGAGTTGATTTGCCAACAGACCATTCACCACGGCGCCGGCGGTGCGGTTTAATCCTTCCCTAAGAATATTCGTTTGTGTTCGGTTTTTCATTTTTTTCCTCCTTTGGGAAGCTGGAGAACGGTTCAATTCCTCCCTTAGAAATTCACCGTGTCTCATTTCCGATCAACCGGCTTCCCCCCGCGCCGATGTCGGGTGTTTATTCCGGCGTTACTGAGAATTTTTATTATTAAAATGGTCAGGTTGCGGTTAGAATTTAGGAAAATGACCGGAAATCAGAGCAAGCCAGAAAATCCAGTCGCTGCCCGTAACAGTTTTTAATACCAGGTGGAATGAAGAAAAAAAAGTTAAAGGTTATCTCGATTGCCCTCTTAACGGCTGAGAATCAGTTTTTCCCGGAGCACCTCGCCACCGGCGTTGAGGACCAGAAAGTAGACTCCGTTGTTTACCAGACGACCGTCTTGCAGATTTCCCTGCCAGATAACATCGTATTGACCCGGACTGAGGTGTT